>CAVXZR010000057.1:0-102500 GCA_963765965.1 uncultured Pseudomonadota bacterium
GTTGGTTCCGTCGACGTAAATCGTTTCGCCAGCGGTGTTCGGCGTCGATGGTTCCTTTGGAGCACGAGGCTGACGTTGGTAGCGGAGGTCCAGGCAGTACTGTCGCTCCGTCCAATCTCGGCCTCGCCACCGTGGACCGTGATGTTGGGCCCGATGGTCAGGGAGGTGTTGCTGGAGGTGAGGAACATTCCGGTGTAGGGATAGTTGTCGTTGGCCAAGACGGTGCCGTTGTTAAAGAGGACAGGATCCGGAGCCGCCGAGGGTCTGTGTGCCGCTAAAGAGCAGGGCGGCATAAGTTCCGCTGCCGTTGCTGAGAGTGGCGGTGCCGTTGAGTGTCAGTCCGTTAGTGATCGACACGTCGCTCGAAGTGGCGGTGAGGTCCAGGTTGCCGTTCAAGGTGATGGCGCTGAGGGTGCCACCGCTGGTGGTGCCGACCAGGGTGTCGCCATTCGTCGAGTTGATGGTGCCGCCTGTCAGGCTCCGCCATTGAGGCGGAACAGGCCGGCACCGGAGAGAGTAATCGGACTCAATAGCCCGAGTCCGCCGTCGAAGCTCATGGTGGCCCCGCTGGCGGCCACGACGGGAGCCAAGGTTCCCCAAGTTCCAGCCCCGGCGACAGAGAGGGTGCCGCCGTTAACGGTCACGGTGCTGGTGGTGCTCCAGGTTCCGCCCACTCCAGTGTGCCGGCGTTGACGGTCAAGGCGGCCGCGGTGGTCGACGTCCAGGAACCCTCGAGCACCAGGCTACCGCCGTCAGTTTGCAGAGTTCCGCTGTTGGTCCAGTTGGTTCCGTCGACGTAAATCGTTTCGCCGGCGCTGTCGGCGTCGATGGTTCCTTGGAGCACGAGGCTGACGTTGGTAGCGGAGGTCCAGGCAGTACTGTCGCTCCGTCCAATCTCGGCCTCGCCACCGTGGACCGTGATGTTGGGCCCGATGGTCAGGGAGGTGTTGCTGGAGGTGAGGAACATTCCGGTGTAGGGATAGTTGTCGTTGGCCAAGACGGTGCCGTTGTTAAAGAGGACGGATCCGGAGCCGCCGAGGGTCTGTGTGCCGCTAAAGAGCAGGGCGGCATAAGTTCCGCTGCCGTTGCTGAGAGTGGCGGTGCCGTTGAGTGTGAGTCCGTTAGTGATCGACACGTCGCTCGAAGTGGCGGTGAGGTCCAGGTTGCCGTTCAAGGTGATGGCGCTGAGGGTGCCACCGCTGGTGGTGCCGACCAGGGTGGCGCCATTCGTCAAGTTGATGGTGCCGCCTGTCAGGCTCGCGCCATTGAGGCGGAACAGGCCGGCACCGGAGAGAGTAATCGGACTCGATAGCGCCGAGATCCGCCGTCGAAGCTCATGGTGGCCCCGCTGGCGGCCACGACGGGAGCCAAGGTTCCCCAAGTTCCAGCCCCGGCGACAGAGAGGGTGCCGCCGTTAACGGTCACGGTGCTGGTGGTGCTCCAGGTTCCGCCCAGCTCCAGTGTGCCGGCGTTGACGGTCAAGGCGGCCGCGGTGGTCGACGTCCAGGAACCCTCGAGCACCAGGCTACCGCCGTCAGTTTGCAGAGTTCCGCTGTTGGTCCAGTTGGTTCCGTCGACGTAAATCGTTTCGCCGGCGCTGTCGGCGTCGATGGTTCCTTGGAGCACGAGGCTGACGTTGGTAGCGGAGGTCCAGGCAGTACTGTCGCTCCGTCCAATCTCGGCCTCGCCACCGTGGACCGTGATGTTGGGCCCGATGGTCAGGGAGGTGTTGCTGGAGGTGAGGAACATTCCGGTGTAGGGATAGTTGTCGTTGGCCAAGACGGTGCCGTTGTTAAAGAGGACGGATCCGGAGCCGCCGAGGGTCTGTGTGCCGCTAAAGAGCAGGGCGGCATAAGTTCCGCTGCCGTTGCTGAGAGTGGCGGTGCCGTTGAGTGTGAGTCCGTTAGTGATCGACACGTCGCTCGAAGTGGCGGTGAGGTCCAGGTTGCCGTTCAAGGTGATGGCGCTGAGGGTGCCACCGCTGGTGGTGCCGACCAGGGTGGCGCCATTCGTCAAGTTGATGGTGCCGCCTGTCAGGCTCGCGCCATTGAGGCGGAACAGGCCGGCACCGGAGAGAGTAATCGGACTCGATAGCGCCAGAGATCCGCCGTCGAAGCTCATGGTGGCCCCGCTGGCGGCCACGACGGGAGCCAAGGTTCCCCAAGTTCCAGCCCCGGCGACAGAGAGGGTGCCGCCGTTAACGGTCACGGTGCTGGTGGTGCTCCAGGTTCCGCCCAGCTCCAGTGTGCCGGCGTTGACGGTCAAGGCGGCCGCGGTGGTCGACGTCCAGGAACCCTCGAGCACCAGGCTACCGCCGTCAGTTTGCAGAGTTCCGCTGTTGGTCCAGTTGGTTCCGTCGACGTAAATCGTTTCGCCGGCGCTGTCGGCGTCGATGGTTCCTTGGAGCACGAGGCTGACGTTGGTAGCGGAGGTCCAGGCAGTACTGTCGCTCCGTCCAATCTCGGCCTCGCCACCGTGGACCGTGATGTTGGGCCCGATGGTCAGGGAGGTGTTGCTGGAGGTGAGGAACATTCCGGTGTAGGGATAGTTGTCGTTGGCCAAGACGGTGCCGTTGTTAAAGAGGACGGATCCGGAGCCGCCGAGGGTCTGTGTGCCGCTAAAGAGCAGGGCGGCATAAGTTCCGCTGCCGTTGCTGAGAGTGGCGGTGCCGTTGAGTGTGAGTCCGTTAGTGATCGACACGTCGCTCGAAGTGGCGGTGAGGTCCAGGTTGCCGTTCAAGGTGATGGCGCTGAGGGTGCCACCCGAGGAGGTGCCCACCACTGTCGCCCCATTGGTCAGGTCGATGGTTCCCCCCGAGATCGTGCCACCAGACAGGGTCAGTGGCGCGCCCTCAGTGCAGCGGTGCTGCCGATCGAGAGAATTCCGCCGGCGAGAGTGATCGGGTCTGAGCTCATCAGGCTGGCAACAGAATCCGAGGCGCTCGAGTCATGCGTGATGGGGCCGCTGACGGCGATGCTGATCGTGACGTCATCCGTTGAGTTCGGCACCGCGTCGCCCGACCAGTTGCTCGCGGTGTCCCAGTCGCCGCCGTTGGGATTCGTCCAGGAAACGGAAAAGACGTGCCGACGTTCCAGCTCCTCGAGACCGGGGCGGACAGACAATGCAATTCGAACCCTTGCGGCGTACGGCGCCGGCCCCGGAATCTTAATGCGCTCATGGCGATCTTTGCCCTGTTGAAAGAACCGATCCGCTCTTCGAGATCCCAACGCCTCGATACCGGGGCAAGCGCGGCTCAATGGCGCACCACCACCGTCGGCTTGCCGAGTGCTTTCTCGCACGCGCCGATTACTCGTCATTCCCTGAGCGAGCGAACACGGAACGCCGGCTCACTCAAGGTCCTGAACACAGCCGAATCGGATCGCGGCCCGCTGCAAGAACTGCATGCGGATCTTTTCCCATATCCTTCGGACCATGTACTTCGACCAGGTCTCGCCAGTTTTCCTCGCCAGTTGATCCGCGATCGTCTGCTCGCTGTCGCCGTCAAGCTTCCCGCACAAGACGAGACACTCCACGTCGTCGTTCGGCACCTCGTTGAGCAGCTCCAGGAACTCGAACGCCTCGGCCCGCGACTCTTCCGCGGCTAGCAAGTCCTGCGCCTGGGCCTGCGACCGATCCGGCGCCAATGGATCCTGGGCGATCCGTTCGCGAGCGTGACTCAACCGAAGCCCTGCGGGATTTGTCCACATACTTGCGGAATGCAACCGTCACCAGGAGTTGTTCGAAGTCTTTCCACGACTGCAGTTCCTGAAGCTTGCGTCCTTCAGCCTGCGGTAGACTGTGCGCACGGCAGATGATGCCGCATCCTCCGGTGTGTACCAGCGGATTCGCTCGCCGAACTTTCGCCGCGCCGCCTGGATCACCTTTGGTAACACGTCCGCATAGATTAACTCGAATGTTCTTTCGTCGCCGCAGCCCATCACGCTTTTGACGTCTTCAATCGGGTTGTCCGACATCATTGGCACCTTGGCGTCGCCACGGTTCGGCCGCATCGTTATTCACTCGTGCATCTTATTGATTTTTCGATCGCTTTCATAACAAGATCGTTTGAGCGATACGAGCGGTGCGCAGAATGCACTCGTGCTGGACATGAATCCACCGGCATCATGTGGAGACAGCCGATGAAAGCCTGGGACGACGCATTTGCAGAAGGAGAAGGTCGCGACGAGGTTGCGGCGCGGCGCTTGCCTTGCGGTTCCAGCGCGAGTGGAACCGACGCGTCAATCTCGACCATTACCTCGCCGACCTCCCGCATGGCTCGGCCGCACGCAGGATGGCTGCGGTCGACCTGTCGCAGATTGATCTGGAATTGCGCTGGAATCAAGGCCAGAAAGCCAGGGCCGCCGAATACCTGGGACGATTGTGCCGCGAGCAGGCCGACGATCGCACGGCCGTCATCGACCTGATCGAGTCCGAATACCAGCACCGCCGCGTCCACTTTCAGAGGGAGCGGCAGCGAATCCTCGACGAGCGTGAGGCTCTGCGGAAAGACGCTCGGCTCACGGTCGAGGCGTTTTGCCAGGAGTATTCGGCGTATTCCGACGAATTGACCGCCCGGCTCAGACGGGCGTTCCCCGTTCCGCCCCTGGGCGAGCCAACCGATCGGTTCACGACTTTGCGAGTGTACGAAAGCGGCGGACTGGGTGTCATCTGCGTGGCCCGCGACCAGGAGCTGCACCGCGACGTTGCCCTCAAGCGAATCAAGGAAGAAGAATTGCAGCGACCCCGAGAGCCGAAGGCGTTTCTTCCTGGAAGCGGAGACCACGGGAAACCTCGAGCATCCGGGAATCGTCCCTGTCTATGGCCTTGGCCACGATCGGGACGGTAACCCGTTTTACGCCATGCGACTGATCCAGGGTTCGAGCTTGAGGGATGAAATCCGCGGTTCCACGCAGAAAACCAGAAACTCCATCGCAGTCCCGGTGAACGAACGCTGGAACTGCATAAACTGCTTCGCCGGATACTCGACGTTTGCAACACCGTCTCGTATGCGCACAGTCGCGGTCTGGTGCACCGTGACCTCACGCCGAGCAACATCATGCTGGGTCCTTACGGAGAGACGCTCGTTCTCGACTGGGGCCTGGTGAAGGTCATCGGCCGGAACGACTGCGAGAGCCCTGGTGAATCCCGCACTCTCGCCTGAGTCTCTCCCCGGTTCCGACGGCACCGTCATCGGCACCGTGCTGGGAACGCTCGCGGTATGAGCCCCGAGCAAGCCTGCGGCGACCTTGACGCGATCGGGCCCGCAAGCGACATCTATAGCCTGGGCACGATCCTCTACTGCCTGCTGGCCGGTCGAGAGCCGTTCGAAGGGAAGCAAGAGGAAGTGCTCGAGAAGGTGAAGCGCGGTGACTATCGGCCGCTGCACGAGCTCGACTTCGGCACACCACCGGCTCTGTCGGCCATCTGCGGCCAGGCGATGCAACTCAACCCCGAGGATCGCTATGATACTGTGCGCCGCCCTGGCCGAGGACATCGAGCATTGGCTCGCCGATGAACCTGTATCCGCCTGGGACGAGCCTTTGCCAGGCAGGGCGGAGCACTGGGCCCGGCGAAATCGAGCGAGAGCAACCGGCCTGGCAGTGGCCATCGCCGGCGGTATTATCGGTCTCTTCACCGTGCTGCGCTGCAGACTCAAGCCTACTCTCAGCTCAAGCACGCCAACGCGGAGCTCAAACTCGCTAACCGCCAGGCCCAATCCGCTCGCGATCGATCCGAAAGCCATTTCGAGCTCGCTCTCCGGGCGATTGAACACCTCCATCGCTCGGTGAGCCGGAACCTCGATGTCCAGAACCGGCCCGACCTCCAATCTCTGCGCCACGACCTGCTGGAAGAGCCCTTGAAGTTTTACGACGAGTTGAAAAGAGACCTCGCCGGGGATACCGACGCTCGACCGGAAGCGGCCCTTCAGTACGCCCGAGCCATCCTGGGTCTCGCCGCGATCACCGCCCAGATCGGTTCCGAACCCAACGCGATTGCAGCGTATCAGGATGCCATCCGCGTGCTCGACCCGCTCGATTTCGACCAGCCCGAACTGCGCGGGGCCGGTTGATGCTCGCTCGAGCATGTACGAACCTCTCGCTGTTACAGAGGGCCTCGAGCAACATCAAGCAGGGACTTTCCAGCAGCGAGCCGCCGAACTGTATCAGGAACTGTTCGCGGACGATCCATCCAACGAGTCGTATCAATCCGGCCTGGCGGAAGTCGAGAACGTTCGCGGCCAGCTTCTCCGCGACGATCGGCGACATCCCGAGGCGCTCGCGAGCTTCACGCAGGCCCGCAATCGCCTTCGGACCCTGGTGCGTGACCATAGGGCGACCGACGAGCATCGCTCGTTGCTCGCCCTGGTTCTGACCAGTCTCGGTGTGCTCGCGCGCAAGCGACCAGGTCCCTGATGCAAAGCAGAGCTACGAAGAAGCGGTCACCCTTTTCCAGGCTCTGATCCGCAATCATCCCGAAAACGTCAGGTTCCGTCGCGGACTGGCCAGCGTGTCGTACAATCTCGGAAGCCTGTGAAGATTCGCGCACCGACCCGTTTGGACAAACCCAGCATATTGATGGCGCCGTGAACGCTGGTCTTGGTGGTTTGCACCGGATCATGCTGGTAATGCACCGGACTGGCCGGACAAGCGAGATTGAAGATTTGATCGACTTCCACATATAAGGGGAAAGTCACGTCATGCCGTAGCAATTCGAAATACGGATGACCGAGCAAGTGAGCAATATTCCGCTTTGTACCGGTAAACAAATTATCTACACACAAGACATCTTCACAGCGGGCTATAAGACGGTCACACAAATGCGACCCCAAAAACCCGGCTCCACCCGTCACAAGAACTCTTTTCATGTTACTCCAAATTTTTAGTATTTTTTCTGCATCAATCTGCGATAGGTAAAATTCTATCTTTGAGCAAATCTAAGTTTAGCCCGGATTTAAGATTGTTAGGCTATATGGCACAATTCTTAGATAAACCGGCATGGTAATTGATGTTTACATCCTTTTCCGCCTTGGTTTTTTTAGGCGGTCTTCAGAGGTGAGAACCGAAAATACCAAACAGCGCTGGAACACGCCTTATCGTTTTACCGCCAGAGTCAGCCCATCGGCTACCGGCAACAGGCTGATCGTAACCCGAGGATCGGCATGGATCTTTGCATTGAGGGCGCGAATCGCTACGGTATCTTCATCGTCGAAGGCGGAATCTGCGACTTGGCTATTCCAAAGCACGTTGTCCACCAACAGCAATCCGCCGATACGCAACAGGTTCAGCGCCCGCTCGTAATAGCCGTCGTAATTGGTTTTGTCGGCGTCGATGAAGGCTAGGTCGTAGCTGCCGGAATTGCCATCAGCGATGAGGCTATCCAGAGTATCCAGTGCAGGGCCAAGCCGCAGGTCCATCTTTTCCGCAGCGCCGGCCAGAGTCCAGTAACGGCGGGCCACTGCCGTGTATTCCTCGCTGATGTCACAAGCCGTAATGCGCCCCTCCTGAGGGAGGGCCAAGGCGAAGCAGGTGGAACTGTAACCTGTGAACACACCGACTTCGAGTACTTTCCTGGCCCCGATAAGCTCAACCAAAAGCGCCATGAACTGCCCTTGCTCGGGCGCGATCTGCATTCCGCTATTGGGAAGGAGAGAGGTTTCTACGCGGAGTTGCTTCAACACATCCGGTTCTCGCAAGGAGGCCGAAAGCATGTAATCGTAGAGGAAATCGGTAACCAGGATACTTTTGTTGGACATGGAAAACCTCAGGTTTAAATCAGGGAGAATTTCAAATTACGGCAGAGAAAGCCAAGGTAATAAGGCGTTATCCATAAGGTTTGTATTAAACCGCAGTATGGCCTCCGGTCATTCGGCACATTACGCTATCGTTACTGCGCCTAAAGCTCCTGACGCATAAGCTTGTTCATATCCGGCATATTCATGTCCGTGTTTCAAATAAAAAAAAGATAATCTAATCTATTTTAACATTTACTTTAAAGAACGATCTTCTCCTGGCAAAAACAAGTTCCCGTGATCGCCAAACCAGAACCAGCGAGTTTTATCGCCTATATAGTCTTTACCCATTTTTGCGATAAGTTTACGATTCAATTCTATATACCAGCTTTGCACAGCTTCGGCATTGCCAAGAATGATATATTGCAGATTCGGCCCATCCGGCAGAATGACAGTGATGGGTTCATCGCCATGCCATGCAAATTGAGCTTCCGAACCATGCTGAACCATTTCGGCGCCCATGGCGTCATTCAAGGCCTTGCGTATGGTTTCAAATTCCAAGCCCGGCAGCAAAGGCGTGTAGTTTTTAACGCCCTGAATTTTACCCTCGATCCGTTCGTTGTAAGTTTCCTCGCCTCTGACAATCACATCCTTAAGGTCGTAATCACCGTGAATATAACTCCAGGGAATCGAATCCCTGGCGAGTTGCAGACAACCGAAATGGGTTGAGGCGGGATTAATATCAATTTTCCAATGCCAGCCTGTTCGTTCGCTCAGATGGTCATTCCCCCAAAAACGCCAAGTGTCAGGCGAATTTAAATCCGTCAAAGGTATGTTGCAACCTGGTGAAAGTGCTATATCCAAAGTTTCCAACCAATAATCCTTTGCTTTTGATAGTTTTTTCTCGGAAAAAACATGCGGTTAAAACCAGGGATGGGGAACCAATCCGGCAATATTATGATTTGCTCCCTGTGGCTTGCCATCTAGCGAATAAGTAAATGGCGGAGGGTCCATATCAGCGGTTTTTGCCTTGATAGCCGCTGGTTTCGGGTAATAGCCCGGTTTCCCGATGTAATTCAATGACGCTTCGTTAGTTTGCCTAACCAAAATATAAACATTGTATTTTTGCGCGATCATACAAAATACCTGAACATCCTTACCCCGCATTCCCAGACATGTCATGGCGACCTCAGCTTGCTTGATTCAGCGATTAAATTCGTTATTAGGTTCCTTAAGTTTAGCTTGATTTTATTTTTTAACTTTAACAGCAAGAGATAAGGTGGAACAATCAAGTTCATCAGGGATGGCAGGTTCGCTTATCCCGGCGGAATTTGAGAACGACGGTTTTTAGAACACGTTATAAGATGATCCTTAATTTGTTTGTTGCTCATTTTAAATGTACAAGTTCGTTGCCAGCTGGCTGATTATGTTCTACAAAAACCAAAAGTCGATGTCGTCATGGCGTTAATCTTGGAATTACGGAGGCAAGTGCTCTCAGGTGCTTTTGTTTAAAACAGTGTACACTTACTCCGTGTACACTATTACGTTATGAGCTTTATTTATGAAAAATATAACCTTGAGCGCGGAAGATAACTTGATCGAAGCCGCCCGGGAACGGGCTCGCAACGAACATACCACTTTAAATGCACAATTTCGCCGCTGGCTGGCAGACTATGTTCGACAGGAACAAAAAGCCGATAACGCCATGGCGTTAATCGAGGAATTACGCGGACAAGTGCGTACGGGCGGTCGCAAATTCACGCGTGATGAAATGAATGAACGGTGATTTTATCGATACCAACATCCGCTGAAAATTCTGGATGAATTTTTAGTCCCAGTTAGCCGTAGCGCCGAGCGGTTTTCCGATTAGGAAAACTGCAAGGCATCGCGAAACGGCGTAGAGTCATTGTGGCGCAAAGTGAAGACCCCTTGTTGGGTCTGAACGAGCGCCGCAGGACGAAACTGGGCCGCCGAAGGCAAACACGCACCGGTGGAGCGGAAAAATCGGCCATGGATGGCTGATTTTTTATATCGCGGAAGCCGGTGCTCGCTTACTTTCAATTAAACATCGCTTCTGATCGTATCCGTGACTATTTTGTTTATGCACTTACTGGTAATAATTTTAAAACATACGTCGGAGATGATGAAAAAAAGAAGGAGTATTCTCGGTTTTTTTCTGATGCCTTAAAAATCACCCCGAACCAAGAAGCTTCATCTTTGGCAGAAGTAGCCAAATCTCTTGCTAGCGATGTGCAAAAATGCAGAAAAGTTAGAAATCAAATGGTTCATAATCTTGCTTCACAAAACGCAAAGCTTCAGAAGGGATTTTTCAAAAACCTAAAAAATAATAAATCATCAATATTTCACAATATAGCTTCTTTTACTGATGAAATTCAAGATAATGTTGATTGGTATAAAAAACTTGTAGAGCTTGGTAATTTGGTTTTTCTAATAGAAAGTAAAACTCGTAAGTAGCCTAATAAACATTAGACAGTCCGCAAAATGCCTAGTCAGTTTACCACCAACAATATATCCAATTAGCAACTTTAGCCCGTTGTCGTACCCCTATTAAGCCAATATCGTTTTTAATAACTAAATGCTAAGAGGTCACTCATGGCAAAAGGACAATATACCGTCGCTGTTAACTTACATGTTACATATCACCGTCTTATTTATGTTGAAGCCGAAAGTTGGCAAGAAGCTCAATTAAAAGCGGAATATGTTGTAGATTCTGGGCGTTTTAATCTTAATGAAGAGGGACGTGATGATGAGCTTGAATTCTATGCTGGAGAACAGGATAGTACAGACCCAGTAGAAGATGGATTCCTTAGAACAAATCTTGACGATTATGAAGTCGAAAATGATTACTGCTGTGTTCCATCTGATACAGCATTTATCAAAAAAATGGATGCTTGGGCTAAAAAGAAATTAAAGGAGGGCTATGAGGATAACGTAATCAAAATAGGATAACTCTGTGAAAACTAGACATTTTGAGCCGAAATATCCAATGTCTGAAACAAAGCCCGCGTAGCTCCGATTAGCGATAGCGTAATCGGAGAAATGTTGGCTTCGATATGTGCGATTACGCAAGCTAATCGCATCTACACCCTGAATGACGGCAATCATATAAGTTGCGGTCATTTCATATTGTCGTTAGATTGTTTGCTTTGGATCGTAACCAGACACTAAATTCTCAAAACAGCATTATATGAGAATTGCTTTGTTTTCAAGACCAAATTTCGGCAGCCCAAAATTGTAGCCCCTAATTCATACTGACTTTAGGTTAGAACAGCATAATTGGATGCGCAAGGAGTATACTGACCGAAAAACCAAATTTCGTTTTTCAATCGCCTCACCCCAATAGGCGCATAGAATTCGGTGCGACAATATGGCAAACCAAACGAATAGCCAAACACTGATCGACGCACTACGCAATCCTGCTCTCTATCCGCACAAAGCCCACAGCGTACATGTCCTGGAAACGCATATTTCCTGGGTTTTGCTGGCTGACCGTTATGCTTATAAAATTAAAAAGCCGGTGAATCTGGGCTTTCTGGATTTCACCGAGCTTGGCAAACGGCATTTTTATTGCCGGGAAGAAATCCGTCTTAACCGCCGTTTGGCGCCGCAAATCTATTTGGATGTGATATCCATCGGCGGCAGTCCGCAACAACCGGTTTTTTTGGCCGAACCGGCGTTCGAGTATGCCGTGAGAATGCGGCGCTTCCCGGCTGGCAAACTGCTGGTAACGCTTCTGGAAAAAAACCAACTCTCCTGCCAACATATCGACAAACTGGCGGCAACCCTGTCCGGCTTTCATGCCCAACTCCCGCATGCCGGCACCGATGGCGAATATGGCAGCCCGCAGGCGATAGCCGCGCCTATGAGAGACAATTTCCGGCAAGTCGCAAAGCTGCTAAGCCCTGCCGAAGCAGAAGCATTTAAACTGACTGAATTACAGACCCTCTCCGAACAGATGTTTAGCGACTGTTTACCGTTATTCAATCAGCGTCGTGAAGCGGGTTTTATTCGCGAATGCCACGGCGATTTGCATCTGGGCAATATTGTACTGCTCCAGGATACGCCGACGCCTTTCGACGGCATTGAGTTCGATGCAAAGCTACGCTGGATAGATGTGATGAACGATGTGGCGTTTCTGCTGATGGACTTACAGTTTCACCGCCGCCCCGATCTTGCTTACCGCTTTCTCAACGCTTATCTGGACATTTCCGGCGATCATGCCGGATTAGGCGTATTGCAGTTTTATATCGGCTACCGGGCCATGGTACGCGCCAAAATCGCGGCGATTCGTTTTGCTCAGACGCAAAATAGCCTGGACAAAAACGAATGTTGCCATTATCTGGCGTTGACTGGCGATTGCTTGGCGAAACGCTGCCCGGTGCTTATCATTACCCACGGGCTACCGGGCTCCGGCAAGACCACATTCAGCCAAATGCTATTGGAAAAATGGCAAATTATTCGCATCCGTTCGGATATCGAACGCAAGCGCTTATTCGGACTTACCGCTCTGGAAACCAGCGGCTCCGGGCTAAACAACGGCATTTACGCACCACAAGCCAGCGAGCAGACTTATTGGCATTTACTGGCGCTGGCCCGGATGCTGCTCATGCAGGGATTCAAAGTAGTGATCGACGCGGCTTTTCTAAAACACCGGCAACGCCAAGCTTTTCGAGAACTGGGCCGGGAACTGGCAATTCCTTTTGTGATCGTTTCAATTCAATGCGATGCCGATTTATTGCGGCAACGCATTCGGCAACGTCGCCAACTTGGTCAGGACGCATCGGAAGCCGATCTGGCGGTGTTGGCGCAAGCTGAGGCCAGTGCCGAAGCCTTGCAGGGCGATGAGCTTGGCAATCATTTGATTTTCATTAACAATGAAAACTTTCAGGACGATTGCGACAAGCAAGCGTTTTGGCAGAAACTGGATCGATTTTTAACCGATTAATGAACGTGTACGGAATAATGTCATCGACTCTATAACTGATTTGGAGATGGTCAAAAATAACGTAATTGTTCAGCGTAAAATCACTCGCAATTGCTGGCCAGCCCATTGCTCATCAAGAAGACTCAGAGCGTCCAGGGATGCATCCCCACGACGGAGCGTGGGGACGATGGCGTCCCTCCCCGCCGCAGCTTCGATTAACGGAGGAAATATCTATGAAAGCCATGCTGCTGGACAAAGCCGGTCATCCGCTCCGCTTGGCCGAAGTGGCGCAACCGGCCTGCAAGGATGATCAGATTTTACTGAAAGTGAAGGCTTGCGGCGTCTGCCGAACCGATCTGCATATCCTAGATGGGGAACTCAATGCCGGTAAACTGCCGCTGATACTCGGTCACGAAATCGTTGGGATTGTGGTTAACAAAGGCAAACGCGTTGAAGCATTCAATATTGGTCAACGCGTGGGCGTTCCCTGGCTAGGCTATACCTGCGGTATATGCCGATATTGCCTGAGCGGCCGGGAAAATCTCTGCGATTATGCCGGTTTTACCGGTTATACGCTGGATGGCGGCTACGCGGAATATACCGTCGCTAACCGTAACTATTGCTTCCCGTTGCCGGAAAACTATTCGGATGCCGAAGCGGCCCCGCTGCTTTGCGCCGGACTCATCGGTTACCGGGCGCTCACTGCCGCCGGCGATGCCAAAGTTATCGGAATCTACGGTTTCGGCGCCGCAGCGCATATCATCGCCCAAGTGGCGCTCTGGCAAGGCCGTACCCTCTACGCGTTTACCAAACCCGGCGATAGCGCAGGTCAACAATTCGCACTGGAACTGGGTGCAGTCTGGGCGAGCGACTCCACGCAAGCACCGCCGCAGGCTATGGACGCCGCTATTCTGTTCGCCCCCGTCGGCGCCTTGCTGCCGGAGGCTTTGAAGCATACCGTCAAAGGCGGCACGGTGGTTTGCGCAGGTATCCATATGAGCGATATCCCAAGCTTTCCGTATTCGATTTTATGGGGGGAGCGTATTGTCCGGTCGGTTGCGAATTTGACTAGGCGGGATGGCTTGGAATTTTTGGCGATTGCGCCGCAAGCCGGGGTGAAAACTACCATAGAAAATTTTCCGCTGCATGCCGCCAATCAGGCGCTCACCAAGTTACGGCGCGGAGAAACCAAAGGCGCTGTAGTATTGTTGCCTTAATTGCTGAGCGATAATTGTGTGGGTTTCCGCTTCATCCAGTTGAACTGCACTGGCAGCAAAGCGCACTTTTATTGTTCATCCAAAAGTTATCAGGCGACAGGCGGTTCAAGATCGGTCAATTCAACAATGGCTTCACCTGTAGACAACAATTTTTGTGCGCGCGGAAAAACCTGAAGAAAAAGGTTTTGTAATCGGCGGTTTGTGACATTACCGCAGGTAACCCAAAGTAATTGCGGCAGACTGCCAAAACGCAACACCATTTCAACGAAATCGCTATCTTTGCTGATAATAACTACATCTTGCTGGCGAGCTTCTTGAAAAATCTGTTTGTCTTCAGCATCGCGTAAATTTAAATCACGCAAAGCATAAGCTTTAACGTTGAATGTCTCAGCGAGCCAGTTTGCAAGTTGAGGCGGCAGTTGCGCGTCAATCCAAAAAATCATGCTGCCAATCGTTCCAGATTCGCGCGGCGGGCGGCGTACAACAGGCAAGCTTGAATGTCTTGCGTTTCCAGGTCCGGAAAATCCTGCAAAATTTCTTCGCTGCTGACGCCTTCGCCCAACATTTGTAAGATATCACTCACACGGATTCTCATTCCCCGTACGCAAGGTTTACCGCCGCATTGAAGAGGGTTATGAGTAATTCTGCTTTCTAAGTTCATGGTTCCTCATTGCTGGGCATACCTGACAAATATGAAGCATATTAATGCCAAGATCGATTTGATCAGCTTCCCAACTTAAGGAGCTTGGAAAGATTTGCAGGGTATCCCTTGCAGTTAATCAAATAATTAGTTTGTTTGGCCTCATTATAGAGTGGCTGGTTCAATCTATCAAAACCAGCTGGCAAGGTTTTTCTGAGGTTTCGTAAAATCTTTATTAAAGGTTCTGGCAAAAACTTACGGCAATTGTTTAGTATTACTGAATTTATTGCTTATCTTTAGGCAATAAAAAAACCGCTAAGCCTTTCGGCTTGCGGGTTTTAATTTGTTCTTTAACTAAAAAGTTTTTCTTTGGTAGAGGGTCGGTACCGAATTAAGCCTATAACCCGCTAAAATTAAGGCTTAATAAAATTTCAATAAACAGTTACTGTAAAAGTTACTGCATATTTTGTTTGTGTTTCGGTTTTTGCCTATAAAAACCGGCCACTTCCTGCGACCGGCTATATGATTCCATTTCCAGATTGTTAAAAAGCTTACTCACCAAATAGTAAAAGCTTCCGACTTCCCAACTTGGCAATTGCACCAACAACCATCAACCTTGCTAAGGTTCGGCGCACAGCTTCTTGTGATAGTCCTGTCAGCTTTGCCAAAACCCGCACACTTGCTTCGACAGCTGTACCCTCTTTAACGTTCGCAGATATCAGAGGCTTACCACATATCGGCTTAAGTTGGCGTAAAGTGTTCAGCAACAACCCGGTAGGCTGTAAAACTGCCACGATTTCGAGCTGGCGACATAGTTTTGTAAATTCTTCACCCTGTTTTTGTCGGAACAGTTCAAGAACGCTACATTTAACCTCTACCGGCTGCCTACTTAATAGCTTAGATAGAGGTTTTTTGCCAGATCAAGAGATAACAAGTCGCGGCGCTTAACTTCTCGAACACTTATAGTTGGTTTGATTAAATCAAAAAATTCAGCACAAATCATAAAACCTCAAAAGTCACTAATTGTTAATGTGTTCCCCGAGAAACTACCAGCTTGTGTGCTGCCAAGCTGGTAATAAAATACGCTTAGTTCATTTTCGCAATCACCCCCTAAGCGTGGCGCTGTCTCCGGGTAAACTGCTCAAGTCAGCATACCGTCTGCGATATTGTTGTTTAGCTTAACGATACAATCTTAACGAAGCAACCCCATTTCGTACCCTCTAGCGCATTACCCCCCTACCCGTGGCAATTTATTAGAGGGCTCGTGCTGATGAGACAGGTCGCCCCCGGAAAAATTTTGAGATTTCAGACCCAAGCAATGTTGACATTCAAAGGTTAACTTAACACAGCTATTAATTGTAAAGGGTGCAACTGTAATGTTTCTTTAACCCGGTTTTTATAGCAAATTCGAGCACTGAGTTAGGCCCAGAATCCCAAGAACCTCTTTGGAGCAGGTATTCTTCACCAACAGTAACGTAGAATTCGAAATAACCATGGTCTGTGAAATTACCACACTGGCCGAAAAATTTTTTAGTGCTAGCCAATAGTTCCAAAGTTTTTTTGTTGATAATAGTCTCTAGATCATATGCAACTTGAATTACTGATTCACTTGGCTTAGGGCCTTGATTAAGGTATGCCTTATTTAGCTTAACCATGGCATAGATCGCTCCCGACAATTCTTCTGATTCGTCATAGGGGCTTTTAACTTCAGGTTTAGTTTCGGTATGTGTATCAGTTTCGGAAATTGACTTTGTAATGGGTGAAAATGTCGCTATTAAAAATGCCGCTAGTGCCAAATTAATAGTTAAGGAAATTACTAAAGTAGTTGTTTTAAGTTTCTCAGTATTCATACTGTGTTCCGGTGGGCCAATAATTCAAAAGGTAAACGAAAATTGAAATAAAGTGCTTTCTATCACCGATAGAGCCGAAACACTACCGCCCCTTATTACCTGTTAAGACCGGCAGTATCGCGAACTATCTTAAGTTTTAGCCTTACAGATACTGATCCCCCCTATTAATCGGCGCAACCCATGTTCAGTAAATCTATCCTTAAACAGGGATAAAATCCCCCACAACCTCTGTTCCCACGCTTTGAAATAAGCTTTGCCGTACTGACCCTCGGGTTGCAAACCCTCTATGTATGATCCTTCGAGCAGCGCCCCAAACAAATAAGGCAGCATAACTTTGTTCTGATGATCACAGTCGTAATCACAGTAACACTTGTAAACTTTTAATAACCCATCTTTAGGAGCGGTGTCGGCGCAAATTTCGTCGATAATCGCGTTACAGATGGTTGAAGGGATTCGAGCGGATTCATTTGTTAAATTTTTCATCTTAATTAGCGTCCTTGCTATGGTTTGTCATTTCGATAATAGTAATAAGCGTGTTGTCTGTGTCGCTGCCCTTCACCCCTAGGCTTGCAATAAGCGGCTTTGCCAGATGCCTTAAAGTAAAGCAAGCGGCCCCATATCGAACGTCAGCTATAGGGCTATCAAACCGCTGCTGTAGAACAGCAATCGATTTTTCAACCAGGCTGGGCAAAGCCTCCGCTAACAGCTTTTCACTTTCCTGCCTGAGCCGCTCTAACTCAAAGCGTCCTGCCGGGCTTGTTGCTAGTCTGCTCACGGTCTCGGCTCTATAACCTACAATCTTTGCCACCTCAGCCGGTGCCATGCCCTCGGCAAGTTTTTGAATTACTCGCCGCTGTCTCGGCGATAATTCATTGATTTATAATGATTTCTGTGACATAAACGTTTCCATACGTTAGTTGATAATTGATTTTTGTGGAGGGTGTGGAGGGTGTGGAGGGTGTGGAGGGTTGGAGGCAATTTCCCTTTCATCATATAGAAAAAACCCTTGTTTAAAACCAGTAACACAGATCCTTCCACACCCTCCACACCTTCCACTTTTTAGCTTATTTCGGTCTACTAAGATAGTTGCCGTCGCGTTGCTTCAACACCGTAAAGCCTTTTTCGTGTAATTTTTGCGAAAATCTTACCTGTGAGTACGCCTTATGGCCTTGTTCCTCTGCCCAACTACCGTATAGCTTGTAAAGCTTAGATGATTTAACCGGATCATAGCTAATGGGGTTATCCTCCAAAAACCGGCCGACAATATCAGACTCCTGGCGATACTCGCGGGTTGCTTGGTCAACACAGGTAGGAATAGCCAACCCTTCAGCCTGCCAAATATGGAAACCCTCAACAAGCCAGTTCAAAATTCCAGACGATTCCCTCTTCAGTTTTTCAAAAAGTTGCTTATCGGGATTCTGGATTTCAGCTCGGCAAGGAATCAACAACAATCGCCGCCAGATACCATTATCCGTACCTATTACCCGTGGTTTGGAATTCGTCGCTAAGTTCAACTTAAACCGAGGCTTGTAGGGCCGAAACTCCTCAAACAACTTACGACAAACTATTTCATCGCCACCAGTTATGCTTTTAAGTCTACCCTCCGCTAACGCCTGCCCCTCATCGGTTTCAGAGGCAACCACAAATCGAACGCCTTCAAGGGCAGCAATATCGTTACTTTGTTCCGACTTTCTCTGTAAGAGGGTATCTGCTGGGGTAGTTGCGGCAAAACCACCCATAATGTACTTTATGAGTTCAAGCAAGACCGACTTACCATTTTGGCCATACCCCCAAAATACAGCTGCTTTGTGTTCAACCGTCAACCCTGAAAGGCAATACCCGAACCATACTTGTAGGAACTTTATTAACTCCGCATCTTGACAGCAAAATTCAGCAATAAAAATTAGGAACGTCGGACATTCTGCGCTTTCGTCAAATATAACCGGGCTTTGTCGTGTAAACTGATAGTAATTACAGTGATGTAACAATGTCCTACGGGACAAATATAAAACTCCGTTTTTCAGACAAAGGTAATAGTCGCGGGAGTCGGCCTTGTCGGGGATAAAATCCGGCAAACCCAAAACTACCAGACTTGTAATGTCTTCTAAGCCGTGCCTAGATTCGAGTTTTTTAGCCAAAGCAAAAAGCCTATCCCTCCGGTCTGCGTTTACCTCATTAACCATTTCAGCCAATATTGTTTTAGACACTGCCGCCACACACCGCATTAAAACAGTTCTGTGATGGTCGATTACACTTATTCCTTCTGAATACCTGTAAACGGTAGGCTTCTTGGTTTGTCTCAACACTTGGAAATTTTCGGCTTCCTCACTGTCATGAAATCGTTGTGCGGCTTCCTGTTCAGTAAATCCGTATTGTTGTTGAGATTGCCGAGGTTGATATTTCGACTTTAATCCGGCGATAGCTTTCTGAATAGTAGCGCATCTATAGTCGGCACGATTCCACTTATCTCGATACAGTGCCGATTCTCTGAAAATTGCGTCAATCTGTTCGGGGTCTTGGGTATAGAAAGCAAGCATCGAACACAGTCTTAAATCGTCGCTGCTGTGGTCTCCGGTGCTGCCGTTTAAGTAGAGCAGATCAAACTCAACAGAACGCTTTGAACGCCTTACCATATCTAAAACCTCGTCATTGGTAATCTCTGGCGAATCATCCAATTCCGCCGATGGTGCCACCTGTGGAGCTTCAACCCGCTTGAAATATTTTTCATAAAGCCAATCAAGCGCCCCTTGGCATGTCGGAACGGTTTCAACAGTTTGAACAGCATTACCTGTAATACTCAGAAAATGAAGGCCACCCGGCCCACTTCCGTATACTTCGAAGTGTTTAAACTCGCCAACACCTTTGCCGAACCGCTCAAGCCGTCCCCGGCAAATAATACGTGTACCTGTACCGCTAGGCGACCTTTCAACATAAGCCCCTGCTTCAAAAAACCGCCTCTCGATTTCTGCCGCCTCTGGGCTTTTATGCTTCCCTGTTACAGGATCAAACACGCCATCCAGGTCTATTCCGATAAAGTCGTTATAACCGAAAGCATAATTTAAACCACCGCACCTACCGGACGTTACGCCGGCAATCGCCATAGCAAAGTTTACAAATGTTCCGGCGTCGTTAATCCTGGCATTCTGCCCGGTTACTGGGTTGGTGGGGATTTTAGATGGCTTTTTGTTCCCGTGGCTTGATGTTAACCTGTAGCCACTAAAGAACGGTGTATCTCCTAAATCATTAGGGATATTTTCAGGCGTGAAAGCCTTTGAATTGTTTGGTAAAATTGTCACGGGAAGTCCATTTTCCTGGGTTATATCGGTCACCTACAGCCTTGTAGGTGACATTCTTTCTGGTCATGTTTGCTTACGCCGCTTGGCGCGATTCAATCCAGGCATCTACTTCTGACCGTTTCCAAGCAACCGAACGTTCAGACAGTTTTACGGGTTTAGGGAAAAAACCTTTTTTGATTGCAAGGTAGAGGCTAGAACGTGGTAAGCCAGTAGCGGCAAGAACGGTAGCAATACGAAGTAATTGCTCTTTTGGCGTGGTATTTGACATAATTTCACTTCCGTGTTTAGGTTAATCTAAGATCGGGAAGCCCTTCCCGATGTAAATAAGATACACGACCATGCTAAAGATGGTCAAGACCATCTAGCCGTTTTTCCTAAACGGTATCACTTGCGCCCCGGCTTTCAACCCGTCTAGATAGTCCGCCCATGACTGCATCATTCGCCGCCGTTCATCCAGATATTGCGCCCGATTATAGGCTGCTCTGGTTTCATCCTTTGGCATGTGGCACAGTTGCCGCTCTATCGCGTCAGGACTCCAACCTTGCTCGTTTAACAGTGTTGATGCCGTGCTTCTAAATCCGTGCGCTGACATCGTTTCCTTGTCATAACCAAGCGTTTTTAGAGCCGTTCTGATAGTACCGTCTGACATTGACCGACCATTGCCCCGGCTGGATGGAAAAACATAACATCCTGTACCTGTTAACTGTTTAATCTCTTCCAAAATCGCGACAGCCTGAGCCGATAAAGGCACTATGTGCTGAACTTCGGTTTTAGTGACAAAGTACCGCCACTCTTTAGAAACTAAATCAACGTCTTTCCATTCCATTTGCCGAATTTCGCCAGGGCGCTGAAATAAGTAGGGTGATAACCTTAACGCACATTGCACAACAAACGTGCCTTGATAGCTCAAAATGCCTCTTAAAAGTTGCGCGACTTCTTTTGGTTCGGTGATGGCCGCATTGTGTTTGACCTTTTGCGCCGGTATCTGTTTTGCTACTGGCTGAGCCGGGTCATAATCTGTTAAGCCGTGGACAATCGCATAGGAATATAGTGCGCTGATTTCACTGTTTATTCTGTGTGCTGTCTCCAGCTGCTTTTTGTCTATCAGTGGCTTGATGATGCTGAGTATATCCGGTGACTTGATTTCTGCGATAGGCTTTCTGCCGATCACAGGGAAAACATAAAGCTCAAAACGCCTGATTTTCTTTTGCTGGGTGATTTCTCTAACAGTGTGAGCTGTTGACACAAACCATTCTGTAGCGACATGCTCGAAGCTGTTAATGAGTGGTAGGCCTGCATCAATACGCTTTTCAGCTTCTATGGCTTCTATTTTGGCTGCTCGAGCCTGCTTGCGGGTGTCGCTAGGATCCTTACCTTTGGCTACACTACTGCGGGCTGCATCTGCTTTGCTTCTGGCATCAGCTAAGCCGACAGCCGGATATACGCCAACCGATAATGTTTTACGCTTACCTTCAATGCTGTAATCAAATCGCCACCACTTCGCACCATTGGGCTTAATGAGAGCAGGTAAAGCCCTTCGCCATCATTAACCGTTTGTCCTTGGCTTCCGGCTTTGCATTACGTAAGGTCACATCGTTAAGTATATGTTTTGCCATCAGCACACCTCAATTTGCAGTAATTGAACAGTAAGATGCAGTAAGTTTTTGGTACTTCTTTTGGGTTACTGTAATACTTACTGCATAAAATGCAAGCTGCTATAGCATGTTACTGCACATCTCTGGACAATAAAAAACCCGCTAAGCTAGACAGCTTGCGGGTTTCTGTACATTCTTGGACTTCTTAAATCTTTTCTTTGGTACCGAGGGTCGGAATCGAACCGACACTCCTGAAGGAACCGGATTTTGAATCCGGCGCGTCTACCAGTTTCACCACCCCGGCAAAGAAAAACGAATTATACTCAAAATAACCGAATTGCAAAACGTTTTTTTTAGGCTTCCAGAATTACGGCGTTTTTAAGCTTTTTCATGGCATTTTGCTCAAGCTGTCTGATGCGTTCCGCTGAAACATTGTAACGTTCGGCCAATTCGTGCAGCGTGGCTTTTTCTTCCATTAGCCAGCGGCTTGCCAGAATGTCGCGGCTTCTGTCGTCCAGATTCGGCCAGTGCGTTCATTAATTTGTCTTCCTTGTTATCCTCCCAGTCGCTTTTTTCCAGCATCAGCGCAGGATCTGCGCCATGTTGTTCCAGATAGGCGATAGGGGCAAAGTTGTGATCTTCGCCGTTGTCATCCGAACCCGGTTCCAGTCCGATATCGTGGCTTTCCAGGCGCTGTTCCATTTCGTAAACGGTTTTGACATCTACATTCAGGCTTTCGGCAATTGCTTCTGCATCGTCCGGCGACAAATGCACTAAATCTTTTTTTAATTTCCGCAGATTAAAAAACAGTTTGCGTTGAGCTTTGGTGGTGGCAATTTTAACGATGCGCCAGTTTTTTATGACGTATTCGTGGATTTCCGCTTTAATCCAATGGACTGCAAACGAGACCAGGCGCACGCCCAGGTCTGGGTCGAAGCGTTTGACGGCTTTCATCAAGCCGATATTGCCTTCCTGGACGATGTCGGCAAGCGGCAAGCCGTATCCGGAATAGCCTCTGGCGACATGCGCCACAAAGCGCAGATTGGACATGACCAGTTCGCGGGCGGCAATGATGTCTCCGTTGTCTCTATAACGCACCGCCAGTTCATGTTCTTGTTCAGGCGATAATTTAGGCATTTGGGAGACGAGGCTCAAATAAGAGTCAAATGTTCCGACCGATAAGTTGATTGGTAAAGCCAAGTTCGTATTCATAATAACCTCGCTTAATTCACAAAAATTTTAAGATGGCAAAATTTTAGCACTCGTCGGAGAAGAGTGCTAATAATTTAATGCGATTTTTTCTGATTCGACTCGCCGGCTTGATTTATCTCGCAACAAGAATCCTGATTAGCAAGATGCTTCAGCCAGCATAGTAGAACACGTAGGGAGGAACCTGATAAGGGTTCCGCCATTCGAAGCCGATAAGCTTTCCCAGTGTTTGGCTGTCATGGTTTGTTGGCTTAACTGCCGGCTATGTTGTTATCCGAGGCTTGGCGGATCGCCTATCGGCATCCGCCCTACGGCTCTGTCTTTCGGTTAAAGACCGATGGCGTCTGGCTGAAGTATCTTGCTAATCAGGACAAGAATAGCTCTTACCTTTACGAATTCCGGCCAAAGTCGTTAAAATGGCGTAACAGTTCCTAAGCTTTTCAAAAACTTTAGCCATTTACATGACCATGTCAGCATCCGATAGTCCTGTTCAATCGAATTTTATTCGTCACATCATTGCTACCGATCTGGCGGCCAACAAAAACAACGGTAAAGTCGCGACTCGATTTCCGCCGGAGCCAAACGGCTATCTGCATATCGGTCACGCCAAATCGATATGCCTGAATTTCACGCTGGCGGCGGAAAACCACGGGACCTGCAATTTACGTTTCGACGATACCAATCCGGAAAAAGAAAGCATCGAATATATGGAGGCCATAGAGCGCGATGTGCAATGGCTGGGGTTCAAATGGGCAGGTAAATATCATGCCTCGGATTATTTCGAGCAGTTGTACGATTACGCGATACAACTGATCAAACAGGGCGATGCGTATGTCGATAGTTCCAGCCCGGAACAAATACGTCTTGATCGCGGTACTTTGACCGAACCGGGCAAGGAGAGTCGGGACCGGAATCGTTCGATTGCCGAGAATCTGGATTTGTTCACCCGCATGCGGGCCGGTGAATTTGCCGATGGTCAATTTGTGTTGCGGGCCAGAATCGATATGGCTTCGCCGAATATCAATATGCGCGACCCGGCGATATACCGGATTCGCCGCGTTCATCATCAACGTACAGGCAACGATTGGTGTCTGTATCCGATGTACGATTACACGCACTGCATTTCCGATGCGCTGGAAGGTATTACCCATTCGATATGCACGCTGGAGTTTGAAGACCATCGGCCACTTTACGATTGGGTATTGGATAAGTTGCAAACGCCTTGCCATCCCCAGCAAATCGAATTCGCCCGTTTGCAACTGGAATACACCATCGTCAGCAAGCGTAAATTGTTGCAACTGGTCACGGAAAAACATGTCAGCGGCTGGAACGACCCGCGCATGCCGACCATTTCCGGTTTACGCCGGGCCGGTTTTACGCCGGAGGCCATCCGCGATTTTTGCGAACGCATCGGCGTGACGAAAAAAGATTCCTGGATCGAAATGGCGGTGTTGGAAAACTGTATCCGCGAAGATCTTAACGAACGCGCGCCACGCGCCATGGCGGTATTGCGGCCGTTGCGGGTTGTGATAACCAACTGGGATGAGGCTAAGACCGAAGTTTACCAAATTGCCAATCATCCGCAAAAACCCGAGATGGGCAGCCGGGATGTGCCGTTTTCGAAAGTGATTTTGATCGAACAGGACGATTTTGAAGAAAATCCGCCCAAAGACTTTAAGCGCTTGATTCCCGGCGGTGAAGTCAGGTTACGCGGCTCATACGTGATCAAGTGCGAAGAAACGGTCAAAGACGATGCCGGTCATATTATTGAATTGCATTGCAGCTATGACCCTGCCACTTTGGGAAAAAATCCGGAAGGCCGTAAGGTAAAAGGGGTGATCCATTGGGTGTCCGAGCAACATTCAGTGCCGGCCGAACTGCGTTTGTACGACCGCTTGTTCAGCCATGCCAATCCCGATACCCTGGATAACTTTCTCGATGGTTTGAATCCTGACTCTTTGCAAGTGTTAAGCGATTGCCGAGTGGAAGCATCGCTGGCAAATGCGAATTTGGATACTCGCTATCAATTCGAACGTACCGGTTACTTTTGTCTGGATAGCGTCGATAGTACCCCGGAAAAGCTGGTGTTTAACCGTACGGTGACCCTGCGCGACAGTTGGGGCAAGTAACCGCTTTTGTCATGCAGAATCTGATTAGGCATCTTCAGCAGGAAACCGGGCAGAATCTGGAAAACCACCGTTTGACCAGTGTCGGCGGCGGCGACATCAATACGGCGTACAAACTGCAAGCCGAGGGAACATGCTGGTTCATTAAGCTGAACCGGGCCGATTTGCAGGATATGTTTGCCTCCGAAGCCGCCGGATTGCAGGCTCTCGCAAATACCGGTCCGGTGCGGGTTCCCGAAGTCATCGCCTTTGGACGGTTTCAGCAGCATGCTTATTTGATATTGGAGCATATCGAGCTGAGTTCTTTATATGGACCTAGTCTAAGCCGATTCGGCCAACAATTGGCGCAATTGCACCAGCAGCAGCAAGCCTGGTTTGGCTGGCAGCGCGATAATACCATAGGCTCTACGCCGCAATACAATACCCGGCATGATGATTGGGTGAGGTTTTGGCGACAGGAACGCCTGGGCAGGCAGTTGCAATTTGCCGCTACGAATGGTTATGGCGGTATACTACAAAGCCGGGTGAAAAATTGCTGGAAGGGGTTGCCGGTTTTTTCATGGATTATCTACCGCAAGCCTCGTTGTTACACGGCGATTTGTGGGGTGGTAATGCCGCCGCCGACAGGCAAGGCAATCCGGTCATGTTCGATCCGGCCTGCTATTATGGCGATAGGGAAGCCGATATTGCCATGACCGAGCTATTCGGCGGCTTCGGTTCGGATTTTTATGCCGCTTATCAAGCCGAATATCCTTTGGATGCCGGCTACAAGGCCAGAAAAACGCTTTACAATCTTTACCATATTCTTAATCACCTGAATCTGTTCGGACGTTCTTATTTAGGACAGGCCAATAGCATGATAGAACGCTTATTGGCCGAGCTTGGATAGATTTACCCACTCTTTGCAAGACTTTCGCGGCTATTTCGGCGAGAATACTCCGATTTATTGGTTTTTGTTCCCCCATGTACAAATATGAAGGTCTGGTTATTCACCAAAGCCACGATGACCAAGGCATCATAGAGATTGTTGAAAAAGAAGGCGTCAGGGCTTTGCATTTCGGTTCGTCCGCCCGGCAAAGCAGCATGTTGCTGGCTGATCCGAACCGTTTGCATTCTCTTTATGCGCGGGCGATGATGGGAAGCCTGTTATTTCAAGATAATCCGCAAAATGTGCTAATGATAGGGCTAGGCGGGGGTACTATTGCCAAATTTATGCTACACCAGTTCGCCGATTGCCGGCTTAAGGTCGTCGAATTTCGCAGTAGCGTGTTAAAAGTAGCGCGCAGCCATTTCGGTTTACCTTTCGATGCCCGCTTGAAAATCAAGATCGGTTGCGGCGCCGAGCATGTTCGTCAGGCCAGTCGCGAAAATAGCCACCAACATGATCTGATTTTAATCGATGCCTACGATCATGCCGGCATGGCGCCGGAAGTCAGTAGCGAATCATTTTTCGATAATTGCCGAACTTTGTTGACCAGAGACGGTCTTCTGGTGATCAATTTATGGGGCACCGATAGAAATATGTTTCAGCAAGTAACCTGGAACCTGGGCCGCATATTCGAGCAGCGTCTGTTGTTTTTGCCGGTACGCGGTCGCGGCAATATCATTTGTTTCGCTTTTGGCGAATTGATGCCAAAAGCCAGCATGAAAGAACTCATCGACAAGGCCAGAATTCTGGAACTGCGTTACCAGTTGGAGTTTCCGGCATTCGTTCAGGACTTTAAACGCAATAACGCCAAGGTTCTTAACCGGGTAATCAAAACATGAATTTCAAGGCAGCCGATATATTCGGTTACAAAAAATACTGGGCTCAACGTTTCGGTCCGGCGCCGGAACTGCCGATGAGCATGGCGGAAATGCATGAATTGGGTTGGGATTCTTGCGATATTATTTTGGTAACCGGCGATGCCTATGTTGACCATCCGAGTTTCGGTATGGCGGTGATAGGCCGGGTGCTGGAAGCGCAGGGCTTCAGGGTTGGCATCATCTCGCAACCGGAATGGCAGAGTGCCGGCGATTTCAAGAAACTTGGGCAGCCCAATTTATTTTTCGGCGTGACCGGCGGCAATATGGATTCTATGGTCAACCGCTATACCTCCGACAAAAAAATCCGCTCTAACGATGCTTACACGCCTAACGGTGCTGCCGGAAAGCGACCGGACCGGGCGGTGAATGTCTATGCGCATCGCTGCCGGGAGGCCTATAAAAATGTGCCGGTTATCATAGGCGGCATTGAGGCCAGTTTACGGCGCATCGCGCACTACGATTACTGGTCTGACAAGGTGCGGAAATCGATTCTGCTGGATTCCAAAGCCGATTTATTAGTGTACGGTAATGCCGAGCGGCAGATCGTCGAAATTGCCCATCGTCTCGCCAAAGGCGAAAGTATTGCCGACCTGAAAGGGATACGCGGCACTGTGCATTTCGTCAAACAAATACCATTGGGCTGGGTTGAAAAGGATTCCTCCGATATCGATAGGCTTGGCGCGGTGATTGTGCATCAAAACCCCTATCAGGAACAGCCGGCTTGCGATAGCAAGCCGGCTGTAAGCGATAATGAACAACTTATCAGCTTTAAGCCGATTGCTAATCGGCAGCGTGCACAAACCGTGATTCGTCTGCCGGATTACGAGGCAGTCAGTGCAGACCCGGTTGTTTATGCGCATGCATCCCGCGTGATGCACGGTGAAACCAATCCCGGCAATGCCCGGGCTCTGATACAGCGGCATGGCAATAGGGAAGTCTGGATCAATCCCCCGCCTCTGCCGCTGACCACTATAGAGATGGACGGTGTTTTCGACCTGCCTTATTCTCGTTTGCCGCATAAACAATATGGCCATGCCAACATTCCGGCGTTTGAAATGATTCAGCATTCTGTGCTGATTATGCGTGGTTGTTTCGGCGGTTGCAGTTTTTGCTCGATTACCGAACATGAAGGCCGTATTATCCAGAATCGCTCCGAGGATTCGATCATTCGCGAAATCGAAGCCATCCGCGACACTTCGCCGAACTTTACTGGCCATATTTCCGACTTGGGCGGACCGACCGCCAATATGTGGCGACTGGCCTGTAAAGATCCTGAAATCGAAGCTTCCTGCCGCAAGCCATCCTGTGTTTATCCTGGCATTTGCGGGAATCTGAATACCGATCAAACCCCCTTGATCAAGCTCTACAGGCGCGCCCGGCAAATTCCCGGTATCAAGAAAATTTTTATCGCTTCCGGCCTGCGCTACGATATCGCGGTCGAAACCCCGGAATATGTCAAGGAACTGGTGACTCACCATGTCGGCGGCTATTTGAAAATCGCCCCGGAACATACCGAGCAAGGACCGTTGTCGAAGATGATGAAGCCCGGCATGGGCAGCTATGAGCGTTTTAAGGAGATGTTTGACAAATATTCCAAACAGGCAGGCAAGGAACAGTATCTGATCCCTTATTTCATTGCCGCTCATCCCGGCACGGAAGACCGGGATATGCTGAATCTGGCCTTATGGTTAAAGCGTAACGGTTTTCGTGCCGATCAGGTGCAAGCTTTTCTCCCTTCGCCGATGTCGATTGCTACGGCCATGTATCATTCCGGCAAGGACACCCTCCATAAACTTAGCCGGAAAAGCCCGGATATCGCCATCCCGAAAGGTATCAAGCAACGACGGTTGCACAAGGCTTTTTTACGGTATCATGATCCGAAAAACTGGCCGCTGTTGCGCGAGGCGCTGAAAGAAATGGGCCGCGCCGATCTGATCGGTAACGGCAAGCAACATCTGGTACCCACTTTTTAACCGAAAGAATCCCTTTCTGAGGGGCGTGATCAGCCGGTAAAAACGCAAGCTTTTAGAACAAAGCATACGGTAAGTAAGCCAAAATCCGGTAAGCTAAAATCCAGATATGGAAGCGGTTGATCTTTGCTGGAAATTATTGCAGGATTGGCTAAGTGTTTTTTTCACTTAGAATTCAGTTGAAAACATGGTTATGGCACTCCTCGCACAGTTAGTTTTTGTGTCAGGGAGTCACATCATCTGAGGTTATGAAAGCATTCCCGTTTTTAACCGATGATTTCTAATTTTCCGTGTCCGTTTCGTGATGATCCGTACCCAGTGGTAACATATTGCTTCCTATAACACCAAAGTCGCTCCGGCAACGGTAAGAGGCGGCTGATACCAATGGACATTGGGCTTATTATCATTTTGATTTTTATCAACGGCATTTTCGCCATGTCGGAAATGTCACTGGTTTCTTCAGGAAAAGCACGTTTACAAAAACTGGTTGACGAAAAAAGGGCCGGTGCAAAATCCGCTTTGAAATTGCATCAGGAACCGAACCGTTTTTTATCCACCGTTCAGGTGGGCATCACTGTCGTGGCGATTATGAACGGTGTATTGGGTGAAGATGCATTGGTTATGCCGATCCATAAATATTTGCTACAGTTTCCATTGATCGCTTCTCACGCTGAAATGTTGGCACGGATAATCACCGTGATTTTGATTACCTACTTTTCGGTCGTGGTTGGCGAATTAGTCCCCAAACGCTTGGCTTTGCTGAACCCGGAACGCGTTGCCTTGATTGTTGCCCGCCCCATGAACGGTGTGGCCACTGTTGCCAGCCCTTTGGTTTGGCTGCTGTCCTCTTCCAGTAATTTGCTGTTGCGTATGATGCGGGCAAATCGCACGCCGCAATCGACGGTTACTAATGAAGAAATCAAACTGTTGATGGAACTTGGTTCGGAAGCCGGGGTATTCCATGCCAGCGAAGGAACGCTGGTTGCGAATATACTGAGATTGGACGAGCAGCGTGTCGGCGCCATTATGACACCGCGGAAGGATATTTTTTTCATCGATTTAGCGGAAGAAGATGATAACGAGGTGCGAAGTAAAATTGCCGAATGCCAGTATGCTAGAGCGCTAATCTGCCGGAACGGTTTGGAAAATGTGCTGGGCATTCTGCATCGTAGCGATTTGTTAAAAACCGTGATGAGCGGTGAAGCATTCGATATTGTCAACACTTTACGCCCCACCCTATATGTGCCGGACTCCATGACGCTGGCACATCTGCTGGAGTTTTTTCGGGAAGTCCGCGACGACTTTGCCGTGATCGTTAATGAGTACGGCGATACGGAAGGTCTGGTAACGCTTAGCGATGTGCTTGCCGCCATTGTCGGTGAATTACCGACGGTAGCATCGTCGCTCGATCCGGATGTCGTGCAACGCGAAGATGGCTCATGGTTGGTGGATGGCGGCCTGTCGATCAAACGGCTGAAAACGGTTATCGGAATGAACGGATATCTGCCCGGCGAAACCAATAATGCCTACAACACCGTGGGTGGTTTTATTTTGTTTCAATTGGAAAAAATTCCACGGGTTGCCGATAATTTTGCCTATGCTGACTGGTATTTCGAAGTAGTGGATATTGACGGCATTCGGATTGATAAGGTGTTAATTACGCCTATACCCCCGGCTGATGCAGAGTCTTGACGTAAATAGATATTAAATGCTAAAAAATCATTTTAAAAAACCGCAGGAATAAGTCTTTGAGTCAACAGCCTTTCGACGACAGCATGATCATGAAATGTGTGGCCTATAAAAAGGGCATACCGATGGGTGATCTGACCATAGAAGATATCAGCGAAACGCTTAAGCTTGAAGATACTTTCGTTTGGCTTGGCTTGCGTGAGGCGGACAGCGTACTGCTGTCTAAAATCCAGGAAGAATTCGGATTGCATGAATTGGCGGTTGAAGATGCTCGCTCGGCGCATCAACGCCCGAAAATCGAGGAGTATGGCGATTCGCTGTTTTTGGTGCTGCATACGGTTATTTTGGGTGGGGATAGGGTAGATTTCGGCGAAACCCATATTTTTGTCGGCCGACGATTTTTAGTGACAGTACGGCATGGTTCGTCAATGAGCCTAAACAAAGTCAGAAAGCGTTGTGAAGCCATGCCTTCTCAACTAGGCAAAGGCCCCAGCTTTGCTTTGTATTCAATCATGGATTTTATCGTCGATAACTATATGCCGGCTGTCGAGGGTTTGCAGTCACGTTTTGACGCTTTAGAGCAGGCTATTTTTCAGCAGCGCCCCAGTCGTCAGACTTTGGAAGGACTTTACGAACTGAAGCGCGAACTTTTACGGCTGCACGCTGCCATTTCGCCTTTAATCGATATTTGCAATGAATTAATGCGTTTTCACGATCCCGTGATCAGCAAGGACGTTCGGGTCTATTTTCGCGATATAGCCGATCACATCAAACGCATCGATCAAGCCATTGATGCCACCCGTGAAATGCTGATAGCGGCGATGCAGGTGCATTTATCTTTTGAAACCGTCAGGCAGAACGAAGTGGTTAAAGGCCTGGCCGGCTGGGGTGCCATTTTGGCGATTCCGACCATGGTTTTCAGTTGGTTCGGCATGAATTTCAAGTACATGCCGGAACTTGAATGGCGTTATAGCTATCCGGTAGTGGTCGGGCTCGTGCTGATCTGTAGCCTGTTACTTTATTGGCGATTAAAGCGGGCTGGATGGTTATGAGGAATTATATTAATTCCAAGTAACTTAACCGATGTTGACAACAATTGCCTTAAAAGTTGGGTTGCGGCAAACGCACAACCCAATCATCAAGTTTCATTTCGCTACCACAGCACTCCACTGGCATGAGAATAACTATCCAGGACCTGTACATAATTGGCGCGTTCATAATCGCCGGGATTGATGGCGTGCTGCTGGCTGACGCTGCCTTTTAATTGCCGGATAGACGCATATTCGCGGATGGTGAGCCAATGTACCAGATCATCCAGAATATCGGTTAAGCGGTCAGGGCCGTGTAACAGTAAAGTGCTGCATAAATGTACGATATCGGCACCGGCCAACAAGGCTTTCAATACTTCGGCGGTTTCATGGAAGCCGCCGGTAACGGCTATCGACATATTTACCCGGCTATATAGCAATGCTGTCCAGCGTATGCGTAATAAGGCTTCTGCGGAAGTTGACAATTCCAGTTTAGGTACCACCTCAAGTGTTTCCAGATCGATATCCGGCTGATAAAATCGGTTAAACAAGGCGATACCGTTTGCACCGGCCGCTTCCAGGCGTTGGATAAAATTAATCGGCGAACTAAATTGCGGCGAAAGTTTTAGGGTAAGAGGTATGCTAACCCGGCTCTTTAATTCTCGCAGTATATCCAGATAACGGTTTTCAACCGTTTCGCTACTCTCTTCGACATTGGCGGCCAGATGATAGATGTTCAATTCCAACGCATCGGCACCGGCTTGTTGCAAGGCCTGCCCGTATTCTATCCAGCCGCCTAAGGAAGTGCCGTTCAGGCTGGCGATGACCGGTATTGACAAACAGTTTTTCAATCTGTGCAGATTCTCCAAATACTGATCCTGATAAGTCTTAATGCTGTCGGGTAGCGGATGGAATGAGTCTGCTTCGCCATGTCCCAGCGATTGAGCATAAAAAAAACGGTCCATCTGCTGCTGTTCGGCTTCAATTTTTTCTTCAAACAGCGAGTACATCACGAGTGCCGATGCGCCTGCATCTTCCAGTTTTAGTGCGGTATCCAGGTTTTTACTTAGCGGCGAGGCGGACGGCACTAAAGGATTGGCCAGTTTTAGTCCAAGATACTCAGTAGTTAAATCAACCATGTTGGGTCTCCTTGGCAGTGTCGTTGATGAGCTGGGCTTTGCTGGCCGAAATGCTGGTTGCTTCTGTCCACTCCAGCTCAGATAGCTGTTTATAATAGCGGTAACGGTTTTTGACATCCTGTTGCGCTTGTTGCAGAAAGCTTTCTGCGGCTTCCGGGTTGGTTTGCCAGAGCATGCTGAAGCGGGTTTCAGTCATCACAAAATCGCGGTAAGGAATGGACGGTTCGGCGGAATCGAGATGCATCGGATTCTTGCCTTGGGCGATTTTAGCCGGATCGAAACGGAACAGCGGCCAGTGTCCGCTTTTCACTGCCAGATTCTGCTGGCGGTGATTGTTGGAAAGATCGACGCCATGCGCAATGCATGGCGAATAGGCAATGATAATAGAGGGGCCGTCGTGTGCTTCGGCTTCTAAAAAGGCGCTGAGGGTTTGCGTGTCTTTTCCTGCATAGGCGACATGTGCAACATAAACATTGCCGTAATCCATGGCCAGCAATGCCAAATCTTTTTTAGGGGTGGCTTTGCCGCCGGCGGCAAATTTTGCTACGGCTCCTAAAGGTGTCGATTTAGACGTTTGTCCGCCGGTGTTGGAATAAACTTCAGTATCCAGCACTAAAATATTGACGTTACGGCCACTGGCTAAAACATGATCGACACCGCCATAACCGATGTCATACGCCCAGCCGTCGCCGCCTATGATCCAAACGCTTTTTTTGCATAAATAATCGGCTAAAGGCAACAGGCTTTGCGTAGCGGGTTCGGCTAAGCTTCGCAGGCGTTGTTTCAGTTGAGTGATGCGTTCGCGCTGTTCATAGATGCCTGCTTCATCGGATTGATCGGCATTCAGTATCGCATCGATCAATGCATTTCCTAATTGTTCATACAGTTGCAATAATAGCTCTTTAGCCTGTTCGGCATGCTTGTCGATGGCGACGCGCATACCCAGTCCGAATTCGGCATTATCTTCGAACAGGGAATTGCTCCAGGCCGGACCACGGCCATCGGTGTTTTTAGTCCAGGGTGTGGTCGGTAAATTTCCGCCGTAAATCGATGAGCAGCCGGTGGCATTGGCGACTATCATCCGGTCGCCGAATAGTTGCGAGGCGAGTTTGATATAGGGGGTTTCGCCGCAGCCGACGCAGGCGCCCGAGAACTCGAATAAGGGTTGCAACACCATAGAACCTTTGATGGTATTGGTTTTGAGCAAACGCCGGTCATATTCCGGCAGTGATAGAAAATAATCCCAATTTTTGGTTTCCGTTTCGCGGAGCGGCGGCTGCGGCTGCATGTTCAACGCTTTACGGCTGGCGTTGGACTTATCGCGAATTGGACAGATATCGACGCAAAGACCGCAGCCGGTACAGTCTTCCGGTGTCACCTGATAGCTGATAGACAAACCGGCAGGGAAGTCCTTACCTAGCATAGGGGCGTGTTTGAAATTTTCCGGGGCGTTTTCCAGCCGGTCGGTTGTGTAGATTTTGCTCCGGATCGCCGCGTGTGGACAAACCATCGGGCATTTTCCGCACTGAGTACACAAATCGGTTTCCCAGACCGGGATTTCCAAGGCCAGATTGCGCTTCTCATAAGCGGCTGTGCCGGTTGGAAAAGTGCCGTCAGCCGGCATGGCGCTGACTGGCAATAAATCGCCGCGACCGGCAATAATCTCGCCGGTAATTTGTCTAATAAATTCCGGTGCGGTAGCGCTTATATGCGAGATGATATTGAACTGGCTGCTGGTTTTTGCCGGCAACGGAATTTGATGCAGGCCGGTCAGTGTTTCATCAATAGCTTTAAAGTTTAGTTCGACGATACGTTGACCTTTTTTACTGTAAGTTTTCTCGACGGCATGTTTGATGGCATCAATCGCTTGTTGTTGCGGCAATACCCCGGAAATGGCGAAGAAACAGGTCTGCATGACAGTATTGATGCGTTTACCCATCCCGCTTTTTGTGGCAACGGCATAAGCGTCTATCACGTAGAAACGGATATTTTTGGCAATCATTTGTTGCTGGGCGAGTAAGGGTAGGGTATCCCAAACTTGCTCGACCGGTTCTTGCGAATTCAACAAAAAAACTGCATTGTCGGCGGCTGCGGCCAGCATGTCATAGCGTTCCAGAAAAATGCTTTGATGGCAGCCGATGAAATTGGCGTCGTTTTCGGCGATCAGATAAGTCGATAATATCGGTTTGGGGCCGAATCGGAGATGGGAGACGGTAATCGCGCCCGATTTTTTCGAGTCATAGACGAAATAACCCTGCGCATACAAACCGGTTTCTTCGCCGATTATTTTGATGGTATTTTTATTGGCGCTTACTGTGCCGTCGCTGCCGAGACCGTAAAACATGGCCTGAAATGTTTCGGCTTGAGCGTCGGTACGGAAATCGGGAGCCCAGGACAGACTGCTATGGCTGATATCATCCAGAATGCCGATAGTAAACTGATTTTGCGGATATTCTTGTTTCAGTGCGTCGAAAACCGCCTTGACCATGCCGGGCGTAAATTCTTTGGAGGATAAACCGTAACGGCCACCGGCGACTTTCGGCAAAGTCGAAAATTTGCCGCTGCCGCTAGCGTAATCTTGTACTAGCGCGGTCAGCACGTCTTTATATAAGGGTTCGCCGTCGGAACCGGGTTCTTTGGTTCTATCCAGCACCGCAATTTTTCGGCTGCTGGCCGGTAAGGCCGCAATCAGGCTGTCGGCATCGAACGGCCGATATAATCGCACTTTCAGCAAACCGATATCCTCACCTTGACGATTGAGATAATCTACGGTTTCTGCGGCAGTTTCAGCACCGGAACCCATCAAGATCATAATCCGCTCGGCCTGTGCGGAGCCGATATAATCGAATATCCGGTATTGACGGCCGGTTAGAAAACCAAAACGATCCATGGTGGATTGCATGATTGCAGGCAACGCCGCATAAAATGGATTGACAGATTCACGGCCCTGAAAATACACATCCGGATTTTGCGCAGTGCCGCGTAGTACCGGTTTGTCGGGTGTCAGTGCGCGATGACGGTGAGCATTGACCCATTCATCTTTTATCATTGCCCTAATCACCGCGTCATCGACAGTCATTATTTTAGCTACTTCATGCGATGTACGGAAACCATCGAAAAAATGCATGAAAGGAATACGGCTTTCCAAGCTGGCGGCATGGGCAATCAGCGCGAAATCCTGTACTTCCTGCGGCGAGTTGGAGCACAACATAGCGAAGCCGGTCATCCGCGCCGACATAACATCGCTGTGATCGCCGAAAATTGACAGCCCCTGACAGGCCAACGAACGAGCGGCGATATGAAATACCGTTGCCGTCAGTTCCCCGGCGATTTTGTACATATTCGGCAACATCAGCAGCAAACCTTGCGAGGCGGTGAAGGTGGTTGCCAGTGCTCCGGCCTGCAAGGCACCGTGTATGGTGCCTGCGGCGCCTGCTTCACTCTGTAATTCAATGACCTGCGGAACTGTTCCCCATAAATTGACCTGACCGTGCGCCGACCACTCATCCGACCATTCGCCCATTGGCGAGGAAGGCGTAATCGGATAAATGGCGATAACCTCATTGAGTTTATGGGCTATGCTAGCCGCCGCCTGATTACCGTCAATGGTAAGTGTTTGCTGATTTTGCATGGAACACCTTCTTGAAAAATTATAAAAGCCAATGAGATTGATACCCTATTTTGATCTGTAGGATAGACCAGCTTTTCGGCTTTTTGGGTGAAAAAGCATTTATAGGAGCGGTTTGCTTTTTCCTTGAGACTATCCACATTTAAACTCGATTCCTTTTATAGCCTGTATAAAGCATAAAGCGTATAAGCACACAAAATCACATTACAGTTATAAAGTGAACGATATTTTGGTATTAACTCAAATCACCAGACATAATTTAAGCTATCACCAAGTTCTAGAACCTGATACAGATCAAGAATTTTGGTTAAGTAAATGATTGGCAGGGTGAATTCAGCGAGACTATATTTCAATGGAATCTTGGGGCTACCGAGTTAGTAGACTTTTGACATACAAAGTTCCCGCCTGTATGCAATGCAGACGGTTGAAGTACCCGGTAGGACGGGTCTGAAAAAATGCGCTGTTTGTTAAGCTCGAAATCGCATGGATAGACAGTAATGCGATAACGGTTAATTTAGAGGATATGGTAGGGCTGGAATGGATAAAGACGTTAGATCGCGCTAACCCAACACATCTACGTTGATCTGTTGGGTCATGGATGGAGTCCGGGCAAATATTTGCTTACTCGGCTTTAGCCAATTCCGCGCGCATTTCGTCGATGACTTTTTTGTAGTTGGGTTTGCTGAAAATCGCCGAACCTGCAACGAAGGTATCGGCACCGGCTTCCTTGATTTCGCGGATGTTTTCGGTTTTTACACCACCGTCAATTTCCAGGCGAATATTGAAACCGCTTTCGTCGATACGTTTTCTAACCTGACGCAGTTTGTCCAGTGCAGAAGGTATGAATGATTGCCCGCCGAAACCGGGATTGACCGACATTAACAGAATCATGTCCAGTTTGTTCATGACATGTTCAAGATAATGAAGCGGGGTACCGGGATTGAAAACCAGTCCTGCTTTGCAACCATTGTCTCTGATCAGTTGTAGCGTGCGGTCGATATGCACGGAAGCTTCCGGGTGAAAGGTAATGTAAGTAGCACCGGCTTTGGCGAAATCCGGAATGATACGATCAACCGGATCTATCATTAGATGCACATCGATCGGCGCGGTTACTCCATGTTTGCGCAGAGCTTCGCAGACCAGAGGACCTATTGTCAGGTTTGGCACAAAATGATTATCCATGACATCGAAATGCACAATGTCAGCACCCGCATTTAAAACATTCACCACTTCTTCGCCCAAACGAGCAAAATCAGCGGAGAGAATGGATGGGGCTATTAAATTATCGGCCATTTTTTTGATCCTCTTGGTCTGGTTAAAAAAATTATTATAACGTGTTTCCGGCAATTGCTTAAAAGACCAATTGATTGGCTCGCGGCAAACTCATAAAAACAATTGATTGACTCCGCAGACTTCCTGGATTTCTCTTCAAGTCATGTTGTTAAAATGTTAATTAGCCAGATGTTAGGTCGTCGTATCTTGATCAAGTTTTATCCAGCGCAAGCGGTTAGCATTACTGACTACCGTAACCGAAGACATGGCCATTGCAGCCCCTGCTATCATCGGATTAAGCAATATACCAAACAGAGGATAAAGCATACCCGCCGCCACCGGAATACCGATGGTATTGTAAAAAAAAGCACCCAGCAGGTTCTGCTTGATATTCCTGACCGTCAGCTTCGACAGTTTCATGGCTTCCGGTACTTTCAACAGCGAGCCTTGCAGAATGACAATATCGGCACTTTCAATGGCCACATCGGTTCCGGTACCGATGGCAAAACCGACATCGGCTTGCGCCAAGGCAGGCGCATCATTGATGCCATCGCCAACCATGCCGACAATTTCGCCCTGAGATTGCAGTTCCTTGACAACCAGTGCCTTATCCTGCGGCAATACCTGTGCACGAATTTCGCCGATTCCGGCTTGGGCAGCAATTGCCTGCGCGGTAATCAGGTTATCGCCTGTTACCATCAATACCCGAATACCTTGTTCATGCAAATGCCGAATAGCCAATGCCGAATCAAGTTTAATCGGATCGGCAACGGCGACAATTCCTATAACAATCCGATCGACTGCCAGCAGCATCGGGGTTTGTCCTTGAGTAGACAATTCCACCAGTTTTTGGCTGTATTGGCCGGTATCTATACCATGAGCCGACATTAAGGCTTCATTACCAAACAGGTATTGCCTATCGGCTATCCGTCCTGATATACCCTGACCGGCTAAAGCCTGAAATTTTCTGACCTTATCCAGCTTAAGCTGTTTGGATACAGCCGCCGCGAGTATCGCCCCTGCCAACGGATGTTCGGAGCCGGACTCAAGACTGGCAGCTTTCCGCAATACCTCGTCTTCTGTATAAGTTTCAAAGGCGATTACGCCTGCAAGCCCGGGCTTTCCGGATGTCACCGTACCTGTTTTGTCCAGAATCAAGCAAGTCAACTTCCCTGCGGTTTGCAACGCTTCGCCTTTTCGTATCAGGATTCCCATTTGCGCTGCCCGTCCAACGGCGACCATGACCGAAATCGGCGTAGCCAATCCCAATGCGCAGGGGCAGGCAATAACCAGAACTGTCATTGATGTTACAAACGCATAACCTAATGACGGGCTTGGCCCGAATATCAGCCACACTAGAAATGTAAAAACAGAAATTGCGACGACGACCGGAACAAAGATGCCGGAAATCTTATCCGCAAGCCGGGCGATTGCCGGTTTGGCGTTTTGGGCCTGACGTACGCTATGAATGATTTGCGCCAATGCAGTATCGCGACCGATGCGTGTGGCGGTAAATAGAAAGCTGCCTTGCAGATTGATCGTTCCGGCAGCCACCGCCGCACCGGTTTTTTTCTCCACCGGCATCGCTTCACCGGTCAGCATGGACTCATCGACACTGGAATGACCTTCCAACACGACACCGTTGACGGCAATTTTTTCGCCGGGCCTGACCCGCAGGGTTTCACCCAGGCCGACCTGATCAATGTCGATGTCAATATCCTGGCTATCTCGGACCACACGGGCAGTGCGCGGTTGTAGACCGATTAAGGCGCGTATTGCACTGGATGTTTTACCTCGGGCGCGAGTTTCCAGGGCATTTCCAAGATTGATAAAGGCTATAATAATCGCAGAAGCCTCAAAATAGGCGTGCGCAGACAGAGATGGCAGTTGCCCGGAAAAATCGATGACCACACAGGAATATAGCCAAGCCGATCCGGTGCCCAGCGCGATCAGCGTATCCATATTGGCTTGTTTGACGCGTAACAATTTATAGGCGTTAGTAAAAAAATGTCCGCCTGAATAAAACATTACAGCCAGTGTTAATAAAGCCGCTTTCGTCCAGAAAGCGGTTCCGGCAGGTGTTCCCATTGCAGGAAACCAGTCGAAATGGCCGCCAATCATCAGGGGGAAACCTAAAAGACCGGCAACGGTTGCTTTCTTCATCAACTCGCGGTAGCGCTTTTTTTCCTGTTGATCCTCTTCAGCGGGGTCTTCAAATCCTTCCATGACAGCTGCATCGTAACCTGCCGTTTTCAAAGCCTGTTTCATTAGCTCCGGATCGCCTAAACCTGAAACAGTGGCGGAATGATCGGCAAAATTGACCTTGACTTCAGTGACTCCGTCAACCGATCTCAATGCGGTATCCACCGCGGCTATACAACCGGCACAACTCATACCGAGAATCGACAAGCGAATTTCCGGCTGCTGATTGCTTGTTTGATCTGCACTCATAGCATCTCCCGATATTAGTTGCTTTACACGCTCAAACCTAAATCCACAGACGATAAGCCTGCTTTCCCGGACCCATCACTGCTATGATTGCCGAAAGTTTAAATAACAGGAAATCACTCGACAGAAAAGCCAGCCTCAACGATGGTATCTTCAATTTCATCAAGATCGATTTTCGAGCTCTCATATTCCACATCTACACGTTTATTCTGGTGCGAAGCCTTGACGGAAATTATACCGTCCACAGCCGACAATTTAGCAATTAGGTTGTTTTCACAACCTCCGCATTTCATACCTGTTACCGTTAATGATACAGTTTCGGACATAATGTTCCTCCTAACAAGAATTATGGTTGAATAACGGCAGTTGCCGTGAGTAAAATCGACCCGATTCGCTGATCGTGATATAAAAAGCCCTATAGAAACCGTTGCATGGTCCATAACGACATTAAAAATGCTGAAAGCCCTCATACCCCAAGCAAAAGTCACGGTTTTACCCTTGACCGAAACGGCTGGCGATTTTTTATCAGAGACAAAGCTGCAATAAATTTCCATCATAATTCAATGCTGATAGCTTCGTAAACTAAATGACAGACTTTCTTATCGGTCGCCAACAAATTTTGGATCGCAAACTTAATACCTTTGCTTATGAAATCTTGTTTAGGGGGAAAAACTTTGACTTATCGGCAAGCGATGGCGCAACCAATGCCACCAATCAAGTCATCACCGACACCATTTTGGAAATTGGCTTAAATGAAATTGTGGGTCCGCATAAAGCATTTATCAATTTTACTACTCAAAATATTTTAGAAAAAACCCCGCTGAATCTGCCTAAAGAGCGTATTGTCATTGAAGTCTTGGAAACCGTGGTCGTCGATTTGCGTATCATCAATAGTCTCAGGGAACTATCCCAAACTGGTTACACCATAGCCCTGGACGATTTTGCCCTGACCGAACAATGGCGTCCCTTGCTGGAATTTGTTGACATTATCAAATTGGATATCATGTCAGGCAGTCTGGAAGACACCCGGCGCCTGATTAATCAATTAAAGCCATACAAACTGAAATTACTGGCCGAAAAAGTTGAAACGCATCATGAATTCGAAATGCTGAAAAGCTGGGGATGCGAGTTATTTCAAGGCTTCTTTTTCAGCAAACCCAATATCGTCGAAGGCAAAAGGATGGGGGTTAATCAAACTTCGGCGATTCAATTAATTGCTGCAGTCAATAAATCCGATGTCAGCTTTGAAGATATTAGCAAAATTATAGGCAGGGATGTCGGCTTAAGCTACAAACTTCTGCATTATATCAATTCGTCGTTCTTCTCATTCCCTACAAAAATTCAGTCAATTCAACAAGCCATTTCATTTCTGGGATTGACGGAAATGAAACGTTGGATCAATATTCTGATGTTATCGTCGTTATCCGACAAACCCGTTGCTATACTGCAAATTGCTTTGATTCGCGCCAAAATGTGCGAATTGTTGGCTGCCGAACTCGGCGAAGATAAAGACCGATTCTTTTTAGTGGGCATGCTATCCTGTCTGGATATGATTCTGGATATGCCTATTGATAAAGTATTGGATCAACTGCCTTTGACCAAGGCGATTGCAGAAGCGATATTAACTTATTCCGGCACTGCCGGTGAAACGTTAAAATATGCCATTAGCTATGAACGCTGGGAGTTATCATCTACCTCCTTTCAGAATATCGAACCGCAACGCCTCGCTGCAATTTACCTTGACAGCATTAACTGGGCGAGAAACGTACTCGCCAGCCTTAAATAATCCTTTGGAACCTGCATGCAACTCAAATCGAAAGTAGGAGAATTTTTGATAAAGCACGGTATGACTAAAGTTTATCACTTGAAAAACGGCATACAGTCATGGATCAATTCCGGCAATCCTGTAAATCCAGAATAAAGAGCCACCGCAACTTATACTATGTCTATAAAAACAATTACCAACCAAACCATAGCGCTGGCGGGCATTGCCCAAGCCTGTGGCTTGGTGCACCAACTTGCAACGACCGGCAAAACGGATTCCGTCGCGCTGGAATCCAGCATAGCCAGTATTTTGAAAATCGATTCAGGCAGTGTTCCGGATGTATACGGCGGTTTACGCGGCATTCAATTCGGATTGGAACAACTACTTCAACAACTTGGCGGCAAAGCTCTTAATAGCCCGGAACAAACGCGTTATGCCGCACAATTGGTTTATCTGCAAAAGCAGTTGGCCAAGCGAACGGACATGCTGCAAGCCATCCAGATCGGCATTGCCAAAGCCCAGGTTCAGGCAGAGCAATATGGGGTGTTGCATGCAAATGTCCAGGCCAATCTTGCCGACCTCTATCAGAGTTCCATTAGTACCATACCGCCGCGTATCATGGTACTTGGCGACCAACAATATTTGGGTTCTCAAAATACCGTGAATAAAATACGAACATTATTACTGGCCGGTATACGTGCAGCGCTATTATGGCAGCAATGCGGCGGCAGTCGCTGGAAGTTATTGTTGTATCGTAAAAAACTACAGGAAGAAGCTCGTTATTTGCTAACTCAAATCTGATTATATATGCCTGAATTACCCGAGGTCGAAACCTGCCGGAGCGGGATTGCGCCACATATCGAAGGAAAAACCTTTAAAGCGGTTATCATCCGTCAAAAGCAGTTGCGCTGGCCGATCCCCGATTTGCTGACAACAATACTGCCCGGTTTGCAGTTGGAGAGCGTTAAACGCCGAGGTAAATATCTGTTGCTGGCAACTGCGCAGGGCACCTTGATCCTGCATCTTGGCATGTCCGGCAATCTGCGTATTTCCACTCAGCAACAGATGCCCGGCAAACATGATCATATCGATTTTGTTTTTGTTAACGGTACCATTCTACGCCTTAATGATCAAAGAAAATTCGGTGCGGTGTTGTGGAGTTCCGACCAGGTTAATCTCCACCCCTTGCTGCTTAAACTTGGCCCTGAGCCATTATCGGAAGCTTTTAACGGCGATTATCTTCTGGAACGTGCCGGAAATCGCAGTTTGCCGGTAAAGTGCTGGTTGATGGACAGCCATATTGTAGTGGGTGTAGGTAATATATATGCCAATGAATCTTTGTTTTTGGCAGGTATACAACCGAGCCGCCCGGCTGGGAAAATGAGTTTGCAGGAATACCGGCGATTGGCAGAATCGGTAAAGAACGTGCTGCAACAAGCCATACTTAAAGGTGGTACCACTTTACGCGACTTCACAAATCCGCAAGGTAAACCCGGTTATTTCCAGCAATCTTTAAAGGTCTATGGACGTGAAAATCAGCCTTGTCCAAGATGCTCCACTCCGATCAAACTCATCAGAATCGGCCAGCGTAGCAGCTATTTTTGCAGCGTTTGCCAATCTTGAAACTTCCTTCACCCAATTTATCTGAGCTTTTAGTTAAAACGGCACCTGATTAGTTCAGTAGGATGATATGCTGAGCATCAGCTAAGCGCATCAAATCGCGGATGATGCTCCTTCCGGCATCAGCACTCCTGTAATGAATGCGCTGCTTCATACCTTTCGGCTTTTGGCAACAAATAACCTTTTTACAGGGGAACGGCCAGATGGCATGCATTGTTTATCCTACGATGCTTGGCTTTGGTTAAAGGCTTTTCGCGCCTGACACTCGGGCTTGGCTCATACTAATTATCGTATGTTTCGGTCTTATTTCTTCCAATCGTAAACAGCCGTTACCAGATTACCTTTACCTTTAAACTCAAGGCTGGAACAGATCGATTCCACTAACTTAACCCCGCGTCCGGAATAGTTGACGTTGTTGTCGAACGTATTTTGTGAAAAGTTGCGCCAGTCAAACCCTTCTCCACTATCCTGAACATTGATGATTAGCCGTCCACCTTGTTCAGTCGGTGTATGGGCAAAATTAAAACATATATGACCTTCCCGGCAGGATTCCAGCCGCTGATCTTTTAGCAGGTAAAACTGCATGAATCCTTCCGGATTCGACTTGATACCGGAATCCAACTTGAGTAATCCATGATCCAGGGCATTGGCAAATAATTCACTGGCGATCATAAAAATAGCCTGACGGTGATCCTGTAAGCCCTGGATTTCCATCAAAACATTTACCATCATCGGTACCGGGTTAAGCACACGTAAGGTATTGATATCAAATTCCATCATGGTTTTCCAGGTTAAGGCTTTGACCTGTCGTTTCGGCTGTTCACTGCCAGTGTCGCGCCACGGTACGTTCTCGACATCGCAAATTAATTTGACGATAGCAAAATCGTCCTTTTGATTTAATCCCGTGCAATGCTGAGTCAGGCTAGTCTGAAGAATTTCAATATCCTCAACAGGGCTTTTGCAAATCGCATCAATAATGCGTTGCTTGCCAAAGGATTCACCGCGACTATTTTCGGCCTCAAAAATACCGTCGGTAAGCAGATACAAACATTCGCCGCCACTAACGTTAAAAACTTGCTCTTCAATCTCGAAATCCGCCTGAATGCCTAATGGTATATTTAAAGATTGAATTATTTTACACGTTTGGACGTCATGATTGACCAGAAAATGTTCCGGCAAACCGCAAGTGATGATGCTCATGGTCTTTGACTCGGGCATCAGAGCCACAACAGATGCAGCAAGGAATATATTGACAGGCAACATTTTGTGTAATTTTCGGTTTATCTCGGCAACGATTTCTATAGTTGCAAAACCTTTACGCGTCATTCCTGAAAAAATTTCAGCGGTTGGTGTTGCCGCAATTGATGCGGACAAACCATGTCCGGTAAAATCGCCCAGCAAGACATGCAAATGGTTTTTCGGCGTTCTCGACACCAGCAGCAGATCGCCATTAAACAATGACATAGGTGAAATGACTGCTTTCACCACTTCCGTTTCCAAATTATGGATTCTCAAAATATTATTAAATATTTTGGCTGCGAATTCCTGTTCCAGATCGACCTTTTGCCAATATTTAAGCAATTGTTCCCTCATCTTGGTTTCTCGGCTGTAAAACTGCCTAAGACGTAGAGAAGCACGAATGTTTAAAAGTAAATAACGGAAATTGACAGGTCTAGGAACAAGCGCTTCAATGTTTGCCTCTGCATAACGATCCAGTATCTCATCTGTCAACTCGTCGCTGATCACTAGGACCGGCAGATAATCGTCAGCCAAATCCCGGAGGGAGAGTATTTCATTTCCCGGAAAGGCATTCTGGGTAATGATCAATAAATTAATAATTCCGGATTCAACACAGTAACGTGCTGCATCTATGGTATCTACTACCTGGCATGCAAAACCCTGGTTTAGCAATTTATAAAGCAGCTCATTGTTTGGTGATATTTTGTCTTCCAGCAACAAAATAGTTACCGGCAGGATTGATGAAGGGATTTGCTGTTCTTGTTTCATTTTTCTAACTAAATCCCAACTCCGGATACGAAGGCACTAGTTCTGTTTTATAATTTAGCATTGTAACCAAACATTGATTTACCATGCCAATTCTGTTTTTTCCTTTACGCGACGTCCCGAACGATGAGGCTAACGATGTTCGGGAATTGCTAATCGCTAACGATATCGAATTTTATGAGACTTCGGCTGGCAACTGGGGAATTTCGATGCCGGCCATTTGGCTGTATAGAGATGAAGATCTGGAAAAAATCAGGCCATTGTTTGATGAATATCAGCGACAGCGTACTATAAACCAGCGCGCACTATATCTGCAATTAAAACAACAAGGCAAAAATAAAGGCTTTTTGCACCATGTTTTAAGCAAACCAGTGCAAATTTTATTCTACAGCGGGGTCATCTTTTTTACTTTTTATGTTTCATTCAAATGGTTGTTTGAGTTAGGCTTATAGTCTTACCGTTACTTGCCTCCCCCTTTTTTAGAAACATTACCGGGAACATGATTGAATTGACCGAATAATTCTTCGATCACTTCCCCATTTAGAGATCAAAAACGCTTCAATTCCATGAGTAGTTTTTAAAATCTAGCAAAACAATAAGCCAAATGTTGAAATGCAAAAAATTATGCCTTGGTATTTACTATATTTCCCGTTGAATTTCCATTTCGCAAATTTTGCGCCAAATCCTGTAAAAAACTGTCTAGAGACGGCATATTAGCTGATGAGCCTCCCGTTGAAGAAACCAGGTTTTGAAAATCGGATTGCAATGTAGAGGTATTCGAAGTTGATTGTCCGCTAGTTGTCCCTGAAAATGACATCTGCTGGGCTAGACTTTGAAGTTCACTCACTAACTTACCCAAGCCGCCTTGTGTACCGTAACTTGAAACGCTATTCGTACCAACACTATCACTGGCTACGGTACCTTGCGAAGTTCCAGAGGTAGAAGGTGATTGCCCATTTTGCCCGCCTAATGTTGCAAACAAATCCTGCATAAATGTACTTAACGCTTGTTGTTGAGAGGTTACGCCGGAAGATGCGCTAGTACTTGCCGCTGATGTACTAGAAGAGCCGGTTGTGCTTGAAGCGCTGCTGCCGGACTCAAGCTGAGATAGGGTTTGCATGATTGCGGAAGAAAAAACGCCATGATGATGGTGGCCTGATCTGCCAACGGTTCCGTTTGCTCCGCTACCGTCATTATCGCCATCCGAGCCTATTGTCGGAGATGTCGATCCAACATTCGAGGTGGGTTGGTAGTAACTTGTATTCTGAATTCCGGTAATTGTTGACATATCATCACCTTATGGAGTTACTGAAATATCTGCCGAATTTCAGTGCTTGTGGTTGAGCCCCAGCAAATCGTTACCTATAAGACGGGGGTAAATGACAAAACGCAGTTCTGTGCTGCACAATATTATATAAGCATATACTGCGCCAAATTATATAAAGCATTGATTTAAATTGATTGTGTATGAATTCGGTCACAATATAGCTTTCGATAGGGCAAATGAAATACTATTGCGGCGGCAAACTTTTGCCGACTTCCTTGATAAATGTTTAGTACTTCTGAGCAAGGGCTAACTTACGACCATGCATGCCCTGTTTGGTAAAGAAGGGAGTTTTCCAAAGGCTAGCGCTTGCGGCAACCAGGATAAACCCTGATTAAACTCAGGCTTATTTTGTCTTAAACCCCAGGATTAAAATTTGTATAGAAGGTAATTTTCGGTTCCGTATAACGTTTTTCCTACCCAAAAAATACAAATAAGACAAGTAAAAAAGCATATAACAACAGCTTAATTTTTTGCTTAATAGTTATCGGTCTTTTCTAAAACTAACAGGCGATTGTTGGCCGGCATAGCAAAATCCTTGATTAATTTAAGACCAATGGATGTGGCTAAAAGCATAATATCTTCAAAATTTTTAATGCCACTTAAGCTGTTTTGATGTTTAAGCCATTGATCAAATTGAGCATTGCTGGTACTTGTATATGCTCCCTGATAATTAAACGGGCCGTAGATACATATTAAAGCTCCGTCGTTCAAGTTTACAGCCAAGCGATCGAAAAATATTCGAACTTCATCCAAGTTCATGATATGCAGGGTGTTTGCGGAAAATAATGCATCGATGGCGTTGCATGGCCAATTTATATCGGTAACATCCAATACGACCGGAGGTTTAAGGTTAGTAAGTTGCGCTTCTTCCTGCCACATGCAGATCCCGGAAATATTTTCATATCTGTCGGTTGGCTGCCACACGAGATGCGGCAGGTGTCTGGCGAAATAGCTGGCATGTTGACCGCTGCCGCTGCCGATTTCCCAAACTGTAACCGGCTGAGAAAAAACCGTGCCGATTACCTGCAAAATCGGATCTTTATTATTCTCGCAGGCTTGAGAATAGGGTTTTTGGTTCATAATCTTTCCGGATTAATGTAATCTTGAAAGTTCGGATGACTTGCAGGATGCAATAGATGCAGTTATTTCGTGAGAACTTGTTGCAAGTTGCTGTCGTTTGGTATCGCCTTTTAATCCTGAAAAAATAGGTTTTTAATTTACCGGTTTTGAATATGGAAGTAAAACAAATTTACAGCATAACGCAAATTGATGGTACTGATTGGAATCGTCTTACCGGTATTGACTATCCGTTCTTGCGCCATGAATTTTTATTGGCCTTGGAGCAAAGCGCTTCTGTTTGCGAGCAAACCGGCTGGTTGCCTTCGCATTTATTGGTGATACAAGACAATGAACTGCTTGCTTTAATGCCTCTCTATCTGAAAATGCATTCCTGGGGCGAATATGTGTTTGATCAGCAATGGGCTCTGGCTTATCAACAGTATGGTGTCGATTATTACCCGAAATGGTTGACCGCTATACCGTTTACCCCCTGTCAAGGAAGCCGTATTGTTATAAAAGATACTATAGACCCGTTTGAAATAATGCGGTTATTGTTAGCTTTTATAAAAAAATTTTCCGAACAACAGGGTATATCTTCGTGGCACTGTTTATTCCCTGACGAGCAACAAATAGAACTTTTTAGATCGACAGGCTTAACTATTCGCCAAGGGGTTCAATTCCATTGGTTTAACCGCGGCTACCGGGATTTTAATGATTTCCTGCAAGGCTTGAATGCCGGTAAGCGCAAAATGCTCAAACGTGAACGCCGCCAGGTCGGGGAACAGGGTATTCGTTTGCTGCGAATGACAGGGGTGGAAGTTAGTGACGCGCAATGGCAGATATTCTTTAAGTTTTATGCCATGACCTATTTAAAAAGACAATCGGAACCATATCTTAACCTGACATTTTTTCGGCAAATCGCAGCAAGTATGGGTGAGCAACTATTACTGGTTCTGGCCATTAAAGACCGGGACTATGTAGGTGCGGCGCTTAGTTTTGTCGGTAAAGATTGCTTATTTGGCCGCTATTGGGGCTGTTTTGAAGAGTATAAGGCCTTACATTTCGAAGCTTGTTATTATCAGGGGCTGGAATATTGTATCGAGCATGGCTTAATGCGTTTCGATTCGGGTGCCCAAGGCGAGCACAAAATTTCCCGTGGTTTTGAGCCTATTACAACTTATTCGGCGCACTGGCTGAAAGATGCCGGCTTTGCAAAAGCCATCGAACAATTTGTAGTAAGAGAGCAACAAATATTGCAGAACTATAAACAGGATGCCGCCGCATTTCTTCCGTATAAGCTGGAAATATGAAATCGGCATTCATTCTGTGGTTTTGCGTACCATTAGGTTGGCTGGTGCTTTAAAGGTTATGCCGATTTTGGTAGGCTCATTTCTCAAACGAAAGGTTATCATTTTTTTACAATGTTTATTGCATTGTTTGGCTATTCCGCTAAATCCTGGTCAACAGGATCGAACTCTTTCCTCCTTGATCGTTCACTAAAACCGGGGTTGTAGATGGAGACCCGTAGATTGCTGTAAGCTCAAACAAGTTTAGGAATTAACTTTCCGAGTGACTAAATGTGCTAAATGATTTTAACCAATTGGCTACTATTAGCTACTTAAAAGGTATGTTCCTAAAACATTTGTGACAGAATTTGTATTTTTGTTAAATATTCCTAAGACAGTCCAAGATGGACGCTTGAATATGTTACTATAAATCAACAGTTTGCATAACTACATAAGTCATGCCAGTTCGCGGGGTTTCTATCATTCGCTTATATAAAAAAACGATAAGTTAATCTCAGATCCGTACTGCAAGATTTTGGTCGATTAATATTCATGTACTATTTTCCTAAGCAAAAATGAACGACTTCCCTAATATTCTTGTGCCGATATCCCGCCATTTTCGGTGGCAATGCGAGCAAGCCAATCGGACAGCAGAGTGTCAGAGTCTTTTACATTTTAAGAATTTATATAATCAAAAACCAGAAAGTAACAATGGCTTAGAGAATTGGCGTAATTCTTGCTTTAAAACTGATGTTTTGAAACCAATGGGAGAATCAATGAAGCTTTTATCTGCCATAGTCATTTTTGGCGCATTATTCGCGACATCCGCAAATGCTGATATTTTGTATGACAATGGCGCGGTAACGGGCAGCGCTGCTGCGTGGGATATTACAGACTCCGCAGTGACCAATTCATTCAACTTAAACAGTAATTCGACTGTAACAAGCCTGAGCTTTGGTACCTGGAGCACAGAACCGGGAACAATACCCATTGCACCGACTCAGGTAAACTGGGAAATTACCAGTACGCCTTTAAGTAGCACTGTCATCGCCTCAGGCACAGCAAGTATTACCGCATCCTATGTAGGCTCGGATCAGCTTGGTTCCGGTCAAGATATTTTCTTGGATAGCATCAATCTTCCCAATATCAACTTAGCCGCCGGCAGTTATTGGATAGAGTTATTATCCGCAACTAACGGTACGGTAAACCCTGTTTATTGGGACCAGTCTGTTAGTGGGGCGTCACAGGCATATATAACTAACCCAACGTCGTCCATTCCCAGCGAAGCATTCCAAATTAATGGCACGGTTCCTCTTCCTGCTGCAATCTGGCTATTTGGCGCTGCTTTGATGGGTTGGCTGGGGATTTGTAAATATCGTTTGAAAGCAAATGCTTAAAAGCCGAAGCATCAACAGTTCACTGTGCGGTTTTCTTTGTATCGAATGAGATAGACTAATGACTCTTTTCTAACCATAGCTTGGTATGCTTGCGTATATCGATCGTACATGTTTTGTTTTAATGTGACCAAATTCGGCAGTCGGTTTTGCTTCACCTTTTATCGTCGAAAAATCCAATAAAGTACTTTAAGCCCCTTTATCCCAAAGGAACGGAGCGCCCTGCCTGAAAAAAGCAGTTATAATACTTGCGAACAGTCTCCTCAACCGTTCTTTTAGGCATATGGATGGCTGCTATGAATTTTCAGTCAAAACGGTTAGTCATGCTTCGGTTCTTGCATCATTATGACCTTAAAGTTTAAAAGTTCTCTAATCTGCCTTGTCAACCTTAATTAAGATACGCAAATTATTTTCAAGCGTACTATGGTTAAAAGTATTAAAGCCTCTTTGCGGCTGATTACTTGTATTGTCGCCAGCGATCTCAATCCATTCACCCAAATTAGCGCGTAGCGAGGTATGAACGCTTTGCCTTTCAAGGTTATTTCCCTGATGGAAACGGTCTGACCAGGGGGCAATATCGAGAATGACCTGCTGCCCGCTTAGCCTGGGTGTGACAGTAAAACCGCTGTCGGCCTCCTGCATTTGCGTATTAGTGCTGATTAGCGGATAACCGTTAGGCAGTTGGGCGTTTGGCTGCTGAGCGTTGATTGGAGTAGTGCCCGTGACTTGCGGTGATCTGGAGGAATTGATTGCGCCATAAACACTCATATTCTGAATCGCTTTCACTTTACCGGTTTTGATATAGGCAGAATGTCCTTCCAACGTTCTTAGTGATTGCGAAATCTGGTCGCTACTGATATCCCGCGTATCGGCATTCATGCCATGCATCCGGATTGCATTGGCTGTATCATTAATGCCGCTTGCGGCGTTAAGTTCGGAAGCGGTTCTATGAGTGTTCTGCAGCACTGTAATGATGAGATTACTGGCTTGAGTATCAAGTTGTTTTATCAACCCCTTTATGCTTTCCAGTCTGTCCGGCGTAGTTTTGACGATTAGACTGGAGCCGTTATCGATGATGCGGTCACCGGTTTCAAGCAAAGGATCTAACAAGGGCTTCAATTCGGCTGCCGGACGATGCAGCAATGAAACAACTTCCACCACTGTTTCCTCGGCTCCAGCAGCACCGCTTAATAAATATAGAATTATCCAGCACTTAAATTTCATTATATAGGGCTAGATATTGATTGGCACTATTTTTCCAAGAAAAATCCTTACCCATTGCATTACGCTGAATCTTTCGCCAAGCAGGTTTGTCGGCAAATAAAACCAGACTGCGTTTGATCGCTTCAAATAAAGCGGCCGGCACTGCGTCATTAAAGACGACGCCGCTGGCTGTGCCGTTTACCATGCTTTCAGGTAACGAATTGACCACTGTGTCCGCTAGTCCGCCGGTTCTTCTAACTATAGGCACAGTGCCATAGCGCTGGCTGTACATCTGGTTGAGACCGCAGGGTTCGAAACGCGACGGCATCAGAAAGATGTCGGCCCCGGCTTCTATTTGATGGGAAAGATGCTCGTTATAACCGATGGTAATGGAGATTTTGTCGGGATAAAGGCGAGCGAAATCCTGTAATTTCAGTTCGACGCTTTTATCGCCGCTGCCCAATAATGCAAATTGCAAGGGCAAAGCAGTCATTTCCTGTAGGCAGCTTAATATCAGATCGATACCTTTTTGTTCGACCAGCCGACCGATCAGGCCAAACAGCGGCACAGGCGCGACAGGTAGACCGAGTTTTTCTTGCAAGGCGATTTTATTCTTTTGTTTATCATTCAGCGTATTAGCGTTATAGGTCTGGCTAATATAGGTGTCCTGCTTTGGATCCCATATTGATGTATCGATACCGTTGATGATACCGGATAAGTCGTCTCTTCTGTAAGCCAGCAAACCTTCCAGGCCGTAACCGTATTCGGGTTTCTGTATTTCCTGAGCGTAAGTGGGACTGACCGTGGTGATACGGTCTGCAAAACTCAAACCGCCTTTAATGAACGATAACATGCCGTGATATTCAAGGCCGTCCGGATGCCAGAGTTGGCCCGGAAGATTTAGCAAAGTGTAGGTGCTACTGGGGAAAACGCCTTGATAAGCCATGTTGTGGATGGTAAATATCGTGGCAGGACGGTATTCTTCCATAGAGAGTAAGGCCGGTACCACACCTGTTTGCCAGTCGTTGCAATGAACGACATCCGGTTTCCAGTTTAAATAAGCCCGATCCATTGCTACTTCCGCCACAATCCGGCAAAACAGTGCGAAACGGTCGCCGATGTTGGGCCAGGGATTACCGGTTTCGTCAAGATATGGGTTGCCGGGAAAATTGAAAAACGGTGGGTAGTCCACCAGCCACACCAAGACTTCGCTGTTGGGTAAGCGGGTTTCCAGAAGATTTACGTCGCAGTTATTGACACGGATAGTGCATAGATAGCGGCCGGGTTCGCAGTTTTTAATCGCCTGATAGTTAGGCATGATGACGCGTATATCCTGACCTAATTCGGAGAGAGCAATCGGCAGGCTGCCTGCCACATCTGCAAGGCCGCCGGTTTTGATCAATGGGTGAGTTTCGCTGCTGGCGAACAATATTTTTTTCATATTCGGAATAATATTACATTTTTAAGATGATACCTGCCAAGGGCGGCAGGGTAACCAGTATTGAATGCTGCAAATTCATCCATGGCTGAGCTTGCGAGTGAACTTGTCCGTTACCGATATTGCCGCCATCGTAAAAATGCGAATCGGAGTTGAAAATCTCGTAATAGGTACCCGGATGGGGAACGCCGATACGATAATCTACACGCGGAACCGGGGTGAAGTTCAGGATGACGATTAAGTCTTCGTGCGCCGATTTACGGCGATAACTGATGATGGATTGTTGTACATCGTGACAGTCTATCCATTCAAAGCCATGGTGGTCAAAATCATAGTGGTAGAGTGCCGGATGCGTGGTATACAGCTTATTCAAATCTTTGACCAGTGTTTGTACGCCTCGGTGATGAGCATAATCCAGCACATACCAGTCCAGCACTCGGTTGACGCTCCATTCGGTCCCCTGTCCGAATTCGCAGCCCATAAACAGCAGTTTTTTGCCGGGATAGGTAAACATCAAGGTATAAAGCAGCCGTAAATTTGCAAAACGCTGCCATTCGTCACCCGGCATTTTGTTGATCAACGAGCCCTTGCCATGAACCACCTCGTCGTGAGAGAAGGGTAGAATGAAATTTTCGGAAAACGCATAAAGCAAGCCGAAGGTAAGCTGATCGTGATGATACGAACGATGGATCGGCTGTTCCTGCATGTAGCAAAGTATGTCGTGCATCCAGCCCATGTTCCATTTCATCGAGAACCCCAGTCCGCCAGTCCAGGTGGGGCGTGTTACCTGAGGCCAGGATGTCGATTCCTCAGCCATGATCACCGTGCCGGGATGCTGCTGGTGGGTGACTTCATTCATGTGACGAAGGAAATCCATGGCTTCCAGATTTTCGTTGCCGCCGTATATATTGGGTATCCAATCGTTGGCTTCTCGCGAGTAATCCAGGTAAAGCATGGAGGCAACCGCATCGACGCGCAAACCGTCAAGATGGAATTCTTCGAGCCAGAAAAATGCGCTCGATAACAAAAAGTTTTTTACTTCGTTACGGCTATAGTTGTAAATCAAGGTACCCCAATCGCGGTGTTCGCCCTTACGCGGGTCCTCATGTTCGTAAAGTGCGCTGCCATCGAAACGGGCCAGAGCGAAGCTGTCTTTGGGAAAGTGAGCGGGTACCCAGTCCAGCAGGACGCCAATATGGTTTTTATGGCAGGCATCGACAAAATAACGGAAATCGTCAGGTGAGCCGTGGCGGCTGGTCGGTGCAAAGTATCCGGTGGTCTGATAGCCCCAGGAGATGTCGAGAGGATGCTCGGTAATCGGCAATAATTCGATATGCGTGAAGCCCATTTGTTTGACGTATGAAACCAGTTGATCTGCCAATTCGCGGTAATTGAGGAAATTACCGCGAGCATCGCGTTGCCATGAGCCCATATGCACTTCGTATATCGACATCGGTTCGTGCAGCCAGTCACGATTTTGCCGATGCTCCATCCATTTAGTATCCTGCCATTTGTAACTGTTTTCCTCGGTAACGATAGCTGCTGTTTGCGGGCGAAATTCGAATTGTTGTCCGTAAGGGTCGGTTTTTACCAGCAACTGACCGCTCTGGCGATTAATGATTTCGAATTTATAAAGGCAACCGGTATGAAGGCCCGGAATAAATAATTCCCAAATACCTGAGTTTCCCAGATTTCTCATAGGATGGCAACGGCCGTCCCAACGATTGAAATCACCTACAACACTGACCCGTTGCGCATTGGGGGCCCATACGGCGAAGTGAACCCCTGCTATATTAGCGATGGTTTGCAGATGTGATCCGAGTTTTTGATAGATATGCCAATGGCGGCCCTCGGCAAACAAATGCTGATCGAATTCGGCCAATACCGGACCGAAGCAGTATGGATCGTAGTGCTGATGTTCATGTCCGTCCTTATCAGTCCAGAACAATTGATAATATTCGGCTGTCTGCTGTTTTGAAGGATAAAATTCAAACACGTCCGTCCCGGGAATGCGTTGCATTTCCGGACCGCCAACAGCATTGACTCGAACGGTTTCGGCATAAGGCAGGAAAGCCCGAAACACCGGTTTATCGTCCTGGATGTGACGACCTAAAACCGAAAAAGGATCGTGATGTTTTGCTTCGATAATTTTAACGATGTTCGAATCAAGCGTGTTTTTTTTGCTTGGCTTGGTCATTTTGCAGCGCCTCAGTTATAGTGAGTTTTTGTGTAATTATTGTCAACGATTCCAGGATTGAACAGACCCGCTGAATTGTAAGTGCTTTGATTTTTACTTTTTAGTGAAGAGTAACGATAATGTCTCAATGCGGCAAGTAAAAGTCGATACAAATCTGCTGTAAGCCGATTTTCGGCAAAAACAACAACTTTTGGAAGGGGATAAAAATGTCAGTCGTGGATTCACAAAATCAGCAACGGCGGGTTAACGAATTAACCCGTAACACCATTGCTTTGATCTTAGCCGGAGGACGTGGTTCACGTCTAAAGCATATGACGGATTGGCGAGCAAAGCCTGCGGTTCCATTCGGCGGTAAATTTCGCATTATCGATTTTCCGTTGTCCAATTGCATCAATTCCGATATCCGCAAAATTGGTGTCTTGACACAATATAAGGCCGATTCACTGATCAGGCATATACAGCAGGGATGGGGCTTTCTGCGAGGTGAGTTCGGTGAGTACGTCGACTTGTTACCCGCTCAGCAACGCCACGACGAGCATTCATGGTATCAGGGTACTGCCGATGCGATTTACCAGAATATCGACATTCTGCGCTCACGTAATCCTGAATTCGTATTGGTACTGGCCGGCGACCACATTTACAAAATGGACTATTCCGCCATGTTGGCGGATCATGTCGATAATAATGCCGATTTGACCATAGGCTGTATCGAAGTGCCGTTACAGGACGCCAAGGAGTTTGGGGTTATGCACGTCGATGAAAACAGGCGAGTTAAGGCTTTTATCGAGAAACCGGCAAATCCGCCTAGCATGCCCGGCAGAGAAAATACGGCATTGGCATCCATGGGGATTTATATATTCAATGCCCCATTCCTGTTCGAGCAACTGATTAAGGATGCAGATATGCCTGGCTCGCACCGCGATTTCGGCAAGGACATCATACCGGCCGTCATAGACAAGTATCGGGTGAATGCTTATCCGTTTCTGGATTTACAAAGCGGTCAACAAAGCTATTGGCGGGATGTGGGTACCATCGACGCCTACTGGGCGGCCAATATGGAACTTATCGGCGTTAAACCCGACCTGAATCTGTACGATAACACTTGGCCGATCTGGACCTATCAAGCCCAAACCCCACCGGCTAAATTTGTGTTCGACGACGACGACAGACGCGGCATGGCGATTGATTCCATGGTATCCGGAGGCTGTGTTATTTCCGGTGCCGTCGTTAGGCATTCTCTATTGTTTTCACAAGTCCGGGTCAATTCCTATAGCACTGTGAAAGATTCTGTGATTATGCCCGACGTTAATATCGGCAGGCATTGCCGGATTACCAAAGCGATTATCGAAAAAGCCTGTCAAATCCCCGAAGGCACCGTCATCGGCGAAAATAGAGAAGAAGACGAAAAACGTTTTTACGTCAGTGCCGGCGGTGTTGTGCTGGTCACTTCCGACATGTTGGGACAAAGAAGACATTATGTCAGGTAAATTGAAGCTGGTGCTGTGTTGGCACATGCATCAGCCTGAATATAGGGATATGCAGAGCGGCGAATTTAAACTGCCGTGGACTTATCTGCATGTGATCAAGGATTATGTTGACATGGCAGGGCATCTTGAAGCGGCGCCTAATGCCAAGGCTGTTGTCAATTTTGCGCCGATTCTTCTGGAACAAATAGAAGATTATTCCAACCAAGTTAGCGGTTTTCTTCATGATCGGATTGCGATTAAAGATCCGTTGCTAGCGGCTTTGGTGGAACCATCGATTACGCCGGATACAGAAAAACGTTTGAAGTTGCTGAGAGATTGCAAAAAAGCTAATCGAGAAAGGCAAATCAATCGTTATCCTGCCTTCCGCAAACTGGTCGAAATGGCCGATTGGCTGCAAGATCATCAGGATGCGGTAAATTATGTCAATTCCCAGTTTCTAAGCGACATTCTGGTGTGGTACCACCTGATCTGGATGGGGGAGACAGTTAAACTCACCGATCTTAGGGTTAGCCGTTTGATAGAAAAAGGCAGCAACTTCACTTTTCATGACAGGATTGAAGTTATCGAAATCATTGGCGATTTATTGTCGAAAGTGATTTACCGCTATAAATCCTTGGCCAGAAAAGGTCGTATCGAACTTTCTGTGACACCTTACGCGCATCCGATCATGCCGTTGATGCTGGATATTGCCTGTACTCATGACGCCATGCCGTCTGCAAACTTACCGGCACTGACCGCTTATCCCGGCGGAGAAGAACGTGTCTATTGGCATTTGCGTAAAGGCGTTGATACTTTTATGCATTTTTTCGGTTTTGAGCCGAAAGGCTGTTGGCCGTCGGAAGGTAGCGTCAGCGAAAAAACCTTGCAAATCTTATCGGATTTCGGTTTCAAATGGACGGCCAGTGGCGGTAACGTGTTGCGTAACAGCTTGTATGGCTCAAATATGGCCACATCTGTCAGTGTCCACCATCCTTTTAAATTACAATCTACCGATATTACTTGTTTTTTCCGGGACGACGGCTTGTCGGATTTAATAGGATTTGAATATTCGAAATGGCATGCCGACGATGCTGTGGCGGATCTGATTCAGCATCTGGAAAATATTGCAGACTATGAAAAACAGCCGCCCGTTGTCTCGATTATTATGGATGGCGAAAATGCCTGGGAGTACTTTCCGGATAATGGTTACCATTTTCTTAACGCTTTGTATAAACGTCTTAGCGATCATCCTAGATTGGAATTGACTACTTTCTCCGAATGCCTTGATAATGGGGTGGATTGTAAGACTTTACCTAGATTGATAGCCGGAAGCTGGGTATACGGCACTTTCTCAACCTGGATCGGCGATGCGGACAAAAACTGCGGCTGGGACATGCTGGGCGATGTCAAAGTCGCTTTTGATAAAGCGGTGGCCGAGGGTAGGCTTACCGAGCAGCAATTGGCTGTTGCGGAAACTCAACTGGCTATCTGCGAAGGCTCCGATTGGTTCTGGTGGTTTGGCGATTACAATCCGGGCGAAGCGGTTAGCGATTTCGAAAAACAGTATCGCTTAAATTTAACCAATCTTTATCGCTTGCTCGGTGAAGAACCGCCGGCCTATCTGGCTTTGTCTTTTACTCAAGGAACGGGTGCTCCGGCAATGGGTGGAGCAATGCGACGCGGAAACGAAATTTAATTTACCGATCAGGCAAACATGACTTCTCTTTTGGATAAACGCCGTGCTGGTGTATTGCTGCATATTACTTCGCTACCGGGCCGGGGGACGGGAGGCGATTTAGGCCGTGAGGCTTATAATTTCATTAACTTTCTGCACGATGCAGGGGTGACTGTATGGCAAACACTACCTTTGGGGATGCCGCATGGCGACGGCTCCCCCTATCAATGTCTATCGGCGCATGCCGGTAATCCTGCACTGATCAGTATTGATTGGCTGATAGAAAAAGGCTGGCTACAAAATCATGAGAATTGTTATGAAGATTGTCATGCCAGGCATGAGTTCGGCAAAAGTTGTCTGGTCGCCAAAGCTTTTTACGGTTTCCAATCGATCGCCGACGCCAGTCAGCGCCAGGATTTTCAAAACTTTTGTCTGGATAAATCCCCATGGTTGGACGATTTTGCCCTGTTCATTGCCTTAAGAAACGTTTTCGTCCAAAAAAGCTGGAGTCAGTGGCCGGAAGCGCTCAAGCAAAGAGATCAGGCTGCTATCTATGAAGCCCGGACTTTACTTAAGGATGTGCTTGAAGGCATCAAATTTGAGCAATATGTGTTCTTTCGGCAGTGGCATGAATTAAAAGCCTTTGCCGAGCAAAAAGGCGTGTTGTTGTTTGGCGATATTCCCATTTTCGTTTCCTACGATAGTGCCGATGTCTGGTCTAACAGGCAAGTTTTCAAACTGAATAAGGCCGGCGAAATGGATGTTGTCGCCGGGGTGCCGCCGGATTATTTTTCCGAGTACGGCCAACGCTGGGGTAATCCGCATTACGATTGGGATTATCTGCAAAAAACCGGTTTCAAATGGTGGCTGGAGCGTCTGGAGAGCCAGTATGAAATGTTCGACATTCTAAGAATCGATCACTTCAGAGGTTTCGAAGCCGCATGGGAAATACCTGCTGATGAAGAAACAGCCATTAATGGCAAATGGGTCGTAGCGCCGGGAAGGGAGTTACTGCAAGCCATTCAAAAAGCCTTTCCTTTATTGTCCCTGGTTGCCGAAGATCTGGGAATCATTACCAAAGAAGTCGAAGCCTTGCGCGATGACTTTCATTTACCCGGCATGAAAATTCTGCAATTTGCTTTCGGCGGCAATAACGACAATCCCTATTTGCCGATGCATTATCATCAAAATTGCGTGGTCTACACCGGCACCCATGATAACGACACGACGTTGGGCTGGTTTCAATGTCTGGGCGACGCTGAAAAACAGCGCATTTATGACTATTTGGGCTGGTCCAGCTTACCTATGCCGAATGCCTTGATTCATGCAGCCTTGGCCTCAGTCGCCAATTTGGCGGTCATCCCGATGCAGGATATATTGAGACTGGGATCGGCGGATAGAATGAACACACCCGGCACCACGGAAGGAAACTGGCGCTGGCGCTTCGACTGGTCGGAGTTGACCGGGGATAAGGTCAGTTATCTTTCGCATTTGATTCAGATGTTTGGTCGATAGGTTAAGTAAAAGATACGAAAGCAGACCTTGGATTGACTTATGGCGAAAGGCTGTTGGCGGCCATGAGCCGATGATCGCATTTGCTTAGTGAATGGTCGGTCAACTTAAGAAAGCAGTCATTAGTAGCTTGGAGCCAGGGGACGCTGAACAGGCTCTTATCGCTTGAACTTAGAAATTGATTTAGTTATTTGCAAACGTGAGCATCAAAATGCCTCCATAGCCAACAAGAAGTGATACCGCAGCAAAGAGTAGATATGGTAGCGAAACCGTCTGACGAAATATGTATCGATACCACAAACCTATACTACCGACTGCGCTGACAAGTACAACACCACCCAATACCACCGAATGCAAAAGATACGCAGCAATACCTCCCCAAAAAAAGCCAATCACAATAAAGCCGAGAAAAGCCACTGGCTTTGAAATTGGCATTGGCGATACCTCTTGAGTTAGCGCAACACCAGCAGAGGCGCGGCCCTGCCATAGAAAGCCGAATGCCGTACCAAATAGGACTAAAGTCAGGCAATAACCGGCGGTAAACCAGGTGAGAGCAGACGACAAAAAAAAGGCGAGAGTAATTGTCGCAACAACGCTAACCAAGAACCTCCAGTGAAACAACAACAATATGAGGTCTAACGGGCTATCCATGAGCTTCTAAAAGTGATTAATTGATTGTTGTATATCATCCTTGATAGCCTGATTATAAGCAATAAACTCTCTCTGGAATGCTCTTTGGTTCCTATCGGGCCACCTTGTGACGGTCTGCAATTCGACACTTAGCTTCCAATCAACAAGTCAACCAATCAGGCTGCAAAGGGTCGAGGACTGCCTGTGATTTTGATGAAATCTTATAACTTCGAACGTCAGCTATTCGGTTTTTAGCAAAGACCGTAGAATAAGCCGAACACAATGAATCAGCCCGGTAGTGCGTGCATGGTTTTGTGCCCGCGCGGAATCTAAAAGTGGGCAGAAAAGCATTGACCACCCTGCATTATCATTTCGAACTCAGATATCCGATTTTTCAGCTTATCTCAATCATCAAGCTGAAATTTGGTTCACACTAGTCATTATCCGGTTTTTTGCCGGTATCTTCGGAGATCGGCAACATGATAATACCGTAGCTACTAATAATGTCATGGATCTTATCCCTATTTTTTTCGATTAATTCATTAAGCTGTTGCTTGCGTTGCTTGTCGCCTTGCCGGACAGCCATGGCCATCGAAAAATCGAATTGCAGACCAGGTGCTGATTCCATAGGAATGGCAATGTAGTTGCCGGGGCTTTGAGATTGCACATAACCCGCCATCGGTCCCCACAGAATCACCATATCGATGATACCGGCACGTAAATCCTTTTCAATCTGCATCGCGGTGTTGTGTTCGCTATCGCCGGTCATGCTTTGATAAGGAACCCCTTGCTGTAGTAAGCCGTTTTGTTGTAGCCAGGTGGTGCCCGGACCTCTGTCGAACATGGCAATTTTCAGGTTTTCCTGTCTTTGCAGAGGCAGATTGACGAGTTGCATAGCGGCAGAAATATCATCCCAGCCACGGCCTTTGGCTATCAATAAGACATAGGTCGAATGAAGATAGGGCTTGGTGGTGTCAGCCAGTTCCGATCCCACCGGCAAGCCCATGATCACATCGCATTTAAAACCTTGTCCATTGTCGTTTTCAGCTTTAAGGGTATTGCGCACAAAACCCATGCGTTCCGGGAACCAGGTATATTCCAGATCCTGCCCCAATTGCTCTGCAAAAAGTGCCGCAATTTTGTTTTCGTAACCGGTTTGATCTTTTGTCGAGTAGGGGGGGTGTAGTGGGTCGGCGCACACTCTAAATTTATCTTTAGCGTAGCTAGTGGCAGATGCCGATGCCAGGCTCGCCATTAGCAAAAGTTTTGCGGTTATCGAGATTGTTTTCATCGCAGTTTCCTTTGGCTTTTGTCTTTACATAAAAAAAGCCTTGGCCGATTGCTCGGCCAAGGCTCGCTTCACTTAAATCTAATGGCTTAGATTTTAGTTGCTAGGCAGAGCGAACACTGTGAGTGTACCACCCAATTTGGTGTAAGAGTTCAAGCTTCTATAAGCACCAACCGCACCCAGACCTTCGGTGTTGGAGGACTCTTTGCCGTCATCCAGACCGGCAGCGATACCGATACCAGCCCAGCCGCCGATACCTGACAGAACGCCAACGTATTGTTTGCCGTCGAATTCCCAGGTATTGACGTTTCCGATAATGCCGGATGGGGTTTTGAATTTGTACAATTCTTTACCGGTTTTGGCGTCAACCGCTTTCAGGTAGCCTTCCAGTGTACCGTAGAAGACCACGCCGCCAGCTGTTGCAACCGAACCTGACCAGACGGAAAATTGCTCTTTATTTGACCAAGCTATTTTACCGGTTTTGGCGTCATAAGCGGTGAACTGACCCAGATTGGTTGTACCGTCTTTTTGACCGGTTAAAACATCGGCACCAGCCGGCATCATGTTCAGTGTAGCGCCGACATAAGGTTGACCGGCAGTGTAAGATACTTCAAATGGTTCGTACTCCATGCACAAGTGGTTGCCTGAGATATAGAACAGGCCGGTTTGTGGCGAGTAAGAAACTGGCTGTTGGTTTTTAGCGCCTAATGCGGCAGGACAAGTACCTTTGGTGTTAACGTCTTCGCCGTTATGTTCGGTACTGAATTCAGGCACGACATCTGGACGGCCGGTTTTCAGATCGACATGTGTTGCCCAGTTGACGGATTTGTCGAATTTTTCAGCAACCAACAGTTCGCCTGTTTCGCGGTCCAGCGTGTAGCCAAAACCGTTGCGGTCGAAATGAACGATAGTTTTGTGCAATTTGCCTTTAACTTCCTGATCGACCAGAACGGTTTCGTTGATACCGTCGTAGTCCCACTCGTCATGTGGAGTCATTTGGTAAACCCATTTAACTTCACCGGTATCGGCGTCGCGAGCCCACAATGACATGGACCATTTGTTGTCGCCAGGACGTTGTACAGGGTTCCAGGTTGAAGGGTTACCTGAGCCGTAATAGACCAGATTCAATTTTGGATCGTAGCTGTACCAGCCCCAGGTGGTGCCGCCGCCGATTTTCCATTGGTCGCCTTTCCAGGTGCTTAAGCCGGAATCAGTGCCGACCAATTGGGTTTTACCGTCTTTCCAGGCTGTGGTTTTGCTTGGGTTGATCAGCGTGTCTTTGTCAGGACCCATGCTGTAACCTTTCCAATCCAGTTGGCCGGTGCGGATGTTGTAGGCAGCCAGGAAGCCGCGAACACCGAATTCACCGCCGGAAATTCCGGTTATGACTTTGTCTTTAACAACTATCGGTGCGTTGGTGTTGGTCATGCCCAATTTAGGGTCGCCGTTTTGAACGCTCCATACGCGTTTACCGGTTTTAGCGTCCAAAGCAGTCAGAACTGTATCGGATTGTTGCAGGAAAATTTTGCCGTCGCCATAAGCCAGACCGCGATTGACAGTATCGCAGCACATGACGGGGATGGTTACGTTAGCATCCATCGTAGGGGTAAATTCCCAGATGACTGATTTGGTTTTTTGGTCGATCGCATAAACGGTGTTAGGGAACGGGGTGTGGACGTACAGAACGCCGTTAACAACTAAAGGACCGCCTTCATGACCACGCAGAACACCGGTTGAAAATGACCAGGCCGGTTGCAGATTTTTAACGTTTTGAGCATTGATTTGCGACAGTTTGCTGTAACGAGTGCCGGCGTAATCACCGCCCCAAGATGCCCAGTTTGCTGGGTCTTGTGTCAATTTTTCAAGGTCGCTGTTAGCAGTAGTTACAGCGGGTGCAGCAAGTAAAGTAGCTACAGTCGAAGCAAGCAGCCAGTTTTTTACAGGCTTCTTCATATGTTTCCTCCTGGTAATCTGTTGATGAGACAGAAAACGATTTTATGTTGTTAAGACTAATATTAGTTTTGCTCTGTTTGGATAACTGCCCTTTGAGGCTTTTTCGGCATGCGCCGAACGCATTGGACAGCCACGCCAGATGCGTAAATTGAAGGATTTTTTCCTAAAAGTTAACCATAAAAAGGTCAAACGAAACCTGATAAGGAAGAATGCCAAGCCAAATAGCTACTTATACCTAGGTGGAGATGAAGATGGATGATTACAGATATATAACAAATTTTCGCAAAAAGGCTAATTTATACATCGAAATAAAGTTACGATTAGAGGTACCGGGTCGCTATCAACCGGTCTTTTGCTATTGGCACGGACCTGATTGGTGAATATATTTTTATAGAAGAATGAGGCATATGGATGTGGTGTCTGCATATATTGCTGGAGCAAATACATTGTCATGTCCTCTAAACCATTACCGAACCTCCGCTATCAAAATCACCCTCTCAAACGATTTACATCGCAGCGTTATTAGTCGCGATGCTACTTCGCAGACTTGCTACAATGCACGGCTGATTGAAATCGGAAGTTGGAAGAAGTGCTATGAAAAGCAGAGAAAGAAGACATGGCTTGATTTTGGTTCACACCGGCGATGGTAAAGGCAAGTCATCCAGCGCTTTTGGCGTGGTCTTTCGCGCTGCCGGCTGGGGGTTAAAGGTGTGCGTCATACAGTTTATCAAAGGGCAATGGCAAACCGGAGAACGAAAAGCCGCCGCCCGTTTCGACAATATCGAATGGCATGCATTGGGCGACGGTTTTACCTGGGACACCAAAAATCCCGAGCAGGATATTAAAACCAGTCGCGATATTTGGGAGTTCAGCAAGCAAAAGATCTTGTCAGAAGAATTTGACCTGGTGGTACTTGATGAGATCAATTACTGTTGCGGTTATAATTGGTTAAGCGGTAAGGAAATTGCTGATTTTATCGAACTTGAAAAACCTCCATGGATGCATGTGGTCTTGACCGGACGTAACGCTGCATCGGAAGTAATTTCTATTGCCCATACTGTTACCGAGATGCGTAAAATCAAACATGCCTATGAACAAGACATCAAGGCTGAACAGGGCTTAGAATTTTAGGCTGAAAAAAATCCCTGCTTCTGGCAGAATTAGCTCTTTTAACACTAAATAGTAGAGACTATGCAACAGGCCAAAACATTGATAGAGCAGTATTACCAAGCGTTTAATAGTGGCGACATGGATACATTTCTTAGCTTGCTGAGCGACGACGTGGTGCACGACATCAATCAGGGCACGCGTGAAGTGGGCAAACAGGCGTTTGTCAAATTCATGCAAAAAATGAATCACCATTATCGCGAACAACTGGAAAATATTGTGGTAATGGCAAACGAAGACGGGAGTCGCGCTGCTGCGGAATTTGTGGTGTTGGGGGAATATCTTAATACCGACGAAGGTCTGCCGGAAGCGAACGGTCAGATTTATCGTCTTCCGGCCGGTGCATTTTTTGAAATAAAGGACGGTAAAGTGACACGCGTGACTAATTATTACAATCTCGGCGATTGGATCGAACAAGTCGATCCGCAATAAAGACAAACCGGCTTTTTTATGCAACATTGCTGAGACTGTCTATTTCGCTTAGAATCCAAAGTGTAAGGCTACAAATTTGTAGAAAAATAACTATAAACCGAGGAGAACGACAATGGGTGAAACACAGAAATTAATGCTCGCAGTTGTGAGCGTGTTTGTTATAGGTTTTCTGCTGGTTGGGGTTAGCAAAGAACAGAGCAATGAGTCAAAAGAGGCCGCTTCGCAAATACGGGCTCTGGTTGCCATGCAGGAGATGGCTAGCCAAAAATGTCCGAAATTGATTCAAAACAAAACCGGCACCCAAGTGTTCTTTCCATCCAAAACCGATACCGATAAAACCAGCTATGTGAGGCTGGAATGGATAGGCGAGAAAGACTCCAACTTCAAAACCGCGTCTTGCACCTTGAGTTTGGCGCTAGGCGGAGTTTCTAAGCTGGTTATCGATGACAAAGTATTGATAGACAAGTGATTATAAAGGTAGAGACTTTTCTTGATCGAAGTTCGGGAACTTAATAGATGCATTTTATGGAATAGGGTTTTTTTCGAAAATACAGTTCTTAACTTTTTTCGTTACAATATCCTGTGCTTATTTTAGTTTTTAAAACTGTATATTTTAGTTAAATTTTTGTATACATAGGCAGAGTTCCCAGCGGTAGTAGCGTCTTAATTATGGGGAAGCCGTAGAGCGCATTTCGTTGCTTTTTATGCCGCGATGAAATGCGTCTCACCTTGGTTTGGCAACCCAAACCGGCCCGTATAAATGCCACCAGACTCAACCAATCCTTGTTAAAGGATTGTTTAACCATGAAATATCGTGGTCAAAGGGTTTTGCAAAGATTCGATTCCTACAATAGAGAACAGCTGTATTACCTTAGATCCCTGTTATCACAATTTATCGATGAAGATCCGAAATAGACCAAATAAATTCTTAGTCCTTCGAGGAACTCTTAAAGGTTCTAACGGAAACCCAATAGTACGCAGTGCCCCGCAAAATCCTCATGTTTAGTTTGTCTCCGTAAACAGCAGTCCCAGGACATGGCAGGTTTAATTGCAACAATTCAGCAATACAAAGGTGAAAATAATGGCGAATACTGTCTATAAAGGTGTATTAAAAACCTGGAAAGACGACCGCGGATTCGGTTTTATCCAGCCCGATAATGGCGATAAGGATATCTTTGTTCATATTTCTTCATTAAAAGATATGGCACGTCGACCCAATCGCGGCGATGTACTCTTTTATGAAGTAGCAAAGGATGTCGGCGGTAAATATAAGGCTGTCAATGCCCGTATCGAAGGCGTTGATATTATCGTAAAATCCGGCAGCAATGTTAACTGGCGTTTCTGGCTATCGGTTCTGCTATTTGGTTTGATCGGCGTAGTTGTTACGGCCTATTTGGTAAGTAATGGCACTTAACTCGTCAGTTATTTTTAATTTTGGAAATTTTTTAAGGTAATTCGATAAACATGGCATTCTTAACTCACCTGCTCGATATCTTTTTGCATATCGATAAACATCTTGCCAATATTCTTAATGAATACGGGACAATAAGCTACGCAATTTTATTCCTGGTCATTTTTGTGGAAACAGGTCTCGTCGTCATGCCGTTTTTACCTGGGGATTCCTTATTATTTGCGGCTGGGACATTTGTGGCTATGGGTGACTTGAATCTTTATGTCCTGCTTGGACTGTTAGGCCTGGCTGCGGTAATGGGCGATACCGTTAATTACTGGATAGGATATAGACTTGGTCAACGAGCATATTCGCTGAGTTGGGTAAACCATAAACATCTGGACAGGGCTCAGGCTTTTTATGAAACCTATGGAGGAAAGGCTATTGTATTAGCTCGGTTTGTACCCATTGTACGTACTTTTGCGCCATTTGTAGCAGGCATTGGCAAAATGTCCTACCGTTATTTTCTGATTTACAATCTGGTTGGTGGTATCTCCTGGGTGTTGATTTGCGTGTTTGCCGGATATTTTTTCGGCAACATACCGCTGGTGAAACAAAATTTTGAACTGGTAATACTCGCAATTGTCCTGATTTCCATTCTACCCATTGTCTTAGAGATCTGGAATTCACGCAAAAAATCCGATAGTCTGAGCTAATCCCGCAGATGAGCGGTACGCAAAATTGTTTGATATCGGCTTTCACGGCTATATTTGGCTGGGTGTCGAATCAGCCGGCACCGATCCTCATGCCGTTTGCATTTTCAATCGGATTGGCTCATCTGGTCGATAGTTCTGTGACTTTCGTGGTATTGGTAGGCGGTCAATTATTCGGTTGTTTTAGATCTGTTGCCAACACTGACTATGGCTTAGGTCAACATGGTTCTACTACGTAATATCCATGAACGCTATACTGATAGCTATTTTTATAGCATCTCTTATTCGTGAAGCTTAAAGATTATCCAAGCAACACTTCAGCGGCGGTCTATTCTTCGTCTCTATACTTAATGCTTCTAGTTATTTTTGCATTGTCGGCCTTACCGGCAATTGCCAGCGATAATAGCCGAGAACAGGAATATGCAACAGTACTTCAGCAAAGTCCTATCTTGGGCAAAATCGTTTGGCTTAAGGCAGAAGGACAGGGTTTTTTAAGTTTGTATACTGAAACTGAGAAAACCGATAACACCGGTGTGGCGATTATTTTGCACGATATCGCTGCTTATCCTGATCAGAAACCGGTGGTGCATGAACTGAGGACGCAACTGCCATTACACAATTGGGCAACACTGGCTTTGCAGATGCCGATCAGAGAATTGGCGGCAACGGAAACGGATTACTATCCGCTGTTTACTGAGGCCCAAGGCCGTATTCGTGCTGCTATCGACTATCTGCAAAATAACGGTGTAAAAAATATTGCTATCATTGGGTATGGTCTTGGTGCATTAATGTCTGTATATGCGGTCAGCGAGAATGCCAATAACATTGTAGCTCTAACCACGATCAGCCTAGCGGTACCGGAAACAATTGAACCGCAGGCGCAAACGGAAAAATTTATCAAAAAGATATCGCTACCCTTTCTGGATATCTACGCCGAGTTTGATTTACCTGATGTTGCCAATACCGCAAAGCAAAGGCGTATGGCAGGCAAGGAAAATCCGGTTTTCCGGCAAGAACGGATGGATGGCGAAAACCATGCCTTTCAACAAGATCACGAGCGGCTTGTTAAACAGGTATATAGTTGGTTGACTTTAACTGTCCATCATGAATGAACGCTCAATAATAACAAGTGGAGAACTACGAATGCTATTAACCGATGAATTGGTTGCCGAGATTAGATTTTTATCGCTATTTAATTTGGCATCGCATCAAGAAGGGGTGAAGGTGCACGGGCATGCTGCCGACCCTGAATTGATTGCCGCTGCTAAACGGTTGTTCGACAAGGGACTTATTACTCAATTTGATGGCGGTTATCTAAGTGATTTGGGGGTTGAGGTTGCAGAACACGCTCAGAAAATGCTGACTATTTTGAAATCCGGTTAAATGACGGATTTGCCTGCTAAGGATTTGAACGTTTAAAATCGAAATCACCGCTATACGTAAATACGATGGGTAGAGGCATTGGCCAAAACCCGTCATGTTTAGTCAACCCATCTAGCCGTTTCTTTGTAAGATCGAGTCGGCATGAGCCGCAGAGGGATTTTGATATTGCTTGATAAAATATCAACCAAAACTTTTAACGAAACTTCCCGTTGGCAAAAAAGCCGTCCGGGCAGAAACTTGAAGTGTGTTTAGTGTTATTATCGGTAAGGTATTGGCTGAATAGAATCGACGAAAAAGGAAACTATTTTCTGAAAAAAACCTTTGACGTAGTGTAAAAGTTAGGATTTCTCAAAAAATCAGGGCGCTTATGGCTTTAATCGCCTTGAGGGTCTTAGGCGTTAGCTGATCTGTATATTAACGAAGATTCCATTAAAAACAAGGTTATATTGGATAATGGGATGGTTTTTGCTGCGGATAGTTTAAGTCAGAACTATCTTTGTCATCAAAAGTGGAAACAGTAAGCCATAGCAATAACCTTTACCCTTTGATATATTCAAGCACTTGCTTGGGTTTTATGAGCAGTGGTTAACTATCCGCATTTTTACGTAATTTATGGTTTAGTTAATTTAAGTGCTCGGTATATTTCTTTCGCAGCTTCAACAATTGCTCAAGAAAATAAGTGTCATAGTGCCAGCCTATGCGAGGTGGCGGGGGTGTGCGTGGGGTTGGTATTGATTTAATCAATTTTTTGTCATTGTTTGGTTTGGGTTAAAAAATTCCCTAAACGATCAATGGAACCTTTCGATGGGTGGTTTAGATTGAATCGGGCATGAAAAGAAATAGAAACTAGGCCTATGAAGGGTGCAGTATTAAAATTTAATGTTGCACAACTTTAAAAAACTTGCAGATTTTAAATAAAAATCCAGAAAACCGAAAAAGATCAGGTTCAGCAGGATCAAAACTTTTAGCTCATTTTTCTGTGTCAGATATTTAGCTATTGACGATACAAGCGGAATAATATATTCAGGACCTATTGTCATAATACCGTAAAATTCGAGTGATGCAAAGCAAAATTATGCATAAAAAAACATCTTGATCAACATTCAAGAATTTACAGTATTTGTAAAATTTACAGCTAAAGAATAGTTTTATCCCGACGATAAAGTGTCTATGATTATTAAAACTTAGGCAAATGCTATGACAAGTTCTATCGCGGGCACCAGTTCGATAAGCTTAATCGCAGGTATGATGCAGCAACAAAACACTGCGCAAAATATAGATATTGCGGTACTGCAAAAAGGTCTGGACATCCAAAAAACCCAGGGCGAAGCGGTTTTACAGTTGATCAATATTTCAGGCAATCCTGCTCATTCGGGTGCAGTCGATATTTATGTTTAGTCTAGCGTTGGCGATGGCAAATATTGAAATTTGTGTTGCCGTACTGAATTGAACAAACCGCGAATGTAAAAAAAATTTTTAAGATTACATTACTCTGTCAGCATTTCAGCTGTCGCGACGATTTTTTCCAATTCATCATGGAGTTTGTCGAGAATATCCTGGCAGATTGCTTGCTCCATCTCCAGTTGTTCCCAAGTCTCATCAGGACATATTTGATTAACCGCATCGCCAATCCCGATTTGCCCCAACAGACAATCGCTGATATAGGTTAATAAGTTAAGCTTGTGATCCTCGCCTCGATAGCAAGGATTATGATGGTGATAAACAATGTTGGTAATGGGGCGAGGCATAGACCATGCGTTCATCAGCCATGCACCGATTTCAGTATGATTTACGCCAAAGGTAAAGGTCTCCAGATTAAAAACCGTTAATAACGGATTTGCTTTAATCAGATTGCTTAAATAGGCGAATTCATCCGGAAACTGATGCCCGAGCAACGGAAAGCCGATATTATGCATCAATCCTGCTAGAAAGACTTCCTGCTGATCCAACCGGGATTGCAGCGGCATTTTCTCGGCAAGCCGCTTCATTAAACGCGTGCTGGCCAGCGCATGAATCCAGAACATTCGGGTCCCGATCACCCCTTCCTTGGGTGATTTTAAAGGAGCCAAAACTGCCAGACCCAACGCCAGATCCAGCACGAAGTTAAATCCCAGCACTCTGGTTATCGCATCATGCACGGTTGTAATTTTTCCACGATAACCGTAGAACGGAGAACTTGCCCAGCGGATAATCTGCGCAGTCAATAATGGATCTAACTCTATGATTTCCGACAGTTTTGCGACATCGGCATTTGGATCTGAAATAAGATTGATAATACGCAAAGCGCTTCCCGGCAAAGGCGGCAAGGCCTTAATTTTGGCAATAGCTGCATGCATATCTCTGGGAGGCGTACTGCATGTGTGCTGAGCATTGATATTTTCAAGCGTCCAATTGATCAGGTTAGTATCCATAATTTTGCGAGCCGCTGCCTAGTTGAGATTTAGCCGATGAAGTTTCCGGTAAAGGGTTCTTTCGCTGATATTCATTTCTGCGGCTATCAGTTTGCGATTGCCTTGATATTTGGCGATCAGACTGGAGATAAAATCTGCCTCAAAACGTTCCAAAGTCATCAGTGCGGCCGGTTTCTGTTCGATTGCCGGCAAAGACTCAGCGGCGGGAACCGGTTCGGATATCATCGTTTGCCGACGGATAAAATTTATATCGCCTTCCTGGATCTGGTTGTTTGTACACAGACCGGTCGCTAGTTGCAGGCAGTTTCTAAGTTCGCGAATATTGCCCGGCCATAGGTGTTGCATTAGCTTAATCATGGCCGCCTGAGTGATGGCGTATTGCACACCCTGCGCCTGGCTGAATTTTGACAAAAATATATCGACCAGAACCGGCAAATCCTGTCTTCTTTCTCTTAATGGCGGAATTTCTATCGGAAATACCGATAGCCGGTAAAACAAATCTTCGCGGAACTGGCCTTGTTTAACCATTTCAGCCAAATTGCGATGCGTAGCACAGACCACTCTAACCGTTGATTTAAGCGTCGAAGTGCCGCCTACCCGCCGAAACTGCCCGCTTTCCAGGACACGAAGTAATTTAGGTTGCTGAGAGAGCGGTAATTCGCCGATTTCATCAAGAAACAGCGTGCCATTATGCGCCAATTCAAACAAGCCTTTTTTACTGCCTATGGCACCGGTGAAAGCACCTTTTTCATGACCAAACATCTCGCTTTCAAACAAATCTTCGCTAAAAATGGTGCAATCGGCGATTACAAATTCGTTTTGAGTGTTTTTTGAGTGCCTATGAATAAATTCTGCAGCAAGTTCCTTGCCGGTGCCTGTTTCCCCGGTTAGCATCACGGGTGCTTGCGTTTCTGCGGCCTGTCGCAACCTGGTTTTCAAAGCGGTAAATTGAGAGGATTTACCAACCATTTTCTCCTCATCGCCTTCACTGACAGATCGACTTAATACGCTAAGCGATTCTCCCAAATACAAGGTGTTGTCGGCATCAAGCAACGGATAGCCTCGAACATTCAATAATTTTCGCTCGGATGAAGAAATAATAGCCGGAAAAATGCCTGCATAAGGCTCAAGCTTTTGAAACATTCGCTTGTGACGGCAATCCCTATTGTCTGCACAGCAGGGTTGACCGATTTGTTTGTGCCTGGATATACCGAAGCTATTCTCCCAAGCACGATTCACGGCAACAGTGGTGAGATCTGCATCAATTATAACAAACGGCAAATCGTGGGTTTCCAACAACGACTCAAGCTTAAAAACACTCTGCGACATAAATCCTTCAAAAGTATCGGTTTTCCTGCAAACTGTATATACAGACTCAAGCTTGCAGGTATTAATGCACTCACTGCAAAATTTTACAAGCAACGCCAAGACATTTTAGTCAGAAACCATTGTTTTCCAAGTTATGCTAGCTCGGCACTTCGTTAAAAAAAGCCAATCAGCCTAAATTACCATAGTACATGAATCCATTTTAAGCTTGAATCCCGAAAGCGGGCTACGTTCCTATTTGAAGCACAAGCAACCAAATTCTCATTAATTGATTATATTATACTGCATCGTTATCAAATTCTTATTGAATTAAGTGTATTCAAAATGAGCCGGCCGGATTACTTGATTTTGTGGTTTGTAACGTCATGTATTTAACTTTACTCTACTTATTATCGAATCAGACCATAACGACAGAGTTGCACTCTCGCTCACCTTTGTCCCTGGTATCCCTGAGAGACTACCCCTGTTCTCAAGCAGAGACGCTTTAATGCAACTTCAAGTGATGGCTTCCGCAAGAAAGTAGGTTTCTATCTAAACATTTAAGGCATTTTACTTGTTGTCTGGCTTTGTGTTCGATTGGCAATTGACTGATCGAATTAGCAATATTTCTGCATGAGATGGTAATTAAATTCAGATTTTTGAACTTAGCCTGTGCTCTTAGGACTAAGGGCTTTGGTCCTTGGGGCGTAAAATACCTTAATAGTTACTATTCAGCGTAAAATCACCCGCAATTACTGAATCGCGTATCCTCAGCCCATTACATATCAAGAAGACGCAGAGCGTCCAAGGATGCATTCCCACGCCGGAGCGTGGGAACGATGGCGTCCGTTCCAGCCGCCGTGAATACGCTGAATATTTATAAACAATAAATCAATTGTCACTTTTTGAGGAAAAAACATGACTGCAACGCAATCCAACATGCTGCCTTTAGGCTGTGCCGCTCCCGATTTCAATTTGCCTGATTGCGTTAGCGGTAAAGTTTACAGTTTGCAGGATTTGAAAGGCGGGAAGGGAACACTGGTCATGTTTATCTGTAATCATTGCCCTTATGTGCTTCATGTAAAACAACAATTGATTGCAATTGCCCGGCACTATGCGGCATTGGGTATAGCCAGCATTGCGATTAGCGCTAACGACATTAAAAACTATCCGCAGGATGCGCCGGATAAGATGAAACAATTGATGGCTGAGTGGGGTAATCCTTTTGCCGCCTACTTATATGATGAAAGTCAAGATGTCGCAAAAGCCTATCAGGCGGCCTGCACACCGGATTTTTATTTGTTCGATGAGAATTTAGTCTGTGTCTATCGTGGTCGTTTGGATGCGGCGACACCGAAAAATGCTGAACCGCTTACCGGCGCGGAATTACGCGCTGCCTTGGATAATTTACTGGCAGGGCGGCCTATCAGTGACAATCAAATCCCTAGCATCGGTTGTAATATCAAGTGGAAAACGGATTGAACCGGCTAAGCAGAGGTTTTCGTAAGCCTAAGGCTAAAATTTAACCTATTGGAAGTATATGAATAAAAAAACTGTTTTCATGATCTTTTTAGCGATTGTTGCATTGACAGTCGGTTTACTGGCACAAAAAGTCGTGCGAAATCCGGCAGAAACCGAGGTGGCTGTTAAGCCAATCGAGTTTAGTTTTCCCGATGCGAATGAGCGGATGCAGTCGATTAGTCAGTGGCGCGGCAAAGTTCTGGTGATAAATTTTTGGGCGACCTGGTGCGCACCCTGTCTAAAAGAGATTCCTGACTTCATGAAACTACAGGCGGAATATCAGCAGCGTGGGCTACAGTTTGTAGGGGTGGCGATTGACGATAAGCAGCCGGTTTCGGATTATTTGCAGAGCATCAATATCAACTATCCGGTTTTGATTGCCGGCGATGCCGGAATTGGTTTAGCTCAGCAGTTAGGTAACTTCATCAATGCTGTACCTTTCACGGTCGTAATCAATCAGGTAGGTCAGGTGGTCCATCGCCAACCTGGCGAACTGTCCGTCGATAAGCTTATGGAAGTCGTCATGCCGCTAATTGCAGGCAGGGTAAAATAACTGAATTGCCGGCAAATAAACATTAAATAAATGGATTATCTGGACAAAAACCAACAAATTAGGCAAAATTCACTAATTGAATCATTTATTTTTCAACATTGGCATGGCGAAAATCACCGTTCTTAACGGCCCAAATTTAAATTTGCTCGGCATTCGAGAGCCTGGAATTTACGGCAATAAGACCTTACAGGATATCAAGGAAGGCCTTGAGGAATCGGCCGGCAAACTGGGATATCAAATCAATTTTTTGCAAAACAATGCCGAGCACGAAATTGTTGAACAGATTCATATTGCTTACCAGCAGGGTGTTGATTTCATTATCATAAATCCGGCAGCTTTCACACATACCAGCGTAGCTATACGTGATGCTTTGCTTGCGACCAAAATTGCATTTATCGAAGTACACTTGTCCAATGTGCATGCCCGCGAACCTTTTAGAAAACACTCCTATTTTTCAGATATTGCAGTCGGCGTTATCTGCGGATTAGGGGCAAACGGTTACGAATTGGCTTTAAAAGCCGCTCATCAGATATTAGTAGAGAGAACTCAGAACAATGGATATTAGAAAAATAAAAAAACTGATCGATCTTATCGCAGAATCAGATATTGCTGAGATCGAAATTAGTGAAGGCGAAGAGTCGGTTCGCATCAGCCGTTATTCAGCATCTCCTGCCCAGATTGCAGCGCCGGTTGCTGTTGCTGCGCCAGTTGCGCCGGGATTAGCGCCCGCATTGATTCAGGTCGAAGAAAAAATCAGCGGTCATATCGTTAAATCGCCTATGGTCGGCACCTTCTATCGTTCGGCTTCGCCTGGCTCGCAGGCTTTCGTCGAAATAGGAGATTCGGTTACTGTCGGTCAAACGCTTTGCATCATTGAAGCCATGAAAATCCTTAACCAGATTGAGTCGGATAAAAACGGCAGAATCAAACAGATTTTGGTGGAAAACGGGCATCCAGTCGAATACGGGCAACCCCTGTTTATAATTGAATAGGCAAGGGGCAGTTTATGTTCGAGAAAATTGTTATCGCCAATCGCGGCGAGATTGCATTACGGATTTTGCGGGCCTGCCGTGAGTTGGGTATTAAAACCGTCGCGGTATATTCGGAAGCCGACCGCGATCTGAAACATGTGCGTCTGGCTGATGAGGCAGTTTGTATCGGTCCGGCCGCGTCGTCCCACAGCTATCTGAATATCCCGGCAATTATCAGCGCAGCCGAAGTCACGGATGCTCAGGCAATTCACCCCGGTTACGGCTTTCTTTCAGAAAATGCCGATTTTTCGGAAAAAGTCAGTCAAAGCGGTTTTGTCTTTATCGGTCCAAGGCCCGAAACAATCCGGATGATGGGAGATAAAATTTCCGCTAAAAAAGCCATGCAGGCTGCAGGAATTCCTTGTGTGCCAGGCAATGGCAATCCTTTGACGGATGACGATGAAGCTAATTTGAAGATGGCGCACGAAATCGGCTATCCGGTCATTATCAAAGCTGCGGGCGGCGGCGGTGGCCGCGGCATGCGTACCGTCCATACCGAGGCAGCATTGATTAACTCGATTAGCCTGACCAAGGCCGAGGCGGGTTCTGCTTTCGGTAACGATACCGTTTACATGGAAAAATTTCTGGAAGACCCGCGCCATATCGAATTTCAGGTAATGGCCGATTCCTTCGGCAATGCGATTCATTTGGGGGAGCGCGATTGCTCTATGCAGCGTCGTCATCAAAAAGTGGTCGAAGAAGCGCCTGCTCCCGGCATTACTCCCGAGCAACGCAAGCAAATGGGCGAGCGTTGTGCAAGAGCCTGCCGGGAAATAGCTTATCTAGGCGCTGGCACGTTTGAGTTTCTTTACGAAAGAGGCCAGTTCTTCTTCATTGAAATGAATACCCGGGTTCAGGTTGAGCATCCGGTGACTGAGATGATTACCGGTTTCGATATCGTTAAGGAGCAGTTACGGATTGCTGCGGGAGAAGCATTGTCGATTACTCAGGAGCAGGTGACTTTTACCGGGCACGCCATAGAATGCCGGCTAAATGCGGAAGATCCAAAAACTTTTATGCCTTGCCCCGGCCTTATAGATCAATTCCATATGCCGGGTGGTCCGGGTATCCGTTGCGAAACGCATATCTATAACGGTTATAGGGTGCCGCCTTATTACGATTCAATGATAGGCAAGTTGATAGCCCACGGCGATGATCGTGCCAGCGCTATTGCCCGGATGAAAACCGCGTTGAGCGAAATGGTGATAGACGGCATTAAAACCAATATTCCTTTGCAGCAAGCCATTATGGCCGATGCGGCATTTGCTTTGGGTTGCCAGAATATTCATTATTTGGAAAAGAAATTAGGTATTCATTAGGAAATGCCTTGAGGATAACCTCTTGTTAAGCAAGGGGTTATTCTTTTTCGAAATCTTGCGATTTACCCTGGATTCTTGCCTTCACAGAGCTTGTGGGGTGGAGAGTCTGTCAAAATTCTATGCCTCTCAAGTGGAAAACTAAGGACTGTTCTGAAAGGGGATGCCGGTATGTTTTCTTCAAAATAGTCTAAGACGAATAAAATTTCTCGAAAGCGGTCTCGGTAAGTTTGAAAAAAATGTTATTACCCATATCGATCCATTTTAGATTTCTGGAATTATTGAAAGCATCTCTTCATTCTATGTATGTCGATCAAACCTATATATGCCCCACAGGCTGAAGTTTCTTTCCATGTGGGACATGGTATTGACAGGACAAACAGCCAGCAGTCATCTATTTAATGCTAAGTCTGCTACTGCTTGGAGTGAGTTCCTTGCTTGGTTGAACCAATTACTCGGTACTATCCAATTTTTATAATCCTGCCGCCATTGTCCGTAATACCCCTTTGCGATATTTTTCACTATTGCGTGCACTTCCGGATTATATACAGCTACTTTGATCGCTAAGTCCCCAGATGGTAATTTTCTAAGATAAACCCATATCCCTTTGATGGTAATAACTTCTGATGGACAAACTGGCTGCTGAATAATATTTAATGGTTTGGAGTTAACCAACCAACGTTTTTGATTAACACCTTGAACTATAGCCTCCTGAGTTGTGCAAGGGTCAAAATTTTCTGGATGAAACTCCCTCAAATCTATTTCTAAAGCTATCAGGCCTCGATTCTCGAACTTGCTGATTTTTTCAGCATCTGCGAAAGAACTATATGCAACTTCAATAAGAATAGAAGCGTCCTTGTGATAACCAATTAAGTCAGGGCGAATACCATCTAACCATTTCTCTTCTTCAATCCGGTCAAGAGGCAACCAAAAAGGTCCTGTTGCGCTGCACCCTATTAGGTCGCATAATCTATTGTCTAGTGCAGACGGGATAACTAAGCCGCCAGATTCTCGTATGACCCGTTTAGCGAATAGATGTAAAACAGTTTCATGGCTCACCTCACAAACGGCCTCATTGGATTCATGTGCAAAGTGGTGTTCCCGTTCGTCCCCTTTTTTAGCTATCATTTTTTCGCCGCACACCACACAAAAACAATGACAACTTAATCCGCGTTCTACTTCGGAAATGTGAGTAATATAATTTGATGTATTCATTGCGAATTTGCCACTCATAGTCAATTACCTCTAATTAAGTTAAGAAAGGCTGATTTTATGCACTCGATTCTCCATGCAACAGGCGTTAACCGCCATAAACCGGTATATGGTGGTTTATGCGTGAAGTAATTCAATGTCTTATTGACTGGCTAGACAGTATGCCAAGTGATCAAAAGGCTTATCGCGTACTTAACTCTTTAGCTAAAGAGTCGATGAAAGTTTCATCATATGCCAAAGAAGACATGCGAACTTTTTCTGCAAAGGAAATTGTTGATGCAGAATTCAATGATTCAATAGAGGAAAAGCCAGGAAATCCAAATAAATGGATTGATTGGCATAAATGTGTCCAGAAGTATTGGGAACAAAGAGAATCGCAGTTAATAGATTTCTTGATTAGCAAGATACCTCAGCCGAACGAAGCCAAGCAGCAGGACGGGGTCCAACGGTTGCCGCCGCCACGAGAAGTCGAATTGGCAGGGTATCGAGCTGTAATCGTCGATTAAAACGAAACTCAAAAGCCGCCAAGTAGCGATAAGCATATTTGGCGAAGTTGAATGAATGATAAGCACCGCCCAGACTGGTTTTGAGATTGCCCAGGATGGTGTTAATCCACTGAAATTCAGGTAGATCTTTGGGTTTACGTCCACCCGCAACGATGACATCATGCTGACAACCGGCTTCTGTCACCCCGGCAAAACAGGCGAGGCCATCAGAAAGTACAGTGCAATCTGAAACCAGATTCTCTCTGGCCCACTGAGCAATCGCTTTGAGTGTAAATCCATTCACTGGCATTAATTTGAGATACCTGGGATGTCCATTTTCATCCAGTGATAGTGCCGCCACAAAGGGCACCTTGTTTTCAGAACCCCGTCCGGCCTTGCCACCGCTAAGCTCGCCGCCGAGATAGGCATCGTCAATCTGGATTTGGCCGCTGAGCGGATATCTTGTTTCACGTTCGGACATGGCCTCCATCAACTTATGTTGAACAAGCCATGCGGTGTGGTAGCTGACCCCCAGATATCGCTTTAGCGCGAGCGCTGACAAGCCTGTCTTCGCTTGACTGATAAGATAGATCGCCAGAAACCAGATCGTTAGCGGAAGCTTGGTACTCTGGAACAGCGTACCGGCGATGAGAGAGGTTTGATGTCGGCAACTCGTACACTGGAACATTTTGAGCGATCCTATCAGGAATTCACAACAATTCGTGTCTTCGCAGCAAGGGCATACAAAGCCGTCAGGCCAGCGTGATTTCTGCAGAGCCGCTTCACATTGGGCTTCGGTGCCGTAGTGTTTTAGAAACTCAGGCATAGACATGCCGGGTTGAAACTGAATACGATTGATTGACATGGTGCACCTCTTTGATGGACTGTGCTCAGTCTACGCGCTTTGCTGTGGCTCGGCTGAGATATCTTGCTAATCAAGATAGATTTTGCCAGAAACTCTGGTTTAGATTTTTATCCAAAACCAACAATAATTCCTTCAGACGGTGGCCACCCGAATCTTTTTTTGATCAGAGCAGCACCGCTTCCAGAAAACGATGAAGAACAATCATTTCTATCACAGGCCTCGGACAAAATTGCTGGTCAAAATAGCATAAAATACGAAATTACTGAGAGCGGTGAAGTAAAGGCTGCTTGGTGGGCAAAATGGATTTTTCCAAATGGGCAACGACGGTTAACTCGTTGGCATATGTGGGGAATCATCGGCTGGTTGTTGATGATTGGCGGAATTTCGGTGGTTTTCTCTTATTTAAGCTGGACTTTGCTAATGATTCCAAAGCCAGTTACGACGAGAGAATTGGGAATGTTTTTGTCTGTGTTTCTATTTCCGTACACAATTTGGGTGTTTGTAATCAAGCCTTGGATTAGGCTGTTCGATGATCGAATCATGACTGCGCCGGAATTAATGGTTGCTTTGAATGAAACGTCTGCTCAACTGGAGTTATTCCGTGATGGTGATTTAAGACTAATTCGACTTGTACGCTATACTTCCCCTTGCCCAGTCTGCGGAGCAACAATTCACCTTGAAAATGGTGATCCCGATTACCCTCGTCGTTTGGTTGGACGATGCTCTGAGAGTCCGCGAGAACATATTTTTAGCTTTGATCGTGTTACTCGAAGAGGACATGTTTTGCGAAGCCCTATATTTGGAATCGAATAGCCTCAGACCGGAAAACGGCGTACAAAGCTTTTCAACATCCTATAGGAAAGAGCGTTGAAAAGGTTACACCCAAGGATGTTCATTCTATAGGTTTAACTGATCCAGGATGTCCTTGGCTTTGACCATGACCTTGCTGGTATCCAGGTGCGCGTATTTCATCGCGGCATAAGGGTCAGGTCTTGTATTGTGCATTACCCCCTTTCTGAACTATAATAATCTTATTGATTTAGCAGAAACGAAAGGGAAAAAATGAGCCGTCCCCTCCGATTAGAATTTGCGGGTGCTTTATATCATGTCACCGCACGGGGCAATGATAAAAAGCCTATCTATTTAGAAGATGTCGATTTTGAGTTGTTTTTGGCGCTGCTGTCCGAAGTGTGCCAGCGATTTAACTGGGTCATCCATGCCTATTGCTTAATGACCAATCACTACCATTTGCTGGTAGAAACGCCTGACGGCAATTTATCGCGTGGTATGCGTCATCTTAACGGTGTCTATACTCAGCGCTTCAATAGTCGGCATGAGCGTGTTGGGCATTTGTTTCAGGGTCGTTACAAGGCTATTTTGGTTGATAAAGACAGTTATTTGCTGGAGCTGTGTCGTTATGTGGTATTGAATCCGGTAAGAGCCAAAATGGTTGATAAACCTGAAGATTGGCGCTGGAGCAGTTATCTGGTCACGATAGGTCAGCAAACCGGTTTTCCAGGATTGGCAAGCGATGCACTTTTATTGCAATTCGGTGAACAACGTAACCGTGCCATCGAGCGTTTTCAAGAGTTTATTTCTCAGGGCAGGGGGGTAGAGATTTGGAGCAATTTAAAGCAGCAAATCTACCTGGGAGATACCCGGTTTATTGAAAAACATAGGCAGGACATTGATCATCAGGCAGGAAAGTTGTCGGAAATCCCCCTCAAGCAGCGTCGGCAACCCGCAAAAAGCCTCCCGGAATACTTGGCAGGCAACGCCGATGTCAATAGCGCTATGGTTGCCGCTTACAACTCAGGCAGTTATACGATGAACGAAATAGCGACTTATTTTGGCTGCCATTATTTGACCATAAGTCGAGTGCTTGCAAAAAGCAAGACTTGACTCTCTTGTTGCTTGGCAGGCAACGCCGATGTTAATAGCGCCATGGTTGCCGCTTACAACTCAGGCAGTTATACGATGAACGAAATAGCAACTTATTTTGGCTGCCATTATTTGACCGTAAGTCGAGTGCTTACAAAAAGCAAGACCTGATAATCCTCTAGCCATCTCCAGTGGTTGGCAAACGGCGGTGATAAAACGCCTAAATAAGATGAGGAAAAAACCCCTTATTTAGACTTGGGGCTCTGCCCAAAACCCCGCACTCGCCGTGAGGCAGGGGGTGCAGGAATGTGCTTTCATTCCTGCACCCCCTGCCAAAATAGTGTACTTGTTGAGTTTGTGAGTCAAGGGTTCGCTTCGCCAAGCCACAAAAAATAGACGCCCTTTTGATTTTTATAGGTGTCGATTTTTTGCGTCTTGCCCTTGACACCCAAACTCAACAATAGTCAAAACCCTGTTTAGGCTTCGTCCTAATTAACGCGGACTTTGACCGCCATTGACACTTGAGAAAAACGAGGAGGCTACCATGGCATTTTATTGCGGTATCGATTTGCATTCCAATAACCATGTGGTTGTGATTATTGATGATGAAGATAAAAGGCTCTATGAACGGCGATTAAAGAACGATTTACCTTTAACGCTCAGTGCGCTGGAACCGTATCGATCGGGTTTAGTGGGGGTGGCGGTTGAATCGACCTTTAACTGGTATTGGTTGGTGGATGGCTTACAAGCGGCGGGTTACCCGATGAAACTGGTTAACACGACAGCCGTACAACAATACTCGGGCTTAAAATACACCGATGATCGCCATGATGCTTTCTGGCTGGCGCATTTGATGCGGCTCAAGATATTGCCCACCGGTTATATCTATCCCAAAGAACAGCGAGGTATCCGTGATCTGTTGCGTCGGCGCATGTTTCTGGTGCATACGGCCAGTAAACAGTTGATTAGTCTGCAAAGCCAGATTTGGCGGCAAACGGGGGTCAAAATCAGCAGTAGCCAGTTGAGGCGGGTCAATTTTAGTGATTTGGATACGCGATGGAACCAAGGATTTTGTGGGGCGCCTAGCGCCAGGGGAAAACTGTTGAGTCATACGCCGTGATGCCTTGATCCAGATGGGTGACCGGTGCGGATAATCTATCCGACACTAGGTATTGAAATAACGGGTGCGAGCGGATGTTGGGGAATGGATCTATTGATGCTGATTTCGATCGGCAGGATTTTGTTTAACGTATTGACAGCGGCTGGCTAATGGGTGACCCCGTGCGGGCCTGGGATGAAGGTTGCCGGTTGAACCGCGTTAACGCGATTTAACCGGACTGCGCGCTATCCTTGCCGCTGTGTATTATTCACCGTGATTTTCATCATGGCGTCTTTCAGAACGTCCTAATTGTTTGTCGAAGTCGAACAGCGTCATCAAATCGCCGATAGCTGGACCATTAACCGGTTTATACGGGTTCTCTTCATGGCTAACGGGATTCGGCAAATTGTCGCGGCTGTGGCTGGAAATGGAAGGCAATTTCCAGTTCTTTTCGATGAATTTCAACACGGACGCATGATCATTGTAGGTGTGGTCCACATGGCCCTTTTTGGCGTATGGAGATACAACCAGAAATGGAATACGAGTGCCGTCGCCGAAGAAGTCAACTGCTTGAACATAACCGGAGTCATAGTATCCGCCGCCTTCATCGGTAGTAATGATGATTGCAGTGTCTGCCCATAGGGCCGGATTGCTTTTAACTTGGGCAATCAGATCTTGGATAAACAATTCGTACAGGTCAGCGTTAGAGTCGGCTGGGTGACCGGCAAGAGCTTCGAACGGACGGACATAAGAAACAGCAGGCAGAGTGCCGTTTTGTACATCAGCCAGGAAGGCGCCATAGTTTTGCAGCTTAGCTTCTTCCGTTGGATTATTCATAATAGTGGAATAACCGGTGAGAGGATCGCAAATGCCGCAATAGGAATGGAAAGGCACTGGCACACCGTCAACGGAATTAGAAAACACTGTTGTGTCGGTTCCACGGTCAGCACTGTAGTATTTCCAGGATATGCCATTGTTGGTCAGAACGTCGGCGATGGTTGGGGCGGTTTGTGGCGGCAAGGTAAATGAACTTGAACCCAATGTACGAACAACGCTGCTGGTTTGGTTCCAATACAGATTGTAGTTGTTAACCAAATAGTAGTGGTCAGTTTCGCAGTTGTTTTTATGAACGCCTTGGGCTTTCAACTGGCCGTTGACGGCGTCTACACCCGGTTGAGTCGAGTCCGCGCAATTCACATAGGAACCGCCGCTATAACCGTCTTCAGTGAAGTAATTGTTGGTGCCGGCGACAGGGTTTGGATTTTCAATTTGATTAGCATAAGGAGTGGCAACGGAACCGTCTAGTTTGGTGGGATCGGTAAAGAATGCCGCATAACCCGTTACCAGCGCTTGGAAGTTGGCGCCAGTGCCGCCCATGATAGCTTGATGATAGTTATCGCTGATGGCGTATTCGTCAGCCAGGGATTTGAATATTGGCGCATCACCGGTGCTCATGTTGAAGAAACCCATTGAGATGGCGCCTTCTTTAGGATTAAATCCGCCAGTTGGATAAGGGTTGCCGTTGGAACCGGTACCGATGGTTTCTTCCACCCAAACGAATTTATCGTGTTTGCCGCCATCAAGTTCTTGCCACATTTGGAAGAAACGATGCACCGGGTCACCAGTGTAAGAGTTATAAGGCACGTAGTCGCTGATCTGATAAGGACCATTCGCCAGATTTGTTGGGAAGCGAGTATCCAATACGCCGCCAGTTTGACCTAACGCATAAGTGGTGTAAGGTTGTGGCAAGCCTGCGTCGTAATTGCCTTCGGATTCAGTTACGACGTGATAGGTGTCAGTGTCAACACCGATATTTTGTTTTGCCAGATTAAAGTGCTTACCTGGTGTACCGTCGGCATTGATGATCTCTTTGCTGAGCAAGTTGTCGATTTTCTGACCGGCTTTAGGTTGATAAGCGCCAAATAAATTATCAAAGCTGTGGTTTTCACCAACAACCACGATAACGTGCTTTATAGGGGTAGCTGTTTCACCGGTAGCGTGCGCATGGGTAACGGTAGGCATCATCGAAACGAATGCCATAGCCGCCACTAAGGGGCGCATGCGTAAAGTTTTCTTGTTATTCATTTGTTGTTACTCCTGATATATAAAAGAAAATGCTAAAGTTATTGGAGCACATTAGGTATTTTGCCTATTGGCGAAAGAATTTTACGGATGTGCTGTTAATGTATGATTACGAGATAAAGTCAAATCAAAGACTTCGTAACTTAAGCCAGTGATCTTGTCCGGGAGGATTATCAGGTCTTGCATTGATTGGCAAGCGATGCACTTTTATTGCAATTCGGTGAACAATGACCCTCTTGCGTGCTCTTGCGCTCTTGTTCGTTGTTCGTGTTTTACCATTTTGGGGCTTTGGGAAAAAAAGCCATTATGATCTAAAATAGTTAAATAAATTCCGAGGGTTTGGGCGCGGAACCCTTATATGCTCATTCCTATGAAAATGAGCGTTTATTTTTCCTATACTCAGGAGGCTTCAAATGGTAAACCTGACATCTGCCGCAACCGATAAGGATGTAGCCTACTACTCCTGGTTGCAATTCTTGGCCGACCCGCTCGGCACGCTCGGTCGCGTGACGCTCATCTTTCGCGAGGAGGGGGTGTTGAATTTCAGCGGTTCCTGCATCGTTTCCGGAGAACTGCACGCCAACGCGGTGAACAAATCTCTCTCGCCGCAGAACGTCTTCGAGCAGGTGTATACAGGCACAACGGTGGTAGCTTCGCTGACCACCAAGCCGGGCGGTAATGGCGCGGCGCACTGGTTTCCGTATGTTGACAGCGGCGTGGGCGAGTGCAACATCAGCTACGACGCGCCGGTCGGCACGGTGGCACTCACGGCGGGCATGAACGGGTGTTCGCTACGCCTGTACGTCAACACCAGTCTCGGTATCGTAAAGTTCTGTCACGACAACAACGGCAACTATGCCGATGACGCTGCTTACGCCGCCAAGGGTTTCGCGCACCTGCTGAGCATCAACGCCTCCGCGCGCACGCGGGGTCTGCCGGGCCAGAACATCAACAACTATTGGAGGGGCGCTTACGACAACCCCGGAACTGGGGTCTATTTCATCTCGGTCAAGACCGGACCGACGCAGTGGAGCATCTACAAGTCGATCGTGATCGGCAGCTTCCGAACCGAGATCATCCCGGGCGGAATCTTCTCGTCCAGCAAGACCAAGTTCATCCAGACCTACTCTGGCAACCAGGGCGAGAACGGTTTGGCGGCAGTGGTCAACACCCCGCCCCTAGCGCCATCGGCACTCACAACGGCACGCAGTCGCAGCAACAGCGTCTGAGCATCGGGCCTGGGATTCCGGTCATTGCGGAAAAGAACACGCACTGGGTTACGAATTAGGGGGCAGACCACATTTTATAACTTTGATAATATGAAATTCGGCTTCACCTAAGATAGGGGCAATATGACAAGCATCAAGTTGACTAGGAAGCTTCCCCCAACTTTCGGGGCATCCGGCGCTGCCTCGCGTCACGCGTTTGCCCAACATCCTGGCAAGTTCTTTGCTAAAGCGCTCGTTTCCAAGCACCACAATGCCATTCGTTGCCTGGCATACTTCCTCCACCAATCCAGCTCCAAAACATCACGGAACAACTCGCGATAGGCCAATTGACGCCCCGGTATATCCTTAGCCAGTCGGTGGTACCTCAATAATCCGGGAAGACTCGCCTTGCTCATTAACGCCATAACTTGACCAAAGGATATTCCTATGGATGTGAAACCATAGCGGTCCGCACCGGATTTAATTCGATATAACGCATGTTACTCAATAAATATAACTTATCCTGAATCAGGCAGGAACGAAACCGTCCTTTCCATAAAGTGCCGCTGTGCCGATAAGCTCGATTAAAATATTGAACATACCGCTGCTCCAAAGCCTTCATCATTTGCCCAACACCATTCAATCCGTCCGCTGAGCTTTTTTTAGTAATCCCAAAATCAACCCCACATCAACTTCCCTTTTTTAACGAGATTAATAATTAATGGCTCTACAATCATTTCTAAAGCAAATTCCATTTTGCCTCCAGGAACCACGATCGTGTTTTTTCGTGACATAAAAGAGCCATGCAGCATGGTCAGTAAATAACAATAATCGATTTGTCGCCATAATACGGTGCCGAATCGTATCACCACAAAACTTTCATCCAGGGAAGGAATGGTCCTGGCAATAAATGGATTGGAGGTATCAACAGTCGGCACGCGTTGAAAGTTGATATGGGTGTGAGTAAATTGAGGCAGCATATAATGAATGTAATCCGACATTCGTCTCAAAATCGTTTCCGTGACATTTTCAGCGCTATATCCTCTTTCAGTGGTGTCCCGATGAATCTTCTGAATCCATTCAAGGTTGACAATCGGCGTAATGCCGATAAGCAAATCCACATGTTTTCCAACATCAATATCTTTATAAACGACGCCGCCATGTAAACCTTCATAAAAAAGCAGATCGTAACCCGGCTCAATGTCTTCAAAAGGACTAAAGGTTCCGGGTTCCTGATGGTATGGCTCTGCTTCCTCCTCATCATGCAGGTATTTTCGAATCCTACCGCTGCCCGTTTCCCTGTATTGTTTAAACAGATCGGCAAGCATACGAAACTCATTCCCTTCCGGCCCAAAATGACTCAGGTTTCTGCCTTGTTCGATTGCTTTTTTGACTTCCTCCTGCATGCCTTTCCGGTCATATTTGTGGAAACTATCACCTTCAACAATCACGGCTTTAAACTTGTTGCGACGGAAAATTTGTTGCATCGCAATTTTGGTGGTTGTCGTTCCGGCTCCTGACGAACCGGTCACAGCCACTATAGGATATTTCTTAGCCATAAATACTTACTCCGATTACGGGAAAATAGAACAGGCCTATAAAAGGTTAAGTTTGTTGCTCATGAGTCATTCGATTTATTTTCAGGAAATAAGTTTTCCACTTTTTCATCAGTAATTCGGTGCTCGCGGCCAAAACTGATTTGGGCTGCAAATGATTTTGAAAAACCGTCCCGCCTTCGAACGTTTCCGCTTGGGCACCCGCTTGTTTAAGTATCATTAATCCGGCGGAATGTTTTCAGTTTCTTATCGCTGTAGTGCCTTACTTTAATTCCTGTCGCCAATGCGGATACAGTTTATCGGCATCACCACTGAATGAGTCAAACGCTCTTCTAAACTCAGGGTGATCTTTAGCGAACTGAACAGGATCAGCCCCTTCCTTCCAGCATTGCTCTGCTTGCCGCAACGATGTTGCCCCGGCTTTTGCACCATCAATATGTCCAAAACAGCCGCCGCCTGCCGTCATAATTAAATTGGAGTGTCCCAAGTTTGCAAAAAAACCGGGCGCTCTAATCGCGTTCATGCCCCCCGAAATAATTGGCGTTGTTGGATTGAATCCTAACCAGTCTTGTCGGTAATAGGGGCCTTCAGCAATGTCCTGTTCAATCATTCGGGCGATATTTTTATCGGATTTCTCGCCTTCCATTTTCCCGAAACTCATCGTACCGACGTGGATACCCGAGGCGCCTTGGCATCTAGCCATCTTCGATAATACAAAGGCCGTATAACCTCTTTGAGTTTGAGGAGAGGTTACCGCACCGTGGCCAGCGCGATGATAATGCAAGAACTGCCGGGGGAAATGCCTACGCGCCGTGGTAATAGCCTGAGGGCCTGCGACGTAACCGTCAACCAAAAAAGCCACATGGTCGGCATTTTCGGCAAAGGTCTCAAGAATAAATTCGCCACGAGCAATCATCTCGTGATAATCGTCCGCGGTAATATTGGCAGAAAATAGTTTCGCTTCCCCGGTTTCATCCTGAGCTCTGCGCATGGCGTCCGCTACCAGCGAGATAGTAGTTTTTAGAGGTGCGAAACGCTGATTGCCTTGTGGTTCGTCATTTTTGATAAAGTCTCCCCCGAGCCAAAAATCATGACACGCGTTAGCGAAGGGCTCGGGGCGCAATCCCAATTTAGGCTTAATGATCGTACCGACAATAAACCCACCATCTTGTAATGGACGTCCCAGTACCTGCCACAAGTCACGAATGGTTGTGGCAGGACCGTCAAATTTACTCAGGTACTTGGGAGGGAAATAAAAATCATGCATTTTGGCATATTCAACATCCCCCATGCCTTGGTTATTACCAATGGCCAAGGTTAAAAATGACACCATCATGGCGCGGCCATCGATCATATTAAAGTCAAACAAATCGACTGGATAGGCTATTTTGGTAAGTTCTTTTTCCGCATCGATTTCATAGACCAATGCGTCAACGCTTTTTGTAAAATCATCCGTGGTACTTACCGTCACATTAGTCCCCGTTGAAGACTCAGCCGCAAAATGCGCAGCCGTCGCAAGATAGTCATGGCCGGCCTTAGGTTTCATAATGTAGGCGACCAGCACGTGATTGCCCCCGGCTATCAGTTGTTCTTCTGATAAAGATAAATTCGCGTACCGATTAGATTGGTCCATGACGAAGTCCTCCGGAGTTTATGGAAGTGAAAGTCATCATGTACCCATCTTATATATAAGTAAAATAATTGTTTTTTATAATAACGATAAGCTATTATTTATATATGACCTGCCATGCAACGTTCCGCCAACTCGAAATCTTTTTGCTTGTTGCCAAATATCTTAGTTTTACGCGCGCCTCAGAGTTGCTTTATCTGAGTCAACCCGCCGTTTCCATGCAGATTAAACAGCTGGAACATCTCGTTGGAATGCCATTATTTGAAAAAATTGGTAAAAACCTTTTTCTCACGGAGGCAGGAAAAGTGATGCGGCATCATGCGCTGGAAATACTCTCTTCACAAAGTGCGTTTGAAGAAACCTTAGCCAAATTAGTGGGTGCAGAATCCGGTTATTTCACTTTAGCGGTACCGGAAACAGCCATTCAATTCGTCACGCTAATACTGGCGCAATTTTGCCGGCAACATCCCGGAATCAGTTTTCATTTGGAAATTCATAACCGGGCGGGGTTGCTTGCATGTATTAAAGAAAACGCCACTGACTTGACCATTATGGGCCAAACACCGACAGAAATGGATTTAGTGACCAAGGCTTTCATGAAAAATCCTTTGGTGATTATTGCACCGCCTGATCATGCATTGTGTGACAAGCAAAAAATTAGCTTACATGATCTGTTGCCGCATAATTTTGTCGTCAGAGAGCGCGGTTCAGGCACTCGTATTGCAATGCAGCGATTTTGTTCGGAACAAGACATTCAATTCAAAACCGCCATGGAAATGCCAAGCAATGAGGCGATAAAACAAGCAGTCTCTGCCGGGTTAGGTTTAGGACTTATTTCAGTACATACTTTGCAACAAGAACTTGCCCTCAAAAAAGTCAAAATTCTTCAGGTTGATAGATTGCCGATTACCCGTTTTTGGTACATCGTGCATCATAAGCAAAAAATATTAAGTCCGGCGATGGTTCTCTTCAGCGATTTTGTTATCCAAAACACCCAGCAAATCTGGTGTTTAAAATACCCTGATTTGCTCCGCTTCTTGTAAGTTTTTTGAAGGAAACTCTGAATTTTTCAATTTCAACACTGATTCAAAACGATGAGAAATCGCGTAAACCTGACACCGGCTGTTTGATCTATTTCAGTCTAGCCTCAAACTCCTCTATTGGTACAGGCTTGCCAAACAGATACCCTTGAAAGTCATGACAACCTTGGTCAACGAGAAAATTCCTTTGTGCCTCGCTTTCTACGCCTTCGGCAATAACTTCCAGACCCATAGTATCTGCTAGGGCTATGACCATCTTTGCAATAGCTGCATCGTTTACATCAGTAAGAATGTCTCTGACAAAACTTTGGTCAATTTTTAGTTGATCAAGAGGTAGTTGCTTTAGGTAATAGAGCGATGAATAGCCGGTACCAAAATCATCTAGCGAGAAAGAGACGCCCTTTTCTTTTAGTAAGGTCATCTTAGCAATTATGTCCTCAACTTCGGTCGCCAGCAGGCTCTCGGTCAGTTCTAATTTAAGCTTCTCAGGATTAGCACCTGTGTGATTGAGCGTAGATATCACTCGATCAACAAAATTGGCCTGTCGGAATTGACGGACACTAACATTAACTGCGATAGTCAAATGCGCTGTCTTTTTAAGAGCAGACCAGGTTGCTAACTGAGTGCAGGCGGTTTCCAGCACCCATTGACCCAAGTGCAAAATTAAACCAGTCTCTTCGGCCAATGGGATAAACTCCGCTGGACTTACCAAACCACGTTGTGGATGCTGCCAGCGTACCAATGCTTCGACACCCGTTATACGGCTTTCGCAGTCAACCTGGGGTTGGTAGTAGAGAACAAATTGCCTTTTCTGCAAACCGATGTGTAGATCATCTTCCAGGTTGGCCCGAGCGATAACCATTGTCTGCATTGATGGATCAAAGAAACGCATCGTATTACGTCCCCCTGCTTTGGCTTGATACATAGCGATGTCGGCCTGTCTCAATAGCTCATCAATGGTAATATCTGTATGGCCGAACAGGGTGGCTCCGATGCTTGGTGTGCTGCGGTAGTTGTGATCTTCCAGATCATAAGGCTGATTGAGCATGGCGAGAATTTTTTCACCGATTATCTTGGTGCGAATGGCAGCCTCAGCGGTTTTTTCGTCCAGATCTACGAGCATGACTACGAATTCATCGCCGCCAAGACGAGCCACCGTATCTAAATCACGCACGCTGTCAACAATGCGATTTGCAACTTGTTGCAACAGTTGGTCGCCTTTGTCATGGCCGAGAGTGTCGTTCAGAGTCTTGAAATTGTCCATGTCAATGAAAAGCAGCGCTCCATACATCCCGTTTCGAGTATGTGCCGCCAGAGCTTGGTTCAACCGGTCGCGTAACAAACGCCGGTTGGGTAGTTCAGTGAGCGGGTCGTAGAAAGCTAAACGTCTGATTTCATCTTCTGCAGTTTTACGCTCGGTTATATCGATATGAGCGCCGATGTAATGAGTAACTATCCCAACATCATCCTTCACAGCGGAAATGGTTAACCACTTAGGATAGATTTCTCCATTTTTCCGCTTATCCCAAATTTCCCCCTGCCAAGCTCCGGTATTATTTATGCTATGCCACATCTCGGTATAGAAAGCATCGTCATGACGCCCTGACTTAAGCATGTTTATTTTTTGACCAACAGCCTCTTCGACCGAGTAGCCGGTGGATTCCGTAAAGGTTTTATTAATGCGGAGAATGACGGTATTAACATCAGTAATGACCATCGCTTCCTGAGAGTCAAAAGCGGTGGCAGCGATGCGCAATTCTTTTGCAGCCGTTTTCCGCTCTGCAATTTCGGCCCGCAATATCGATTCTGTGTCCCGAAGTTTTTTTAACATAACCGCCATATCTGCGCGTGTTGCCTGATCGCTGGAGAGCAATCTATCGAGTTCGTCTTCTAAAACCACTGGCGAAGGAATGACGTCAAACTCATCGTAACTATATCCCTTGGCTACAAAGGCAGTCTGAGTTGCCCAGCAATTTGTTTGAAAAAGTTTGGAACAAATTCCGGCAAACTTTCCTGCAAGCATTCCACTTCCCCAGCACACGCCTAAGGCCTTCTGGTATAGTCCTTCCCAGTTGTTGTAGGCACGGAATACGCACCGTCGATTCTCAGGGTCAAACACGATCAACTGCCAGTCGCCCCAGCCGGCAACTGAGGCATTCAAATTCAGTGCAGAGAAGCCTTTGCGAAAATCCGAAAAACTGGAAATGAGCATCCAGTCGGATTCAACGCTTTTTCGTCCCTCCGATTGAAGTGCGAGAAGAAATCGTTCCGGACCTACCATCGCTTCAACACCCGCCATCAAACCTGCCAATGTGCTATCGACCCACATCATAGCTACGGGAATACCTCTAAATGTGCACTGTCCCGATTTAATATCCCATGCGACCTCAATGCCATTAACCAGGATGCGATCCTTCCATATTCCAGGCTTGAGAGGGTCCGGTTTAAGGGCAGTGTCTATAATTTTTTTTTTCTTTGAAGCGGTCATATTACATTTTTGTGTCCAATCAAAATCAATTATTTGAGTCAATGATATCAGAGCCATAGCTAAGAAATATGCTTACTAAATAATAGGCGACGGAACCCCGGCTTTCAGAGCCATAGGGCGTATTAGGGAAACGTAATGCGTTGGATGATCGAAGGCTGACATGCGGCATAATACGGCTAGCGCCTATTACACTCTATGGATTACGCCTGATCGTGCTGCACATCATGGTATAAGTGGATCGGTGATTACATTTGTGCAAATTCAATTCAACCGCTGCATTAGCGAAGCGTTATACGCAGGATGATCGAAGGCCAACATGCGGCGTAATACGGCTATAGCCTATTACGCCCTGGATTGCACCTTATCGCGTTATTACCGCACCCAATAAAAACTAAGTCATCTTCCATCAAGACCGAATCGGTTCCGAAGGTTTTCGGTTGCTTTTAATTCGAGTAAATTTGCCCATAAGTGCATGGATCAAGCCAAGGCAAGCTGGTAATAAAGTTCTGCATTATCGGTCAATTTAACAACTACTTCCGCATCGAGATGCCCGGTTGTAACGCGCGATTGTAAATCTTTAAGAATATGCATAAGGCTCATGGTGTGGCGATAGGGTCTTTCTTGCGCCAAGGCCTGGAAAATATCGGCAACGGCAATAATGCGGCACTCCAGATCCAGTTCTTTTTTGTTGTTTTTAAAAGGATAACCGTCGCCAATCAAGGTCTCATGGTGGAATCCGGCCCATACCGGAATCTTTGAATCTTCAAACACGCGTTGCAGGATACGGAAGGTATCGTAGCTATGGCGGTGCATCGTGGCTCGTTCATTCGGCGTTAGGTCTCCCGGTTTGTTGATAATGTCTTCCGATACCCGCAATTTGCCGATGTCGTGCAACAGGCCGGCAATCTCGACCTGCTCCAGTTCGTAACCTTCAATGCCGAAGTCAACAGCCAGCTGCCGAGCGATATGAGCTACTCGTTGCGAGTGCTCATCGGTGTATGGGGATTTGGCGTCTACCACTCGTGAAAACAACCGAGCCAACTCTTTGAGCGAATGCATGTCGAGCAGGGCAGGTGGAATATGGCTGCCGATACGGCGTAAATCTTCATCCAGATACTCGGGCTCCATTGCCAGCCAAAATGACTCGACATCGGCGATTTCGGCAAAGGCGTCCACTAACTCCGGTGCAAATAAAACACCGGACAGAGTTTTGATGCGAGTGATAATCGCCGGATATTCGGTTAAAATCAGACCGTTGTTAAGGAAAGCTGTCTGCAGCACATCGATACGATCCGCCAGAAACAGCAGATTGGCACGCAAGCGTAGGCGATGATCAATCGGTGTCTCCAGCAGCTTTTCCCAGCGGCTGTGATGATATCTAATCTCAGTGGATAAATGCGCCACCGGCGGGCAAGCAGACAAATAGTCGGCGCCACGGATGCAATGTTCCTCTGCACCTTCCCATTCAAGTGTTTCTGTGAGTTGGCGGTGCTCATGAAACCTGGAAACCCCACAGTCATGCAGCATTCCGGAGTAAAGGATGGACTGGCATTCAATCTCCGGCCAATTTAGCTGCCGGGCAATAGCCATGGCAATAATTGCCACTCGTTTGCCATGTCTAACTTCGTCAACTCCCACTAAATCAAGTGCACAACTTAACGCGGTTATAGTGTTATGAATATCCACATGTTGCAGCTTCATGGAATAAAGGGCTCCGTTTGGTGAAGAATCATTTCAATAGGGTGTCGCTCAATTTTGACAGGCGCTCTGTCGATTGTCTCTTAAAATATTGTAGAGTGAAAGTGGGGTCTCATTGTTAGAGTCATAGCGCGTATGAGAAAAGCGTTATACGCCGGAAGATCGAAGGCCAACATGCGGCGTAATCCGGCTATTGCCTATTATGTCCTATGGATTGCACCTTATAGCGTTGAATCGATTTAGGTTAACCGCCGCTGGTGTTGGTGAACAAATATTGACTTGTTGCCGGCAATTTAGCTTGTTAGGTGGTTTATCCCATTCTCCAGTTTGTCAGTTCGTCAGCCGCCATTGGGTGAGCAATGTGATAGCCTTGTCCTAATTCGCAGCCCATGTCGATCAACATCTGGTATTGCTCTCGGGTTTCTATGCCTTCGGCCACAGTTTTACGATTAAATGCCTGTGCCAGTGCAATTATTCCCTGAACAATAACCATATCCCCTTTATCTTCCAGCATGTCGCGTACAAAGGACTGATCAATCTTGAGTACGTCAATCGGCAGGCGGCTTAAGTAAGATAGAGAGGAATAGCCTGTTCCGAAATCATCCAACGCAAAAACCACACCCAATCTGCGGCATGACTCAATGATGTCTCGAACAATGGCGATGTCATTCAGTGCTACCGTTTCCAGCACTTCAATCTGAAACTTGCCAAATGGCATATTCGGGTAATGTGCAAGTTGCTGCCGTAAGCACTCGACAAAACGAGGGGATTCCATGTGATAGCCCGATATGTTGATACTGACCTCTATATCCATCCCGGCTTGATGCCATAAATTCAACTGGGCGAGTGCAGTAGCGGTCACCCATTCGCCGAGCTCAATATCGAGTTCGGTATTCTCGATTTTTCGTAAAAATTCCCCGGGCGGGAGCAGGCCTCGTTCGGGATGCCGCCAGCGGATTAGGGCTTCGACACCGACCAGTGTGTTCGTGAGCAAGTTGACTTTGGGTTGGTAATACAGCACAAACTGCTTTTGTTTTAGTCCATGGCGGACGGATTTCATGAATTCATGCTGATCGCGAGCCCGGCGATCCATGGCAGGATCGTAGATGAAAAAGCGATTCTTGCCGGACTGCTTGGCCATGTACATGGCTTGGTCTGCGTGTCGCAACAAGGTGTCCGGATCTTCGTTGTCCAGAGGATAGATGCTGACTCCGATGCTGGCGCTTATCGTGGGCGATTTGTTTTCAATGGTGATTGGATAGCCTATCACTTCAAGCAGGCGTTCAAGTGTCAACGCACACTCTTCACCTTTCTCAAGCCCCAGCAGTAATACCACGAACTCGTCCCCGCCCAGACGTGCGATGGTGTCTCCACCGCGTATGGTGTTCTCGATGCGCTTGGCCACTTCGATCAATACTTGGTCGCCGGCCTCGTGTCCCATGGTGTCATTGATGGGCTTGAAGCCGTCTAGATCGAGATAGCAGATCGCCATCATGTTCTGTGCTCGCGCTGTTTGCGCGATGGCCTGTTTCATGCGGTCGGCCAGCAACACCCGGTTAGGAATACCTGTTAACGCATCGTAATGGGCGACATGGCTCAGTTCAGCCTCGTGCTCCTTGATATGACTGATATCCGAGAAGACACCGACATAGCGCAGCACCTTACCGTCGTTGTCGCAGATGACGGAGATCGAGAGCAATTCAGCATAAATTTCGCCGGATTTTCGCCGGTTCCATATCTCGCCCCGCCAGGACCTCTGTTGTTGCAGTGATTGCAACATCTCTGCGTAGAATGCCCTGTTTTGACGGCCTGAACTCAGCAACTTGGGGTTCTTGCCTAATACTTCGGCGCGACTATATCCAGTGATACGGGTGAAAGCCGGATTGACATCGATGATGGTGTTATTAGCATCGGAGATTAGGATAGCATCCTGGGTATTGTCGAACACGCTGGCGGTAATGCGCAGACTTTCTTCGGCAATTTTGCGTTCGGTGATGTCTAAACCGAGACCAACGGTGTAAAGTTTATCTTCTATGCTGGTGCGGTGCCCAGTGAAATAGTAAGGGATTTTTTGCCCTGACTTAGTCATGAACTCCGCCTCGACCGATGCTTCGCCAAGTTTGAGCGTTTCTCGGATCTTTTCTGCGACTAAGCCCTTGTCTTTTTCATCAAAAAAACTCAGCGCAGACATGCTCATGATTTCGTCCATCGAATAGCCTGAAATTTTCGAAAATTGTGGGTTAACCCGGACAAAACGGCCCTGAGAATCCAGCATATAGAAAATTCCGGGTAAGCTTTTGATGACGTCGTCGGAGAACTGATTCTGTTTGAGCAACAATTCTTCAACTCGCTTGATTTCGGTAATATCGCGAGCAATGCCGAATAAGCCTATGATCTCGCCATTTTCGTTTCTGATCGGATATTTGCGGTTGTCGAACCCAACCTTTCCTGCCGTCCTTTGCCAAGTATTGCTGAACTTCATGAGCCACAAGCGTACCCGCGAACACCTGCTTTTCAAGTTGGTAATAAATATCGGCGTATTCCTCGGGAAAAACGTCATAATCGGTCAAACCCAGTAAATCGGTACTGGGTTCTATCGGATCGGTATTGACCACCAGGCAGTGACTGGCCCCGGTAAAAACATGGTTACGGTCTTTGAAATAGATGTAATCATCGGTGTTTTCCATCATAGCCTTGAAGTTTTGCATCGTGGAGGAATAGCCGGCAAATTGTCTAAGGCTTTTTGCATCCTGTAACAACAGATTGAGGATATTCTGACCGTTAGAACCGGTTTCTTTGGTGTAATACCCCTTGATGCAGCGGATTCGGCCATTGGCATGCCTGATCCGGATATTGAATGGACCCGATTTGTTATGAATGCTGGGTGAAAACATTCTGTTGGTAATATCGTGATCATGCGGATGAATGCGGTCCTTTAACGACACTCTGTTATTCAGAAAATCCTCAGCCTTATAACCAAGTAATGCCTCAATATTTTCATCAATAGATAACACCAAAATGCTATCCATCAATGCAAAGCGGATGGTGGCTTCAATCATAGTGGATAAGCCGTTTGTCGGTTCTTGAGATTTTGGGTTGTCTGGGCATATTTAAATCTATTCGGTTAATGACTAACTGAATTTTGAGCAAATTGTCACGAACAATGTAACCGACAATATTAGTCTCATATGCGAATAGAATATTGCCAATAAATTCCATCGGTCGGTGACATCCGATGTGTAGTGTGAAAGCGATCTTCGTAAGTTAGCCGGCCGGGTACCGGATATCCCTTAACTACTGTCTCCGAGCAGAGAAGGAGCGGACATGGCTGATAATAAAAAATCGCGTGGAAGTGTTGGGCCACCAGAATTCAGCACGCCCAAGTCCAAATGGTGACAGAACGGTGCTGTCTCAACATTTTTAAAGCTCATGCAAACTAAGATTTGGTACTGGCTCATCTAGCAAGGCTACAAGTAACGATAGCATTGAAACAACTTTTGGCTAAAGAAAAAATAGCAAATATATATTCATTAAATGTTATGGGCGAAAATTTCAAATGAACACCAAACTATTTTCTCCGCGACAAGTACTTTTGATTACATAAATTCAAATCTGCCAAAGAGTTCCTCATCCTGAGGGATTGCATCCGGCTAATTTCGGAGATTTTTGGTTACTGCCGCTAACCAAATGATGGGAATACTATATAATACCCCGAAATTTCGGGAAATCAATCTTTCAAAATTCTATCCTAAGATTTTAAAGGCCCTATAATTGATTGAAAAATAACAATAAGTATTCTCTGAATGGCCTTCATTCGGAAAAGAAACTGGGTATTCATTAATTCAGTAGCTAAAACCTGCGGCTAACTCGTTGCAGATTCACGTTACTTATCTGGTCAAAATTATGGCATGGCACCAGCTCTCTATAGTTACGGACGAATCGACTGCTCCGCAACTGTCGGATTTTTTTAGCGAAATCGGGGCAATTTCAGTCACCTATAGCGATGCTGAAGATGAACCTGTTTACGAACCGGGAATCGATCAAACCATCATCTGGAGCAATACCAGAGTAACGGCTCTGTTTGAATTGGATGTCGATCCAGATGTGGTGCAAACGCTGGTTTTTAATCAATTCATAGGCCAACCCTTGCAAGCCTGGAGCGCCGAAGTATTGCTGGATCAAGCCTGGGAGCGGTCATGGATGAAACACTTTCAAGCCATGAAGTTTGCGGATAAGCTTTGGATTTGCCCGACAGGGCAGGAGCGCAACGAACCGGGTACCGTGTGTATGACGCTGGATCCCGGTCTGGCTTTCGGAACCGGCACACACCCCACAACCGCTTTGTGTCTGGAATGGTTGGCAGGGCACGATGTTAAGGATAAAGTTGTGATTGATTATGGCTGCGGTTCAGGGATACTTGCTGTTGCGGCCTTGCTGTTGGGCGCCAGGTACGCATATGCCTTAGACATAGACCCTCAGGCGTTGACAGCAAGTCGCTATAATGCCGAAAAAAATCAGGTGCAGGATCGAATCGGTTATTATTTGCCGGAACGGTTTTCGCCCGTTGTTGCCGATATCGTGATTGCCAATATTCTCGCCAAACCCTTGATTGACCTTTCCGCTCAGATTACGGCATTAGTGAAACCGGGAGGGCAATTAGTGCTGTCCGGCATACTGCAAGAGCAGGTTGCATCTGTAAGCGATGCTTATTGCCGCAAGGGCATGACAATAGCGGCGGCTGTTAATCGGGAAGACTGGTTTCGTCTGGATGCTGAGAAGGTTGTTTAGTTAATTTATGTACAGCCGATGTTCGCATTGCCAAGCTCTACAGACGATTAGCGCTGAAAAATTGCGCTCAGGTCGTGGCTTATTAATCTGTTCGAATTGCGGTAAGCCTTACGATGCCTTGCTTTCCCTTTCCGATCATGCCGAAACCGAAATAGCGCTTGAGAACACTGCCGATTTTGTACCGGGCGGATTGGAGAAAAGTGCTGAAACCGGGATTTGGTGGTTGGGAAGTTTTCTATCTGTTGGGGTTTTAATTGCACAGATTTGCTATTTTGAAGGCGATGCCATCATTAGGCAACCGGATTTGCGGGCTGGGTTAAGCGCCGTCTGCGATCTAATAAAATGTCAGCTACCTACCTATAAAAACCTTGACGAATGGTCGGTTTCCGAGAGCGATCTGCGCAGTCTGTCAGCCGGTAAATATGTTTTTTCTGCGATTATTACGAATCAAGCCGCTTTTTCGCAAGCCTGTCCGGATTTAAAACTAGTATTGCAAAATTTTAATGGACAGGCTGTTGCGGAAAGAATATTTTCAGCCCAACAGTATTCGGCTGTATCCTCTTTGGCTTCTAACGAATCGGCAGGTATTAGTTTGACTATAGTTGCACCGTCCGAAGCCGCCAGGATTGGCGGTTACTCTTTTGCATTACTCTAAAAGACATGAGTTATCCTGAACTTTTCCTGAAAAAAAATGAAGAGAAACGTTTACGTCAAGGGCATTTGTGGGTATTCAGTAACGAAGTCGATTGTCAGCGTAGCCCGCTGGATCAGTTTGGCGCAGGCGACCTGGTCGTTGTCAATGATAGTGCAGGCAAGGCTTTAGGTGTTGCTTATATTAATCCCAATGCTTTGATTTGTGCACGGCTATTATCCAGAAAACCAAACATAAAAATTGGAGAAAGTTTTTTCAAAACTCGTCTGACAGAGGCTTTGCAATTGCGTGAGCGTCTGTTCGATAAGCCCTATTATCGTCTGGTTTTTGCGGAAAGCGACGGTTTGCCGGGATTGGTGATTGATCGGTTCGGGTCCATATTGTCGGTGCAAATTACTACTGCCGGCATGGACAAACACAAGGATTTACTGGTCGATATCTTACTAAAACTATTGTCACCCACTGCAGTACTTTTAAAAAATGACAATAGCCAGCGGCAAATCGAAAATCTTTCATTAGAGGTCGAACTAGTTTACGGGAGTTTGCCGGAGAAACTGATTATCGAGGAAAATAACGCTCGTTTTGTCATCAATGTTGCCGAAGGCCAGAAAACCGGCTGGTTTTATGATCACCGCTGTAATCGCGCACAATTTGCAAAATGGTCGGGTGGCTTGAAAGTCCTGGATTTGTTCAGCTATGCGGGAGGCTGGGCCATACCTGCTGCTTTGGGCGGGGCTGCGGAAGTGACTTGCGTCGATAGTTCGGAAAGTGCTCTAGGTTTGGCTGCTGAAAGCGCAGAGATTAATCGGGTGCGTGATAAAATGCAGTTTGTGCGTAGCGATGTCTTTGATTTCTTAAAACAGGCTCGCGAACAGAATCAGCATTACGATGCGATTGTACTCGATCCGCCCGCACTGATTAAGCGCAAAAAAGATTTTAAAGCGGGTTACGAAGCTTATAGGCGTCTTAATCATCTGGCGTTGCAGGTATTGTCCAATAACGGCATATTGGTATCTGCCTCCTGCTCGCATCATTTGAGCCGGGAAAATTTACATGAGATTTTGCGTTCTTCTGCGCGCCATATTGACCGGCATTTAGTGTTTTTTGCCGGCGGTGGTCAAGGGCCCGATCACCCGATTCACCCGGCATTGCCGGAAACCGAATACCTGAAAAGTTTTTTTTGTGCGGTTTCCAATCGGTTTTAAAATGGCGATGCTAATTCCCGGCCTTGCTTCTAAGCTCTGTGTTCAAATTGTCCTTCTCTTGAAATATGTTTAGGGAACATGAGGGAAGAACCCAAAAAATTTGCTGCGAAGCAATGTGCGGAATTTTTAGCTTGTTCAATCCAGGGCAAACCTTAACTAACCACCATCCATAGGAGAAAATTATATGAAAGCCTGCGAATCCTGCGTCGAGCGTGTAAACATCGGTTGTCATCATGAGCAGATGCCGGTCTGGTCGAGAGCTCTCGGTCTGGTGTTTGTATATCTGCCGATTTTAACTTTACCGTTTGTAGTAATAAGTGCATATTTGACATATTACAGCTTAACGTTTGTAGGTGCGCGAAACCTCAAAAAATTCAGAGATTTTTTGCCTGAACGGGCCAGTCATCGTTATACGCTGAAAAACCAAATCACAATGAAAGCTTCTTTCAAGCTCAGCATGTCGCAATCTAAGTTATTCTGGATACTGAATTGCACCTGGTACTGTCCTTATAGTGTTGCTTTGTTCGAGTGGCATAGTTATTTAGTGAAAGTCGTGGAAAACTGGTGGTGTCCTTTTGGCCATGATCGCAAAAGCAATTATTCTAATGGTGCGATCGATCAGTCTTTCTGGCATATCTATCCGGAAGAAAAAGCCAAACTGAATGAAGAAGATAAAAACAACCCCATATTCACTAGCGATGCTTCCCCCAAACAGGAATGATCTTGCTATAACAAAAGAATAATTTTTTATAGTTCTATTTTAGTCATCAAAATCATACGGAGTCGCTATTGCAATATTCTTTTAATGTTGACTCCCTGTGCGATTGCAGTAATACTTACCTAGAAGATAAGCAAGGTTACCTGACTCGTAGTTTTCTCTAAGGTTTCAGAGTCTAGACATGGCTTTATCAGATCAAAAGCAGTTAATAAATTTGCCGATAAGTCCAACAGCTATAAAGTTATGGTGGGCGTGTGCGTTATTGCTCCTATTTCTGGTATTTCGTGCCAGTATTGATGAGATGGTGACTGTTTGGTTCACAGTCGAAGAGTATAGTCACGGTTTTTTTATCCCATGCATTACTGCTTATCTAATATGGATTAGGCGAGCCGAATTGAATCTGGCGTCGAATGTTAAAAACTCGATGTTGGGTTTGATGATGTTGGCCTTGGGTCTGTTCCTATTTGTTTTGGGAGAATTGTCAGCCCTAAGAACTCTTGAGCAATATGCGTTTTTGATAGCATTGATCGGTTTGTTCGGCACTGCGTTTGGCTTGCAAAGTTTGCGGATTTTTGCAATTCCATTATTGTATTTAATTTTCATGGTGCCGTTTCCATCCTTCATCATAAGTAATCTGTCATCAAAGCTGCAATTAATCTCGTCATGGTTGGGTGTGGAATTTATTCGTGCTTGCGACATCATGGTTTTCCTGGAAGGCAATGTCATTGATCTTGGGGCATACAAGTTGCAAGTTGTCGATGCCTGTAGCGGTTTGCGTTATTTGTTTCCGCTGTCCAGTTTGGCTTTTCTGTGTGCTTATTTGTTTAAAGGCTCGATCTGGCAAAAGATATCGATCTTTTTATCATCTGTACCGCTGACCGTTTTTATGAATAGTTTTCGTATTGGTGTTATCGGTGTACTGGTTGATCATTGGGGTACTGATATGGCCGAAGGTTTTATGCACGATTTTGAAGGCTGGCTGGTTTTCCTGTTGTGTATGTTGTTATTATTTGTCGAAATGTGGGTTTTTAGCCGGATTAGCGGCAGAAAGCTGGCAATGATCGACTTGGTACAAATTCCGGTAGAGTGGGGGGCTGCTGTCAGGAAGAAGTCCACTGCCCCAGTGCTAAACAAATCAGTATTTATAGTATTCATATTGCTGAGTGTTGGAATAGGCGCCTCCGAAACGTTTAAGTCACGGGTTGATATTATTCCGCAACGCAAAGCTTTTTTGACCTTTCCAACCCAAATCGGTGCCTGGCATGGG
>CAVXZR010000057.1:105000-108214 GCA_963765965.1 uncultured Pseudomonadota bacterium
CGTTCCCGGGCCTTGTACACACCGCCCGTCACACCATGGGAGTGGGTTGCAAAAGAAGTAGGTAGTTTAACCTTCGGGAGGGCGCTTACCACTTTGTGATTCATGACTGGGGTGAAGTCGTAACAAGGTAGCCCTAGGGGAACCTGGGGCTGGATCACCTCCTTACAAAGACGGAGCCGACGCTGCACGTATCCACAACAAATTATTTCGATTGAAAGACGCACCTGGGTCTGTAGCTCAGTTGGTTAGAGCGCACCCCTGATAAGGGTGAGGTCGGAGGTTCAACTCCTCCCAGACCCACCAACGCAAGAAAAAAAGCCGTCGAGCCAAGCGTTGCCGAGCCAAAAGGCTTAGGCCGCGAACAGCCGCCAAGCCCGTTTTCGATCCTCGCCAAAAGCCTAGCGATCCAAAGCGCCGCCGGATGAACGACCCGAACATGTTCGGTACACGGCACACCGCTATTGGGGCCATAGCTCAGCTGGGAGAGCGCCTGCCTTGCACGCAGGAGGTCGGGAGTTCGATCCTCCCTGGCTCCACCAACAGCCGACGGAAAGCCGCAGGGCGTCTTAAAAAAAGGTCACGCGGTAAAACCGCAAAGCGGTCAAAAGGTCAACCACAACAACTCTATACGGTTTTCGCCGAAAAGGCGGCCAACCAGACCGGATAGAATTGGTGTCAACACCGGTAGCTCTTTAACAATTTGGAAATCTGTAACAACTATAGTAGATCAGCAATGATCAAAACTAAACGCGTTGTTGAACGGAAAAAGCCGAGCGATGCCCGTCGAAAGACGCACATCGAAAGGTCCGGACCGGACGACAAAGCGTACTCAAGCAAAAATCAGCGAATGTCAGCTGGCTAAAGACCAGAAGAGTCTGAAAAAAGCCCCCGGCGAGCGGTTGAAAAACTGCAAGCGGTGGCGGGACACAGACGTATTCGGGTTATATGGTCAAGTGAATAAGCGCATACGGTGGATGCCTAGGCAGTAAGAGGCGATGAAGGACGTTGTAGCATGCGAAAAGCTTTGGGGAGCTTGCAAACAAGCCTTGATCCAGAGATGTCCGAATGGGGAAACCCGGCGAGGAAAACCTCGTCATCCTGTCGTGAATACATAGCGGCTGGAAGCGAACCCGGAGAACTGAAACATCTAAGTACCCGGAGGAAAAGAAATCAACCGAGATTCCCTAAGTAGTGGCGAGCGAACGGGGACTAGCCCTTAAGCTAGGATTAGGTTAGTGGAACGGTCTGGAAAGTCCGGCGATACAGGGTGATAGCCCCGTACACGAAAACCTTTTTTTAGTGAAAACGAGTAGGTCGGAGCACGTGAAACTTTGACTGAACATGGGGGGACCATCCTCCAAGGCTAAATACTCCTTACTGACCGATAGTGAACTAGTACCGTGAGGGAAAGGCGAAAAGAACCCCGGAGAGGGGAGTGAAATAGAACCTGAAACCGTATGCGTACAAGCAGTGGGAGCCCCTTCGTGGGGTGACTGCGTACCTTTTGTATAATGGGTCAGCGACTTACATTTTGTGGCAAGCTTAACTGAATAAGGGAGGCGTAGCGAAAGCGAGTCTTAATAGGGCGTTCAGTCGCAAGGTGTAGACCCGAAACCGGGCGATCTATCCATGGCCAGGCTGAAGGTCAGGTAATACTGACTGGAGGGCCGAACCCACGTCTGTTGAAAAAGACGGGGATGAGCTGTGGATCGGAGTGAAAGGCTAATCAAGCTCGGAGATAGCTGGTTCTCCTCGAAAGCTATTTAGGTAGCGCCTCGTGTATCGCTCTTGGGGGTAGAGCACTGTTTCGGCTAGGGGGTCATCCCGACTTACCAACCCGATGCAAACTCCGAATACCAAGAAGTGCCAGCACGGGAGACACACGGCGGGTGATAAGGTCCGTCGTGAAAAGGGAAACAGCCCAGACCGTCAGCTAAGGTCCCCAAATCTATGCTCAGTGGGAAACGATGTGGAAAGGCACAGACAGCCAGGAGGTTGGCTTAGAAGCAGCCATCCTTTAAAGAAAGCGTAATAGCTCACTGGTCGAGTCGGTCTGCGCGGAAGATTTACCGGGGCTAAGCATAGTACCGAAGCTACGGATTTACGCGTAAGCGTGAGTGGTAGAGGAGCGTTCCGTACGCCTGCGAAGGTTCATTGAGAAGTGGGCTGGAGGTATCGGAAGTGCGAATGCTGACATAAGTAACGATAAAGAGGGTGAAAAACCCTCTCGCCGAAAACCCAAGGTTTCCTGCGCAACGTTAATCGACGCAGGGTTAGTCGGCACCTAAGGCGAGGCCGAAAGGCGTAGTCGATGGAAAACAGGTTAATATTCCTGTACCAGTAATCACTGCGATGGGGTGACGGAGAAGGCTACATCAGCTGCCGGTTGGAAGTGGCAGTTTAAGCGAGTAGGCATTGAATCTAGGCAAATCCGGATTCATCTATGCTGAGACGTGATGACGAGCGATTCGCAAGATGAGCGAAGTGATGAATGCCCTGCTTCCAAGAAAAACCTCTAAGCTTCAGGTGATTAGTGGCCGTACCCTAAACCGACACAGGTGGGTGGGATGAAAATTCTAAGGCGCTTGAGAGAACCCAGGTGAAGGAACTAGGCAAAATGATACCGTAACTTCGGGAGAAGGTATGCCTTTGTTAGGTGAAGTCCCTCGCGGATGGAGCCGAAGGAGGTTGCAAAAAATCGGTGGCTGCGACTGTTTAGCAAAAACATAGCACTCTGCAAACACGAAAGTGGACGTATAGGGTGTGACGCCTGCCCGGTGCTGGAAGGTTAATTGATGGGGTTATCTTCGGAGAAGCTCTTGATCGAAGCCCCAGTAAACGGCGGCCGTAACTATAACGGTCCTAAGGTAGCGAAATTCCTTGTCGGGTAAGTTCCGACCTGCACGAATGGCGTAACGATGGCCACACTGTCTCCACCTGGGACTCAGTGAAATTGAAATCGCTGTGAAGATGCAGTGTACCCGCGGCTAGACGGAAAGACCCCGTGCACCTTTACTATAGCTTGACACTGGACTTTGAACCTACTTGTGTAGGATAGGTGGGAGGCAATGAAGCGAGGACGCCAGTTCTTGTGGAGCCAACCTTGAAATACCACCCTGGTATGTTTGGAGTTCTAACCTGGATCCGTCATCCGGATTGGGGACAGTGTCTGGTGGGTAGTTTGACTGGGGCGGTCTCCTCCTAAAGAGTAACG
>CAVXZR010000058.1:0-34971 GCA_963765965.1 uncultured Pseudomonadota bacterium
TCTCTTTTTGCGCCAGTGCGCTATGGTCGTAGCGAAGTCGCAATTGATACTTTCTGCCACAGCCAGGACACCGGACCAAGACTGTAGCATAATCATTTAGATTGACCGCAAATTTACCGTCCATTAACTCTCGATGATTACCCCTTTTACCGGATTACTCGGCTTAACAACTGGCTGCTTATTCTCGTTTAAATGTGGTTTTGCGATACCTTCTACTTTCCATCGTTCCAAAATGGCCGTGACATAACTCAATCTGCGTACGTTTGCCTTGCACGCTTCTTTAACAGCCAACGGAAACCAATCAGAAGGGTACTGTGCGGAAATGTCTTTGAGTGATTCGGCAATGGATGGCGTTAGAAGGCCAATGTTTTGTTCGTAGCAGTTGACGATGGTCGAAAATTCAACAGTTGTATCTTTTTGATTTTCTGAATTTTCAACCCTTACAGCAGTAGTAGTTAATCTACTCTTATCTACTCTACTCTGCTCTACTCTACTATGTGTATTATCGGGTGTAGTTATCGGGTTATCGGGTGTAGTTATTGCACTGTCCTGTAATGCCGCTGAGTTATTGGGTGTAGTTATTATTGGACGTGTCGGCACTGGTTGTCGTCTATTTTTGTAAACATGGGAAACATTGTTTACAAAATTCTGAGAAAATATCATTTTTTGAGTCCATAATTCAGCATCTATTGCGTCTAAAGTGGCCAAAAGGTCAAGAATTTCGATCAATTTGTCACCTGCCAGGGTTTTTGCCTGTAGAAATGCGATTTCTATGGGGTTTCTACATGTAATAACGTGACCATTGGTTTGTGCTAATTGCTCTAAAAGTTTGAACCAGCAGGTATAACCAATCGCACCATAACGACTCTCTAAAATGGTTATCGTTTTCCGACTTGAAGCATCCGCATCGTGGGGAAAATAATCTACTGTTTGTTTTACTGGTCTTGGCATATAGTTCTCGCTTTACGTAATTGTTCTGAGTACATTTCGGTCAATTTGTTTTGAAGTTCATTATCAATTGATACCCATTCGTAGATAGCGGCAACAATTTCATCAATGTGCCATTTGTTAAGTTTTTCAAATCCATTTCGGATAACTGAAAGCTCATCACATTTGAAATTTTTCCGGTGATTGAGTTCCATTTCGATTAAATCTCCTTTTATGTTTTATTTACGCCTGCACTCGCTCGCAGGCAGGACAGACAATGTACGGATTAGTCGTCTTGGCGGTGCGCTCCTCTGGGTGATTGTTATAGCAATTTACGCGCTCAGCATGGGGTACGGAATGGCTGCAGGGATGATGCCCGCTGCCGCAAGCTGCCAAATAGGCGACATGAACCTCACACGTGGTGCAGGGACATTCAACGTGAATCTCTACCTTCTCACCTAACTCGTTTTCGGGAAGTGCCCTTGTTTTCTTTACCGGTGTATTTTTCTGTTTGGTAACCATCTATTCATTTCTCCTAATTACCTACTAACATTTCGCGTAGCTTTGCCGGCCAGAGCCTCTTGAGTTGGCCTAAACTTAAATCGCAGATTCTTTCCTACCCATTGGATTTACATTCCCACCTTAGCCAACTCAATTACTCCGAGAGCTCTGGCCGGCAAACTGCTCTAAGGTCGGGAGGTGTGGTCGGCCACCCTTACCTTTAAAGCCATCTGAAAGTGCTATTTCAATGCATTATGCCCTCATGCCCAAAATGAACGAAGCATTTTCTTCATACCTTCACCTGCTGCCTATTAATTTTTAGTGAATTGCTAGTAATCCTGGTTCTTATAAAATCGTTCCTTTCTTTGCCAGGCCTTTTGGCAACCTTCACAATTCTGGAAACCTCCATAATTTTTGGCGCACCATTATTTGCCCCTGGCAAAAGATTCCCGCGCCGCCTTGCCCGCATACCTCAAAAGGTAACCGGCTCGCCGGCGTGGCTTATCCGGATCGTCCCTTCGCCCCTTTGGTCTGCCCAGTTTGGAACCCTTGGCGATGGCCTTGGTCAGACCGATTTTGGTGTTTTGCGACTTCCGGTCACTCTCGTACTTGGCTGCCCAGGCCGTAATTGCCAGAAATATGTCTCGCATCGGGTTATCAGCAGCGGCCCATGGCTCTTTCATGCTTACCACCTGGCAGCCGCGCGCCTCAATGCGGTTAATCAGGCCGAACGTTCTGACCACTCCTTCGCGGCTGAGCCGATCCAGAGCAAATATCAGGAAGATATCGAAATGCTTCTTGCCGGATTCGAGCGCCTCCAGGAATCTTGCCAGCTCATGTTGATGCCCGCTTGACCAGGCACTTTCGGATTCTGAGTAAATTGCGGTAATATTCCAGCCCTGGGCCCGGCAATAGTTTTCTATGGCCATCATCTGGTTTTGGGCATCCTGTTCTTCGGAACTCACCCTGGTATAGACTCCCACGGTTTTCACATCATTACCGCCTCCTTGATCCCCATGCCATCAAAAACCAGCTGCTTGTTGCGTTTCGCCTCATCCGATTTCAGGGTGATGCTGGCAGACACCGGTATCAGGCCTTTCTGAGCCGACATCTTTTGTGGTCCCTGAATTTCTACCACCACACTGTTTTTACCCTTTCTTTTACCGTTCTGTGGCACCCACCACGGTTTCCTGAAGTTACCCGATGCCCTTGAATCTTCACGGTTCCGACTAAGTACCGCATGACACACTTTGCAATATCGTGGATCAGGACTTTGCTCAGAAAGTGGCATATCCGCAAGATGGATATAACACCAGAACGTTTCCGGCCTGGATACAATCAAACTGCCCAGGTCTGTTAAGTCACGGTAATGCTCGATTACTGGCCTTGATGGCGGTTTCGGCGCCGCTATTGATGTTTTCATCAGTTTCTTTCGCTTCATATCCCTGTTCCCGATTTTTCCTTAATTTTTGAGCCTGTCATTTGGTCTCCTGGCAATATCGCACCCCAAGCAGTGTCCCTCCTGGCAAAAGGTTTCCTGCATGGGACACCATTGGCCTTTGTGGTATTCGCTCAGGTCATCCTGGAGAGAAGTGCCCAGTTTGGAGAGAATCTCCCTAATTTCTCGATCAAGTCTGTCCATTGGACCTCGTTAGAAATAACCTTCTTATTGGAGCGGTGCTTTCCGATCTTCCTGATTAAGCCAATTGCAAAAGTCAGCAGCCTGTTCTGGACTCAACAATGACAATGCCTGTTTCATGCTCATTCCTTCAAGCGGTTCCTCTATGTGATAGATATCAGCGAAACGAGTTGCCAAAGCACGTTGTGTCACTCCCGTGTTACCCTTTTGCCGAAGCGCATTGATGGTCGAAATCACCCGTTGAACATCGACTTTACTTGCGGGTGGACTAGCTGATTCAAGTTTGTCGAAAAATATATCGCTTTCTGATTCCAGCTCGTGGTCACACGACTCTTGAAGTACTTGCAATGTCTCAGTTTCTGTTGTTTCTTGTTGACTTGGTTCATCCCCATCCATCGCAAGTTCTTCATTTTCTACCGGTACGTCATCGGCTGATGGTAATGACAGATATGAACTTATTGGTAACTGCGCTTGGAATTTCTTGGTACTTTCAACCATTCCAAGCAATGTCATGTCATTGCGAAGATTCAGGACGTAAACCGTCTGGCGTTTCCCACTCTCGGGATTTTGTACTGTTTTTGGTTCGATGGTGAGCTGGAGCGGTATCCAGGAGATTTTACCGAACATAGCACGGATATAATCTGCACATGAATTGATGTTGATGATTGAGTTTATTGAGCTGGTATTGATCTGCCAAATACCCATGCCAGGTACTTTGTGGAGAATAAACTGAAGCGACATGACTTCTTTGCAGCCGTCCTTAGCTTGATAATCGAGACACTTAGACCCTTCACATAACCAGTCTTTTCTTTTAGCCACTATGGTCGTGTGTCTCGACCTATCTCCCGTTGTTGTATCAACTAACCGGCTGGCATTGCAGCCATCACCTCGGCAAACAAGGCCCTGAGTTTTTGAGTACAGTTTGTAATACTGCGGTGCCCACTTCTCCTCATCTTCGACAGGGATAATAATGTCTAACGCTTTGGGTTTATCGCCGTAAACATCAGCGACTTCAGGGGGAACGACAAAATAATCAGTCTTTTGAGGATGCTCGACTCCCAAAGCTGTCTTTACCTTTATCCCCATTTTGATTTTGCCAAGTCTGGGAAGCCGACGCACCTGAGTTAGTCCTTTAATTGGCATTTATCCACCTCCTTCTTTTCTTCTAATGGCTTAGGCTGATTAGATACTTGGGAAAGTTCCTCAAGATATGCTCTAGCGATAATCCTCGCCAATATTCTCAAACCAGATTCAAGCTCGTTCATTTAGGATCCCCAGCCTCATTTTCATCGATGCTAAACAAGTCATCGAAAGTGGAGCCTTCAAAATATGCCAGAAAACGCTGCCGCATTCCGATTGAAGGTTCTTTTCTGCCGCTGCATATTGCCGACAAATAACTGCGGGATACCCCAATTCGGAGAGCTAATTCTTTTTTTGAGCAATTCTCCCGGGCAAGTTTTTTCTCCAAGACAGCACATTTCAATTCAACCCTAACCATCTGTAATACTCCTGTACAACAACATGAACACTATGTTAATACATTGTCCAGGAATAGTCAATAGTTTTTCGGGGTTATTATTATCACAAAATGTTCTCAATAATAGTTGACAAGTAAAACATTATGTGCTATATTTGTGACATTAGCTTTGGAGGATAAAGATGAATGACTTCGGCGACTACTTGCGAAAGTTACGCGAAGAACAGAGATGGTCTCTCCGTCAGGTAGCAGCGAAAACGGGAGTATCGGTTTCATACATTACTCTGATAGAGAATGGGAAAAGAAAAGCTCCCGGACCAGAAATTTTGAAAAAACTGGCGCCTGTTTATAAAGTGCCAATAAGAGAACTTCTGAAAGCTGCCGGTTATTTCGAAGATGCCAATGAAATCAAAGCAATTTTATCTGACGAAGATGAAGTGGAGAGGGCTTTCAACTATGTGTTGGGTGATCCGCGGTACCACTTTGGTGCGCTTTACCGTTGATGAAAAAATTTATCGCGCTGACGGCTTCAATTTTGAGATAGACCCGTTTCGTAAGAGCAATCTGCTGAGCGGACTGGACGACATCGGCTTGACCTTAAAGCATGCCGATAAAATCGACCAGTATGAACAACAGCATAAGAAAGAATATCCTTGGCTTTGGGCTTAAAGGTTCTTACCCCTGGGGCGCATTGAAAACTTAAGTATATGATTAGAAATAACTTCCCGATATGAATTGCCTTGTCGGGTGTCCGTCTAGCGTTGGGTTAGCTCGATAGAATGTAACCCAACGGTCATGAAGAAGCTTCCATCACCCCTTCGAATGAAAGGCTCTCCAAATAAACCAGGGAGGGCGCATTGATCGCGATTCTATCCAAAAAACGTGACTTTCATAGCAACCTACGCAATTAAGCCTATTCCGCCCGGATATACTTGGTAATTTTAAGGGAAGCCATTTTTTACTATAATCAAAGCGACAATCCTGTTTACAGATTCAAGACCCATCGCTGTTCCATTTCGTGCAACTGGATGTTGATGAGTTTGATTGTGGCTAAAACCGCTGCAAATACCTGATTGACGTGGACACCTCGGGTCTTGCGCAATTCGTTGCCGCAATCCCAGGTAATCACGCATTCGGTCAATGCACTGGCGTGCCCGCCTTTGGGGATGCGGATTTCAAAATCGGCCAAGGTGGGTAAGGTGTATTCATATTTGTCGAGTACTTTACCGATGGCGTCGATAAATGCATCGAAACCGCCGTTGCCGGCACCAGTGGACTGATGTTTGTCACCTTTAACATCAACGCGTAGGCTAACGGTAGATTGCAGATCCAGGCCGCTATTGATGGAACAGGCCAGCAATTTGATGTAGTGATAATCCTTGCTTTCCAGTACGTCGGCGATGATGAACGGCAGATCGTCTGGAGTGATAGTCTGCTTGGAATCGCCGATACTGACGATACGCGCCAGGACTTTCTTTTGATCTTCTTCGGATAGATCCAATTCGAGCTGTTCCAGATTTTTTTTCAGCGAGGCCTTGCCGCTCATTTTGCCCAGCGCATAACTGCGGGTGCGCGAAAAGCGCTCCGGCCCCAGTCGCGTTTTATACAATCCGCCTTTCTGGTCGCCATCGGCATGGATGCCGGCGGTCTGGGTAAAGACATCTGCACCGACAATCGGTGTGTTGGCGGCAATACGTTTCCCGGAAAAGTTTTCCACCATGTTGCTGATACGGGCCAAGTGGCTTTCGTTGATGGACAATTCCATTCCCATTTTATCGCGTAGCACCACGGCTACTTCCGCCAGAGAGGCATTGCCCGCACGCTCACCCAAACAGTTGATGGTGCAGTGGACGTTGTTGACGCCAGCTTGCACCGCAGCCATGACATTAGCGGTGGCCAGGCCGTAATCGTTATGCGGATGAAAATCGAATTGCAGGGCAGGGTAACGCTGGCACATATCTCTGAGGCTGTTGAAAACTTCGTCCGGCGACATAACGCCCAAAGTATCCGGTAGCATGAAATGGTTTACCGGACTTTGTTGCAGGCAATCCATTAGACGATAGACATAATCGGGGCTATCTTTATAGCCGTTTGACCAGTCTTCTAGGTAAACATTGACTTTCAGGTCTTGGTCGTGGGCATAGCCTATGGTTTGAAGAATATCGGCACAGTGTTGTTCAAGTGTCTTGCCGAGTTGTTCCCGGCAGTGTTTCTCGCTGCCTTTTGCTAGCAGGTTAATCACCTTTCCGCCGGTTAACAGGATCCAGTCCACACTGCGGGTGTGGTTGACAAAGCCGAGGACTTCGACACGGTCGGCAAAGCCTTCTTGTTTTGCCCATTGATTGATAAGGCTTACGGCTTCCTTTTCACCTTCTGAAACCCGAAGCTGAAGCCACTTCGATACGGTTCACGCGTAAAAACTGCAACAAAGCCTTGGCGATGCTGAGTTTTTCAATCGGCGTAAATGAGACACCTTGAGTTTGCTCGCCATCGCGCAGGGTGGTGTCCATCAGCTCGATCTTTCTGGGATGCGAGGCGGCTTGTAGAGGTTGTGTATTCATTGCTGACCAATTCATTGAGCTAAGCGACTATTGTCCCTTAAATAGCAGGCACTTGGCAACGTAAGGCCGCCACCGGTCTGTCATGGCGGAGGTTTGTCGGTAGATTGGATGGCGGTTTATTTTTCATGCAACGACAACAGAGCAAAGTAAAGTAAAATAGTTCCTCTTACATATCTCCAATTCACCTGGAAACAAGCAGAAAAATGAAGCAGTATAAAATCGCAGTATTGGCCGGCGATGGTATCGGCCCTGAAATTACCAAAGAAGCCATCAAAGTTCTCAAGGTCATCGAAGAGCGTAATGATGTGAAATTTGAGCTGATGCCGGCCCAGTTCGGTGCTTGCGCCTACTTCGAGACGGGCGATGCTTTTCCGCAGGCGACCATTGATATTTGCGACCAGGCCGACGCCATCTTGAAAGGTCCGATTGGCTTAAGCCATGAAGAGTCGAAAAAAATCCCGGTCGATAAACAACCTGAACGTGGCGCACTACTGCCCATGCGCCGCCGCTACAATACCTACGCTAACTTCCGTCCGGTTTCGTTGCCGAAATCGTTGGCGCATTTTTCACCTTTGAAGCCGGAAATTATCGGCGAAGGTATCGATTTGATGATAGTGCGGGAACTGGTTGGCGGCCTGTATTTCGGCGAGAAAGAAATGGGAGTCAACGATAAAGGTTTGCGTTATGTTCGCGAAACTCTGGAATACGATGAAGAGCAAATCCGCCGCATCATGCATTCGGCCTTTAAGCTGGCCAGCAAGCGCCGTAAGCTGCTGCACAATATCCATAAAAGTAATGTGCTGAAATCCAGCGTGTTGTGGAACGAAGTGATGGAAGAGGTGGCCAAGGAGTATCCGGATGTCGAGGTTGTCAATTTTCTGGTCGACGCCGCTGCAACTGCATTGTGCTTGAAACCCACCCAATTCGATGTCATGGTGATGGAAAACATGTTTGGCGACATTCTTAGCGACCAAGGCGGCGGCATTTTGGGTTCTTTGGGTTTGATGCCTTCGGCCTGTATCGGCCCTGAAAAAGCCTACTATGAGCCATCGCACGGTTCAGCTCCGGATATTGCCGGGAAAAACATCGCCAATCCTTATTCAATGATCGGATCGGTGGCGATGATGCTGGAAAATAGCTTCGATATGGAGGCAGAAGCCAAAAATGTTTGGGCAGCGATGCAGGGCGTGTTTGGCGATGGTTATTCCACCGCCGATTTGTCAAAGCCCGGGAGCGGCGTGACGATGATCAGCACAGATCAATTTGGCGACAAGGTGGTTGAGAAGCTACGTGAAATGCCAAAGGTTTAACGGGCCAAGCTGAAATCCCCGGTATTCCAGGGATTAATTTAACGTTAAGAACTTCTAATCTCCGCGCAACAAACTTTGCAAGGCATTGAATTTAATTTTTATGATAAAAAATGCCAATCAATGCCTTAAGTTTTTGCGCCCGGTCTCCGGGACTTGCAAACATCAATTAAAGCACAACCTTCCGAAAAGTCAGATTAATGCGGCTCTGAGCGATACTTTGATCGATTGGAACTCTATGTAACCAATGCTGTTGAAAATCGGGCTGCATGATCAGCAACGTACCATGGCTTAATAATATCCGGCCCTGCAGAGCTGTTTTTTTGTGCCGAAACTCAAAAGATCGAGCCGCGCCAAAACTAAGCGAAGCAATCAAAGGCCGTTCACCCAGTTCAGGTTCGTTATCCGCATGCCAACCGACATAATCTCTGCCGTTACGATAGCAGTTTACCAAGACCGAATTAAAGGAAACGGCAAGAAAACTCTCGACTTTCGACCGAATTTCACTCAGCAACGGGGTCCAGGGCCTGGTTTGCAGCAGATTGTTGCTATAGCTGTAGCGTATCCCCAAATCGGCATGCCAGGTCTGTAATCTGGGTAAAACAAATTCCCGCCCGGCAAAGCGATAGCGATTATTGGGCCAGTTTTGTTCTTCAAGTAAGCGTTGATAAATTTCCTGGCTTTTATCCGTAGCGTAAAACCCTTCGACTATCTTGAAATCGTCACAGACTATCATCCCTTGCTATCGCCGGTCGCGTTTAAATGGGTGACCAAAGCGCTATCCATGGTTGTGACGTGCAAATGGAACCATTGCGGAAGCCGCTCTTTTATAAATGAGCGTCCGAAGCTAACCAAGCCTTTGTCTATTCTGGTTTTAAATTGCTTGAATTCGCTTAATACACGCTGATGCTCGCTCTCCGCCGGAAAAGCCGATTGCTTCATCAGTTGCTTTTCGAGCTCGAAATGTTGTTCGGTTTGTTCATAGAGTTGCTGATACAAAGCAGTGAATGCTGAATTGTCGGCTGAATCTAACTGATTCAGCCGCCTGATCGTAGCTGTTTTCTAAAACAAACAGTACGTTGCGCTGAAAACAGCCATGCCATTGCTGCCTGGAGAGATCATCGGCAAGGCGTTGCTGATATTGTCTTTTCATTATCACCTTGCAACCAGCTATATAGCGGTCAAATTGCGCGAGAGAATCGGTGTTTAACTGTTGAGTAACCATGATATTTAGTCTAAACCGGATTAAAAACACGGCTGCAACGCAGCGAATTACTTTGCCAGATGGGTATTTGCGGAACTTGTGTTGACGAGGTCGGCAATATCAATTTCTTACGAAAAATATCCCAGACGCCGTCAAAACGTTGCTGAACCCGAATGCTCCAGCCCCTGCTGATAGGCAAGTGTACCGGCGTCCAGATATGCCGGTCAGGATCATCGGGCGCGGCATAGTAAAAATGCGAAAAGCATGAACTTAAGCCTCAGGGATTACAGCAAATGCAATTAGCCATTCAATAATAAGGCCAACATGAGATTAAATGTTGGTAAACAAAGGTTATGAATTATTCCTGTATTTAAATTAAATACTTACGGTATTTGCCTTGATCTTGGGCAGTTCGAGACGATGTTATAAAACCGACAAATATAATAAAGTAAGGCTGGAAAGTCGAAATGACTGCAAAAATGCATTTCGGCTTTCAATTGTTGCATTGCCTAATAAATGATGTCGATTTCCCAGCAATACCCCATGTTTTTTGTTGTGTTTGTAGTAAAGCAAACAACAAACTCGAATGTTCTTAGGTATCTACATTCTTTATTTTCTTAATGATTTAAGGGTTTTTATTGTCAGCAACTTTACAGGCATGTTTATTGCGATTGACAAGCCGAGCCGTGCCGGCTAGCGATCTACCGGTTACTGTGTTTGGTAAAAAAAACACCACTTCCAACAACTGTCTTAATTGTCCGAAAGGCGGTTGTGTTGTTCTGCCTGCCCCCTTTCAGCTCTACGTAGGCAAAACGAGTGAGCGATACGAGTTTCTTATGAATCGTTAATTTCCTGCGCTTGTTGTATGCGTCAAAGATTACATTCACAAAGTCACCATATAACAATGCCAGGAGTTTTCATGATCGAAACCTTTTATGACGTGATGCGCAGGCAGGGCATCACCCGCCGCAGTTTTCTGAAATTTTGCAGCCTTACTGCTGCATCCTTAGGGCTGTCTCCGGCTTTTGCACCGAAAATTGCACATGCGATGGAGACTAAGCCGCGTATTCCTGTGTTATGGCTGCATGGTTTGGAATGCACCTGTTGCTCGGAATCTTTCATCCGCTCCGGTCATCCCCTAGCCAAGGACGTGATTCTCTCAATGTTATCCTTGGATTATGACGACACCATCATGGCTGCGGCTGGTCATAATGCCGAAGCCATCGTTAATGAAATTGTCGAAAAATACAAAGGCAATTACATTCTTGCTGTAGAGGGGAATCCGCCGTTGGCTGAGGATGGCATGTATTGCATCATTGGCGGCAAACCGTTCGTTGAACAATTGAAATATGCCGCAGAAAGCTGTAAGGCCATCATTTCCTGGGGATCTTGTGCGTCATGGGGTTGTGTACAAGCCGCCAAGCCTAATCCGACTCGAGCCACACCGGTCCATAAAGTACCGGGGCTTGCGAATAAACCGATCATCAAAGTTCCCGGTTGCCCGCCAATTGCGGAAGTGATGACCGCTGTAGTGGCCTATCTATTGACCTTTGATAAACTGCCAACCCTGGATAAACAAGGCCGTCCGCAGATGTTCTACAGCCAACGCATTCACGACAAGTGCTATAGGCGGCCGCATTTCGACGCAGGCCAGTTTGTCGAACACTGGGACGACGAAGCCGCGCGCCAGGGGCATTGCCTGTACAAAATGGGTTGTAAGGGACCGACTACTTATAACGCCTGCTCTACGGTACGCTGGAACGAAGGCACATCATTCCCGATCCAGGCCGGTCACGGCTGTATCGGCTGTTCGGAAGACGGTTTCTGGGATAAAGGCAGCTTTTACGAGCGTCTTACCGACATTAATCAATTCGGAATTGAGGCTAATGCCGACGCGGTTGGCGGAACAACTGCCGCCATAGTGGGTGCAGGCATTGCCGCGCATGCCGGTTTAACGGCTTTGAAACGCGCTAAACAACCAGGAGCAGAGCAACAATGACAGTCAGAAACACCCCCAACGGCTTTAACTTGAATGATGCCGGCCGCCGCGTGGTGGTCGACCCGGTTACCCGTATCGAAGGCCACATGCGCTGCGAAGTAAATCTAGACGATGACAATGTCATTCGCAATGCGGTGTCCAGCGGCACCATGTGGCGTGGATTGGAAGTGATTTTGAAAGGACGCGATCCTCGCGACGCCTGGGCTTTCGTACAGCGCATTTGCGGGGTCTGCACCGGCACACATGCCTTGACCTCCGTCCGCGCAGTGGAAGATGCGTTAAAGATCAAAATACCGGAAAACGCCAATTCCATACGCAACCTGATGCAGCTAAGTTTGCAGACCCAAGATCATCTGGTGCATTTTTATCATTTGCATGCGCTGGATTGGGTTAATCCGGTTAATGCTTTGAAGGCCGATCCCAATGCGACTTCAGCGTTGCAACAATCGATTTCGCCGCATAACCCCAAATCGTCGCCAGGCTATTTTCGCGATACCCAAAACCGCTTGAAAAAATTTGTGGAATCGGGGCAACTAGGACCGTTCAAAAACGGCTATTGGAGTAATCCCGCCTATTTATTGCCGCCGGAAGCCGATTTAATGGCGGTGACGCATTATCTGGAAGCACTGGATTTTCAAAAAGACATTATGAAAATCCGCACCGTTTTCGGCGGAAAAGATCCTCATCCGAACTGGCTGGTCGGTGGCGTGCCTTGTGCAATCAATATCGATGGTGTTGGAGCCACCGGTGCCATCAATATGGAGCGCTTGAATCTGGTATCGTCTATTATAGATCGCACCATATCGTTTATCGATCAGGTATACATTCCCGATTTACTGGCAATCGCACAATTCTATAAAGGCTGGCTGTATGGCGGTGGTATCTCCGGTCAATACCTGTTGTCCTATGGCGATATTCCCGATAAAGCCAACGACTATTCGGCAAAGAATTTGTTGATGCCGCGCGGTGCAATTATCAACGGTGATTTGAGCAAAGTCCATGAGGTTGACTTGGCCGACCATGAGCAAATCAGGGAGTTTGTACCGCACTCTTGGTATAAGTATCCCGACGAGTCACGCGGTCTTCATCCTTGGGAAGGCATCACCGAACCGCACTATAGTTTAGGGCCGAATACCAAAGGCTCGCGCACCAACATCCAAGCGCTGGATGAAAACGCTAAATACTCCTGGATCAAGGCACCGCGCTGGCGAGGCCATGCCATGGAGGTTGGGCCTTTGGCGCGCTATGTGATTGGTTATGCTCAGGGTAACAAGGAGATTACCGAACAAATCGACTTCGTTTTAAAAACCCTGGATGTGCCAGTCACCGCTTTGTTTTCCACCTTGGGCCGAACAGCGGCCCGCGGTCTGGAAGCCCAATGGGCAGCCGGGAAAATGCGTTACTTCATGGATAAAATGATGGCGAATATCAAATCCGGTGATTTGGCTACCGCTAACGTCGAACGCTGGGATCCCGAAACCTGGCCAAGCAGCGTCAAGGGTATCGGCTTTACCGAGGCACCGCGCGGGGCGTTGGGCCACTGGCTGAAAATTGAAAACACTAAAATCGCCAACTATCAATGCGTAGTGCCGACAACCTGGAACGGTTCGCCACGCGACAATCAAGGTAATATCGGCGCTTTTGAAGCTGCCTTGATGAATACCAAGGTAGAGCGGCCGGAAGAACCGGTCGAAGATCCTGCGCACCTTGCACAGTTTCGACCCTTGTCTGGCTTGTTCTACCCATATCATCAGTCCAGATGGCAGTGAATTAACCCAAGTCAAAGTTCGTTGAGGAGATAGTCCATGAATAAGTACTTAACGTTAGTGACCTTCTTACTGATGTCCGAAAAGGTTTTTGCGCACTCGCATCCATCGGCCGACAGTTTGACCCATAGTCTGGAACACCTGCAGATGGCTTACCAATCATGGATGCCCTATCTTTTGGGGTCAGCTTTGCTGTTGGCGGTAATCTCAGTGCTGCGCATCGTGAAAAATCGTCGTTGGCTTGTCAGCCGGAGATTGAAATGAACCCGCAAACACCGGCCGTTTATGTCTATGAGGCACCTGTAAGGATTTGGCATGGCTTGAATGCATTGCTGATCGTTGTTTTGGTGGCTACAGGTTATTTAATTGCCGATCCGCTAGCTTCGGTGGGTGGTGAGGCATCCGAGCATTTTCTGATGGGGTATATCCGCTTTATCCATTTTGCAGCCGGTTATCTAATTGCCATAGGGTTGTTGTTTCGCTTGTATTGGGCGTTTGCCGGCAACGAACACGCTCGACAAATTTTTCTGCCTCCTTTATTGAGCCGGCACTTTTGGCAAGGGGTATGGCATGAAATCCTCTGGTACGCCTTTATTGTCAAGGCGCCGCGCAATTATATCGGTCATAATCCGCTGGCGATATTGGCGATGCATTTTGTCTTCGTCTGGGGTTTGTTATTTATGATCGTCACAGGCTTCGCGCTCTATGGTGAAGGTGCCGGACAAAGTAGCTGGCAACATAGTCTGTTCAGCAGTTGGGTGCTGCCTTTGTTCGGCGATAGTCAAAGTCTGCACAGTTGGCATCATCTGGTCATGTGGCTGATCGTCAGTTTCGTGTTGATCCATATCTATGTTGCAGTGCGCGAAGATAAATTGTCCGGTCAAAGCCTGTTGTCAACCATAGCCACCGGCTGGCGTACTTTCAAGGACGATAAGCCGGTAGACGATGCACATAATTCATGACTTTAACCCCGCAAATCTTGTTACTCGGGATAGGCAACGTACTATGGGCTGACGAAGGCTTTGGAGTACGCGTCATTGAACGCCTGCTAAAGAACTATCGTTTTTCTGGCAACGTGAAAGTGTTGGATGGCGGGACCCAGGGAGTCTATCTGGTCGAGCATGTTCAGGCCGCGGAGGTATTGATCGTCTTTGATGCAGTCGATTACGGACTGCCGCCGGCAACATTGAAACGCGTCGAAGACGAGGATGTTCCCAACTTTCTCGGTGCCAAGAAAATGAGCCTGCATCAGACCGGTTTTCAGGAAGTACTGGCGATGGCGCAATGGCTGGGACAGTTTCCCAAACATCTGTTATTGATTGGAGTTCAACCGGAAGAACTGGACGATTACGGCGGCAGCCTGCGGCCAAGCGTCAGGGCGCAAATCCAGCCGGCGATAGATATGGCGTTGGCTTATCTTCAAGACTTCGGGGTCGATGCAGTTTCGGTCGACAACGCCGGCGATTTGTCCGATCCCGTGTTGAATATTCAACGTTACGAACAGGAACGTCCTTCCTCGGATCAAGCCTGCCGGATTGGTGATGAACGTATCCTAAACTCCGAGGTGTTCACAGTGCGTCCTCCGCAAGCGATTGACTGGCCGAGTTTACATGTCGATGTCGATTACAGGGGTAAATACTGATGTGTATCGGCATTCCCATGAAAATCATCGAAATGAATAGGGAATCGGCTGTCTGCGAATATCGTGGCGAACAAACTCAGGTTGATATGATGCTGGTGGGCGAACAGCCTGTGGGTACCTGGTTACTGGTGTTTCTGGATACAGCAAGAGAAGTAATCAGTTCCGATAAAGCCCGGCAAATCTGTAATGCGCTGGAGGCCATGCATCTGGCAATGCAAGGCGAAACTGACATTGATCACTTGTTTGCCGATCTGGTTAATGTTGAACCTCAATTACCGGAATTTTTAAGACTATGAACTCGCCTTTGCTGGAACAATTACAGTCGCGCCACGGCCTGCCGTTATTAGATGCCGACAATTACGACCGATTTGTTTTCGGTCACGACCACGTTGTGCTGTTCTTTGCCAACGATCCGCTGTTGTTTCCCGAAACCAATGATGTTGCGGTTATATTGCCGGAGCTATTAAAAATTTTTAGCGATCAATTGCAAGGAGCGATGATAGCCAAGTCCATAGAACGAGAGTTGCAAGCCAGATTTCACTTTACTAGCTGGCCAACGTTGGTGCTATTACGAAAAGGCGAATATTTGGGCGTCATTACCGGGATAAAAGACTGGATGCAATACCGGCAGGCGTTTATGCAGATTTTGGCTTCCGAGCCCAGCCAACCGCCGGGCTTTGATTTGGATAAAGTGTGTGGAGTCGGACACGCCTGATGGACTATAGAATGGCGATATTCAACACTTCATCAACTTTCACCAATGGCTATCGAAAAGCGATAGGAAATTAACCATAAATATGACCTCAATATCTCTCCCAATTTTTGGACAAGGCAGCCAACCCGCAGAAGCAGACGGTGTTGAATTGGACTATTTGCCAATGCTGGAAGAAATGTTCACTTACCGTATGCCACAAGTTTCCGCCGACCTGAAAGCGGTGAATTTGGCAGCAGCCAAAAACGTGTTGCTGCAATTAGAACAGAATCTGGCTACATACCCGGCTAATGCAAACCCTAGCGATTTGATAGCGCTGGACCGAACAAACCGGCAATTTATCGACGAACTGCTCGGTGAAGGCGAAGTCAGCATGATTGATGCAGGCGAAGCAAATCTGCGCATTCAGGAATCGGTGCTGGCCGGCGTTTGGCGTTTGCAACGGCTTAATGCTCAGCAGCAGATCGTCGTCGATATACTGGAAGTGGGCATCATTCCGAACCTAGTTACCCAGACAGTATTCACCAACGCCGTAAGCCGGATAGATACGAGTTGGGCTGAGCTACCTAATGGCGTTATGAACGCACCGCCGTTACTTGCCGAACTCAATGCTAAAATTGCCTCCTATAGGCCGGACCGGGAAGCGCATATCATTAATTTGAGTCTTTTGCCGCAAACCGATGAAGACCTGCTGTTTCTGGATCAACGCTTGGGCAAAGGGATGCTTACCATATTGTCGCGCGGATACGGCAACTGCCGGATTACTTCAACAGGTACGCAATATGTTTGGTGGGTTCAGTATTTCAATTCACAGGATAGCTTGATACTCAATACCCTGGAAGTCAGTAATGTTCCAATAGTGGCCTGCGCCTCGCAGGAAGATATAGCCGATAGTTATCAGCGGTTACAAGAGATTCTGAAAGTTTATCTATGAACGAAGCCTTCTTCGCGGGTGCCTATGGTATTGATGCATCACGCTTACCGACTGCAATAAAGCTGGAATGTAAAATTTGTTGGCATGTATATGATCCAGCTATAGGCGACGAGGTTTGGCAAATACCGGCCGGTACGGCTTTTTTGCAATTACCGGCTCACTGGAGCTGTCCGGAATGCGGCGCGCCTAAGCAGGATTTTTTGGTGGTGGATGATTAAGAATGCAGTGGCTGGATGGCGAACAAATTCAGATCGCGCTAGAAAAATGTTTTAATCAGATACTGATAGCCGGAATGCGCGATATGCCAGTCATAAATCCAGCGCTTAAGGTGCAGGCTGTAGATTTTTGTAAGGTTGATGAAGATTGGCTGGGGGTTTTGATTACGCCTTGGTTTATGAATTTGTTACTGTTGCCGGGCACCGGCAACGAATGGCCGGTACGGCTGTCAGGCAATAAATTCGAACGCTATTTTCCTTTTGGCAGTTTTGAGTTTACGATGGCTCATGAAAAGCAGCTAGGGCCTTATGCCTTATGCTCACTATTCTCGCCAATGTTCGAGTTTGCCGAGCAAGCAGATGCGCTTATTGCGGCACAGGCAGCCTTACAGGGATTGCTCGCAAGATCTGCGCCACGAGTGATGAGTTCGACGCGATTTGCTTCGCGGAAATCTCGGAAAACAGTAATTAATGCCTGCCGGTGCTATACAAATCGAGCTATTTCATCACGCGGGCCGTGCCAACGCTGCGCGGATCTTATCGACCAGACCGGATGCAACGAAGGCTTTGATCGGCAAAACCCCGCAACAGCTAATGAATACTGTGCATCTGCTGTTTTCTCTATGCGGTAACGCCCAGGCTTGTGCGGCGTTCTTGGTTTGCCGTGATGCACTCATGCTCGAAGCCGATGCGCAGGCTGATGCTGCCCGCGAATTGTTGGTGCAGGTGGAAACACTGCGCGAACAGGTATGGAGGGTGTTGCTGGATTGGCCGGTTTTGATCGGGCAGTTGCCGGAAAAAACGGTGCTTGCGGCATTGCTAAAATGTAACGCACAATTCAAATTTTGTTTATTTGCTAATGGCGATGCGTTTAACCTCAATAGCAGTTTGGATATTGATAAAAATCGGCTAAACGAGCTGAAAAACGAATTGACTGCGCTAGTGGACGCTACGATTTTCAACGGTAGACTGGGTGACTTTCAAACACTCGACAATGAATCACAGCTTCGTCACTGGCTTGATCGCAACACCTCGCTGCCGGCTAAAATACTTAATGAGTTTTATCGGCTAAACTGGCAAGAGCTTGGCCGAAATGAGATAGCCTGTCTGCCTGAATTGGATTTAGCAATATTGCACCAGCAGTTACAGCAGGAAAATTTATGCAGTTTTGTTAAAACACCGAACTGGCAAGGTCAACGCTGGGAGACCACGCCACTAAACCGGCAGCAGTCGAGACCATTGATTTTTGAGCTTCAAAATCGTTACGGCAATGGCCTTTTGGTTCGATTCGTAGCGGTTTTGCTGGAGATAACTGCGATAATTCAACGGTTAAACCTTTTTGTTGAATTAAGGTCTAATTTTTTTATTTACTCAGCAAACGGTATTCACTTAGCACAAGTGCAAGCGGCTCGTGGATTGTTGCTGCATAGGCTGGAATTACGGCAAGGGCTGGTTTACGATTACCGTATTGTTGCGCCGACTGAATGGAATTTTCAGCCTGAAGGCGTCGTTGCCCAAGGGCTAAATAAATTGCAGGCAGCCAATGCCGATTCTTTACGGCGGCAGGCAGAATGGTTGATCCGTGCGGTTGACCCCTGCGTCCAATATGGTTTGAACTTAGTGGAGGACGGTTATGTCGGAAATTCTTCATAACGTTTTAGGCTATATCCCATTCCGGACTCCGAAACAAAAAATCGGTTAACACTATGCATGAAATGTCACTTTGCGAGGGGATTTTGGGGGTTTTGCAGCAGCAGGCCGATCAGCAGAATTATCAGCGGGTTAAGACCGTTTTTCTGGAGATCGGGGCTTTGGCAGGTGTGGAAATCGATGCCCTGCGCTTTAGTTTCGATGTGGTGATGCATGGTACACTGGCGGATCAGGCCCAACTGCAAATATTTCAGGTCGCAGGTAAAGCCTGGTGTCTTGCCTGCGGCCAGCCGGTTGAAGTGCAACAGTTATATGATGCCTGTCCCGAGTGCGGTAACTTTCAATTACAAATCAGTGACGGCCAACAAATGCGTATCAAAGAACTAGAGGTGGAATAATGTGTACAGTATGTGGCTGCGCCGGCGGCGAAAATCAGATTGACGGTCATGATCATCCGCATGAACACGAACATCCAGATGACCACGGCCATCACCACTATACGCATCACGACCATCAGCATCATTATGGACTAGGCCCGGCTCACGCCCATGCCCCGGGCCTGAGTCAGGCGCGGATGGTGCAGATCGAACAGGACATTCTCGGCAAAAATAATCAATACGCCGCAGCCAATCGCCATAATTTCAATGAACAAGGCATTTTAGTGTTGAATCTGGTTTCAAGCCCCGGTTCCGGCAAAACTACCTTGCTGACACAAACGATAGAACGGCTTAAAGCCGAAGTATCCATTAGCGTGATTGAAGGTGACCAGCAAACCAGCCACGATGCCGATCGCATTCGAGCCACCGGGATCAAAGCGCTGCAAATCAACACAGGTAAGGGGTGCCATCTTGATGCGCACATGGTGGGTCATGCCTTGGAATCGTTACAGCCCGAAACCGGCAGCGTACTGTTCATCGAAAACGTCGGTAATCTGGTTTGCCCTGCGGCCTTCGATCTGGGCGAAGCACACAAGGTAGCGATCCTCTCGGTCACTGAAGGCGAAGACAAACCCTTAAAATATCCCGACATGTTCTACGCCGCCGATCTGATGCTTCTCAATAAGACCGATTTGTTGCCGCATCTGGATTTCGACAGCGAACGCTGTATTGAATATGCGCGTCAGGTCAATCCACGGATTAAAGTATTGTCCTTATCGGCAAAAACCGGAGAAGGCATGGAGAACTGGCTAAAATGGATCAAGGCTGAACTGGCTTTGCAGCGGATCGAGTATGCTTAATATGCTCCCTGAACTATGAACTGCAAAGGCGCCAGCCAATTGTAGGAATTTTAAAACAGCCAAACTGAAGATCAGCCATGTGTCTAGCCCTACCAGCCCAAATCATCCGTATAGATTCTGCCAGTAACATGGCAACCGCCTCCGTGGATAAAATCGAGGTTGAGGTGTCGCTTGCGCTGGTCGACAATGTGAAAATTGGCGATTATGTGTTGGTGCATGTCGGTTACGCGCTCAACAAAATCGACGAAGAAGAAGCCATTAAAACCTTGGCCCTTTTCGCCGAAGCCGGACTGACCGCCTCAGCATGAAATATATCAGCGAATTTCGTCAGCATGATCTAGCAATTAAATTGGCCGCAAGCATCGCGCACAGCGTTGATCCACAGCGCCAATACCGGCTGATGGAATTTTGCGGTGGTCACACCCACGCTATTTTTCGCTATGGCGTGCAGGATTTGATGCCGAGCAATGTCGAGTTTATCCATGGTCCCGGCTGTCCGGTCTGCGTGTTGCCGATAGGCCGCATCGATAATGCGATTCAACTGGTCGAACAACACGATGTCATTCTCTGCACTTATGCCGATTTGATGCGCGTACCTGCCTCCGGCCGTAACAGTCTGTTAAAGGCCAAAGCTGCCGGCAGCGATATTCGTATGGTGTATTCCACGCAGGATGTACTCAAGATAGCCCGCGACAACCCGGCTAGGCAGGTGGTATTTTTTGCCATTGGCTTTGAAACCACCACGCCACCCACCGCTGTGGCGATTAAACAGGCGCAAGCCGAACAGCTTGGCAATTTCTCGGTATTCTGCAACCACGTGCTGACTCCGGCTGCAATGCAAGCCATCTTGGAAGCGCCGCAGCCGGTGGCAATCGATGCTTTTCTCGGCCCATCTCATGTCAGCACCATCATCGGCAGTCAGCCTTATGAACGTTTTGCGCAACGCTATGGCAAACCGATTGTCATTGCCGGATTTGAACCCCTGGACGTTATGCAGTCAGCATTGATGTTGATTTGCCAACTCAACGACGGTCGCCACCAGGTCGAAAACGAATATAGCCGCGCAGTCATGCCACAAGGCAATCTAAAAGCGCAAGCGCTGATGCAGGCGGTATTTGAACTACGACCGCACTTTGAATGGCGCGGCTTGGGCTTAATCGCCGATAGCGCCTTAAAATTGAAAGCTGAATATGCCGAGTTCGATGCCGAGCAACGTTTCGACATACCCGCCATCCATGCATCCGATATCAAAGGCTGCGAATGCCCTGCTATCTTACGCGGAGCGAAAAAACCGCAGGATTGTAAACTGCTCGGCACAGTCTGTACACCGGAAAACCCGATGGGCTCCTGCATGGTATCGTCGGAAGGCGCTTGTGCCGCATACTGGAGTTATGGGCGATTGCGCCAATACACCGATACTGTTTAATTCGCCACATGAACCCATTTTCACTCGATTTAGTTAACGGCGTGATCGACATGAGCCACGGCAGCGGCGGGCGAGCCATGGCACAGTTGATAGATGAACTGTTTATCCGCCATTTCGATAATAGCTTACTACGCCAAGGCAATGACCAGGCCCGGTTTGAGGTTTCCGCCGGGCGAATGGTCATCTCCACTGACGGCCATGTTATTTCACCGCTATTTTTCCCCGGCGGCGATATCGGTTCGCTGGCGGTACATGGCACGGTTAATGATGTCGCCATGTCGGGTGCCCAACCTTTGTATTTAAGCGCCGGTTTTATTATTGAAGAAGGTTTTCCGCTGGCTGATCTGGAAAAAATCGTCATCAGCATGGCGACGGCAGCCGGCAAAGCCGGTACGCCTATCGTCACCGGCGATACGAAAGTAGTCGAGCGCGGCAAGGGTGATGGAGTTTTCATTACAACCACTGGCATTGGCGTCGTTCCGCCGGGTGTCAATATTAGCGGCAATCGCGCCCGGCCTGGTGATGCAGTGCTTGTCAGCGGTAGTATCGGCGATCATGGTGTGGCAGTTATGGCCAGCCGCGAAAACCTGCAATTCACTACCCGGATCGAATCGGATTTCGACCGCTTTGCATACTCTGGTTGCCGAGATGTTAGCGGAGGCGCCGGACATCCACTGCTTACGCGACCCTACCCGTGGCGGTCTGGCTACCACGCTTAATGAATTGACCCGGCAATCGGCAGTCGGCATCAGTATAGATGAAGCGTTAATTCCAGTTAAACCGGCGGTGCAAGCGGCCTGTGAACTGCTGGGCCTGGATCCTTTATACGTTGCCAATGAAGGCAAGCTGGTTTGTATCTGTGCTGCGGACGACGCGCAACGGTTATTGGCTACGATGCGTCGGCATCCGTTGGGCAAGCAGGCCGCAATTATTGGCACTGTCATCGCCGATCCGCACCAGTTTGTGCGAATGCGTACTACCTTTGGCGGTAACCGCATTGTAGACTGGTTGGCTGGAGAGCAGTTGCCGCGTATTTGCTAAAAAAAAGACTGTGGCAAACTTGTCCGTGTTACCGGCACTCTACGGGATGCCGAAGCGCGAAATAACACTAAGACAGCCTGTCGCGAAGACTACCGAACCGAAGCGCATACTGTCGGGTAAATTCTGCGCCGAAAAAAAATATCTGTGCCGAATAATAAATCCAAACTAACAATGCGATCAGTGAGCCTGCTGCTCCAAAACTTGATGCAATAGCGCTATGCCCTAAATAAAGGCCGATTGCATATTTACCCAGGTTGAACAATACAGTAGTGAAAACGGCCCCAACCCAGGCATCGCTCCAGGAAAGGGGAGCATCAGGCAGCATTTTAAAAATCACCGCAAACAGACTCATGATGACACATAATGAAATCAGGGAGGACAGTAAGGTAAAAATCTTGACCGCACTACCCAAAATGCCGGCGGCATAAGTTTCGAGCACAGCAAGTACAGTGCCTGCCAGCAGCGAGACAAGTAACAAAAACGCCAGAAACAGCACAATTCCAAAACACAAAAATTGGGTTTTCAGTAACGTCCTGACTTTTGCTTGTTGGGCTTTTTTGATTCCCCACAGATCATCCAGACTATTTTTCAACTCGACGAAGACGCTGGTGGCACCAATCAGCAACAACGCACTAGCAACCAGCGTTGCAATTATCCCGGAGCCCTGGTCGTTGGCTGCTGCCAATAAAGCCTGAATAGCCTGAGCGCCATTTGGGCCCACCAAACCTTGTATCTGGGAAATGATTTCGCCGTTAGCGGCTTTCTCACCCAAAAAATAGCCGGCTACTGCGATCACCAGTATCAGAATAGGTGTCATAGAGAACAAGGTGTAAAAGGCCAAGGCTGCGCCCTTACTGTTTGCACGGTGAGCAATCCAGGCTTTAAAGGTTTCGATTAAGACAGTTTTCATAGGAATTAAGCCGTCAAAGTGGAAAAGAATCTATTCCTATTTCGCGGATATCTCGAATTCCGTATCCCCTTGCTAGGTTTATGATAGATGCTTGGGATTGATTATGACAGGCGCAACGCTAATCTGCCTTAATAAAGCTACCTTTTATTAAGGCGTTCTGTCAACCGGAAGATGAAAGGCTTGCTATTTTGTTGGCTCTTTATAGGATGCCGATGATTGTAGGCGAGTCAATCGCCCATTACTATCTGCAAATCAAGGTTTTTATGATTGGAATCAGACGTGGATAAAATATTAATATTTGCATAATTTCCCGCATATAATGCAATAATTCGTTCCCGGTAAATTTGAAAAGTCTGCAAAAACATGCGGGAGCGATTAATTAAAATAACTGGGAGCGCTTATGTCATAAAATATGGCAGAATCGGATAAACAAAATAGGTTTGGCGCATTATTTTCCAATTGGATGGGTTATTCGGAAGCAATAGCAGTTGTGTGGTTTACTCAGTAAAGTATTAACGGACATTCAAAACGGTATCTTCCGAGCAACACCGGTCAGACGCCGATGATACCGGTAAAGGTGGCAACTACATTGACTATTGCCGAACCTAAACTATTTTTAAATGAGAGTTTGTCGTGATCTTTAGCTTAATCTGATTTCATCTAAATCCTGCCTTATGCTAGCCAACATCAAAAAAAGCAAACGACGACGCTATATAAGGTACGCGATAGAACTCGATGCGTTTCTAATAATTGAAAAATCAATTCCTGTGCAATGTATTATTCAGGATTTTTGCACAGGCGGCTTGTTTCTAGAGTTGAAAAAAACTAAATTAGAAAAAACTTTACATAAAAACATTAAAATTCAGTTTTCAATTTATCCTGAACAAAATCGGGAAAACTTCGAAATCAATGCAAGAATAATACATATAACTCCTACCGGCGTGGGGGCCGCAATCGAAAATATGCCGGTTTCTGTATTTAATGCCTTAAAAAATGAGGCTAAGGCTTATTCAACATTCCTTCTCAACGATCGGTACAGAACTACGCCAACCAGAATAAATCAGGAAAATTTAAAAAATTCGTTTAAACAAATGCTGCTGGAAACCTTGCCGCAATTGCTTATCAATTTCTTCGAATCTGTCGGCGAAGACCTGGAAATAGCCAATCAACGTTCAGAGTATTTTCAGACTCATTCCGAATTTGAAGATCTGATGGCAGCTTTAGAACTCAACCGGGAGTCTTTCATTAGCGAATTTTGTACTTCTGTTATTTGCCATGTCGATTATATTTCTAAATTAGATCAGGCAAAAAATGATGACAATATTATTGTTGATAATTCGCTTTCTCTTATTGAAAAGGAGGATTTTGAAGATTGGCTGCGTATCTCAGCTATCATCAGAAAACTGAATGAACAATATGAACACCAGATCAATCATTTGACCGGAGAATTCGGTAGGGTGTTCGGTCTTTCAAGCATTGCGATTAATAATCCCATTAGTCCTACAGTTTTATGCGACCAGTTCCGTGAACTAATCCTACAATTTGAGTTGAATAACAAGATAAAAAGCGCCCTTTATAATATCTTCGAGAAAGCATTAATTAATAACTTTAATCATTTATATGAACAAGCAGAAATTCTGCTGTTAAAGCATAAATCATCCGAAACAATTACTCCCCATCCTTTGGGTAAAAAAAACAATTACTCAAGTAACAACATTCATTATAATCAGCGATTATCGGGCCATAAAAAAATCGTACAAAACCAAAAAAATCAGCATATTGATATTGTAAGCGATAAGCTATTTAATGAAACGGAACTTGTAGAACAAAAAAGCAGCCAGTCTATGGCGAAAATTGCCGGAAAATTGATAGATTTTTTAAACGAAAGCATCAAGAATTCTACAGAAACAATCAATAATGACTTACTTAAAAACAAGAAAGCCCCTTTTGTAAAAACTTATCATTCTGAGCAAGTTGTTACGGCATTTTCGCAATTACAAAAGAATATTGGTGACGAAAGAAACCTTCATTTCGATTCTACTGCTCTTTTAAAGCGCCTCCAGGAAACCTTAGAAAGCTTCGATCACAGCGCGAAGTTAATTTCCAATAGCGACATTCAGCATCTTGAAGTTTACGGAAAGTTTTTTGAAACGATTTTTAATGATATTGAATTATCGTCTGAAATAAAATCTTATTTAGAGAGCATCCACTTACCCCTGCTTTCATTGCCATTGCAGGGCGAAGATTTTCTATATTCAGATTTACATCCTGTTCGAAATATACTTAATGAATTAGCCATATTAGAACCAGCGGTAAAAAGCAATCAAGTCATAAAAAATACTAATATCAAGAACACATTAGATAAACTTATCGCTCGAATTTCTCAGGAGTCGAACACAGATCCTGATATTTTCATTGAAGCGGAACAAGAATTAGATGAAATCACCAAGCAGTTTACCAAATCGATAGACATTCATATCAGGCGAATTGTTGAAGCTTATGATGGCCTACAAAAACTGGAAACAGCAAGACGTTCAATACAGCATGAAATTGATAACCGGATTGCCGGTAAGGCCATGCCGACCATTATCCCGCGTTTACTGCAATCCGGTTGGCAACAACTATTAGTAATGGCGGAATTGAACGACGAAATAGACAAAGACGAAAAACTTAAGTATTTGACGGTAATTGATGATTTGATTTTTTGGCTTCACGAGCAAGAATCAATTCTAAAAATTCAGTCGGGTTATATTCAAAAAACACTTGATTTTATAGAGGAAAAATTGGGTTCGGTTTGCCCCGATATCATTCAGCGTAACAGTATCATAGAGGAGTTAACCTCTTTGCTGTTAGGCGTGGGTCATCCAAGAGTCAGAAAAGCGATTAAAACGACCAAAATTTTACCGGTTTACCCTAAAAGAAAGTCTTCAATCAAGTTGCCAGAAGACAATTGGACCTCCCAGGTTGAACAATTACGCGTCGGCGATTGGCTGACTATTCTATGTGGTTCAGAGGGGTTTGTGCCTTACAAACTGGTGTGGATGGGTACAGTTCCCGAGATTTATGTTTTTGTTAATCGCGATGGATTAAAAAAGTTGGAACTTAACAAAAATGAGCTGGCTGACCTTTTACAAAGTGGCGCAGCTAACAGAATGGAAAATCTGGATGTTCCGTTGATGGATCGAGTTACCAATTTAATGTTGCTTAAAATGCATAAAAAGCTCATTTATAACGCAACTCACGATCAGGAGACTGATCTGTTGACAAAGGATGAGTTTTTCAAACAACTAAAAAATGAAATGAATAAACTGAATGATGCCCATCACATGCTTTGCCATATAGAAGTATTGGATTTGCGTCTAATTACTAATATTTGTGGGGTAACAGGTGGCAAACAGCTGCTAAAGAAACTGACACAGTTAATGAAAGAGCAATTAAGAAGTCATGATCTTTTTGCAAGGCTAGGAGATAAGTCCTTTGCAGTTCTGTTCAAACACTGTTCTACAGATCAAGGATATGAAATATCAAAAAAAATGGTAAAAATCACCAGTGATTCTCATTTTCAATGGCAAGAAAAAAGCTTTGCTATCGGAATCTGCATGGGTTTAGTCCCATTTGAAGACAGCTGTTACGATGTTCATCAATTACTTCAGCAAGCCGACTCTGCATGTCTATCCGCAAAACGTTCCGGACATAATCATATCTTGATGTTTACAAAAGATGATGAAAATTTAAAAAATCAAAATAAACTCTATGAGTGGATAGGCCATATAGACAATGTATTTTCCAAGAACCGATTATTTCTCCGTTGTCAATTGATCGTACCGATAAGGCAGGACCAAAAACGCCGTCAGCATTATGAAATCCTGCTCGGCGTTAAAGACGAAGCTGGCAACATTATCTCACCTGATCAATTCATCCCTGCTGTTGAACGATGTAAGCGTATGCCTGAGATAGATCAATGGATAATCAAGAAAGTATTTAACTGGATTGAGCAAAACAGGAATGATTTCAATAAAATGGACGGATTCTCAATCAATCTGTCCGGGCAGTCAATTAACAGCGAAGAGTTTCTGGAATTTCTTAATCAACTTTTGGAATCAAGCAATGTACCGTCTGAAAAAATTACCTTTGAAATAACTGAAACGGTAGCCGCTGAAAATATATTTTTTACTAAAAAATTTATCAATAAAATTAAACAGTTTAGCTGTAAATTTTCGCTGGATGATTTTGGATCAGGTTACTCTTCCTATTCGTATCTAAAAAATTTGAATGTCGATTATCTCAAAATCGACGGCGCTTTCGTTAAAGATATTGTCAACAACAAAGCGGATATTGCGATCGTGAAATCAATGAATGAGATTGCACACTCTTTAGGGTTGAAAACCATCGCAGAATATGTTGAAAACAAAGAAACCCTAGAGATTCTTAAGGGAATCGGAGTGGACTACGCTCAAGGATATGGAATTCAAAAACCGATCCCGCTAGAAGAGATTGCTATTGAGGATCACTTAGCGGAACCTTTTTCTTTTGATGATAAAGGATTTTGGGGGTTTTAACATCTGTTGTTAAAGATACGCTTCATAAAATGCAGTCATGTTTTTTACTGGCAGTCTGCCTAAGACAAGTTTTTTATTAAATGAATGCCGAGCTAAAGTTTGGCTTAAGCCTAGAGCCCGTGATGGGGCTTAGTGTTCCCGGCTATACTTATATTTTTGTATAACCAAAGACTAATCTCACCTTTAGTTCTGATATTACCCGGTTCATCGATAAAATCCTTGTCTTAACGCCATTATGTGAGACATTTTATCCATTCATGTGAGCGTAGATAGCGGTGAATCAGTATGCCGGATTTTCCATCAAAACTAAACAGAGATGGATTGCTGTCACTTATTCTGCTGTAATATACCAATTACAAGTATGGGGTATGGATTATGTTCTCGTTTTTCAAAAACAAACGCGAATTACTAGAATTACGACAGTCGTTGTCAAGAGCAAATCTTCAAATCCAGAAGCAAACCGAAGAAAACCAAGACCTACGCCGTTCGTTGCTTGGAGCGCAAACTGCCAACAGTTTGCACGAAGCTCAACAGAATCATACGGCAGGAACCATAAAACATCTGCAAAATTTCGGCCAATCGCTTTTGAATACGCAAACCAGTCTGCTGGCTCTCGCCAATCGGCTGCACGACGAAAAAGACAAAGCCGTGGAAGCTCAAGGAATTTCGCTAACCAGCAGCAACGCGATAGAACGTATTTCCAAAAATCTGGCGAATCTTGCCGACTCATCCAGTCGCGCCGCACAGCAGGCTGGATCGCTGGATAAAAGTTCCAGGGAAATTATCGGTGTCGTAAAACTGATCCACGACATTGCCGATCAGACCAATTTGCTTGCCTTAAACGCCTCCATCGAATCGGCTCGGGCTGGCGAGCAGGGACGAGGCTTTGCGGTGGTTGCCGATGAGGTTAGGACTTTGGCGCAGAGAACTGCCGAAGCTACCAATAAAATCGCTAATCTGGCGGAATCGATACGGGATAACAGCGGCAACACCCGCGACCAGATGTCCATCCTGGCTGATCAGGCAATGAAATTTAGCGAGGATGGACAGCGTGCAACCGTCACGATGAAAGATTTAGTGCAATTTTCTGCCTCTATGGAAAAAGTGGTAGCCGCCTCAGCATTGAGAAGTTTTTGCGAACTAGCAAAAATCGATCATCTTCTCTACAAGTTTGAGGTTTATAAAGTGTTGTTTCACTTATCGCAGAAAACTGTCCGTGATTTTGCTGACCATACCCAATGCCGCTTAGGCAAGTGGTATTACAACGGTGAAGGTCATGCTTGTTTCTCGCAACTTCCTGGTTATCGGGATATTGAGCAACCGCATATGATCGTTCACCAGGCTGCTGTCAAGGCTTTAACGGCCTATGCCAATACCGAGACAAACACAATGTTGAACGAAGTCGGAAAAATGGAAGAAGCCAGCCTGTTTGTACTTTCCAATCTTGAAAAAATGGCGCATAGCGCCGAGACCAACGCGGATCTTTTGTGTCAATCGCGCTAACTAAAAGCCGTCATCTAAATCTGTGTAAGTAGACAGATTTTTACAGGTAAGCGGAGGGGAAGCTAGGGGTATCCGAATGTCTAAATTTTAAATACGAGCCGAATTGGTCAAAATTGGGACTTTGGGGGTAGATATCATTTTGGCGCGCCCTAGAGGATTTGAACCTCTGGCCTCGGCCTCCGGAGGGCCGCGCTCTATCCAGCTGAGCTAAGGGCGCATAAGATATACGATAAGATTTCGCATAATCAAGGTCAGATATCTTAAGCCACTAACCAGCGGTCGAAAAATTTAGGTTTTTGATAGCCGCTAGGCCGAATACTAAATTTTAAATAGCTGTTTGATTATGAAGTAGAGCATTATAAAAGGAATTGCATGGAATGTCATTGCCGTTGCGGATTAAAGTCCATTGTTAGCCTTTTTTAATAAGGCAAGTTGCTGTTTTTGCTTTTGCTGGCGTTCTATTTTCTCGGCTTCAAGTCTGTCGAGGCGTTGATTTCTTGATTGAAAGCGTTTTCTGGCCTGTTCGGCATCGCCTTGATTCCAGGCCGGTAGCTTCGAAACCTGCATGGTAATACAATTGACCGGGCAAGGAGCGATACAGAGTTCGCAGCCTGTGCAATGCTGGGTAATGACGGTATGCATTTGTTTCTGAGCGCCAAGTATCGCATCGACTGGGCAGGGCGGTATACATTTAGTACAGCCTATGCAGTCTGCCTCGTTTATCACCGCCGTTAGTCGGGGGCGTTCTACACCAAAAGCGGGGGCCAGCGGTTTTGCCGCTACGCCCAGCAACTCTGCGAGTTCTTTAATGCCTTGCTCTCCGCCGGGTGGGCAGCGGTTGATGTCCGCCTGTTTCAGGCTGATGGCCTGTGCATAAGGCATGCAACCAGGATAGCCGCATTTCCCGCATTGAGTCTGCGGTAACAGGGCATCGATTTGTTCGGTGAGCGTATTGTTCATTTAGGTTTATTGTTTGCGCTGAAACCACTGCGGCGCTGACGGATGCTCTTAGTAAAGTTTTAGATCAATTATTTATTCTCTTTATCGTCCAAGCCTATTGCTTAGATAGGAGCATAAAATAATTTCGGTTCTGCATACTCGTAGGAATTGAAGCGAAACGTTTGGTTCAGCCCCAATTTAACGGATCTATCAGTTGGTGTTTTGCAGAGGCTGGTAAGCCGATGCATAAAATTTACCCTAAACCCTTCGTAGGGTGTGGTGTTAACTACAGACGATTGATTTTACCTAAATACGTTCTTCGCAGCAAAAGGCGGAGACGAGGCGAGTCGCTAAGTTGCCTTAAACTGTTTTGCCTGTGGAAAAGAATGGCGGTGATTTTCACCATAAACACCGAATGAGTTAACGGCTTCTTATATTTTTTGTCTGATTGTTCAGTATTTCTATTGGTCTCAGATAGATTTGCCGTTGCTGAAAACTCCCCTCTCCCTCTTGAAAATAGTCAGGGTGAGGGGGGATTCCAAAAGACCTATTTTCAACCCGGATGAGAAAAACGTTGAGTTTATTTCCACAACGTTACGCTGAAGGGCGTGGCCGGTTATAAACGGGCTGGCTTATGCCGACAATGTTGCAGTGCCGTTTTCCAGTTTTTCCGCTAATAGGGCATTGTAATAGCGCAACAAGCTGGAATCGGAGAGTTCCGTTTCGATTTCCAGACGTAGTTGGGTAATATAATGACGCCTTAATACAGAATCTTCCGGGATAAGCAGCAATTTTTCATTAAAGTGGCTATTAGCAATTGCTTTCCGATTAGCTTTAGAAAAAAAGCTGGAAAACCAGTTGGAAGGCAAAAATAAATAGGCTGCAAACACCAGTACCATTAACAATAAGATCTCATTCATAATTTACTCCAAAATAATCATCAAAAACGGCAAAAAAATAAAGCCCGACGATCAACATGGTTTATGACGATAGTCGGAAACAGCCTCGCTCGCTAAGCTCGCTGTTATTGAAAGATGCTCTATATTAAAGCATTGTGATAGATGCAAATAGCGCGCCATATAAAGATTAATTCGAAATTTATGATTTTCGGCGGAATAAAAATATAGTGATTGTCATGTTTGTAGCAAAAATGTCGAGAAACCTACATTTTTAGTAGGGGTTTTACAGTCGGACAATCAATCTCTGTTTTGCCGTTTTGCTCCTCATCACGAAGCATACCTTGTTTCTGTTCAGGAGACTCTACACAACTTTCGGTTTTAAACTGCATAAACTGACAGCAAGAATGACAAAAGTAAGCTAAAATCAATAACAAACTGACTTTCAGAATTGGAAGATGAAATTAACCGGCACTATCCTGCGATTGTTGAAATTAATACCATTGCTTTACGTTGTGGTGCAGCTTTCAGGTTGTGCGACCAGCGAGAAGGTAGCTATTTCAACGCCAACCGGCGTCGTTCCGGAGTTGAGTGCCAAAGCTGTCAACGAAGCCTTGCAACTGCAAGGCCAGCCTTATGTGTCGGGCGGAAAATCCCCAGCCGAAGGTTTCGATTGCAGTGGACTGATCTATTATATCTATAATAAACATGGCGTTAGACTGCCCCGCGATACTTGGTCGCTGGCCAGTCAACTGCCATCGGTGCAACTCGATCAGCGTCAACCGGGCGATTTAGTGTTTTTTACAATTAATTCAGATAAACCGCATTCTCACGTAGGGATTTACGTGGGGCAGGATAAATTCGTTCATGCCCCCAGTTCCCGTACCGGAAGGGTTATGATGTCGGATTTGAAACAGCCGTATTGGCGGGAACGCTTTTCAGCCGTTCGCCGTCCGCAATTGAATCAACCGTTGTCATTGAATGAGATAGACGGCAATATCTGTTTACTGAACTGACAGCAGGACAATCTCGGTTTTTATAATGGCGATCATCTGCAATTGATGTTTTTAGCACATCCAAAGCCGATCTGATTTTAATGGCGCTGAAGAAATAATTGGTTTATACAAACCATTCAACCACCAATTCAACCGGCTGTCTGGTTTTAGACCGGGCGGGCGGTTGTTTCCGATAACCGAAAGCGACCAGATAAGCAACGCCCCACTGCTCAAGATCGACAGACATTTCCTGCATTAGCACCTGCTCCAGTGCATCTTTCTCAAAACCCTCGATCGGGCAGGAATCGATGCCGATCAACGCCGCTGCTGTCATCATATTCGCTAGTGGTAGATAGGTTTGTCTGGCTGCCCAGTCGTTGATGCAGCGTTCGGATTCCAGCAGCGCAAAATCCTGGCGCTGGAATTTTTCGAAAACCGCTGTCCGGGCCAGAATCGTCTCTTCGCTTAAATTCTGTATATTGCGCATAAAGTTCTGCACATATTCGCTATCGAAACGCATGAAATGGCTCTTGCGCAGCAGGGTGAGGATGACATGGCTGGCGGTAGGTAATTGATTTTGCCCGCCCCAGGTGTTTTGTCGCAGCTTTTCACGTAATACCGGGTTTTGCACTACCAGAAACTTCCAGGGTTCTAGCCCGAACGAACTGGGTGAAAGGCGGGCCGTTTCGAGTATAAACCGGAAATCCGCATCGCAAATCTGCCGCGATGCGTCGAATTCCTTGCAGGCATGACGAAACAGGAATGCTTCGATAATGTCTTGTTTTGCAATACTCATGGCTTTACAGGCTGTCACCTACTTCACGTTGGTAAAAAGGCCATTTCTTTACGTGCAGATGTTTTCGGATTGGGGTTTTAATCACCGATACGCATAGCGCAATCGAGAACAAACACCAAACTGCACAATACTCATTCGGATCGTTGGTTGTGACATCGGAAATCCAGGGGCCAATCAGATAATGAAAACCCACGAAACGCCAGGAACCGTAAATCGTCGGCATAACGAACGAAGCCAGTATGTATGAAAATGCATGTAAGCCCCAATTGAAACCGAGCAGCCAGCTTACCGGGTTGGACATCAGGCCGTTCAGCGGCATGTGCCAGGCAATATGCCAATCGCCGGAAACCGAGCATGTTTGCGCGCCGCAAAAGCCTTCGACGCCCGGTACACAATTGCCGGCCCAGGCGAAAGGGTACATTTTGATGAGCATGGCCAGGGTGCTGATGGCGCAAACAGTATAAACCGTGGTTCTAATTTTAAGTTTGACGCTTTCCGGGATAAAATACATCGCCACCATATTCACGAAAAACGGCTGGAAGGCTATATGCAGATAGCCTAGCAGGGTTAGAACCTGATTATTAGGATTGTCGCATAGATTGATATAGACATAGGTTGCAGCTTGCAACAATTCCATTAACGCAAAATAGGTCAATGGAATCCAAAGTTCTTTGGATTCGCCCTTGTAAGCTACATAGACTGCGGTTGTTAAACCTGCGGCAGCCAAAACGCCTGACGCCTCTCCACTCCAGCACATATGGATTTTCTCCCCTCTTATTTATAATTGTTGACGTGAGGCATGACCCACACAAGAGGGGAATTATCACATAAAACGGCAGACGATTTAGCAGTAGTTTTGTCTTATTTGTTTAGCCAAGAAGAGTTAGCATGTTAGGTGAAACGAATCAGTTTAACTATTCAGGCGATATCGGATGCCCGGCATGATGAAGTCCTGCCCCCTTTGCGATTGATACGCTTCATTCTGTTCAGCACATCCTCAAAAATTACGGGGTCTTGAATCGTGCATCTTTCGCATTTTGAACCATATTAACCCCCATTAATTTATGAACTCAAGTTTATCCCCTACATTCCGCACCCCTTATTCACAATTTTTAATTAGTTTTAATTTAATTATTTCAATAGGTTATAATTTTATCCATTTTTTGGAGAAACGTTTCAGACTGGGTATAGCCTTAATGCATCAGGCTCAACTTGAATTGTTTTTGATGGCAGATTAAAAATCATTCATTCTGATTTATGGTGAAAATTATTGACTAAAAAGGTCGGCATGTGTACCGGTATGTTCGAGGAGGACTGAGTTATCTATAACGGTGTAAATTAAAACCCAATCGGATTCGATATCCAGGTCGCGGCTTGGCTTTCATTCCCCATTCAGTGGGTGGTCGCCAAATTCGCGAGGGAGTTGGTGGCCGGTTAGCAGCAATTCGATAACCTAACGAAGTTTGCTCATGTCTTTGCCGCGTTTCTGAGCCAGCTTCACGTCGCGTTTGAACTGACCAGTATAGATCGCCGAACGCAACAGATACCAAGCTGGTCAAACAGGTCCGATGGGTTGGAGGCATGAAACACAACTTCCCCTTGACGGCTCTTGCGGATTGTTTCGGCAGTCAGCGCGTTGGGGGTTTCACTTTCGGCAATGTAAAGCCGCATCAGGTCGTGGATGATCTGTGCTGCCGGGCGATGGCGACCCGCCGCGACAGCTATGAACTGGTCATGTAGCTCAGGCTCCATTTTTATTGACATTTGTACTTCTTTTGCCATATTGGTCAAGCTCATTTGATTGGTAAACCCTAAGTTTATAAGGTATGCGAAAAGTATTCAACGGATACCATATCGTCCAGCCATTTTGTGAGTAGGTCGCTAACTTTAGTTATTATTGAATCTCCCACGCTCTTATCAACGCAATTTCAATTTCGCGTCGTGGAGTTTTGTCTGTTTTCATGATAAAAACGCGCAACGATTGAAGAATGCTTAATTCTTTCAACAGCTTTAATACAAATCCACCGGGTCGAACATCCAGCGACCAGCGTACCGCTTTGGTTTCCTTGAGCTTGACTAACAGCGGTAAAACCGAATCCAGTAAGCTATGCAACGCTTGGCGCTGTCGGCTTTGT
>CAVXZR010000059.1:0-66629 GCA_963765965.1 uncultured Pseudomonadota bacterium
CCACGGAATGCCTAGCCGCTGAATACGGACGGCATTGTCGCCTTCCTGATAGGCCAGCAGTTTGCCTTGCTGATGCCATAACCGGAATGCCAGAGAATAGGATAAAACCCGAATCGGATAATCGCGGGGTAATTGCTGTAAATAAGGCTGCATACTGATAAAGTCCGTGGCACCGTATTGATCCATAATAAACTTTAAACCGCCGTTGCGCGGGCCGATATTGTAAGCCAGCAGGCCCAAAAACAGGTCGTCGTTCATTTCGGCAAGATAATATTTTAGCGTGGCTGCGGCAATAAAGGCATTGTGGCGTTGATCGAGCAATGAGAGTTTGTTGACTGACAGTTGCTTGCGAGTCTGCTCCAATAGAAATTTCGGTACGGCAGTGATCTGAAACAAGCCATGTCCACCGTCGTGGCTGTCTCGCGGCAGAAAAGACGATTCGGTGGCAGCCACGCCCAGCAGTATATCGAAGTCGAGATCGTAAGCAGCGGCTGCATCTTTAATATCCGTATTGAAGGTTTGCGACCGATCTATCATTTTCTGCAAATTGCCTTCGTCGTATCGGCGATAAGCGGCATAAACCTGATGCGCCAGAGTGGTTCTGGCAGCTTGTTGTTTACCGCCGACCAGCGCCCGAAAATGCGTAAATACCGGCGTATAGCCTTCATGAAAAATATACCAGATAGATGATATGGCCAGAAATACCGACAAGATTGCCGGAAGGAAAATGGCCCTGGCCAACAGCCACCAACGCAATTTGCTCCAAAAGATCAACAACAGGGCGGCCACTAAAATCCAGATAACCACACCGATAGCAAAGGGCAGCAGGTTTAAAAAAAATCCGCTACCGGTAAAGCGGCTGGCCGCATAACCAAGGGCCAGCATGGTCGCCAGCGATGCGCCGGTAATTAGCCCTAAACATTCCAGACCTAGCAGTAGCACGCTCTGAGTGAATCTTGGATCTGCATACCAGGCCTTTTTACGGACGTTTTTTTTTCGCGCTCGCTTTTCGGCTGTTGAGCGGGGTCGTGCAGATGATTTGTCCGGGAGCTTTCCCGCAGTTTTTTGCCTGTTCATGCGTTAATTATAGAGTTTTTGCGCTCTATATACTCCCCGCGCATCAAAATTTAAAATTAGGGGTTCCGTTCGAGCACGTCATTCATCCCAGTAGGTTTAAGCCAACATGAACCACGGGGAAGTGGTGAATGCAGATTTACCAGGAGCAAATTCCGCCTATACACCTTACATCTATGCCGAAACTATTTAAGATAAAACCGGTTTTCAGAACCATCCTCGGCCATATCCTAAGGAGATTAGGAAAAATCGGCTTCCGACACCCCGGTCAACTCCGTCAAGGAGTACCCGGATTTTGCATAAAGACGACTAAAGGCTGTATGTAATACTTCCCAACCTTCAAATGAAATAATCATCCATCGTTCGGTTTGCCTATCCCATTCTGTATCTAACAAGACACCGATTTCCACCACCCGCTTAAAGGTTTCATCCGATGGCGCGGCAATATAAGCTTGGGCTGCCGGAAGCTGACTGCTTGTTACCAGTCTGGCAGCAGGTTGATGATTACTGACATGATGGTTTGTATACATAATGAACCCGGGATCTACACCGACTCTTTCTAAAGCTTTACAATAGTTTTCGAAATTTTTAATTTGAAACGGCATAAGGTGGGACATAATCTTTCTCCATAAGGGTTAATCAGTTTGCGCCCGAAGCGGTTGCCAAACGGCTTATTTGTTAAATTCTGGAGCGCTTGTCAAACAATCAGCTAAATGTAACATATTGTTTAACCTTAAGTATTGTTATAGTTTGCAAAAATCGGGGACCGGGATGTACAGGCGTTCATGATGGCCTGTTACTGTGATCTCATTATACTGCTTAAGACCTTGAGAAAGTCCGGCTGCGCATTCATAATGCAACATAAATTGTACTATCCAGTAAACCCGCTGATTTCCAAGTATTAGCCTTAAAACTTAAGCTTTCCGAATACGGACTGCCGAAGCGAAGGCACATCATTTCCACTAGATGCGCATCGGTTTTTTAATACTCGCTAATAGCTTTTCACACTGAATAGTGACCTTAGATTTTTATTTTACTTAGGTTGAAAAATGACATTCAAGTCAGAAATTATCGCAACGGATGGCATATGGGAAGTTAATTTAGCAGGCCGATTAGACAGCGCTACATCTTTGGATTTTGAAAAATCCTTGCAAAATTTATTCGAAAAAACTGGTAGCCATGTTGTCATGAATCTTTCGGCTTTACTTTACATATCCAGCGCCGGTCTTCGTGTCATCCTCATTGCTGCTAAAAGTGCCAAGCAAACTAATGGCCGTTTAATATTATTCGGCTTGCAGCCGCGCATCAGGGAAATATTCGAAATCAGCGGATTATTGAAAATTCTGGAAATTGTCGATGACCGCGCTACAGCTCTGCTTCTGCGATAGCAGCCCTATCGCAAACGCACTGCAAATCACGGTGTAGGGGGGGCTACGAAATGCGGGGGGGCAAACCGGGATACCGAAATAAATTTGCCGAATGTGTAAATTTCTAGGTGCTTGCGATCAAACTGTTTAAAGCTCAATCTCAAGACCATCGTAAGCGCAGATAACGTTCAACCGGTTGATGCGTAAAACGGGTAATTTCTTCAAAACGCCGAGTTTCTGCAAATACCCGAGCGATCGACTGATCGTCCTGTGCAGGCTCGTGGTGGAACATGCAAAAACGTTTAGCTCCAGCGTGTTGACAAAACTCAACACCGATGATGTTGCTTGAATGCCCCCAATCGGCTTTGACCGAAATGGCATCGGCGAGTGAATACATTGAATCGAAAATCACTAGATCTGCGCTACGGAAGAATTCGATAAAACGATTATTCTCTGCAATTTCGTCAAGCTTGTATTCAGAGTCGGTCGAATAAATTAAAATCCTCTTGTCATGTTCAAAACGATAGCCGTAGGAATCTCCGCCATGATTTTGCAGTTTGGCAGTCACTCGTATTCCGGCAATTTCATAACTTTTTCCTGGCGTCATCAAGTCGAATTCAATCTGCGCTGCTAATTGATTAAAATCCACCGGAAATCCGGGCGATGAATGCTGCTGCCTAAAAGCGTCTTCCAAATTTGAATGGCAACCGTGTATGACAATACGGTTGCCCGGGATATAGATGGGAGTAAAGAAAGGGAAACCCATGACGTGATCCCAATGCATGTGGGACATGAAAATATGGTAGGTCTGACCGGAAGGGCCGAAGCGCGCCATCATGTTTGCGCCAAGCGGACGGGCACCGCTACCCATATCGCAGATCAGTTTTTCCTTTCCTTGTATATCTATTTCAACACAACTGGTGTGTCCTCCGAAAGAGCCGCCAATATCGAAACCAAGTTCATGATCAATGAAATCTTCGATTTGTGTTCGAGTCTCGAGACTACGTCCTCTAGCCGCTTCAAGGGCATAAATCATCTTTTTGCGGATATCGGCTGCGGTAAGAGAGGCAGGAAGCGACCCGCGCGTACCCCAGAATCGAACTATCATTTCCGCCCCCCTTCTACTGGCATTACTTCCGCTAAAGGTGCGTTCAGCAGCTTGCTCTGATCGGATGTCAAGTTCGATACGCTTAGGCAACTGATAAACTCGATTCGACAATGCTGCTTAAGTCTATTCCTCTGGCGTCTAAAATTAAAGTGCATAAATTCTGATAATTGTATTGAGATAATATAAGCAGTTCTGCAAAATATACATTCATGCAATATATTCCAACAAACTATATAGAACCACTGATTTCAGATAACAGATTAAAACGATAGACTGAGAACGAGGCTCCAATTGTAAGTCAGATAAATGGAAAATTAGCAGACTCGTTAGCTTCTGCCAGGAAAACAACCTGGATATTGGATAGTACCTTTTTTCGATGTGAAAGGCAAAACCTAATCCTGTTAGCTAGTTATTACTTTATTGTTTTTTAGCTCTATTTGTAGAGTATCGTTTTCTGTAACCTTTGGACATCATGGGCTAGCTACTTAAGCTATGCCCAAAACCAAACACTTACCATTATTACTTACTATTAAATAAAATAAAAAACGAAAACCAGAATAGAAGCTTATCAAGCAAACACTATATGGATATGCCATTATGTTCGTTAGCTATGAAAATACTTAGCCGCATAAAACAACTTAATCGGATCACTGATTCTTACAAAAAATATGGAATATTTATTTACTGTTAAAATTATCTGTCCCGCATTTATCGAGTTGCTTCAAACTTCGACAAATAGATTAGTATTTTGAACGCTCTCAGCACTATATCACCATAACTTATGAGCTAGCCAATATAAATCGTACAAACAATTGATATGCAACGATCCGTCTATTTTTGAATTACTTAATGTATTTAAAAGCCGGAAACTTTAATACCCTACATCAAAATTAATATATGATTAGTTCGGAATTCGATTATTCGGAATTTCCAGAAATAAGTTAAGCCAAAATTGTTTACATTTATAATAATACATATGCGAGATTGAAAAAATGAGTATATTAAAAGAATTTAAAGAATTTGCTATCAAAGGAAATGTGATCGACATGTCGGTAGGTATAGTTATCGGCGCTGCTTTCGGCAAGATTGTTTCATCATTCGTTGCCGATATAATCATGCCTCCAATTGGCGTGGCGGTTGGCGGAGTAAACTTTACCAAGCTGGCAATCACCTTAAAAGCGGCCGCCGGTAGCGAACCCGCTGTGACACTGAATTACGGCAATTTTATTCAGGCTGCAGTTGATTTTACAATTATTGCCGCAGCTATATTTTTGGTGGTAAAGCTTATCAACAAACTAAAAAAATCGGAGGAAGCGGCACCTGTAGAACCGACGAAAGAAGAGTTATTATTGACGGAAATTCGTGATTTACTCAAAAAAAGTAAATAATGTCCGGCATCGGGTTTGGCCAATGCATTTATATCAACGGGGCTTCCAGCCCCGTTTTAGGGTTCTGATCAGCTTCTTAAACATCTACCCAAAACGTCCGCGTTGCCAAAATCGCACCTAACAAAATTTGAGGTGAGTTTGGTATCGTTTGAAATTTCAGCATGCGGATTCGGGAATGCCGGTTTAATCAGCAGAAAACTAAAGAATTCCGCTACTTCTCATACGGACTATTGTTTAATTTATTGTAACTATTCAGTGAATTCTTGATACGCCCATCAATTCGATGACATTGAAAGTGTTTTGGTACGCCCCTGGTGGGTTACGATGCGCCCAACGAATTTAACTTTATCTAAACTCAACGAGTTGCGCATCTAACCCACCCTACGCTGAATAATTACAATTTATTTTTTCAAAGCAGCACAAACAATCAAAACCACAATCGCAACACTATAGCGGCAAACAACCCGGCGACTACATCATCCAGCATGATGCCGAAACCGCCCTCAACATGTCGATCCAGCCATTTTATAGGCCAAGGCTTTAGGATGTCGAAGAAACGGAACAATACAAATCCTGCCAGCATAGTTTGCCAGGAAAAGGGTAGCCAACACATGGTAATTAGAAATCCGGCAATTTCATCCCAGACGATACCGCCGAAATCGGGTGTTGCCAGCTTTTCGGCGGCCCGACCGCAGATGAAAACACCCAAGACAACGCTTAGCAGGGTAAAGGCCAGGTATAGCCGGTTATCGGTTTGCATCAGCAACAGATACACCGGTATGGCGGCGATGGTACCCATGGTGCCGGGCATGAATTTCGATAAGCCTGAACCGAAACCGAAAGCCAGAAACAGCGTCGGGTTCTTGAGAATTTGCCGTGCGGTCAAGCGGCTATTGCCGTAATAATCTTTAAGAAAAATGCTCAAAACCTCTCGCCTCCAACGTTTCTATTCGCCCGGCACGACTGATACGCAAGCCCGGTTGAGCTTCAATCACGCCGATACAATGACATCCGGCCGGCACTTGTTTCTGAAATCCTGCCGGTACGGTAAAACACAATTCATAATCGTCGCCTGCGGTGAGAGGCATTTGCCTGTCGCCGCTTTTGTTAAGATAATCCAGCACCTGCGGCGACAGCGGCAGGCTGTGCCACTCTAGACAAGCACCGACAGCGCTTTTTTGGAGAATATGGCTTAAGTCGGCGGCCAACCCGTCGGATATATCGATACAGGCGCTGGCAAAGTCTCTAATCGCAAGTCCCTGAGCAATGCGAGGTTGCGGTTTGTTGAAGCACATCAATGCAGGCTCTGGACAATCGCAAATATAGCCCTGTTTGATCTTCAGGCCCAAACCGGCATTGCCTAGCTGGCCGGAGACATAGATCAAATCGCCGGCCTTGGCTCCGGAACGCAACAGTGCCCTGCCCTGCGGCACTACCCCCATAGCCTGCACGGTCAGCGTTAATGGACCGGCTGTCGTGTCGCCGCCGATAAGGTCGACCCGATGCCGGCGGGCCAGACCGATAAAACCCTGGGAGAAAGCTTGCAACCAGTTTTCATCGACTTTCGGCAAGGTCAGGGCCAGCGTGACGGCAAAAGGTTCGGCCCCCATCGCCGCCAAATCGCTCAAATTGACCGCCAGCAATTTATGTCCCAGCAATTCGGGGTCTACATCGGCAAAAAAATGCACGTTTTTAACCATAGTATCGGTAGTGACAGCTATCTGGTAACCGGCAGGCACATTCAACAAGGCGCAATCGTCGCCAATCCCTAATTGATTATAGGGATGTTGCGGGGCATGGACGGCAAAATAGCGTCCAATCAGATCGAACTCGGCAATAGCCATTAACTATCGGTTTTGCCTTGTTTGACGGCTATTTCAACGGCCCGCTGTTTCTGGGAAATTTTATCCAGAATGCCGTTGACGTATTTGTGACTGCCATCGGCTCCGAAAAATTTGGCCAGATTGACGCCTTCGTTGATGATGACTTTGTACGGCGTTTCCGGACGGTTGATCAGCTCATAGGTACCGATGCGTAGAATAGCCCGCTCGACCGGGTCGATTTTTTCCACCGGCCTATCGACAAATTCGGCGAGTGCCGCGTCGATAACATCAAGTTGTGCCGGTACACCGTGGAAAATTTCGCTAAAATAGCTTTTTTGAGCACCTTTCAATAGCTCTTCTTCCAGGAAATATGTTTCTATACGGCTCAGGCTATCGCCACTCATTTGCCATTGATACAGTGCCTGAACCGCACACTTTCTGGCATTGGTTTTAGCTTGACTCATTTATCGCCCAGATTATTAAACAGACTGACCATCTCTATCGCCGACAAGGCTGCTTCCGCGCCTTTGTTGCCGGCTTTGGTGCCGGCGCGTTCAATAGCTTGTTCTATGCTATCGACAGTCAATACCCCAAAACTGACCGGTATTTCATATTGTAGAGCAACCTGAGCGATACCTTTTACGCATTCGCCGGCCACATATTCGAAATGCGGCGTACCGCCGCGTATCACTGCACCCAGTACGATAATCGCATCGTATTTTTTGCCGGCTGCCATGCGCTGCACCACAATAGGCAGTTCAAAGGCACCAGGCGCTTTTACCAGAGTAATCGCGCTTTTGTCGGCGCCGTGACGCACTAACGCATCGATAGCGCCTGCCTCCAATTGTTCGACGATAAAGCTGTTGAAGCGTGAGGATACGATACAAAACTTGCCGCCTTGTGCGGATAAAATACCTTCCAGGGTAGTGACGGTTGCCATATTTTTACCTTCTTTTTAGAGTTTGAATCTTGTTGACTGGGGTCGAATATTGGTGCTTCCCCATTAAACAGCTGCATCGATATGTTCGACCACTTCCAGATCGAAGCCGGAAAGACCGATGTATTTTTTTTGCGTTCCCATAACTTTCAGGCGTCTCACGCCCAGATCGGCAAGGATGCGGGAACCGGTACCGGTGGTGCGCCAGTCCGGGTCGTTTTGCAGTCCCTGGTTATTTTTGATGCCATTATCCTGCATTTGATAGGCATGTATCAGTTCAACCAAGGACTTATTGTTTTCGTTAGCGCGGATGATCACCAGCACGCCACGACCGGCTTCGGCTATTTTTTTCAAGGCTTCGCGCACCGGGAAACTGCAATCGCTGCGTTTGGAAAAAAACAGATCGTCGATCAGATTTCGGGCATGCACCCGCACCAATACCGGTTCTTCGCTGGAAATATCGCCCATCACCAATGCCATATGCACATTATCATCGTTGCGGTCCTGATAGGCGTAGAGTCTAAAATCGCCGAATTCCGTTGGATAAGCACATTCGCTGATGCGTTCCAGGGTATTTTCATGGTGAATACGATAATGGATTAAATCGGCGATGGTACCGATCTTCAGATTGTGTTGACTGGCGAAAACCTCCAGATCGGGCCGCCGTGCCATGGAACCGTCATCGTTGAGGATTTCAACGATCACCGCAGCCGGTTCCACGCCGGCCAGATGCGCCAGATCACAACCGGCTTCGGTATGCCCGGCCCTATTCAACACCCCGCCGGCCTGCGCCATCAGCGGAAAAACATGCCCCGGTTGCACCAGATCGCCGGGCTGGGCGTTTTTGGCCACTGCGCACTGAATCGTTAAGGCCCGGTCAGCTGCGGATATGCCGGTTGTGACACCTTCGGCAGCCTCTATCGACACCGTAAAATTGGTGGTGTACGGGGTTTTGTTGTTGTGAACCATCAGCGGTAAACGTAATTGTTGGCAACGCTCGCGGGTCAACGTCAAACAAATCAGGCCCCGTCCGTACTTTGCCATAAAATTAATATCTTCCGGCCTGGCAAAGGCTGCCGCCATCAGCAGATCGCCCTCGTTTTCCCTGTCTTCATCATCCATGACAATAACCATCTTGCCTTGCCGTAAATCCTCGATAATTTCTTCTATGCTATTCATTTAATAAAGCCGCTGTTTTGTAATAAGGCCTCGGTAACGCCACTCCGGCATTGCCCGGCAGTTTCCCCTTTCATGAGGCGCTCCAGATAACGGGCTAACAGATCCACTTCCAGATTAACTTCGTCCCCGACGTTTGTATTACCCAGCGTGGTTTCCTGTAAAGTATGCGGAACGATATTGACTGCAAAACAGGCGTCTTCAACGCGGTTGACGGTAAGACTGATACCGTTGATGCAAATCGAGCCTTTTTCGGCGATATATTTGGCCAAAGTATCCGGGGCTTTGAATTTAAAACGCATCGAACGAGCATCGGCCTGTTTCTCCACCACTTTGCCTATGCCATCGACGTGCCCGCTGACGATATGCCCGCCGAGACGGCTGGAAGGAGTCAGCGCCAGTTCCAGATTCACAGCGCAGCCCATCTTCGCGGATTGTAAGGTGGTACAGGATAAGGTTTCGTTGGAAACATCGGCGCAGAAATAATGCTCGCCCAACTCCACGGCAGTCAGGCAGACACCGTTGACGGCTATGCTGTCACCCGGAAGGCAACCGGACAGGGAAAGTTTGCCGGTAGCGATTTTCAAACGGCAATCGCCGCCGCGTGGCTGGATGGCTGCGATTGAGCCAACCGCGAGAATAATGCCTGTAAACATCTTTACCTTTAATGTGTCTGCGAATTAAACGTCATTCGTATATCAGGGCCAAGCTGTCTAATATCAAGTAACTTAAGCAGTTTTTTATCAGCCATAAACTGAAGACCCGGCAAATGGAACAATCCGGGGCCTTGATCGCCTAAAATACAAGGCGCCATATAGATCAGCCATTCGTTGACCAGCCCGCTTTCCAGCAGTGAACCATTCAGAATTGCACCGGCTTCGACCAATACCGAGTTGATTTGTTGCTCTGCCAGCAGTTTAAAAACCTGATGCAGATCAGGTTTGTCATTCACTGCAGAAAGCTGCCAGATTTTACAACCGGCATCCTGTAGTTGCCGGTATTTAAGCCTGTCCTCGCTACAGGTGATAATCCAGGTTTCGGAGGCATTTTTCAGTATTTTTGCCGTCAGCGGCATACGTAATCTTGAATCGAGCACTACCTTTAAAGGTTGTAGCACGTCGAAGCCGACACGGGCATTCATCTGCGGATCATCGGCAAGCACGGTACCGATCCCGGTGACGATCGCGCTGCTTTGAGCCCGAAAATATTGCACATCCTGCCTGGCCTGAGGCGAGGTAATCCATTTGCTCTCGCCGGAAACCATGGCGGTGCGGCCATCCAGACTACATGCCAGCTTGCTGCGTATCCAGGGCAAGCCCTGTCTCATGCGTTTAAAAAAACCCCGATTTAATTGCATGGCTTCCTGCTCTAAAACGCCGCAGACTACCTCTAAACCGGCTGCCTGCATTCGCTGCAAACCGCGGCCCGACACCACTGGATTGGGATCCTGCATGGCAACCACTACACGGCTTATGCCGGCAGCAATCAAGGCATCGCAGCAAGGCCCGGTGCGACCTTGATGACTGCACGGTTCCAAGGTGACATAGGCTGTTGCGCCTCGGGCATCCCGGGTTCTGCCAAGTGCATCGACTTCGGCATGGGCAAATCCTGCGGGTTGCGTCCAGCCTTCGGCGATAATCTTTCTATTCTTTACCAGCAAACAGCCTACATGCGGATTTGGGTCTGTGGTATATAAACCGTTGCGTGCCAATTTAAGGGCTTGCGCCATGAAGGCCGCATCTTTGTTAAGCGTCATGCCGTTGCAGGTTTTTAATCATTTCGGTAAATTCGCTGACATCCTGAAAGCTACGATAAACGGAGGCAAAACGCACAAAGGCCACATGATCAAGCAAACTTAGTTCCTTCATGACGAGTTCACCAAGTTCCCGTGCCTGCATCTCCCGTTCGCCTTTTACCGTTATCGCTTTTTTGATTCGGCTAATGGCTGCTTCAACAGCATCTGCGTGCACAGGCCGTTTTTCCAGCGCGCGCTGCATGCCGGCTCGGAGCTTATTTTCATCGAAACTTTGCCGGGCGCCGTTTCTTTTAATAATGCGTGGAAAGGAGAGTTCAACAACTTCAAAAGTGGTAAAACGTTCCTTGCAGGCCAGACACTCCCGACGGCGCTTGACCTGATCGCCATCGTCGGCCAAGCGGGTATCGATTACCCTGGTGTCTTGAGCTGAGCAAAAAGGACAATGCATGTTAAAAAGCCAAGTCTCTGTACAAAAGGAGTTTATTCTATTACAGATTCTTCCGGTTCCCAAGTTGCTGCTTACAAATACACAAGCAGGTTCAGAGCCGATTATACTCCCCTATCAGGTTTTCCGTTGACAGGACGTAATGTAAACAAACTTATAGACAGCACCCGTCAGGACCTTTGGCGGATCCATGTCGGAATAAATGACGGTTCCTAATAGGATTTTGCATATTAGCCGAAGCTTCAAGCTTATCATCTCCCGCTTTTCCCTAAAACCTCGCCCCAATAGCCAACCTGAAATCCCGTCATGACCACTTGATTGAAGGATGGGAACTGTAGTGCTTGAAAACGATGGCAAAAAGCTGTCTTTTCTCAGTGAACGCTTCATACATCATTGTTTTTATTGTAAATTATTGGAATTCACCTCCTTTTTTTTAATTGCCTCAAATGCCGGAACTCAAGCGGTAAAAACATTTTTTTAAGAATGTTTTGACACAAAACAATTTTGAGTGTAAAAAATGCCCCGTCGACTAAGAATAATATTAATTTCGACATGCAACTCGAGTTGCCCCTTTTTAAGGGCTTAGTTATTACAAAATCATAAATGAGGATTAATAAAATGGCTGAACAAGAAAAAGATAACACCATGACCGTCGTAATTGCTGTAACCCTGGTTGCAATCGTCGGCGTTTTCCTGCTGAAAAAAGATGAAACCAAACACTTGCAAATGAGCCAAGCGACTACCGCTCAAGCTGAAGCGCAAGTTCTGGCTAAACACAAAGATTTAAACAATGACGTGTTAAGCCAAGCAAAATAATATATTAGCTGTACAACTTAGCCATCGTCTGCCACGAGCAGACGATGGCTTTTTTTATTTGCAGATCTCCGAACTTTCACATTCCTATCCAGCACTCATTTATTAGTCCATACTGGTAGAATAGGCGCTTTTGCAAACTCTATCCAACCGAACAAATGGACGTCATTCAACGCATTGCCGAAGAACTCTCTGTTAGAACCGCACAAGTCGCTGCCGCCGTAGCTTTGCTTGACGAAGGCGCAACCGTCCCCTTTATTGCCCGCTACCGTAAAGAAGTGACAGGCGGCCTGGATGACACCCAATTACGTACTCTGCAAGAACGCCTGGACTATCTTCGGGAACTGAACGACCGCCGGACTAGCATACTCGAAAGCATCCGCTCGCAAGGCAAACTTACTTCTGAACTGGAACAGAGTATTCTCGATGCCTATACCAAAACTCTGCTGGAAGATTTATATCTTCCTTATAAACCCAAACGCCGAACAAAAGCACAAATCGCCCGCGAGGCCGGCCTGGAACCGCTGGCTGAGGCAATACTCGACAATCGCGACCTGATTCCCGAACAAATCGCTAAAACTTTTATCGATATCGATAAAGGCGTGGCAGATGCCGCTGCCGCACTGGACGGCGCCCGGCAGATTATCATGGAGCGGCTTGCCGAAGATGCCGAACTGCTTTACGAATTGCGGGAACGTATCTGGCGGCAAGGCATACTGCATGCTGCCGTCGTCAGCGGAAAAGAAACGGAAGCCGCTAAATTCAAAGATTATTTCGATTACAGCGAAGCCATCAATAAAATTCCATCGCATCGGGCCCTGGCGCTATTCCGTGGACGCAACGAAGACTTGCTGACCCTGACATTAAAACCGGCCGAACTTGATCAGGAGGAACACCTACTCTGCTCGCAATTTGTTGCTCTTCGCTTACAGGTGAACGACGCCAGCCGTCCCGCTGACGCATGGCTAGCCGAGACCGCACGCTTTGCCTGGAAAATCAAACTATTTACACGCATCGATCTGGATTTGAAACTGCGATTGCGGGAAGCAGCGGAACTTGAAGCGATTCGGGTGTTTGCCAGCAATTTACGGGACTTGTTACTGGCGGCGCCCGCCGGTCCCAAGGCGACTATGGGTCTCGATCCGGGTATCCGCACAGGCGTGAAAGTTGCTGTAGTCGATGCTACCGGGAAACTGCTGGCTACCGATACCGTTTATCCGCATCCGCCGAAAAATCAATGGGATCAGTCCATAGCGGCCTTAGCGCGCTTAATAAAACAGCATCAGATCGATCTGGTTAGCATCGGCAACGGTACAGGTTCCAGAGAAACCGACCAGCTTGTCTCAGATTTGATGAAGCAGCACAAGGATGTTAGGATTAATAAAATCATGGTATCCGAAGCGGGTGCTTCGGTTTATTCGGCATCCGAACTGGCGGCCAAGGAATTTCCGGATCTTGATGTGTCGCTACGAGGGGCAGTTTCGATAGCCCGGCGTTTGCAGGACCCACTGGCCGAACTGGTTAAAATAGAAGCCAAATCCATCGGCGTCGGCCAATATCAACACGATGTCAATCAGGTTCAACTGGCCAGAATGCTGGATACTGTCGTCGAGGATTGCGTAAATGCAGTCGGCGTTGATGTCAATACCGCTTCGGTAGCGCTTTTGAAACAGGTATCCGGCCTCAGCGCTAGCATCAGCGAAAATATTGTCGCTTTTCGCGATACGAATGGCCCGTTCACTAACCGCAAACAATTGAAAAAAGTGCCGCGTCTCGGCGATAAGGCTTATGAGCAGGCTGCCGGTTTTTTACGGATCATGAATGGCGACAATCCGCTCGATGCCTCGTCCGTGCATCCCGAAGCCTATCCGGTAGTCAACGCCATTCTCGACGACACCGGCAAATCGATACGGGACCTGATCGGTCAAAGCCAGTTTTTACGCAGTTTGAATCCTGCCAATTTCACCAGTACCGAGTTCGGTTTACCGACCGTCATCGATATATTGCAGGAATTGGAAAAGCCCGGCCGAGACCCGCGCCCGGAATTCAAAAGTGCAAAGTTTATGGAAGGCGTCGAGAAGATTACCGATCTGCAACCTGGCATGATACTGGAAGGGATAGTAACGAATGTCGCCAATTTCGGCGCGTTCGTCGATATCGGCGTACATCAGGACGGTCTGGTCCACATCTCGCATTTGGCAGACGATTTTGTAAAAGATCCCCGCGATGTCGTTAAAACCGGTGAAATGGTGAAAGTTCGTGTGCTGGAAGTCGATGTTGCCCGGCAACGCATTTCCTTAAGCATGAAGAAAAATATCGACAACAGCGAAATTGTAGTTAACGAAAAAAAGCAAAAAACATCGCATCAGAAACCGAAACCACAACCGGCATTGCAAAAAACCATGAGCAACGCTTTTGCCAAGGTCCTGAAAAAATAAATCGCGAATGCTCTGCTATACTTTTTCGACCAATGCCGGGTTTAGTGAAACCATACCCTGAACCACTAAACTGAAGCTAACAAACGCCTTCAACCTACAGGATATATCATGAAACGAAATACCCGCATCTTGGTCGCTTTGCTCATGGCAAATTTATTGACTGTCGCACCTGCTGTGCTTGCCGACCAGCCGGAAAGCTATGGCGCTACGGTCGGCAGAAAACTCGCCAGCAGTATTGCCAACCTGACGACTGCGCCCCTTGAAGTTCCAAAAACCTTTATCATCGCCAATAACGAAAGCAATATTATATGGGGTTTAGCAGCGGGCATAGTGTCAGGGGGAGTAAATATGTTTGGGAGAATATTGGTGGGAACCCTGGATCTTATGACAGTGCCGATCCCGACCAAGCCTATCGCTTATCCGGTGTATATCTGGGATGACTTTAATGTTGAAACCACATACGGCCCCATATTCCGTCTGGAAAACGACTAACTGCCGGAAGCTGCGGATGGATAAGATTGCTGGGCTTTGTTCCGTCAGCCCAGCCATTGATACCATCCTCTCCCATACGCCATCGTTCATCCATGAACGATGATCAAGCTATTTCACCAGCCTTAATACGAATTTCCCGATAAATTTTGTCAATTTGGATTTGATTCGGCTTGCATCTGAGTCAAAAAATGCCGTCTCAGGGTTGAGTCTTCCGGTATCTTCAATTTATTTGCCGACTGATCCGCCGTTACGACCTCCTTAGTAACGGATGGCGGAGTTTTCAGCAATAACGAGAGCAAACTTTCATAATGCCGGCGTAACGTAGAGTCTGTGGGGTACGGATTGGTAATTGCAAGTTTTTCAGCCTGCCGTGTGCTCAGAAAGTGGCGTCTGAGAACGGAATCTTCGGGTATCGTTTCCGGCTTTACCGCTGATAGCGAATAAGAGACTGTTCCCAACGATTGAATTTTAGTGGATGTGTCTATCTTGTTTTCAACTACCGATGCCACCGGTTGAGAAGGTAACTCGGGTTCAATCGGTGATGTTTCAGGTTGGATAAGTATCTCGGCTTCAATCGGTGAAGGTTCCGGTTGGACAAGCATCTCGGATTGAACCGGTTGCGGCGCCGTTTCACGGGAAGCGGTATTATCGCTCTGCGCTGATTGGACTTTCGGCGCTACCATTCGGGGCTTAAGTTGTTTTATGGCATTGTCGGTTTCCGGTTTGGATTTTACGGAACTACGCTTGATCATTAAAATAATGACAGCTATGACGACAAGCCCCAAGGCCACCAAAGCTAATAGTATTTTCATATCACATCCCCTTTCTTCTTATAGTTAGAGTTCAACAACGATAAATTTATACTTTCTTCCCGTAAAACGCTAGTTATGCTGAAATAAACATGCTCGGCAGGATTATACCTTCCGTTGATAGTTGCGGTTTTCTTTAGTATTCGATCCTTTCTTCAGCTTTTAAGCACTGATAGACAAATCTTATGGTACATAAGGACTGGACACAGCCATTAAGTTAATGATAACGGCAAGGATAGCGCACTATATCGCGAAATCAATGATGATCAAATCTAAATCTTAGCGCAAACATTTTTTGTTCTGTACTTGTTCTTTTTAAATGATTATGCTATCTTTTTTTAGAACAAATTGGGAACACACATGCACACATTAACGCGCAAACAAAAAGAAATTCTGGATTTTCTGCTCAAGAGTCAGGATACGTTTCAACATCCGCCGACACTAGAGGAATTGTGTACAGCCATGGGCTTAAAATCCCGCGGCTCCATGCATCACCAAATTAAGGCTCTGATTGAAGCGCAACTGATCGAAGCGCCGGAACGAAAACAACGCGGCATACGATTAACCCATCTGGCAAAAGGCCTTACCACCGTTGCGCCGCCCCCTGTCGGCGCTCTACCTTTTGTCGGCATTATTGCCGCCGGCCGGCCTATAGAAGCTATAGAAAACATCAGTTATATGGCAATTCCGGAACAAATCAAAACCGATAATCCCTGCTATGTTCTCAAAGTTAAAGGCGATTCCATGTTCGAGGAAGGCATTTTTGACGGCGACTGGGTAGTGATAGAGCAACGCAGCCACGCCCGTAACGGCGAAATCGTGGTTGCACTAGTAGACAAAACAGAAGCAACCTTAAAATTTATTGAGCAATACCCGCATGAAACCTTACTGATTCCGGCCAATTCCAAAATGGAAACCATGCGTTATAAACCCCAGCAAGTGGAAATTCAGGGCGTATTAGTCGGGCAAATGCGTAGTTACACCAACCATCATTAGGAGAAGACCATGTTAGATCATTCCGTTCATATGCGCGACCAAAAAGCCAACCAAATGGCCATGCTCGCCAAAACAGACAGACAAACCCTCATCAATATGGTCGAAGAAATCACCCTGGTCATAGTGCTCTGGGGCATGTTTTTTTTGGCGACTATATAGTGAAATTTCGTTATCATGCAGATATCATTAAGAGCGCTATAAAGGACGCGATTAAAAGTCAGTTCTACCATTAAAAAATTCATAACATTGAACGAATGGTGGAACTGACTGTACCTAACCTGACGGGATGTTTGACATTTCAAACCGTCGGCTATTCGATTGATGCATGTACTGGAATGATCCGGGCTTTTAATAAGCACACTCAAGGTTTCGGTTTCTTCCGGACGACCGTTTTATCTACAAAACAGAGCATGCCTGTCAGTCTGTTCCGACAACCGGGTAATGACTTTTGTGCTAGAAATTAACACGATTGATTAGGGATCCGCTATGTACAAACTGATCTTTTATGTTCCGGCCAACCACCTTGAACCGATTAAAGACGCCTTATTCGAAAAGGGCGCAGGACGATTTAAAAATTACGATAGGTGTTGTTGGCAAATTCTTGGCGAAGGGCAGTTCAGACCCTTATCCGGCAGCCAACCATTTCTGGGCAAAGACCTGCAATTGGAAAAAGTTCCCGAATACAAAGTGGAAATGATCTGCTCGGAACAGCTGATTAAAACTGTCTCGCAAACGCTGTTAAAGGTCCACCCTTACGAAGAGCCGGCCTACGAAATTTATAAAATTCTGAATGTTGATGAATTGCCGTAATCAGAGAGCTTATTTAGGATATACCAAAAATACAAAATCCATTAACTGCTATTGTAGTGATCAGGTATTCCTACACATTGCACCGGCAACTCCACAGAACGATATTCACTAGCCTCGCCGGCTATCCAACCGCATGCTGGTATTACTGCCACAAACCTTGAGGAACAACCTTGTATCAAGGATTGTCAGAATGGTTAACACTCGCCGAGGTCACGCCGCAACGCTAAGGAGTCCGAATATGTTACGATTTTCCAGAGGGTTTTCCAGCATAATACTGCTTGCAACGGGTTGCTCAACCATACCTAACGGACCCAGCGTCATGGTACTGCCCGGCCCCGGCCACACTTTTGAGCAATTTCGCAACGATGATGTAATCTGTCAACAGTTCGCGTATAGTCAGGTGGGCGGAAAGACGGCAAACCAAGCCGCAGTTGACAGCGGAGCTGGCGGCACCGGAACTGCTACCGGTACCGCCACGCAAGAGCGCTATGATGCGGCGTACATTCAATGTATGTACGCCAAGGGCCATCAAGTTCCGGTGTCAGAGGAGTTTTCAAATGTAATGCCCCATCACCGGTAGCGCCGGCTTCCAACATTCCAGCGCCACCGCCCGGATCTCCGCCACCAACTCCTCCGCAATAGCTGATACTGCGAAGTTTTGGACGTATACTATCCCCCATCCGTATGCTTATCCCTCCGCCTGAATGAACATCGATCCCACTCGCAATCCGGATGGCTTTGCCGTCAAAACATCGAAACTAACCCGCCGCTTCGGGCCTTTGCTTGCAGTGGACGGTATCGAATTGCACGTCCCCTACCGGGAGATTTTCGGATTATTAGGTGCAAACGGCGCGGGAAAGAGCACTATGATCAAGATGCTGACTACGCTGCTATCCCCCACATCCGGGTCGGCTGAAGTCGGAGGCTACGACATCGGCAAATCGCCCGGCAAAGTCAGACAATGCATCGGCTATGTACCCCAACTCGTTTCAGCCGACGGCGCACTCACTGGTTATGAAAATTTGTTACTATCAGCCAAACTCTACGGCTTGCCCGGCGCAGAGCGACATGTTCGCATCGGAACGGCCCTGGACTTCATGGGGCTGGCCGATTCGGCCCGCAAACTGGTAAAAACCTATTCCGGCGGCATGATCCGCAGGCTTGAGCTTGCCCAGGCCATGTTGCATAGGCCTGCCATCCTGTTTCTGGATGAACCGACGATAGGACTTGATCCGCTTGCGCGGCATACGGTATGGGACCGGCTGCTGGATCTAAGGCGCGGCTTTGGCATGACGGTTCTCATTACTACCCATGATATGGAAGAAGCCGAAACGCTTTGCGATACCTTGGCGATACTGCATCGGGGCAGAGTGAACGTGATCGGTAAACCGGCCGAGTTACGCCACAGGCTTGGCGAGCATGCGACCATGCACGATGTGTTCGCGCATTATGCGGGCGAAGCAATGCTGGAAGGCGGGAGTTTCAGCGATGCCGCACAAACCCGCCGGACTGCGCAACGCCTGGGATAAACCGATGATACGCTTTTTCCGGGAGAGCGCCGCGATTGTAGAGGTTGAGTTGATCAAACTGATGCGCGACCCGACAGAACTGATATCCCGCGCCGTACAGCCGGTACTGTGGCTGGTGATATTCGGACAGGTTTTGGCTCAAATTCGCGGCATTCATACCGGAGAGATCAGTTATCTTGGTTTCATCACGCCGGGTATCCTGGCGCAAAGCATTCTCTTCAGTGCGATTTTCTACGGCATCGCCATTATTTGGGAACGTGATCTGGGAGTGGTGCATAAACTTTTGGTGAGTCCTGCGCTACGTATCTCGCTGGTATTCGGAAAAGCAATCGCCGCCGGATTCCGCGGCATCGTGCAGGCATTTGTCATTTATACGATTGCGCTGCTGATGCATATTCCTATCAGGCTCGAACCTATGCCTATTTTGGCTGTGCTGGCCTGCGTGATGCTGGGATCGGGGCTATTTGCCACTTTCTCTCTGATTATCGCCTGCGTGGTAAAAACCCGCGAACGCTTCATGGGGATTGGGCAATTATTGACCATGCCCTTGTTTTTCGCCAGCAACGCCATTTATCCTCTGGATATCATGCCGGGCTGGCTAAAAGTCATCGCCCGAATCAACCCCCTCACCTATTTGATAGACGCGTTGCGTGGGCTGGTCATCGTCGGCGGGGAACATATCCACCCTTACGCAATCGATTTCGGCGTGTTACTGGCCATATTCGCCATTTTGCTAGGCATTGCCGTGAAATTATATCCAACGTTGGCGGAATAAAGGCGATGATGGACAGCTCACGCATATACCCAATGGGTCATTTTTCATTATTTTTTAACTTGATTAGCAAGATGCTTCAGCCAATCCAAAAACTGTAGGGTATGCATCGCATACCTTAAGTCCGCGGATCACGCCAAAGCCTAAAAAGGTATGCGATGCATACCCTACAAGGTTTTTCATCGGTTTGAACAAGCTCTATTAGCTTGGCTGAAGCATCTAGCTAACCAGGTTATTTTTTAATGACTTTGGATTGCGAAAATTTAGCTTCTCATTACTGCGTTCCGGCAGGTTCAAAAAAATTGTATTAACAGCATCTAATGCGGCGGATTTTCTCAAGGAAGTTGAGCCAACCCGAAAGGCATTACATTGACTATATAGTGTCATTTTTTTCAATTTTTATAGGAAATTTGTGAAAAAACAGCCATACTTGACTCAATATTGCATATTTAATCTAAAAAACGCCTAATCTTATTCAAAGCCGGCACTAAGGTTTATTCGACCCTTTCACTAGCTGCCATTTTCGATGAAATGATGCCCTTACTAAATAATGAAAATAATCAGGAACCTGACACTGGGAATAATAGACACTGATAACTGAACTAGCTTTCTTTCTTTAATTTAATAGACGAGTCACGCTTTATGAGAATCAATTTACCAGTTACACAACATGAAAACGGCTCATCCAACGCTATGACTATGAATTCGCGTACCGGTTAAAAAGTACGTTCACCCGGTTTAAAATTAGATATATGGGTAGGACTAATGAATTCTATTGATATTTTTCCTTGGAGCAAGTATTTCAATACAGGTATTCCGAAGATTGATGAACAACATAAAACACTGGTTCAACTGATTAATTCGTTAGCGAGCCATGTCGCTTTTCAGTCGGATATTCCCGCGATAAATATTATTTTCGATGAATTGGCAGATTATGCCGTCTATCACTTTCAGACAGAAGAAGCTATTTGGCACGAGTATTTTCCAGGGGATGATCTGGAGTCCAAGCATAAGGACGCTCACAACGGTTTCATCGAAACGGTTATTCGGCTTAGAGGTGAAAGAAGTAGTAAACCGATGGATGCGGTAATCGGCGAAGTATTGGCATTTCTTACCCGTTGGCTGGTTTCCCATATTTTGGAAAATGACAGGTATCTGGCCATGGTGGTGCTGGCAATGCAGTCGGGCATGTCACTAGAGTCTGCAAAAATACACGCCAGTAAGCAAATGAGCGGGTCAACGAAAGTCCTGGTCAATATCATACTGTCCATCTATGAAAGCCAGTCAGCGAACACTTTGCATTTGATGCGGGAACTCGTCGAGCATAGACGTGATGAATCATCCTTGAGAAAACTCTCTCTAGCTGTAGAGCAAAGCCCCAGCGCAATTGTGATTACCGATCTGGATGCCAACATCGAATTTGTCAACGAAGCATTCGTAAAAGCGACAGGTTACAGCCGCGCCGAGGCCATCGGCCAAAATCCAAGACTGTTACAGTCAGGTAAAACGCCCAACGAAATCTACTTGGACATGTGGGAGACATTGGCTCGGGGGGAGGTTTGGAAGGGTGAGTTCATTAATAAATGCAAGGATGACCGTGAGTTTGTCGAATTGGCGTTGATTTCGCCGGTATACGAGTCGGATGGAAAAATCACACACTATCTGGCCATCAAGGAAGATATTACCGAACGCAAGCAGATGGAAATGGCGCTGCATGAATCCAATCAAGAATTGCAGTCTTTACTCAATTCAATGGCCGAAGGCGCATATGGCGTCGATACCAACGGTAATTGCCGGTTTGTGAACCGGTCTTTTTTGCGGATATTGGGTTATGAAAATGCCGACGAAATTCTTGGCAAGCATATACATACTCTCATTCATCACTCCCACCCTGACGGCAGTCCCTATCCGTCCACGGAATGCCGTATGTATGCCGCTTATCGCCGAAATGAGGAAGTTCATGTTGCGGATGAAGTATTCTGGCGTAAAGACGGTACTGCCGTTCCCGTCGAATACTGGTCGCAGCCCATCCTGACCGATCATGTTATTACCGGCGCAATTGCCACTTTTGTTGATATTACCGAACGCAAGCAGATTGAGGCCAGACTCATCAATAGTGAAGCCCGTTTGCGTACGATCATCGAAAACGAACCGGAATGTATCAAGATCGTCGATGCTCAAGGCCGGCTGGTGCAGATGAACCCGGCGGGCCTGGAAATGATCGAGGCCGATGCGGCAGAGCAGGTTGTTGGTAAACCGGTGCTGAATGTCATTGCCCCTGAATACCGTCAAGCCTTTGCCGAAATGCATAAACGTGTGCTTAACGGAGAATCCGTGCAAATGGAATTCGAGGTCATAGGACTAAAAGGTTCCCGCCGATGGCTTGATACCCATGCCGTGCCCATGAAAGAGGCCGATGGCAATATAGTGCACCTCGCCGTTACCCGCGACATTAGCGGACGCAAGCAAGCCGAACATCAGCTCCGTATTGCCGCAACGGTCTTTGAATCTCAGGAAGGTATGATGGTTACCGACGCCAACAATATCATCTTGCGGGTGAACAAAGCATTTACCGAAATAACCGGTTACAGCGCAGAAGATGTCATAGGGCACAACCCTCGCATACTCCAATCAGAGCGGCATAATCAGGAATTTTATGACACCATGTGGGAAAGCCTTCTTAATAGCGGCGCCTGGGAAGGCGAAGTCTGGAACAGGCGCAAAAATGGTGAAATTTATCCGGAATATCTTGCCATTGCCGCTGTGAAAGACCAAGAAGGAATTGTTACCCATTACGTTGGCACACTTATCGATATTACCCATAGGAAAGCAGCTGCTGAAGAAATAGAGCGCTTGGCCTTCTACGATCCTCTCACCAATTTGCCTAACCGGCGCCTGCTTCAGGATCGCTTAAAACCGGCCTTAGCCTCAAGTCATCGTAGTGGACGAAAAGGTGCTTTGCTATTTATAGATTTGGATAATTTTAAGGCGCTCAATGATACTCTCGGCCACGATATGGGGGATTTGTTGCTACAGCAAGTAGCCGAGCGCTTGGTATGGTGTGTCCGGGTAGATGATACCGTAGCTAGACTGGGCGGAGATGAGTTCGTGGTGTTGTTGGAATATTTAAGCGAGCAAGCTTTTGAGGCTGCAACGCAGGCTGAAAACATAGGTAATAAAATTCTCGCTGTCATAAACCAGCCATTCCAACTTGATGCGCACGAGTATATTTGTACGCCCAGCATTGGTGCTACGTTGTTTGATGGCCACAATCACTCCGCGGAGGAACTCTTGAAGCATACGGATATCGCCATGTATCAAGCTAAAACGTCCGGCCGTAATGCATTAAGGTTTTTCGATCCTAAAATGCAGGTGGTTGTGACAGCCCGTGTGACACTCGAAGATGAATTGCGTAGAGCACTGAAAAATCAGCAATTTGTTCTCTATTACCAAGTTCAAGTCGGGAGTGCGGGCCATCCCTTTGGCGCTGAAGCCCTGATTCGCTGGTCGCATCCTGAACGAGGGCTCATACCACCTTCTGAATTTATACCGGTGGCGGAAGAAACAGGTTTAATTTTGGTCATCGGCAGATGGGTGCTGGAAACGGCTTGTGCCCAACTCAGGCACTGGGAACAATGTTTAAATGCTCGCCATCTTGTGCTTTCGGTGAATGTTAGCGGCAAACAATTCTTCCAACCGGATTTCGTCGAACAAGTAATAGAGTGCGTGCAACGCAATGGCATCAATCCGAATTTGCTTAAGCTGGAATTGACTGAAAGCATCTTGCTGAAAAACATCGAAGAAACGATTGCTACCATGGATGCCTTGGTCAAATTTGGTATTCAGTTTTCGTTGGATGATTTCGGCACCGGTTATTCTTCCCTGCAATACCTGAAAAAATTACCATTGAGTCAGCTTAAGATCGATCAGTCGTTCATACGGGATATTGCCATCGACAGTAGTGACGAGACAATTGTTCGTACCATCATTGCCATGGCGAACACCCTGAATTTGAGCGTGATTGCCGAGGGAGTTGAGACTGAAGAGCAACACCAAATCCTTCAGGCTAACGGTTGCGAAACCTGTCAAGGTTATTTATTCAGCAAGCCCTTACCGATTGAGCTGTTTGAGGACTACCTGGAATTAAGCAAATAGTTATCCAAAGTTGTCACCACTGTTTCTCTTGATGAGTTTTTATCGTTTAGTGGAAATTAAAACCAAAGTGTTGAATCAATGGGGTGTCGTTAATTGCTATGAAATTTATTCAAATTAAAGTCAACTAATCAACAACACTGACCTCCATGGGTTTAGAACTGCCCAATAGCTTGATTAAATAAATAACCCATCATCACAACTGACTAAGCCGAGCTTTAATTGCTTTTGCGGCGCTATTTGCATTGGCTCGTGTTCCAGCGCCGTGTGTATAGACGGAAATACCGCCATTCGCCTTAGCAAATTCGACAAAAAGCTGATCTGTTCCGTTCCCGGTTTTCAGCTGAAAGAACAAACTACCCTTCCAATCGTTAAACTCTGAAGGTTTTATTTCAGCGGTAAGTTCACTAAAACCATTATTTGCAGCTTCCTGAACAACTACTTGCTTTATAGTTGAATATTTATTAGAAAAAGTATCTGAATTTATTACAAAACGTTCACTTCCCAAAGTCATACAACCCTGAAAAAATAAAATAATAAAAATGTACAGATTAACTTTTCCAAATTCTGCAAACATAACAACAATCTCCTTTTACATTATAAAAATAATTCATTGAAATCAATAGCGCCGCCAAACGGCAAGAATAATTATTTTGTTAACAGTTAACCTTATTAGCGTAGAAATCGGCTGTAGCCGCAAATCGCGCCGAAGGAATTTATCTTGCTTATGCGATTGACATATCAAAAATAAGGCCAAAATTTCAGCCTATGAATCAATCGCTTAAAACGAGTACCTTAAGAGCAAGATGCTTCAGCCAATCCAAAAACTGTAGGGTATGCATCGCATACCTTAAGTCCGCTGATCACGCCAAAGCCTAAAAAGGTATGCGATGCATACCCTACAAGGTTTTTCATCGACTTGAACAAGCTTTATTAGCTTGGCTGAAGCATCTTGCTAATCAGGAAAGTTAAAGCCGGGATATTAACCCATTAGCTCACAAATAAGCCTGAAATCGGCAATTTTAACCATCCAGCGAAACTGTAAAATCAGCCTAAAAGATGTGGAATGGCGAAATTTTGTCGCCACCAAATCAATGGCGTCAGCACATCAATGTACGGACTGGAAGCCTCCTTTTTAATTCAGTACTACAAAAAAACGGGGCGGTTGAGGTCGCAAATATTGTTAATGTGACCCGGTCCCACCCAATGATTCCAGAAGGTTTTTAGTTTCAGCCATCACCCCCCCCAGAAAAAATGGCAACCCATAACCGAGACCGATGAACCGAAGCGCAACAAAGCTGCCGGACTGCTGCCTGATTGCGTCAAACGGCTTGGCTATTCTCACTAAACTCCATCTAGACGGCGTTTCTTGATTTGCTCGTCCAGGTATCGTCTTGAAGTTATCACTAGCACCGATCGTGTAATGTCGTCGTCAAATCTAGTAAGCTCAAGGTCTGCGTTGCTACCGATTATCGTGCACTTGGTTTGATCAAAATTGTTTCCATAGATATTCTGAATTTGGCTTTCTTTACATTTAATTTCTGGATACTTGACGCTGACTACGTCGAGAACGTCGTTGAATCCATCAGAAGTGAAGAAGAACTTAAATTTATCAAGCTTCCCATCATGGAAAGCCACTTCCACCGGCTTGCCTTCGATGCTGCCAATATTAGCGATCGTGAAATTATTCCACGAAGGGAACTTTTCGATGAGTTCTTTTTTTGTCATGCCAACGCTTATCCCTCTAATATCAATCAAGAGGACTGGTGGTGTCTTATCATCTAAACCAGATTCTTGATTATTTGAATGAACGCTTTCTGTTTGTTGAGAGTTATTACTTAGGTTATTTTTAAATTTATTTAAAATATTAGGATTAGACTCTATAAAAAACATGACTAAGAAAATGCAAATACAGTAGATAAAGGTAAACAAAATTGCTGCACCGATGCTGGTACGACCCCGTACCACCAGTTCAGTATTTCTCTGATTAGGCGCATTTATCGCGTTAATTTCATTTATCATTTTTTTTACATGATGCTTGTACCATAAATTACCAGACAAAGCCGGAGTCATCCAAAATGCGATGTCAATTGAATGGCTTGTACTTTCTGAAAGATTAAAAACGCTTTGAATAATGGTTACAAAAGTTGCCACACCGATGAAAATCCAGGAATACAGATACATTTTTCTATAGGCCATCCACGAAACGCCACCGAAAAATGCACTCCAACTCCACGATATCTTTGAGTTATTTAATTTCCACTTCTTCTGAAAATACTCGTAATTTTTTCCAATAAATAATCTTAAAGAATCATCGTCAACAAGAGTCGTAGACTCAACCTTTGATTTGGCTGATGCGGCTGTACCACATATTCTACAAAACTGATCTTTTTCCATTAATTGTGTAGCGCATTTTGTACAAGATACCATCTGAATTTCTCCATAATTTTTTGATCAGAATCAATAGGGGGCGGTGTCGTTGATTGCCATGAAATTTATTCGAATCAAAATTAACTAATCAACGACACCAACCCCCTTTGATTTCTCTTGATGGTCTAATTAAAAATAAATCGGCTATTGCAGACGCGCTTGCAAAGCAGCAACAAATTCTTTGGCCTTTTCATCAACATCACGCGAGATGTATGCTGATCCGCGTTTGACTGTTACGTCCAACTGGCCGTCTGAGCGCTTGCGAACTTGAGCCGAATAGGCAAGCACCGGCATTCCGAATGATCCGAACTCTACCACCCCGTTAGCCTTGTCTATCTTGGTCGCGGGAGGAAGATCAACCGATCTTGCGGCGTCTATTGCTATATCAAAGACATCACGGCCCTTGGCGGCGGCCGGCACCGCCACCGTATTGTTAGCGACAGGAAAGTGCGTACAAGCGGCAAATACTACTTCGAACATGGACGCAATCAGGATTATGCGGATGCTACGGTATCTTTTCATTACAATTACCTCTTAATTATTATATTAGACATGAAAATGGATGGATAAGGCCCAAAATGGGAGTTTTTGTATCAAACAATTGTTTATATAAATTGGGTACATAATCAGTTAAAACAATCAAAGGAGCAGCATCTCCGCGTGGGCTACATAGCTAAAACAATCAAAGGGGGTAGTGTCGTTGATTGTTATGAAATTCATTCAAATCACGATCAACTAATCAACGATACTAACCCCATCGATTCTGGAGCATCTCCGCGTGGGCACATAAACCGTGCCCACCCTACATGGCTGCCCTAAATAACGCGTCTCGTCAGTTCTTAACACCTCTGCCATCATAAGGAAGCCACCATGTTCTATTTGGATCAATGGTATTATCATTAGTTAATAGTATTGGATTATTATTGTGGTCTAATGAAACAGCTCCAACCGCTCCCCACACTGTACCAGTAAATCCATGTTTAGAAAGTTCAGATGCCAATTGTTGAGCTGTTGAATTAGTACCATTCGTGCTTTCACCAGAGTGGCAGATATAAAGTCTAATATCACGATCTTTATAGTATTGGTAATTCGGATCATTTAAAATAATATCAGCTAACCCAGAAATACTCCTACTATTATCATCGTATTTAATATATTCTAAAATATAATCGTCAAAAATAGAGTCCGATCTACCATAGTGTGATAATCTGCCACCGGGTGAACCGTGCATACCTAGACCAAATTCATTAGGATTAGTATTGGGATTATTCCAGTATCCTGAAGAATCAGGAGGACTTAAGTCTCTATAATAGAATCCAGTAGGGTCAATGCTACTCAATGGATTTCCATCGACATAGGAATACGTATTCGGGCCACCTACCAACCCAATCGGGTCACTCTCAATATACCGCCCAATAGCCGGGTTATAATCCCGATTCCAGTTGTAATGCAGCCCCGTGCTTTTATCGAAATACTGCCCTGGGAACCGCAAGTTATAGGTAAATACCACCCCGTTTCCGTCGGGGTCAGAGTTTGCAAGAGTCGTTCCAAACGCCTCGCTATCCCAACGCCAAACCACCGTGCCGGTATTGTCCGCTATCGCCCGAGGCGCATTGAGGTGATCAGCATAAACATAATAGGAATTATTTCCCGACATCACTGCAACCGGCGTATTTCCTAACCAGACAGTTTCCTGAATGGCTGTACCGCTTTGGGTATATTCACCCAGCAAATAACCAGCACCGTCATACATGAAATAGGTGCCGGTTTGCACGTACTTACCGGGATTAAGGTGCATGTCCGCCAGTTTGGCTTGGGCGCAGGTCGCATCCGCCGTGGTGATTTTACCGTCATGGTTGCAATCGGCGGCCATATTGACTGGAATGCTGCCTGAAGCCATTAAGACAATCAAGCGTAAGTCGGTTGCGTTTATGGTTCCGTCCTGGTTGGCGTCACCGGACATGTCAGGCGGGTTGCTGGTGACTTTGGCGTCACGTTGTCCCAGGCCGTTGATTCGGTATTGTTCCGAGCCAATCGCCACATTGGATGCCTTAACTAATCGGCCCCTGCCGTCATAGGTAAAAGTGTTATAGCCGTCGCTGGTTATATGTCCTGCGGCATCGTAGCTATAGGTTTTCACCGGCTGGTTGTTGCTGGTGATGCCTAATAAACGATTACTGTTGGCATCCAGCGTATAGTTTTGGCTTGGAGAACCCGTGGTCATTTGCTGAAAACGATTGCCGTTGGCATCGTAGCTGTAACTGATTTGGGTTTTGGGATCGCTATACTGGGTCAATCTAGCCAGATTGTCGTAAGTAAAGTTTTGATCGTAGTTTAGATTCGTGTCGTTATAACCGGTTATACGGCTGGCGGCATCATAAGCCAACTGGCGCGAACGGTTGCCACCCAGATCATAGCCGGTGATGCGTCCATCCAGATCGAAGCCTCGGCTGGTTTTAATGCCATTCCCGAATGTCCAGCTTTTGGCTAAGCCAAACGGTTGATACTGGATAGCACTCAAGAGCGGTGTCGTGTTATTGTCCAGTTCGACGATTTGGCCGTTGCTGTTGTAACTCAATTTCACCACTTTGCCGGATGGGTAAGTGATTGCAGCGAGTTGGCCGTTCGTTGCGTAGCTGTATTGGGTAACCAGCGTTAAGGTACCACTAAAGAACGTCTTACTGGTGACTCGACCATGTAGATCGTACGCCCACTGGGTTGTATCCGTGCCGTCGCTCATCTGGGTCAAATGACCGATGCCGTTAACGCCTTGGTCATAGCTGAAAACGATAGCCGGTTTGTTGGCATAAATGCTTTGCGTCCGGCGATTCAGGGCATCATACGTGTAACCGACCGTCTGTCCCAAGGCATCGACGCTGCTGATCAGATTGCCTGCCGCATCGTAGCTGTTTTGACTTTGCTTGGTATCGGGACTGATGGTCGTCAGCCGATTGCCCAAGCCGTCATAGCTGTAATTGGTAACATGGTTCAATGGATCGGCGACTGCCAGCAGATTGTCCGCGCTATCGTAGTTAGTTTGGGTGGTGTTACCGTTTGGATCGATGCTGCTGCTCAAACGATTCAGCGTGTCGTAAGCTAAAGTGGTTTGGTTATTGAGCGGATCGGTGACGTTGGTGGTATTGCCGTTGCTGTCATAAGCGAAAGCCGTGGTCTGTCCTTGAGAGCCGATGGATTTTGCCAAGCGGTTAACAGCGTCGAATTGCTGAGCAAGCGTACGGGTGAGTGTATTGGTCGGATCATAGACATTCACTCCAGTCCGGTTGTCGTTACCGTCCAGGGTGTAGGCGATTTTATTACCAAGCGCATCCGTAATGGCGATCAGCCGATGAGCGGCATCATAGGTGTAAGCAAGCTTCGAACCGTCCGGCTTGGTAAGCAGGGTGAGGTTACCCGCCGCATCATAAGCATAGGTTGTGGTTTCGCTGCCGACCACGCGGGAGACGATACGACCTCGCGCATCATAGCCAAGCGTGGTCACAAGACTATTGGGGTCTTTGATCGTCAAAGGCCGTCCGTCGGCGTCGAAGCTGGTAATTTGGGTAACGTGACCCAAAGCGTCGGTGACGGTAGCCACATCGCCCTTGCCGTCATAGGTCGTAGTCGTCAGATTGCCCAGCGGATCATGGGCTGTCAGCACTTGTCCGGCCGCGTTGTAGGTATAAGTCCAACTGCGCGTTTGCGAACCAGCCGTGATGGTTTTATTCAGCAAGTTGCCGGCGGCGTCATAGCTGAATGTGCTGACACGATTAACGCCGGTAACCCCGCTGGGTTCGGTGATCTGGGTGGGTAAATGGAAAGTTGGGTGCCAGGCTGTGTTAATGGTGCGAGCCAGTGCAGTGCCGCTGGCTTCGGTGCGTGAGGTTTCCAAACCACGGCTGTTGTGTGTATAGGTTGTGACATTGCCGTTCCAGTCGGTGCGACTGGAGACAAAGCCGTTGGTATCATAAGTAAAGGCTTTGCCACCGGTGTTCGTCACTGGAATGCCGGTCACGCCGGTTGGTTTCACCAAGCCAAACTGCGTAGTTAGAGTGTAGCTGTGAACATTGCTAAGCGCATCGTTGACACTGGTAGAACCATCGGCATTGTAGGCAATGGTGGTCAAATCCGCGCCGCCAGCATGTTGGCTAGAAACCGCTCGCCCCGAAGTATCATATTGATATGTGGCGTAGCGGTTACCGTCTTCATCAATAATACCGGTCAAGGCATGGGGTAAATTAGTGTTCGCAGTGTTGGCCTGCTCATTGTAGACGTATTGGTGAACAGTTTTATCGGGATAAGTTACCGAACTGAGATTACTGTTCGCATCATAGCCATAACCTAAAACCCCTCCATCCGGCAAGGTCACCGAAGCCACTAAATTATTAGTATTGTAAGTGAAGGTCAGGGTATGCCCGAAAGGCCCGGTGACCTTAGTTAAGCGTTTATTGGTGTCATAGCCAAGGGCGGTGACATTACCCGCACGATCAGTCACGGAATTTAAGCGACCATCGGCTAAGTAGATCTCGGTGCTATCATCGGCGGTGACCAACTGCCAACCTGTTTGTGTGGTTCCACTCATCAACGCCGATAAGCTGCTGGTGACATCGGGATCGGAAGCCCAAACACCGGAAGAGTTTTTGGTGAAAGTATCTATACGACCATCTACACTAGTGACGGTCGCTGTTGTGCTATTAGAAAGAGAAATAGATCGGTGCCAAGTACTATGCCAATTCGAACCAAACGCCGTGGAGCTGGTGTCTTGGCTGTTATAGGTGCGCCGGAGTGCTAGTTCTGTGCTGGCTGCTCCGACAAAGTCGGTTTCAACCTGAAATTTGTTGCCGGTGGCTGCGTTGATCGGGTTGCCTACAGCCCACCCTGGTATACCCTGCTTGCAAGGAATGCAATCGTCGCCGAGGTTTTTAGGGGAAGCCAGAGTAATCGACGGGGGCGGAGGCTGAACTTCAAACACATCACAATGTATGACCGGGTAGCTTGATCCACCAGAAGGAATAAAAAATATAGGTGAGCATCTAGGGGCATAATCATAAGCGCCGAGTATACGCCAAACGGCTCCACTCGGCGGAGCGCTGCCGGTACTATCAAGCCCTAAATCTGATCTAAAGAATGGCCCACCAGTCAGACCCAACGTCTCAATAGCACAGGATTGAGACGCACTATATATATCAGTTGGACCAGACGACAGTAAGCAGGTAAAAGATGCCCACACCTGTAAAGGCGCTCCGGTCCCAACGCCAGGCGTCCACTCAACCCACGGTAAAACCCCAAAGACATTTAACACTTGAGCATCGGCTGAACTTAGTGCATGAGCTGAAGAAGTCATAAAGGAAGAGCAAACCGCTGATACAGAGAGAAGCACAGCTCCCAAAGAACGTCCATTCAAATTTAAATTCCGCGATATCTGGCTCAGTGAATGTTTTTCCGTCATATGTCTGCCCCGTAATTTGCAGTTAGCGTACAATGAGTTGTGATGTTTCTTTCATGTTTCATGATATTTTGCTCTGTCGGTATGTTTGCTTAGTTTTTATTTTTATGTTGCCGGACAAACCCATAATGGCATCGTCTGCATCAAGCTTTTGATGCATCAGCAAGGTGTTTTCGTGCCTAAAGAAAATTTAAGTTTTACCGACGACCCTTGGTCAGCCGTAAAGCCAAGCCACCACTAATAAGCAATAAAAGGATGTCCGGCTCAGGCACTGTGCCGCCACCACCATTCGGGTTGCCGCTGATGGTCACCGATCCGTTCAGGGCGTCGTAAGCAATATTATTCCCAATAGCGTCAGAGAGACTGCTGGTTAAAAACGTAAGGTCGCTGGTACCGGCGGCAAGTGTATTCAAAGTGACTACCGCCAAGGTGAAGCTGCTGGCTTGTTGCGTATTCAATGTGGTGGGATCAATAAATGAAAAATCACTCAGCTCAATATAACTGGTGCCGGGTGTCGCAAGGGACGAAGTCATGCCTGAATTTGTAGGATCAAGCTGGTCGCCACCTAATACCGGGTCGCCAAAAGACACTTGGTTAAAGCTCAGTAAAGTAGGGTCGAAAACCAATGCTGACATCATAAGCGCCAAGGGCAGAGCCGGCACTTAATCCGGAAATATTGATATCGAATATAGCATTCGATCCGAGACTAATGCTCTGCGTATCGGGGGAAATGCTCAGGACTGCATTTGCCTGGGATGGCGCGGTAAAAATTAGGCAGAGTGAGGTTGCTATTGAAGACAAGGTGACGATATTCATGTGAATCCCTGGATTTTTAAGTTGAGCCGGCCTTCATTTACTCCGAAGAATGGCAGGAAAATGGTCAGAAAGTCACAATCAGATAGCCTTAAAGGCACAAAGCTTCACTCTCAAATTAAGCGCCCGCAATAAAACAATACGAGTTTTAAGGTATTCTACTTTTTTTGATGCGTATCACAAATTGTACAAAAGTACAGCTTCTAGCACCGGGCTTCCGCGAGATAAAATATCCAACTTCCATAACCGATTTTTCCGCTCCGCCGGGCGTATTGTTCTGCCGCAATCCGGTACCGTTTTGCGGCGTTTTAATGAGTGGAGTTGGAATTGCCTCACATTTAAAGCTTTTATGATCCACCTGCTTACAAAATACGCAATTATTCAGTAAACTCTTGATACGCCCATCCATTCGATGGAATTGAAAGGGTATTGATACGCCCCTGAATAATAACCAAAATATATTAGAATGCAGAATTATCTGCCATTAAACACCTGCAAGCATCCTGATTATGTCAAGCTCCAAAACTTATCTTAACGTCCCTTACGCAGAAAAAGATGCGGCTAAAGCGCTGGGCGCAAAATGGGATGCAGCCAATAAAAAATGGTATGTGCCCGGCAGCCTGGACATTTCGGATTTTGCAAAATGGCGGGATCAAGCAGCTGTCACCACCACATCGACAGGAACTACCGATAAACCTGAAGCCTTGGACAAACTTAAAAATACGCGTTCCGGTGTGTTTACTCAGCCGACCGTTAAGGATTTTATTGCCTATGAAGGCGATGAACCGCCATGGAATTAAGTATACTGACAGATTCGATTTCAGGGCGTTTGTTGGGCTTCGCTATCGCTTAGCCCAACATACATTGACTATATTGACCGCCTAAAGCACCTATGTCTATCAATGGCTTACGAACATCGTACGCACTGCATACCGATAGACTTTCGGTGACAAACGGCTGCCACCTAACCTGAGCGGCCTAAAGGTATGCAGTGCATACCCTACGAAGTTGTGACTTCACTATATTTCTATAGCGTTACGCAAAAAAGGGCTTTGTAAAAAGCCCTTTTCTTTAATTTATTACACTTGCCAATCCGGCATTTATGAATCAGCCGCGGCACGCCGCTGCTCTGTTTCATAGACCAGAATAGGTTCGTTATTACCTAAGATCACGCCTTCATCAATGACAACTTTAGAGATTTTGTCGTTGGATGGCAGTTCATACATGGTATCAAGCAACACATTCTCGACAATGGTTCTTAAACCCCGCGCACCGGTTTTTCTCTCCATGGACTTACGGGCAATTGCCGAAAGCGAATCTTCACGGAACTCCAATTCGGCGCCTTCCATTTCAAACAGATGTTTATACTGTTTAATCAGTGCATTTTTAGGCTCGGTGAGTATCTGAATCAACGCTGCTTCATTGAGTTCTTCCAGCGTGGCAATAACCGGCAAACGTCCTACAAATTCGGGAATCAAACCGTATTTGATCAAATCTTCGGAACGGACATCGGCGAATATCTCGCCGACATTTTGGCTTTCATCCTTGCTTTTAATTTCCGCCGAAAAGCCTATTCCGCCTTTTTCGGTGCGTTGTTTGATTACCTTATCCAGGCCGGCAAAGGCGCCGCCGACGATAAACAGGATATTAGCAGTATTGACCTGTAAAAAATCCTGCTGAGGATGCTTGCGACCACCCTGCGGCGGAACGGAAGCTACCGTGCCTTCGATAAGCTTCAGCAATGCCTGCTGTACCCCTTCGCCGGATACATCCCGCGTGATGGACGGATTATCCGATTTTCTGGAGATTTTATCGATTTCATCAATATAAACGATACCGGTTTCGGCTTTTTCGACGTCGTAATCGCATTTTTGCAAAATCTTCAAAATAATGTTTTCGACATCTTCACCGACATAACCGGCTTCGGTCAGGGTGGTTGCATCGGCGATGGTAAACGGCACATCCAACAACTTCGCCAAGGTTTCGGCCAGTAGGGTTTTTCCTGAACCGGTCGGACCTATTAATAGAATATTGCTTTTCGCCAGTTCAACATCATGCTTTTTGCTGTTGCTGCGCAGGCGTTTATAATGGTTATAAACGGCCACAGCCAGAATTTTTTTAGCATTTTCCTGGCCGATGACATAGCTATCAAGTTCCATTTTAATTTCTTTCGGCTTAGGCAAGGTGCCGCCACCGGAGGACGACTCATCTTCCAACAGTTCGTCTCTGATTATATCGTTACACAGTTCTACGCATTCATCGCAGACATATACCGAAGGGCCAGCGATCAGCTTGCGGACTTCGTTTTGACTTTTGCCGCAAAAAGAACAGTAAAGCAGCTTTTCGTCATCTTTACCTTTTTTGTCTTTACTCATGAACGCCCCCACAGTATGGCGATATATAACTTTACTTGTAACAAAGCATATATCCAAATATTAAATTATCCAAGACAATGCCCTTATGATCGAAAAAAATCGCGTTTTATCTTTTACGCTAATCGATTACTCAACACCTTGTCGATCAAACCGTATTCAACCGCCTGCTCGGCACTCAAAAAATTATCCCGGTCTGTATCCTGTTGGACTTTTTTCAAAGTTTGCCCTGTATGGTGAGCCAAAATTTTGTTAAGTTTTTCTCTGATCGACAAAATTTCTTTGGCATGAATATCAAAATCCGAGGCCTGGCCCTGAAAACCGCCTAAGGGCTGATGTATCATGACTCTGGAATGGGGCAAACAATAACGTTTTCCTTTCGTGCCGCCTGCCAGCAGCAAAGCGCCCATGCTGGCGGCCTGGCCGATACACATGGTGCTGACATCGGGTTTGATAAATTGCATGGTGTCATAAATCGCCATGCCTGCGGTGACGGAACCACCGGGAGAATTTATATACAGATGAATGTCTTTATCCGGATTTTCGGATTCCAGGAACAATAATTGCGCGACAACCAGATTGGACATGTAATCCTCAACCTGACCGACCAGAAATATTACCCGTTCTTTTAACAGCCGGGAATAGATATCGTACGAACGCTCTCCACGGGCAGTCTGCTCCACCACGATAGGCACCAGCCCACCTGCCGCATAAGGTGCCGTTAATTCTTGCTTGGCATTTTGTACAATCATGTTAGGCCTCTATTTCCTGTTTATCCATCACATCGCTAAAACTCAAAGACTGTTCGGTAATTTGTGCCTGATCGACAATCCAATCAACCGCTTGGTCTTCAAGAACCATCTGCTGCACATCATTCAAGCGGTCTTTATCCGCATAATACCAGTTGATTACATCTTCAGGTTTTTCATAGCTCTTTGCCATATCCTCAATCACTGAACGTACTTTATCCGTGTCAATTTTGATGTCGTTCCTATGGATAATTTCACCCAGTATCAAACCCAGTGCCACCCGGCGTTTAGCTTGATTTTCGAAAATTTCTTTCTGTAAACCCAGCTCCGCCGGATTTTTACGCATCTTTTTCGCCTGATCGATATATGGTTTGACTAAGGCCTGAATTTCCTGCTCGATCAAAGCAGTCGGAAGGCTGATTGTCACCTTGTCATACAAAGCATTCAGTACTGTATTTTTTAGCCTGTTTTTGAGGCCTTGCCTTAATTCCCTTTCCATGTTGACTTTAACATCTGCAAGGAATGTGCTCAAATCACCATCTTCGACACCGTAAGCATTAATAAATTCCTCATCCAGTTCAGGTAATACCGATTGCTCAACCTTGGTTATCTCAATTTCGAATTCCGCCTGTTTTCCTGACAGTTTTTCGTTGGTATAAGCTTCCGGAAATGTGACTGTAAACGTTTTCGTAGCACCTGTAGCCAATCCTGCCAATTCGTCTTCAAAGCCCGGAATCATTTGATTAGAGCCAATCTCAACTTTTTGGTTTTCAGCTTTTCCGCCGGTAAAGTTTTCGCCCTCGCAAACCCCGGAGAAATTCAGCGTGACACGGTCGCCTGTCTGGGAACCCCGCTCCACTTCCCGCCAGGTTTTTCTCTGCTGCCTGAGTTTTTCTATCATATTATCGACGTCGCTATCAGCTACAGTTGCCAACGGACGGGTGATTTGCAACTGGTTAATGCCGTCCAGCGAAATCTCCGGATATACCTCAAACTCGACTGTATACTCAAAATTGTCGCTATTCCCGGCTGTCTGAATTTGCGGCTGTCCCGCCGGCACCAGATTTTCCTGCTGCAATGCTTCTGCATAGGAGGATTGAATCAGGTCGCCGGTTATTTCGTTTCTGACTCTCTCGCCGTAAAGTTTTTTAACAACGTTGGCCGGGACTTTTCCGGGACGGAAACCGTCAACCTTTACTTCCCGGGCAAGTGCTTTAAATCGAGTTTCCATTTTTTCCTGAACGACTGAGTCAGGAATGCTGACAGTCATTTTTCTGTTTAATTCTGATGTCTTCTCGACAGAAACTTGCATTACTTTACCTCAAAAAATAAAAAAGAGATGATGTTGCCGAAACCGGCAGACGGAATATCGATTCGAAGAATTTACGCGGCATCGTTAACGAAAAAGAAGATGGTGCGAGCGGGGAGACTCGAACTCCCACGGGGTTACCACTGGAACCTAAATCCAGCGCGTCTACCAATTTCGCCACGCTCGCAAAACAGCCTCCCATTATAATCAGTCAACTTTCTAAAAACAACCTTATATTTGGCTAAAAACAACATGATTACAAGACCTACCAAGCATTTAATGTCTTTAATTTTAATGGCCGTCAGCGCATTCGGCCTCCGCGCAGAAGACCGTATAAGCACAAAACAGTTTCCTGTCGCCTTTCCGGAGCAGCAAATTGAAATCAGTGTCGAGATTGCTGCCAATCAAGCCGAACGGGAACATGGATTGATGTACAGAACCAGTCTGGGTGAAAAACAAGGCATGCTGTTTCTGTATCCCGATCAGGCGCTGCGCGAGGTCTGGATGAAGAACACCCTGTTGCCCCTGGATATCATATTCCTGGCTGCTGACGGTCGAATCGTTTCTTTGCTAAACAATTTACAACCATGCCGGCAAGACCCCTGCCCTATTTATGATTCGAACCTACCTGCCATGTACATGCTGGAAGTAAATGCCGAGTTTATCGAAAAGTACCAATTAAAAATCGGTCAGCTACTAGTCCTGCCTGCCCTTGAAAGCAAGAGCCTCACCGATAAATGACATGTAATTTATCACTATTCAGCAATCTCCAGGCCTCGAAATACCGAGCAGCGCTTAAACACATCCAAATCCGGAGCCAGTTGTTTCTGCTGGCAAAACTTTGCAACCAGTTTGGTTAGACCTTTGATGTCGCGTCCGGTAGCGCCGGGAAATATTACCGCCAGCTCGTCGATCAGATTTTCCTCTACCGGCAAGGTAAACTGCTCGGTCATGACCCGCCAGATTTTGCAACGGTCGGCATGATCGGGGGATTGATAGCGGATCATTGCGATACAACGCGAGATAATGGCTTCGTCGATATCATCGACGCGGTTGGTCGTCAAAAACAGCAGGCCGTTGAAATATTCCAGCACCCGTAAAAACACCCCTACCACGGCATTGGAGGCCAAGTTATCGGCGCGTTTCTTAATATAGACATCCGCCTCATCAATCAGCATCACCGCGCCCCAGCGCTGGGCGCGAATCAGCGTTTCCTTCAAGGTTTTTTCCATTTCCGCGACGTTCAGTCCCAACTGGCCGGAATGCACCCGATATAAAGGCCGTTTGATGATCTCCGAATAGACTTCGGCAGTCAGGGTTTTGCCGACCCCGGACGGACCGGCGCAGAGCACGGTTGTGCCGCCGGATTTTCCGGCGATAATATCATCCAGCAGCATGTCCATTTCCGCAGTGAGGATATCTATCAGATCGGTCTGTTCCCGCGGCAGGATCAATTTTTGTTTCAAATCCGGCTGATAGAGATAAGGCAGCATGTCGTCAACATGTACCCAGATGTGATGATGCAGTTCCAGATGAAACATCAGGATATAGCCATGCACCGGCAATTCGGTGAACAATCCGGACGGAATTTCGTCTTTAAAGGCTTCAACGGCCTGCTCGGCCTTACTGTCGTAGCGCATGCTCTTGCCGGCCTTGCGCAGATATTTGCCAAGAATGTCGCCGGAGGCATCCAGACTCAAGGCCCGGTCGCTGAGGATATTTTCGTCATTGACCAATCGGCAGTTACCACCGCCCGAAGACAACACCACGCTGCTTTTGCGGGCCCAGTCGTTGCTACGATGGCTGGCGGTCGGGTCTTCGGCATAAATGCCGGTTCCCCAACCGGAAAACTGCTCCCCGGAACGCGCCCGCCAATCGAAATAGCGAACGGCGGCCTCATCGTAACTGGCGATGAGTTCAGGTGTTTCTTTCAAATAGCCCTTACCGGCAAAGATTTCCGCAATGGTTTTGTCGGCCAGATCCTTGCCGCGTATGGTCAGGGTTTCGATGGCGATTTTGCCTTTACTGTTAGCTTTTAACTCCAATAGAATACGCCCCGCCTCTTCCTCGCCAGGCGGAGTGTAATCCAGACGGGTAATAAGATACGCCAACGTTCTGCCGGAGGCTTCGACATTAAACAACCAGCCGCGTATCGCCCCGTCCAGCAAATAGCTGGCAATGGCAGGCAACAGCATCTCCAGTTGTCCGGTCGAATAACGCGGGCTATCGGCATCCAGAGCTTGCCGCAAAGCGTCCAGCAACGCCGCCTGCTGTTGCAGGGCTTCACCTTCCTGCTGATAAATTTCCGCCAGGCTGGCGATTTCCGCAATACTGAGCTGATCGTAAGGCACTTGCGCCTTGTTGCCGAAGCGTAATTGCTCGCTAAGCCCTTGCAGCCTCGGGTGAGCGGCCAATAAAGCATGTAAATGTTGTTTATCGATTTGCAGTTTCATTTTGTTAACCTTACATAGGAATGGCTAGCCCTGTAGGATGTGCTGAGCGATAGCGAAGCGCATCTTTCGCGCACGATGCACCTCCCTATGTCGGCAGCACCCTACAAATTTTACATAGGAATGGTCAGACACAGCAGTTCTGCCAAATGTAAAGGCTTGGCAAAGCCTGCGTTGTCAATTTGCTGCTGACAGGAAAAACCGTTGCTGACCACCAGCGCCTCGGGTTCAGCACGTAAAGCCGGAAACAATGCCAATTCGGCCATGGCCTGAGCCTGATCGTAATGCTCGGATTCCACGCCGAAATTGCCGGCCATGCCGCAACAGGAAGATTCGATCAACTCGAATTGCAGATCGGGTACTTGCTTGAGCAGCTTACGCACCGACTTGATCGAACCCACGGCCTTCTGATGGCAGTGGCCATGCAGCAATAACTTCGATACAGCGGGAATAGCCTGAAATGATAAAGTCCAGCGTTTCGCGGCTTGCTCGCGGACGATAAATTCTTCCAATAACAGCACTTTTTCCGCCAGTTGCCGGGCCGCCTCACCCAAACCCAGTTTTAAATATTCATCGCGCAAACTGAGTATGCACGACGGCTCCAGACCAACGATAGTGCGACCGGCTGAGACATGCTCGGCCAAAGCCGCCAACATCCGCCGTGCCTCTTCGCGGGCTTTGTCCAACCTGCCGTTGGAAAAATAGGTGCGGCCGCAGCACAACGGACGTGCCGATTGGTCGCTGCTTAACGGCGCGGCGACCAATACTTGATAACCGGCTGCACTCAACAATCGCTGTGCGGCCTTGGCCGCCGCCGGATTGAAGTAGTAATTGAAGGTATCGACAAATAGCACCACTTGTTTATCGCTATCTGCTGTTACTGCCTCTGCAATCTGAAATGGCGTTGCCGCCGGTATCGGCAACGAGACCTTGGCGCTAATGCCCAGCATGGTTTCGCAGAACCGGGCCAGCCAAGGCAAACGATTACGCAGCAACAACAAATCGCGCACACCCGGCCAACGCAGTAATTTCGGCAATTCCGCCCATAGCCGCTGCCGCAAAGGCAAGCCGTTGCGCGCTATTTGCTGAGCTAAAAATTCCGCCTTGATCAGCGCCATATCGACTTCGTTTTCGCACTCTCGCTTACAACCCTTGCAACTAATACACAAGGCCATCGCCTCGGCCAATTCCGGATTGAAAAAGGTATTTTCGTCGGCGTTTAGCGCCGCTTTTAGCGCTTTTACGCGACCGCCCGGCGATAAACCTGGTTTTTGACTGATCCGGTAACTCGGACACATCACGCCTTTGGCCGACACCTGTTCGCACTGGCGACTACCGATGCAGACCGCTACGGCTTTAGCGAAATCGCCGCCATGTTTGGGTATGTCGGCGTAGGCATCGCCGGTGCCGCTATTTTCGTAGGACGACCAATCGAGAAACAGTTTCATAGCTGTAATGCAACTGAAAACTGCAATAAAGCAAAATCGATGCCATTCACCGGATTCGGCGAATGCCAGTAATGCACCCATCTTGTTTTGACGGTAAGCCATGCCTGGCACAGAGCCCAGGATAGGCTTAAGCCTTGGGCCGAGCTGGGGCTCGGCATTCCCTTTAATCGACGCTATAGCCTTGGAAAACCAACTGCCTGATACACGGTTGAGTTGTCGCAAACCCAACAATGTTTACCGCCATGACTAAGTTTGTTACAGCTGTTTTCAAACAAAACCATGCTCAAAGCCTGTTGCAAGTAGCTTCGACAAAAGGCACAAAGATTGCAAGGTAAATAATTTAATCTGTCTATTTTCGAGGGCCACATGGATAACACGGACGGCGACTACCGCTACTTTGTCAGCTACAGCGGGGTAAAACTGCCCTTAAAACTGGTCAACGAACTGCTCGACAGCGACCGCGAAAACCGCAATACGTTTTTTCGCGGACTTTATGATGCGGATCAGCGCTTATTGCTTCTGGAGAAATTGGTTTATGGGGAAGTTGAGTTGCGCCATAGGTATAGTTACCATGCTAATGGACTGCTGAGCGAGGCGGAGATTACGGATGCCGATGCGGAGGTTACTGTATTGCGGTTTGATGAAATGGGGAGAATGGTGGATTAGGAGGATTGAATGAAGAAGATATGAAAATATGGGACAGACCACCATTTATTATTAAACTCTAAATAGTAATCTACCACTGACAAAAATTCTCAATCATCATTCTTAACCGGTACCAGACAAATATTGTAGATAAGTAACTACCTTAAATTGTACTGAAACCTTGCTTGTGGTAATGTACTCCAACATTGCTCAAGAATAGGAGGTTCATCATGACCATCACAACCTTTTCCAGCCGCCAATTCAATCAGGATGCCAGTAAGGCCAAGAAAGCGGCAATGGCTGGTCCGGTATTCATCACGGACCGTGGCCGACCGGCTCATGTATTGCTGACTTTCGACGAGTATAAGAAACTAACGGGGCGAACTAAGATTGCCGATCTATTGGCGATGCCAGGTATCGAAGACATAGAGCTTGAGATACCGCCATTATCCGACCTCGCACAACCGGCTGACTTCTCCTGATGTACTTGCTCGATACCAATGTTGTATCCGAATTACGGAAGATTCGACTTGGAAAAGCTGATAGACAGGTTGCGCTATGGGCCGATAGTATAGATGCATCCGATCTGTATTTATCAGTGATCACCATTCAGGAACTTGAGATCGGTGTATTGCTGCTCGAACGGCGCGACCCATCGCAGGGAGCTATGTTTCGAGCATGGCTGAATGGACACGTTTTGCCAGCCTTCGCCGGTCGGATATTGGCTATCGACTCTGCTGTCGCACAGTGCAGTGCAAGATTACATGTGCCAGATCCTCGCCCTGTTCGTGATGGGCTGATTGCTGCGACAGCACTTGTTCACGGTATGACTGTCGTCACGCGAAATGTGGCCGACTTTGAACCAACGGGCGTCCCGACCCTTAACCCCTGGATCGACATCCGATAATAGAAAAAACGTGGGACAGAAAAACGCGCAGTGGAGAGGCGTCAGTTCCATCAATGATTTTTATAATCCACTGAAAGAGTACCATCACCACCTTCCATGCAACCCAAAAATATTCCGGATTAAAAGAAATTTAAGCTTTATCCTTATAATTGCGACTAAACCAAAAAGGCAGCGATAACAGAAACAGGCTAGCCAACCATAACAATAATTGCCGGTTATATAGGGTATATTTCAGGGCAAACGGCAAGGCATTAAAAAAACCGGGGTGAGCCGAAATCAAATCACGCCCCCCCATAAAATATCTTGTTTCTCCAAACACCAGCGCCAGCATAGCCAAAGTTAGCAAATAGGCAACGCCGCCATAATGAAAAAAGGGTTGTTTGCAGCCGATGAGTTTATAAATCGTTAAACTGTCTTTTTTTAGCTTGCCGGTTCGAAGCCACTCGCAGAGTATCATACCGATAATACCCACTGTCAAAATAACGAATTGCTGACCGGGAAAACTCAATTCGCCGCCATCGATAGCTATGTGAAAAGTTTTATAGACTGCCAGCACAATAAAAAACAGATAGCCATTGCGCAACCACTTCGCCAAGGTTTCCGATTCAAAACTATCGCTAAGCATATCGTGATAACGCCGGATCAATAATGCGCCGATAACCAGATTGGCGATGACTATCGACAGCGTATAAGCCCTTTGCAATGTACTATAACTGGTAGACCAGAGAAAATCAGCCATGGTTACCAGAGAAGCGCATAGGATTTGCGCCAAACCCAGAAACACCAACAATTTTGTCAACGAAGCCAATGGCAGTTTCTTAAAATAAGCAGCCACCGCCAATAGCCATAGAATTGTTGCCCAGGCAAAATGCTTAGGCCAATCCGGTTTCTCATAAACCAAACCGCTTAATGGAAAAACCGGTTTGCGATCGACTGAAAATAGCCCCCAATTAGCTCCGACAACACCTTCCTCACGGCTTTTCCAGGACTGGTTAAAAGCTTCGACAACGTTATAGTCAAAGCCGTGACGAGTGGCGACATCGGCCAAACCATTGATATATCTGGCGGCGTTGATGACGCTTGGCGCAGCCTGGCCCCGCTGCCGGCCAATGGCCGGCCAGCCGGATTCACCGATTAGAATCGGTTTACCGGGAGCGATGCCGTTGGCTATATCTTCAACCTGTTTGAAAATTTTTTCCAGATGCTCTAAGGCATTTTCAACAGAAACCGGCTCATCCTCCCAATACGGCAAAATATGGATAGTGATGAAATCGACTTCTTTGATTAACTCCGGATATTTCAGATACATCGACCAAACATCCGCATAAGACACCGGTTGTTTAATAGCGCTTTTAACCTGGCGGATATAGCCTATCAGTTGCTTGACATCCATATAATGGTGCAGCATCACTTCATTACCGACTATCACTCTTTTCACGACTTCCGGGTGATCGTTCGCCGACTTGATCAATGCCTGTATTTCGATTTGGTTTTTCGAGTGGTCATCGACCAACCAAGCGCCCTGAATGATGTTGATCCCGTACTTGCCGGCGAAATCTGGTGTAGGTTCCATGCCGCCGCGACTGGTATAAGTTCTTATGCTTTCGGTTTTGCCGGCAAGCAACTTCAAATCCCCATCTATATGTTCAGGCAAAGGAAATTTTTCGTTGACCGGACTAAAACCTTCCCGATAGGGTGCAAAAGATACACTTTTCAACTTTCCTGACGGTAGTTCGGTCTCTATAGAATAGGGCCGATTGTTCAAGTAGTCATAACTATAATGAGCTATAAAAATTAAAATGAAACTAAATAGTATTCTGACAGCTTGCATGTTTAGTCTTTGTAGAAATAAAGTTTAAATGGAGATGATTTTCGGCAATTATAATTTTTCAGATCGAGTATCGTTATTATTTATGGAAACTCACAAACCATCAGGTGTTGAAAATGAAAAAGCTCCTCGGCTTCGATTTGGTGGATCGCCTACGGCATCCACCCTGCGTGGGACCAACCTATTAATGCCCTCCCCCTCCATCGGATTGCACCGAAACCTTTCTGACCCAAGGCATCAGTAATAGCGACAGAAAAAATATCAGGGCCAGCGCATGAAACAAGGTATTCATGGTCAGAACTTCGGCCTCCCGCAACGCCAGTCCACATAGCATCTTCATGGCCGCCGCGCTGCTATCCGGCACGGAAAACCCGGCCAGTCGTTCCTGCAAACCCGCCAGTTGCAATTGCCCTTGCGGCGAACTGGGGGTCACGGCCTCACGGAGTATGGCGTAATTTTGCTTGTTGATTTGAATCATCAGCGTGTTGGCAACCGCCAGGCCGATGGCCCCGCCCAGGTTCCGCATCAGATTATACAGGCCGCTGGCATTTTTTACCTCTTCCGGCGGCAGGGTTCCCAAGGCCAGCGAGTTAATCGGCAAAAAACAAAACATCAAGGCAAAGCCCCGCATGGCCTGCGGCCAGAAGAACTCCCAGAAACCGGCTTCGTAACTTAGATTACCGTTAACCCAAGCCCCAAGACCGAATAAAAACAGACCAAGGGCCAGCATCAGACGCGAGTCCAAAATTTTGGCAAGCGGGCCGGCGACAAAGGCCGACAATAATTGAAACATGCCGGTAATCATGAGGTATTCGCCAATTTGCAGGCTATTTAACCCCTTGATATTGGCGAGATAGACCGGCATTAAAAACAGTAGCGTGTAAAGCCCGATACCGAGTATGAAACTATAGGCGCAACCCACGGCAAAATTACGGTTATGAAAAGCTCTAAGATCGACAATAGGGTGATCAATCCGCAGTTCGCGGTATAGCATGGCGATAGCGGCAGCGGCCGCCAAAAGACTGAAGAATATGATCTCCCGGCTATCGAACCATTCCTTCCTGACCCCTTCCTCCAAGACAAACTGTAAACTGCCGAGGAAGATAACGATATAAAAGATACCGCGAAAATCGATTGTTTCCAGCAGCGACCATTCAGGCTCGTCAACCCGCACAAACAGCCAGGCGAATAGCGATACCAAAAATCCTGGAACCAAATTGACTAGAAACAACGCCTGCCAAGACAAAACTTCCGTTATATAGCCACCCAGCACCGGTCCGGCAGTGGGCGCAACCGTGACCACCATGCCGACCAACACGACCATAGCCGGTTGCAGACGCGGTGGGAAAAGCGTGTAAATGACAGAAAATACGACAGGGATCATGGCGCCGCCAAACAGCCCTTGAAAGGCTCTAAAAACCACCATGGATTCCAGGTTCCAGGCCAACGCACAGCACAGGCTCATCAAGGTAAAACCGCCGCAGGACAGAACGAACAGGTAGCGCGTCGATAAGGCGCGCGCCAGCCAGCCGGACAAGGGAATGATGACCACCTCCGCCACCAGGTAGGCTGTCTGTACCCAGGTAATTTCATCCTGAGTCGCCGATAAGCCTGCCTGTATCTGCTCCAGGGAACTGGCTACGATCTGAATATCCAGAATCGCCATGAAAATACCGATCACCATCGCGAAAAAGCCTATCCATTGCCCGGTATCCAGCTCACGATCCCTTTGATCGGGTTGCTTCGACAAGCTGTTCGCGGCATCGCTGTCGGCAGACGCTACGGATTTCGTCATATCGGACTCACCGCACTTTGACTTTGACAGCGGCGGAAAGTCCGGGTCTCAGCAGACTCAAATCGTTATCGGATCGAAATAGTATCTTGACAGGGATCCTTCGCACGATTTTGGTAAAATTCCCTGTAGCATTTTCTGGCGGCAGCATGCTGAATTCGGAGCCGGAAGCGGGTGCAAAACTATCGACCGCCCCGTCAAAAGTCTGTTCGGGGTAAGCGTCGATTTTCATCTCTACAGCCTGACCAGGCAGCATATCGGCGATCTGGGTTTCCTTGAAATTGGCTTCTACGAACAATTCCTCAACCGGAATCAGATAAGCAAGCGCGCTACCTGGCTTAACCAATTGCCCGACCTGCACGCTACGGTTGCCAATGATGCCAGCTATAGGGGCAAGAATACGGGTATTTGCTAAATCCATGTTCGCAAGTTCCAAAGCGGCCTGGGCAACCTTTATTCGCGCGTGGGCTTCTGCGATTTGCGCATCAAGAGCAGCCAGGCCGCTTTCCGGGCTTCCAACTTAAGCCGGGACGGATTTTAAAAACAACGGGTTACGAGCAACCCGCTCTCTGCCTTTTCTGGGCAGCGGAAGATCGCCCATTTCTGCCATCAACCATGAAAATAGATCTGGAAACGATTGTCCAAATAAACGCATTGCCGCCGTTGTTCCATCAACCCGCTTGAGCCCGTAATTATGAATCACCGTCAGAGCCCGCAAGCGTTTTTCGGTTAAGCCACGGCCATTGTGATACATCTGCGACAGATAGCCATTGCGACCCTCGACGGCGGAAGAACTGCGATGAAAGTTTCGCGCCATCCACTCTGCCCATTCCAACCAGCGTTGCTGTTCGCTTACCGGCAAAGTTGCCGTGAAAGTATCGGCCTGTAAATTCCGCGCGGCTTGCTGCCAAGCCTGACGGTATTTTTCTCTCTGTTTGGGGTTTTGTGTTTTGTGTAGTTGCTGATGCCAGTACACCGTTGGTAAAAGACTATCAATCAACCAGTTTTTCGTTGCTTCATCCACCGAAAGACCCGTTAAAATTTCCATGACCCATAGCCACCAAGTTTCCACATTGGTCGCCAAGTCATCAAATTGATTGCGAAACTTATTCATGGTTTGTTTTAAGTCTGCAATCGCTTGAGATTGTGCGATCTTTTCAAACACCTGAGCGCGTCTTTCCAGACTGGAAATCACCTGCTCCGCTCGGTTTATATTCTTGGTTTCAAATGAAAACGGATGAACATCTTCGGCAATGCCTGCCAGATTTTCGTGATAATCGGCGCGTGTTTCCTTTATCTGTTTATAAGCCCGCTCCGCATCAACGACCTGCACCAATTCCGCCAGGTTGTTGTCCGTTTTCTTTTGCAACAGCGCCTCAGCCGTTTCCATCTGTGTTTTCGCTTGTTCGTGCCGCCTGCCCAGCGTTGCGCCTAACCATTTGCTGACATCCTGCTGCGCATGAAACACATCAGCGCCTGATGGACAGTCAAATCCTCTAATCGCTAACTTAATCAAGGCTTTGGCTCGATCACTGACGGCATGGTTAACCTCAATGCCAAGCGCTTTTAAGCGGGGAATAGCCTTTTCATACCAAGTATCGAAACGGCGGTCGTCGCTGATCTCTTCCAAAAATAGGTATCCTGACGATAAGTCCATCAGGACCAGAATGAGAAAATCACCAAAAAAAGTTTCATCCATTGCCGCCACGATTGTGCGCGGTTGCACCGAAGCCGAATTTTCGCACTGTTGTTGAAATAAGGGCAATAAATTTTCCATGTGGCGTAATTGCTGGCGCAATGCCGAGGGCGAAACGCCCACATGCGTGTCGATACGGATCAGTTTAAAAAATTGTGATAATTTATCAGCGCCTACATGACAATCCAAGCCAAAGATATATAGGGTTGCGAGCATCATCCGCCTGAGCCACGCATCGCCGGCTTCGGTTTCCCAAAACGTCGATTCCGGATGCTCATTCCGGATTTTTTGCCTTCGTAAATGTCGGTGAACAGCGCTTTTTGATCGATGAACGGCCGATGCAATTTTCCGGATACTTTGATTGCCCTTTGTTGCCAGTTGACCTACAATCAAAAGACTCGTTGCTCGTATGCTTTGTGTTAAGGTTTTTTTTAGTCATTAAACAATGATACAACAACTTGCAACGAGTTATTCCTGTCTCACATTACGATAACGCCTTATCGTAATGAAAATTTTACAAAATTTGTCCCGCTTTATGCTGGTAGCCGCTTTCCGCTTCAGCCAGGGACGAAACGACTTTTTGCCGCTCAGCCACCGCCTGTTTTTGGCTGAATGCTGCGGTATCGTTGGTTTGCAGCGAAACAGCCCCATCTGACACCAAATTACCGAAACGCTTTAAATCTTTGGATATCCTCTCCAAACCGGCATCTGCGGCAGCGACACCAGCCTTTTCCTGAAGTCTTCTGGCGCTTTGCGTGCGCTTGTCGGCTTCCAGGGTCAGAATATGTGCCGATTCGGCCAACACTTGAGCCTCCGCTTGCCTGACCCTGGCCTTAAAATCCTGATCGTCGATCACCACCAGCACATCGCCCGGCATGACTTTTTGGTTATCTTTTAGAAGCACTTCCTTAACGTAACCGGTTACTTTTGGGCTAATCAAGCTAATGTGTGTCTTTAGATAACTATTGTCGGTACTCTCATAAGGATGGATGGCCTTAAGCCAATACAAGCTAACGAGTGCTATCAACAACACAAGCAGCAGCAAGCCGAGCATGGTTTTTTGGGAAGATGAAATGCGCATTATTTTCGGTTGCCTTACTAAACGGTGTAGTTTAGTATAATCACTAAATCCGCTTTTAGGCAAACCGGTTTTTTTGAAAAACAATATGAATACATCCTCTCCCAAACGGCAGGCCATTCTCACGGCGGCCAGACAGACATTTATTGCCCATGGCTATAGCGGCGCCAGTATGGAAGCCATCGCAGAAGCTGCACCGGTTTCTAAACCGACGCTTTATAGCCATTTCAAGAGCAAGCAGGAGTTATTTGCGGCCGTTATCGCCGAGCGTTGCGAAATCTTATTGGGAACCCTGAACCGCGCCAAAATCGAGCAATTGGACCCTGTGGCCGGGCTTAAAGCCATCGCCCGGGCTTTCGTCAACATGATCTATGCCGACGAGGCCCTAAGTCTTTATCGTTTGATCGTTGCCGAACAGCAGAATTTTCCGGAATTAGGCGCATTGATCTACCATTCCGGCCCTGATCTGGTTCTCAATCAGCTATCCGCCTACTTAACCGAGCTGAATGCAATCAATGCACTACACATCCCGAATGTAGAGACATCCAGCCGATTGCTATTGGGGATGTTAAAGGGCGACGAACATTTCCGCTGTCTGTTAGGTTTACAAAAGGGTTTAAGCGTGACTGAAAAGGATCAATTGATCAATGCAGCAGTCTCCTTATTTTTGAAGGGACACGGATATGAAGTTTAAAACCCGTTATTTTTGGCTGATGTATGGTCTGACCGGTTGCGTGATGGGTCCGGATTATCATGAACCCGAGCCAATTACACCGGCCGGCTGGAAAGCCGCACAAACAGGGGGCAGCGAATTACAGCCAATTTCGCCTGAGTCCCTGAAAATCTGGTGGAAAAATTTCGGCGATGCTCATCTGGATCATTTAATAAGTCTGGCACTCACCGGAAATCTGGATCTTAAAATTGCGCTAACCCGCGTCGATCAGGCCCGCGCCGGACGGGTCGCCGCCCGTGCAGAATTGTTACCTAGCGTATCGCTGGCGGCAGGCGCTCAACGCAACCAGAACCCCTTTCCCGGCTTGGCGCCCGGCATACGCTACAATCAATTCGAATTGGGCTTCGATGCGGTTTGGGAACTCGATTTGTTCGGTCGTTTGCAGCGGCGCTTGGAGGCCTCCAGCGCTGAAAAGGATGCCACTGCCGATCAATATGCCCAAAGTCTGGTGATTTTAACTGCCGATCTTGCCCGCGATTACATCGAATATCGCAGCTTGCAGAATCAATTAAAGATCAATCTGGCCAATTTGGACGCTCAGCAACACACACTGGCATTAACGGAAAAACTGTTCCGGGAAGGCATAGCCACACGATCCGAGGTAGTTCGGGCTCGGGTGCAAACCGAGGCCATGGCCGCCCGGATTCCGGATTTGGAAGCACGCCTGGCGGCGGCTTTAAGCCAACTGGAAATATTGGTGGGACAAGGCCCCGGCAGTCTGGCAGCCGAGCTGAACCAGACCACCGGCATACCTAGGGCGGCGGGACGGGAGATTCTGACTTCGCCTGCCGAGACCATACGCCATCGTCCCGACCTGCGCCTTGCCGAGCGACGGCTGGCAGCCAGCACGGCAATGTACGGCGCGGCAATGGCTGAACTATTTCCGAATATATCGCTTTCAGCTTTTTTGGGGATGCGTAATACCGATATTGAATCTTTATTCAAGTCTGCGGCATTTTCCTACAGTACAGCAGCAAATCTGTTGCAACCTCTACTTAATTTCGGACGTATACGCGCCGGTATTAATATGGCGGAATCGAAGCAAAAAGAAGCCTATTTAGGCTATGAAAAAGCCGTGCTGGAAGCCCTCCAAGAAACCGAAACGGCACTGGTTCAATATCTGAAAGAAGAGATTAGACGGCAATCACTGGAGCGTTCGGTAACGGATTTACTGGAAGCCGAACAATTATCGAAACGGCGTTATCAGCAGGGCGTATCATCGCTTTTAGAGGTACTGGATGCCCAACGCGCCCTGTATGCCGGCCAACTCGATCTGGCCCAATCCGCAGCAAAAACATCTACCCGTCTGATCGCTGTTTACAAATCGTTAGGCGGATCGGAAGGCGTTGACTCAAAGCAAACTATTCCGGATGAAACCGAGCCTGGTCCGGGTTAAGAGGAAGAAAAATAACTTCCCCGAACTCCATTGGTCAATTAGGCTGCTAAAGGCGATTAGACCTTATCAACTGTTAATACCTTCACATCAACGGCAAAATCTGGTCGAGTCTTTTGCCGTTAGTCGCCAGAATTTGTTTCGGGAAAACCCCGGCATTGCCTTTAAAATCGGTGACGCTACCACCTGCTTCCATGGCTATCAAGGCTCCGGCAGCCACGTCATACAGATTTAACTCCTGCTCCCAGAAGGCATCCAGTTGGCCATCGGCTACAAGACATAAATCCAGAGCCGCCGAGCCGAAACGGCGTTGCCCGGTAGTGGCTTCGGCGATTCGACAGAAGCGTTGCAAATTATTGTCTTGCAAATAGGATCGAAGACAGGCGAATCCGGTTAAAACCATGCTGTTGGCAAGTACGGATTCCTCCGATACTTTTATGGCTCGGCCGTTTTTCCAACTTCCACTGCCCTGCTGCGCCGCATAATAATCGTCCAACGCCGGTGCGTAAACTGCACCCATCAACAACTGCCCATCTACTTCCAATGCAACACTGATACTCCAAAAATACTGGCCTTTAGAAAATGAATGGGTACCGTCTATGGGATCGACAATCCAGCGGCTGTTTTGATTTGCGGATTGTCCGCTTTCCTCGCCCCAAAAACCGTATTCCGGACATTGTTTGCCAAGCGCATCCCGTAAATAATGCTCAACAGCCACATCCGCATCGGTAACAAGGTCGCGGCCGCTTTTTTTATTGATCTCCAGACCGTTTAAATCGTTGAAATAGCGCATAGCCAAGCTACCGGCCTCACGCACGATTTCCTCAAGTCCAGCTAGTGTTATCGGCATTCATTTCTCTCATTATTTTATTAAAAAAATTGTACTTTGGCCTGAAAGGAATAAAACTCAATATTTCGAACCTGACCAACGAAGATTTTGGCTTCGTATTAAATTGTTTAGGGTATTTAGGCTCGATTTTTAATGTATGGCTAATTCTGCTGTCTTTAGTTGGGCTTCATTCCATTTTAGCCCAACCCACGCCGAATGATTTAGCCTATCATAAGTTCTGATAACCGGCTTCTTCATGCAGGGCGAGATCCAGGCCCTGAACTTCTTCATCCGCGCTGACGCGCAAGCCGATAGCTTTATCCAGCAGTTTTAATATGGCGTAACTGAATATGCCGCTCCAGACAACCGTGGCCAATACAGCCAAACACTGTACGCCGACTTGCTCGGACATGGAAACCCCGTTCAAGCCCAATCCGCCGAAAGTTTCCGAAGCAAAAACGCCGGTCAGGATAGAACCTATGGTCCCGCCGACGCCATGCACCGGAAATACATCCAAAGAATCGTCGATTTTTAACACCCGCTTCATAAACTGTGTAGCACCGAAACACACAGCACCTGCGATCACGCCGATGATCAAACCGCCCACAGGCCCGACATAACCGGATGCAGGGGTAATGGTGCCAAGGCCGGCAACCATACCGGTTACGATACCCAGTACGCTAGGTTTTCCAAAACGCAACCATTCTATTGTCATCCAGGTCAAGGAACCAGCCGCTGCGGCTAAATGAGTAACTGCGATAGCCATACCGGCAGAACCATCGGCTTTAAGCGCGCTGCCGCCATTGAAACCGAACCAGCCGAACCACAGCATTCCGGCACCGGTGACCACCATGGTCATGTTGTGAGGAGCCATAGAAGTGGTCGGAAAACCACGGCGATTACCCAACACCAGAGCCGCAACCAATGCAGCTACGCCGGCATTGATATGAATGACAATGCCGCCGGCAAAATCTTTGACGCCCATTTGCGCCAACCAGCCATTCCCCCAGATCCAGTGGCAGATCGGCATATAAACCACGATCAGCCATAATCCGCTGAACCACAACATCGCCGAGAATTTCATACGCTCGGCAAAACCGCCGACGATTAAGGCCGGGGTAATAATGGCAAACGTCATCTGGAACATAAAATACACAACTTCGGGAATATCGCCGGTCAAAGTCTCGATACCTATTCCCGGCAGAAAAGCTTTGCCTGCACCGCCTAAAAATTTTTGCCAGTTGCCGCCGTCGGCAAAGATAAAGCTATAAACACCGGCCAGCCATAGAATGGAGACCAGACAAGTGATGGCAAAACATTGCATCATCACAGACAACACGTTTTTACTTCTGACCAGACCGGCATAAAATAGCGACAGACCCGGCAAGGTCATGAATAACACCAATGCGGTTGAAGTTAACACCCAGGCAGTGTTGGCCTGATTGAGTTCCTGCGCCGATACCCATGCGGGCAGTAATAACATGCCCAATATTATTATTATTTTTTTCATTATTAAATACCAAAATTCTAACGTGACCCATGCGCTACGCTCAGCGCAACCTCTAATTGCCTGACCTCTCTTATAAAGCTAATACAGCTAAAACAACAAAATCGCCGATGCCTGCGGTACTGCCGCAGGCATCGGCGATTTTGATCAAACAATATGTAACTACCGGATAAGATTATTTTTTCTTAAACTGCTTCTTCACCGGTTTCGCCCGTTCTGATCCGAATGACCTGCTCCAGTTCGGAAACGAAAATCTTTCCATCGCCGATTTTTCCGGTATTGGCAGCTTTTACGATGGTTTCCACTGCCTGATCGAGCACGCTATCGACCACAGCAATTTCCAGCTTGACTTTAGGCAGGAAGTCAACGACATACTCAGCCCCCCTATAGAGTTCGGTATGGCCTTTTTGCCTTCCAAAGCCTTTAACTTCCGTTGCGGTTACACCGGCAACGCCAATTTCAGACAATGCTTCTCTAACATCATCCAACTTGAATGGCTTGATAATCGCAGTTATTAGTTTCATGTCTTCCCCAAAAAATGATTAAAGCAACTTGTACCTGCCGCCAATAATAATGAATTATCGTCCAAGGTACAATTTATGTCGCCATTATAACGAAAAAAGCGGGCCGCCCTAAGACGGTCCGCTTTTTTTGCCCTTACAGAATGCCGGATCAATAATGGTAAGCTGTTTCTCCGTGCTCGTTAATATCCAGTCCTTCCCGCTCTGTCGGTTCGCTGACTCTGACTCCGATAGTCATATCGACGATCTTGAAGGCAATGAAAGCTACAACCCCTGACCAGACCAGAGAGATACCGACACCCCAGGATTGACTGATCAGTTGCGTAGCCGTGCTATATTCCGCGACCGCATTGGCAACATAATCCCAAACTCCGGTGCCGCCTAAAGCCGGATTTGCAACGATGGCAGTTCCTAACGCACCAATGATACCACCGACACAGTGTACGCCGAATACATCAAGAGAATCGTCATATCCAAGCATATGCTTCAAACTGCTTACCGACCAGAAGCAGACTGAACCAACCACCAGCCCAAGGCCGATCGAACCCATGGGACCTGCCCAGCCGCAAGCAGGGGTAATTGCCACCAAACCGGCGATTGCACCCGATGCAGCACCCAACATGCTTGGTCTGCCGCGTATCAGCCATTCAGCGCCCATCCAGGACAAGGTTGCCGCAGCAGTCGCCAGCAAGGTGTTGACGAAAACCAAAGCAGCCAAGCCATTCGCTTCCAGGTTGGAACCAACGTTGAAGCCGAACCAGCCTACCCACAATAAAGAGGCGCCTACCATGTTCATCGTTAAGCTATGCGGCGTAAGAGCTTCCTTTGGATAACCGATACGTTTGCCTACCACCAAACAGCCCACCAGACCGGCAATACCGGCATTGATATGCACTACAGTGCCGCCGGCAAAATCCAGCGCGCCTTTTTGGAATATAAATCCGGCAGTTGCAGTGGCTTTTTCAGCTGCTGCCGCATCGGTATAAGCGTCAGGACCTGCCCAATACCAAACCATATGCGCAATCGGCAGATAAGAAAAGGTAAACCATAACACCGTGAAAAATAGGATGGCGGAGAACTTGACCCGTTCTGCAAAGGCTCCGATGATGAGCGCAGGCGTAATCGCAGAAAAGGTCAATTGGAAGGCTATGTAGATATATTCAGGAATATACACGCCCTTACTAAAAGTTGCCGCCATCGAATCCGGCGTCACGCCTATCAGGAAAGCTTTGCTAAAACCGCCGAAGAAATCGTTCCCCTCGGTAAATGCCACGCTATAGCCATAGAGAGCCCATAATATTGCGGTCAGAGAAAAAATGACAAACACTTGCATCAAAACGGACAGCATGTTTTTGGCACGGACCATACCGCCGTAAAACAGCGCCAGGCCGGGGATTACCATTAAAATGACCAGCACCGTAGCAACAATCACCCAGGCGGTATCGCCTTTATTAACGGTAGGCACAGCAGCAGCTGCAACCTCATCGGCCGAACAGACCCCGGATAAAACAGCTATTGCCATTAAAGCCAAGACACTTAACAATCGTTTCATAAATTTTCTCCTCTATTAAAGCGCTTCTTCGCCGGATTCGCCGGTTCTGATTCTGACAACCTGTATCAGGTCGGTGACAAAAATTTTGCCGTCGCCGATTTTGCCGGTATTCGCGACTTTGACAATCGCCTCCACCGCCTGCTCAAGCAGGCTATCGGCTACCGCCACTTCAACTTTCGCCTTGGGCAAAAAATCCACCACATATTCCGCGCCCCGATACAGCTCGGTATGACCTTTTTGCCGGCCAAAACCTTTGACTTCCGTTACCGTAACGCCGGACACGCCAATCTCCGATAACGCTTCCCTGACGTCATCCAGCTTAAAAGGCTTAACCACCGCTGTTATTAATTTCATATTCAACACCTCATTGCTTGAGTTAATAAAATCCCTACAACACCTAAGCATTATGCATGCCATTATCTAAGATAATGATTTTAAATACTTAAAAATTTATTTCCTTTGAAATATAAACGTAATAGCACCATATTGGTGCAATTACTCTTACCTCGCACCATATTGATACTATTTAATCGGAAATACTGAAAGCTTCACAGAAGCCAGTCCAATGAAAGACCAAATCTTAGATAGATATCACGCCGGTTATCATCAATTGTGTCAATTTGAATTCCACAGCAAAACCGATTCAGGACAAAAGACCTAACAGAAAGACATCTTATGAAACAATAATTCAGCAAGCGGCAGGCATATAAAAAAATTATTCTAGAATAAACTCTAATGTATCAACTCATAATATTGATTATTATACATTTAGATTTATACTATATTTTTTACTTATCGGATTGGAGCGACTACTAGCTCCACACTAAATAACTAACTCATATAAATCATAAACTCTATGACAAACAAACTACTCGACAAGCCAACCGCCTGACCACAAACTCAGCTAAAAAATGCATTTTCTTGGTGCAAAAAACGAATTCCGCACCAACATAGAGCAAAGACAAGCCCATAAATACGCCGTACCCCATTGATTTTAAATGAATTTAAACTGGCCCAGAAAATGCTTTATTTTTACCAGATGTAACTAAAAAAAGAGGAAACCACCATGAAAAACACCAAGGTCAAACACTATCAGCGCACTAGCCGCTGCTTTGCAAGCCTTATACTATTAAGCGCCACCGTAGCTAACGCCGATACCGACTGGAAAGATGCATCCGGACTGATGGAAGCCACCGGTTATAACCCCAATGAATTAGGTTTTATGAAAGACAATAACCTTAAAGTCGGGGGCTGGCTGGAAACCAGCATCAGCGTAAATGACAATGCCAGCCACGATGGTTTCAACGGTCCGGTTACATTCCAGGACCGTACCTCTGAATTTCAACTTAATCAGTTAAACGCCTTTATCCAAAAATCCGTAACCGCCAGCGGCGATGCTTTCGACTGGGGTGGCCGTTTCGACATCATGTTTGGTAGCGACTCAATATTTACTCAAGCCTACGGCAACCCAGTCTTCAATCCACGTACCGGCTTGGCTGAACCACGCGGTAACTGGGATCTTAAACTCAGCGGCGACCGGTTTTACGGTTTCGCCATGCCTAATGCCTATGCCGAATTCAATCTGCCGTTCGGTGACGGTGTCGATCTTAAATTCGGACACTTCTATACCCCGGTCGGCTATGAAGTGGTCACTTCACCGGACAACTTCTTCGTCACCAAGCCCTACACCTTCCAATACGGGGAGCCTTTCACACACACTGGGATACTGGGCAGCTACACCTTTACCCCTAACTGGGCTGCTTCAGCCGGTGCGGTAACCGGTAGCTCAACCGGCGGCTGGGATGGCAGCTTCAATCGCAATCTGGCGACTTGGTCCGCTTTTGCGACCGGCACCTGGACCAGCGATGACGCCGGTACTTCATTATTTATATCCGGAACGGCCGGTCCGCAATCCGATAACAACAGCAGCTTCTGGGGCATTTACAGCATAGTCGGCAAACATAACATCACCGACAAATTGCACTTGATTCTGCAACACGACCACGGTTATGCCAATAACGTCATCACCGGAAACGGCACCAATGCAGTGACGCCGGCTATACAACCAGCGCGCTGCAAAATGCCGAATGGTATGGCATCAACTCTTATCTGCTTTACGATGTAACCGATAAATTGGGTGCTGGTATCCGTGCCGAATGGTTTCGCGATAATAACGGCTTCCGTATCAATGGCCCAGGCCGTTGCGGCGCATCAGGAAATACCAGCGCAGGCGGTTATGGTCTAAACAATTCAAATGGCTCTAATACGACCGGCAACTATAATTCTGCATGTAGTGTGGCCGCGATGGCAAACTATCCTATTGCCGGCAGCGGGTACTATGAACTTACCGCCGGTCTGACTTACAAACCGGTTAAATGGTTAAACTTACGTCCAAACGTCCGCTTCGACTACGCCAACACACCGGTATTTGCCGGCGGTACTGAACATACCCAAGTACTGTTTACCGCCGACGCAGTTGTGATCTTCTAAACCGGCAATTTTTGCATATCCATCAAGCTTCCAAGGCTACGATAGCTTGGGAGCTTGAGTTTTGATAGAACTTTACGGTGATAAATGCTATTGTTACCGGCGTTTTACACCACAACCATAATAATATTTTTGTAGGAGACTTTGTCCGATGTCATTAGTAGATAACGTACTTAAATTGATTCAGGAAAACGACGTAAAATTCGTCGATTTCCGTTTTTGCGATACCCGCGGCAAAGAACAGCACGTCACTTTTCCAGCGCACAGTATCGACGCAGACACCTTCGAAGAAGGCAATATGTTCGACGGTTCTTCTATTGCCGGATGGAAACACATCAACGAATCCGACATGATTCTGATGCCTGATCCAAGCACTGCGGTTCTTGACCCGTTTTTCGACGACAAAACCTTGATTCTGCGTTGCGACATCATCGAACCTAAAGACATGCAAGGTTACAGTCGCGATCCACGTTCAATCGCTAAACGCGCCGAAACTTATATGCAATCGACCGGTATCGCCGACACCGCTTTCTTCGGTCCTGAAAATGAATTTTTTATTTTCGATGACGTACGCTGGAGCACAGGCATGGGCGGCTGCTCTTATCAAATCGATTCCGAAGAAGCCGGCTGGAACTCGGCAAAAGTCTATGAAAACGGCAACATCGGTCACCGCCCAGGCGTCAAAGGCGGCTACTTCCCTGTACCACCGGTCAACTCTTTACAGGACATGCGTTCCGCCATGTGTCTGGTTCTGGAAGAAATTGGTCAAACCATCGAAGTACATCACCACGAAGTTGCCACCGCCGGTCAATGCGAAATCGGTTCGAAATTCAACACGCTGGTTAAAAAAGCCGACGAAGTATTGGGCTTGAAATACGTGGTTGCCAACATCGCCCACGCTTACGGTAAAACCGCCACTTTCATGCCAAAACCGCTGGTAGGCGACAACGGCAGCGGCATGCACGTCCACCAATCGCTGGCTAAAGACGGCGTTAACCTGTTTACCGGCAATCTGTATGGCGGCCTGTCCGAAACCGCCCTGTATTACATCGGCGGCATCATCAAACATGCCAAAGCCCTTAATGCCATCACCAATGCTTCAACCAACAGCTATAAACGTCTGGTTCCAGGCTTCGAAGCGCCTGTGATGCTGGCTTATTCAGCGCGTAACCGTTCTGCGTCCATCCGTATTCCTTACGTCACCAACCCTAAAGGCCGTCGTATCGAAGTTCGTTTCCCGGACTCAACCGCTAACCCTTATCTGGCGTTCAGCGCCATGCTGATGGCAGGTCTTGACGGCATCCAAAACAAAATTCACCCTGGTGATGCGATGGATAAAGACTTGTACGATTTGCCGCCGGAAGAGGAAAAAGCCATCCCGCAAGTCGCTTTCTCTTTTGATGAAGCACTGGAAGCACTGGACAATGACCGTGAGTTCCTGACCCGCGGCGGCGTCTTCACAGACGACGTTATCGATGGCTATATTGCACTGAAAAAAGATGAAGTGACTCGTCTGCGCATGAGCACACACCCGGTAGAGCTGGATATGTACTACAGCCTGTAACAGTTAAGCCTGTTTTAAGCAGGCGCAAACTAACCCAAAACCCCGCAAGTTATCTGGCTTAGCGGGGTTTTTTATGCCCGGACTGTTTCAACCAAAACCACTGAAGCCCACTATTTTTGCCCCCTATCTTGCCCCTTCGATTAAACATCCTGTAGAATCCTTAAAAAACAGGGGGCAACAATGGCACTTGCAGACACTGAAATCAAGAAGTTAAAGCCTACTGGCGCTGAATATCAAAAAGCCGATGGCAGAGGGCTTGTTTTGGTAGTTCGTGCCAAGGGTGATAAATTTTGGAGGTGTGAATTAAGAATCGATGGTAAAAAATTCCGATACGGTTACGGCAACTATCCAGAAATCAGCCTGGAAATTGCCCGCAAATTTCACACAGTAGCCCGTCACCTTGTTGCATTGGGAAAACACCCTGAAACACTGCTCGATTGTCATGAAGCTAAAAAAATGATTATCGACGGATTTGGTATCAAAGAAGTCGAAGCAAAGGCAGCAGCTACCAAAGAAGCAGAAGCAATTAAGGCGCTGATGACTTTCGGCGATGCCGCAACCCGCTATAAAACTGAATGGGTTGATAGTCATTGGAAAGACCCTGAAAAAGGATGGACACCAGTTTGCCGACACCTATTGCCAAAGCTTGCCGATACCCCGCTTGAAGCAATCGATGTTTCAATGCTCAGGGAATTGATTTATGACATTAGGGAGCGCATAGGCACGCCAACCGCCCTTTCCTGCCATGGTTGGGCAGATCGAATATTCAGTTATGCCGTTGAACATAATTTCTGCAAACACAATCCAGCAGCGTTGATTAAGGCCGCGAGAGTCGGCAACCGCAACAAGCGCACACGTTGGTTATCAACCCCAGAAATCAGGCGTTATCTTGTCGGGCTTTATCAAACCAACTGCTACAGGGGTTATAAATTAGCATTGCACCTGCTCTTGATGCTGGCACTAAGAAAAAGCGAGTTATGCGGAGCGGCTTGGAGTGAAATCGATTTTGATAATGGTGAAATGCTTATTCCTGCCGGTCGCATGAAAACCAAAAAAGACCATCTGGTTATGTTGCCCATCCAAGCCATTAAAATGCTAAAAGAGTTGCAACGGCTTGGCGGCGGTAGTCCGTGGGTTATGCCAATGATAACCAACCCCAATCGATCTATGCACAGCAATAATCTAGATGCCGCGCATAACGCAGCGTTAGCCGATGGCGATATTAGTGACTACAACATACACGACCACAGACACACAGCGTCAACCCACTTACGGGAACGCGGCTTCTCGCCCGAAGTCGTGGAAACTGCTTTAAGTCACGCTATACCCGGCATGGCTGGCACTTACTCCCATGCTCAATACAAAACCCAGCGTCTGGAAATGTTGCAATCATGGGCAGATTTTCTGGACATCATAATGACTGAGCGAACCGTTATTCAAGCGACATTCAGGAAAGCGATATAACCAAATTTAACCGGATAGCTCGACGGGGCAACAAGCGGGGCTCGTCTCCTGTTTCCGGTTAATCCTTTCAGACGACTTACACTATGGCAGAGTGTTAAATGACATTCGATTGGCTTAACCAAGGCGATTATAAAAATCTAAAATACTATGAAGGGATTGTTATTCATCGGTACTTCGATGATTACGCTCTGGTGAATGTTGAAGAAATACTACGTAGTGGTGAAGATATATCACAAGGTATGCGTGATTTCATCGCTGACATATTGATTAAAAAAGTGGGGCGGCCACCGGGAAAAAGGTCATCGACCAAAGAGCGTGATGGAGAAATACACCTAAAGGTATCTTTCCTTTTATATCGAGGCTATAAACTTACATCCAACGCAAAATCTAATGGAGCGGCTGCAATAGCAGGTGAATTATTTGGAATTGAAGAGGATGCTGCTCTGAAGGCTTATCAAAAAACCGAGAGGGATTGGAATGGCCGAGGTGAAGTCGGTGTTGATGTGATTAGCCAGCTTTTTAAAGATGATAAAGAGGACGCAGAAATGACGGAAAGATGGATTGATATTCGCGCGCGCAATAAACGGAAAAACCTAGCATAGCTATTTCCATGATTCAGCCAGTCATATCTATCAAGCTCTGAGCCAGAGGCCGCAGCAATCCCGCAGCGGCGCAAACCACCCAAGGTTAGCATTATGGCTACAGCAACCGTTTTACCCGCACTTCAACCCACTATACCGCCGTCCTATTGTCGAACAGGCAACCGGCGAATCAAGGTCTACTATTTACCGCAAAATAAAAGCAGGTCTGTTTACTAAGCCGGTCCAGATCGGCGGTGAGCGTGTCGCATGGCCGGCCAATGAAGTACAGGCAATCAATCAAGCCCGCATAGCTGGAAAGTCAGACGAGGAAATCAAGCAACTAGTTATCGAACTGGAGGCGGCAAGAAAGGGAATTTAATCATGGAGGAACTAACCACCACCCCGGCGGCGAACCGGGGCAGCGCTAAAACAATTTACCGTTACATTATCGCATTGAAACCACGCTTCGTAAAAGTCGGAGCATGGCTGTCTGTACTGGGAGGTTCGATATGCTAAATCCCACTGAACAATTCAAAACCGCCATGCTGGATGCGGGAGTAATGCCGCCTGACAATATTATTGGTGATGGCGTACTGCACCGGTTCAAAATCGACGGCAAGTTAAACGGATGGTATAGCCTTCATCTCGACGGCAGATCAGCCGGAAGTTTTGGCGACTGGAGGCAAGGTTTGACAGTTATCTGGAAGATGCCGGGTAATTTCAAGCCGCTTACCGATGCAGAGCGCAAAGCCGTTGCTATCGAACGCCAGCGCCAAGAAGCGGGACGCATTGCCGAAGTAAATGCCACTCATAATGCGACCGCCAATAAAGCAAAATTCATCGTGAGCAAATCGAAACCCATAATCGAGCAAGGGCAACATCCCTATTTAGTCAAAAAACGCATTCAACCGCATGACGCAAGACTTAGCCGAGATGCTTTAGTTATTCCGATTTTTCAGGCTGACAATCAACTGGTCAATTTGCAATTTATAGACATTGAAGGCAACAAGCGGTTTTTAACTGGCGGCAGGAAAAAAGGCTGTTTTGCTGTAATCGGAAAACATGTGGATGGACAACCAATTGTTATTTGTGAAGGTTGGGCGACTGGCGCAAGTCTGCATGAGGCAACCGGCCTATTTGTTGTTGTGGCGCTGGATGCCGGGAACCTGGAGCCGGTAGCAAAAGTTGTGCGGAACCTGTACCCAATGGCGGAAATTGTCATCGCTGGAGATAACGATCTATCCGGCGTAGGCCAGAAAGCAGCTAGGGCGGCGGCGCTGGCCGTGGGCGGCAAATACATCATACCGGCCACACCGGGGCATGATTGGAACGATAGTCTTACTATGGAGGCCGTGTAATGGATGCCTTGATGATAGATAACCTTTGCGATAACCAGACCGCCATTGACGGCGAAAACTTTAACTCCATTAGTGTTCCCTTAAAAACAGAAACCGAGGAAGTTAGCTCAACTCCCAAAAAACATAAAAAGCAATCCGCTAAGATACCGGCAACTTTACCCGGCGAACTGGTTTTAGTTTCCGGCGATGAAAAACCAGGGGGAACCCAGGGAACCGGGGGAACCACCTACAACGGCGCGGCCTCCAGCGGTTCCCCCGTAAAAATTGCTAAGGGAACCAAGGGAACCGGATTTGATATTGATTCGGCTATCGATCCGATTCACGACACCGACGACAACCAGATTGAGCGGCTATCATTCGATGAACTGGATATGCCTTGTTTCTTAGTAAAAGATGATTGGTTCTACCTTGGCGGCAAACGTAAACCGGGTGTCTGGAACTGCTATACAAAGCCTGAAACAAAGTTTTCACCACCCACTGACGTAGCAATATTTATCTGCTCACCGCTTTATATTGAAGGCGTGACCAATACCGAGAGCGGCGATTTTTACGGGCGCTTGCTCAAGTTCCGCGATACATTGGGCCGCTGGCGTAAATGGGCGATGCCTATGGAGCTCTTGCGCGGCTCTTGTGAGGAATTGCGCGGCGAATTGCTGGCGGCTGGTGTAGAAATTGACCAGCGCAATCGGGCAATATTGGCAGATTATCTGCAATGGCGAGTACCGAAAAAAGTTATCACGGCTGCAACCCGGACCGGATGGACGGCAAAGGGCAGTGCGTTTGTGCTGCATGATCGAATTATTGGCGCTGAGGATGTGCATTTTCAAAGTGAAAGCATTTCAGCCGATGGCGCGGCTAGATCAGGCGGAGATTATTACCAATGGCAACAGATGGCCGAATGGTGCGAGGGTAACCCCGTTTTGATGCTGTCTTTATGCGTGGCGCTGACTGGGCCGCTACTGATTAAGGTTCATCACAGCGATTCAGGCGGCGTTCATTGGGTAGGCGATAGCAGTATCGGCAAAACCACGGCCTTGATAGTCGGTGCTTCAGTGTGGGGTGGAGATGACTTCAAACGCACATGGAGAGCGACCTCAAACGGGCTAGAAGGCGCTGCGGCGCTGTTGTCTGATACTTGTCTATGTCTGGATGAAATCAGCGAGGCAGACCCACGAGAGGTAGGCGCTATCGTCTACAGCTTAGGCAATGGAACAGGCAAGACTCGTGCAACACGCGTAGGTTCAGCGCGGCAAGTCCACCGCTGGCGCTTAACAATCCTATCCACCGGCGAACGTTCCATATCGGCAGCAATGCAGGAAGGCGGCAAACAAGCGAAGGCCGGGCAATTGGTACGGCTGCTGAATATACCGGCGGCGCGTCAATTCGGCGTATTCGATAACTTGCAACATTTTGCCGATGGCAGACAGATGGCAGACACATTTAAAACCGAGTGCGCCAAAAATTACGGTCATGCCGGAATCAAATTTGTCGAGCACATCATCAGTCTTGGTAATGCTGATTTTGGCTCAACCCTAGCGCAGATAGAAACGCAATTCAGCCATAGCGATACACAGGCAGCGCGGGCTGCTTCGCGTTTTGCTTTGTATGCGATGGCGGGAGAAATGGCGATTGAAGGCGGCGTTTTACCCTGGCAGCAGGGCTCTGCGCTGGAAGCCTGTAAGCTGATGTTCGAGCAATGGCAAAACATGCGAGGCACCGGCGCAACCGAGCATAAGCAGATTTTACAGAATGTCGTCGATTACATCTTAAAGTTTGGTGATTCTAAGTTTTCCGATAAATCCAAGCCAGATGACGCACCAAGGATTGATCGTGCAGGTTGGTACACAGAACGAGGCGGCGAACGAGTTTACCTCTTCACCTCAGCAGCACTCAAAGAGGCGGCCGGAAATTATGACGTTAACCGGGTACTTGATGCGCTCGATAGTGCGGGTTGGCTAGTCGAAAAAGATACTGACAAACGATCTAAAAAAACAGCCATAACCGGCGACGGTAAGCGTAGTTTGTATTGGGTACTGCCAACGGAGGAATCAGACCATGCTTGAAGGTTTATTTACTCAACTGGCGGCAAAGTCACCTCCGCCAGTAATCGCGGTTCCCCCGGTTCCCTCAGTCAAAAACCAGAGGGAACCGCTACAGGCCGCAGAATACAAGGCGGTTCCCTTGGTTCCCCCGGTTCCCCCGGAAAAAACAGAAACCAAAACAAAAAACGATAAAGCGAGCTTATCAGCAACAGATCGTCAGAAGCTACTCGACTACATGTCAGTCATCGACGAAACCGACCCGGAGATGATAGACGAATTGTTGGACGAATGCGGCAAAAATCCCGAGGCGCCGGCATGGGCGCTGCAATGGGCTGATAAGGTTCTGTCCAATCAGGTTCTAACAGAACAATCGCTTGTCACTTGTCGGAACTGTCAGCACTTTCAATGCTATAACGACCATGTCGGCGGTGCTGGCAGTTGTGCTGCGGGTATTTCACCTATGGGCGTTTGCCATTGGAGCGAGACACACATCGAGTGCGATAAACACCAAATTCTTACAGAAAAATCGATATGAATACCGAAATCATCCAAACACCATCGACAACACCATCGACAGCGGATCGTCTGGCGGCACTCAGACAGAGAGCCACAACGCCAATAGAGGTCTGGCAGCCGGTAGCCGGTGATTCACTGATCGGCGAGCTTATCGGCAGCAGACATGCGTCCGGGGCTTACGGGGAGAATTATCAAATCATAATCAAGGACGAAAACGGCAATTTAACCGCAGCATGGCTTACCCAGTGGCTTAAAGATAATTTAAAGTCCCAAGGTGCAGGCAAAGGGGATTTAATCGCCTTGACGTTCCTAGGGAAAAAGGCGTCGCCGTCTCAGCGGTTTTATAATGCCTATAGCTTGATTGTGGATAAAGGCGAGGTGTGAAAAATGAGCAGACAAAATAAGAAGGAAGATGTGGCTGCAGTAATGGCGCGGGAAGTAATGCGACCAGAGATACAGGCAGCCTCGACTATTTGTGACTGGGATGGATGCACAATTGATTTCATGTGCTTGTCGGAAGAACTTTCTAATCAAACCGATAAGTTGAAAGATGGCGATATGCACCGGGCAGAATCCATGCTATTGGCTCAGGCTCAAACGCTCAATAGTGTTTTTAACAGCCTGGCCCGAACAGCGAAAAAACAGGAATACGCCAAACCGTTTGAAATGTATTTGAGACTTGCATTCAAGGCGCAAAGCCAATGCCGGGCAACCCTGGAGACGCTGAGTAATATCAAAAATCTGCCGGTTGTTTTCGCTAAGCAGGCCAACATAGCCAACAGGCCACAGCAAATAAACAACGGCGTACCGGCCACGCACACGGAAGAAATTAAAAAATCAATCGAACGAACTTTTATTAGAGATGCAACATGGCGAGACACTGGACAGAGGAAGAGCGGGCGCGGCAATCGGCAGCAATTCAGAAATGGCGACCATGGGAAAAATTGACAACCGGGCCGAGAACGCCAGAAGGTAAGGCGGTAGCATCACAGAACGCTAATACTGGCAGGGCGGCAATTCAGGCGGTATTTAAGAATGCCAGAGCATACTTAAGAAATCAGCGCGAAGCTTTAAATCTGGTTGTTGGATAGAAAAAATCTTAACATTGTAATGAATCGCTAGCGCTGTTAGATAAAATATTGGCATAATTTCCCGCTTTGGATGGGGGGTTCTGTGGTGAGATTTATTTGTTTGCTTTTAGTATTAATGACTAGCGACGTTTATGCGGTAAAGCTTT
>CAVXZR010000060.1:0-38812 GCA_963765965.1 uncultured Pseudomonadota bacterium
GCCAAAAATTTTACCGGGGTTGAGTTAGCGTACTGGTTGATGATGCTCTGAATGCCGACCCGAAATAAGGAGGTTGGGTGAGTGGTTTTAATTTTTGATTGGTTGAATGAACAAAGGAAATTAAAAATGAAAAATCCATTCTTTATTTTTCTGCTTGGTTACTTGACAGCACCCTTTTTAATGTTGGCAAGTAGTATAATATTCGGTGATGCCAATACTGCTTATATTTATATGGTGACTTCTGCAATATTGTTTATCGCGGCTATTATCTACGGCAGCGTCAGCAAGAAAAAATAATACTTGAGCATCCGGTTCTTCATTTTTGTATAGCTTAGATATAATGTAATCCGAGAAGACTTTTGCAGCCATTAATGTTAGGATCAAGGTAGAACAGCCAGAGTCTAGGACTAGTTACATATTATCAATTTGTAGCAATATCCAAATAGCAGTACAGTTAACGTCTGATATTATTGCGACAAATGCGGCCTCTGTAAGCCTACTAACTATTGGCAAGTTAAACATCAAAAATAGCCATTACAATAATTTACTTTAAAAGTCTGGCTATCCTCCGGGATGTTTTGTGGTGATCATAATATTCGCGCTGTGGCGCTATTTATGCTGCTACTTTACTCTTGATAAAATCTGTTCTCAAGAGCAAGCGGTGGTGAAAGCGTGGCCGCTAAAATGGAAAAAATTTAGCTAAAATCCCTGAATAAATCAGTTTGCTGAAGACGGTTGTCTATCTGATTATTTTTCAGTGATGACAATGTAACGCCTAATAACCGAACACTGAATTCGCCAATACCTGTATTTTTTATTAATTCTTCAAGAAGTTCAACGGCTTTAGTCACCGTGTATGGTAAAGTTCGGCTACGGGTAATCTGGACAAAGTTGTGATATTTTATTTTCACAGTCAGCGTATATGCCATAAACTGTTTTTCGGCTGCTCTTTGTAATGCTTTTTCTAAAAGGTCTTCCAAGTGTTGAAGAATTTCTTGCCTAGATTTTATGTCTTGCTGAAAAGTAGTTTCTACACCCACTGATTTTGTGATTCTATGGCTATTGACTGGACGGTGATCGATACCTCGGCAAATATTGTAATAATGCTCTGCCGATTTACCGAAATGCTGTTGCAGCATATTCAATGATAATTGCCGTAAATCCTTGCCCGTTTCTATGCCTAATGCCTGCATTTTAGCTGTTGTTACCTTACCAATACCGTGAAATTTACTGATCGGCAATTTTTCTGAGAATTCGGGCCCTTGCTGTGGAGTAATCAAATAAAAACCGTCTGGTTTATCTATATCCGATCCCAGTTTAGCCAAAAATTTATTATAAGAAACACCCGCGGATGCAATCAAACCAACCTGCTGTTTTATTTTTTCTTTAATGGCCTTGGCAATCAAACTTGCTGAGCCTTGAAGCATAGTGGCGTCACTGACATCCAGATAGGCTTCATCCAGTGACAGCGGTTCAACAAGGTCAGAGTATTCTGCGAATATTTTTCGGATCTGTAGGGATGCCTCCGTGTAAGCATCAAAACGGGGCTTAATAAAAATAGCATGGGGGCAAAGCCGGTAGGCGTGTGCCGAAGGCATGGCGGAATGAATGCCGTAGCTTCTCGCTTCGTAACTGCATGTTGCCACAACACCGCGTGCAGAAGGACTACCTCCAACGATAACCGGCTTGTTACGATATTCAGGGAAATCACGTTGTTCAACAGCAGCAAAAAATGCGTCCATATCAATATGAATAATTTTACGGTGATGTTCAATTGTCATGAATAATCGCTACGGCCCGTTTTATGACGGCATGGTCAAATTCTGTTGCTCAATACGGTAATTTTATCGTACCACACAACCCTCGTCAGGCTGTGTCAATCCATAAAAATCCAGTGTTGCCGCCAGCGATCGGCAAGATAAACGCTGGGCATAGTCGTTGCTGATATCAGCGAGTATCTGGACATCATTCGCCAGCGCGTTGTCACTCAACAAACCGGAAGCCAGTGGCAGCGACGGGTAATCAAGGAGAATTCCGGTGATTTTAGCGAATTTACGCGGAATTATTTACAGCAGCAACGGCGTGGGGAGGCGGTTGCCGATTGGTTTTTTTAGTTTATTGCACATTCGAGAACATGAGTTCTCGAATGTAGGCTTATTCATCACTAAAAAGTCGGGTTATTAGCCGGGCGATCAGTGAATGAGTAATAGATACCAAAGGTATTTCGGTTCTTGAACTTCGATAATCTATGCTTTATATCTAAAAGGTAAATGCTTGGCTTGCCAAAAATGTGATCTGATATAGCTTTCAAGGTTCATGTCTTGGAAGTTTTGGCGGTTTGCCGTACCATCCTTCAGGGCTTTAGTCAGGACACTGGTAGCCACTGCCAGACTGACGTTTTTTAGATCGGTCACCGGCGGATAAATAAGGTCTGTTTCCAGGCAATGTTCTGTTACATAATCGGCTAAGGCATAGGCTGATTCGAGTACCATTTCATCGCTAATGCGTCTGCATTCGCCTATGACGGCTGCAAACCCGAGTCCCGGAAAGATAAAGGCGTTATTGCCTTGACTGATACGGTAGTGCTTGCCTTGGTAATCTTCGTCAGCAAAAGGACTGCCTGTGGCAATGATCGCCCGACCTTTAGTCCATTCCAGAAGGTCTTTGGGGGTTGCTTCGCAATTGGCAGTTGGATTGGATAATGGAAAAATAATCGGTTGAGCATGGTTTTCAGCCATGGATTTGATCATGACTTCGGTGAATAATCCGCTCACGCCGGAAAGTCCCAACAACACACTGGGCTTGCTGTAGAGCATTACTTCCTGTAAGGTGGGAACTCGACCCTTTTCTATGTGGTAACTACCCCTAATAAGTGCACCTGCCGATAGTTTCCAAATTTAATTGACCATGGACAAGAGGTTAATGTTTTTTGGATGACTCTATCAAATTCTTCAAATTTCTGACATTACGTTTAGCGCCTTCCTGAACAACGATAGAGATCAGTTTTTCAAAGGGCATCATAAACAGCTCAAGTTTAGGGATTTCAAAGGTAAATACCATCTGAGTATGGACGGGTGTTATTGAGACAAGGTAATAACTGCATCGAAAAGAGTTGGATACGCCTTCAAAGACTAATTTCCGGTTAACTATGTAGCTGGTTATTTTAAAAGTAGTTTCACTTCGCTGCCCATTGTCAACCCTTACTTGCCGAAGTAGGCTGTTAAGCTGCAGCGGAGGGTCTGACAACAACTCTAATTCTTGCACTTCGGGCGACCATCTTGGGTAATTTTCAAAAAAATCTAAGACAATAAAGTTAAAGACTATTTCTGCCGGTTTATTAATGACAATATTTCCTGTGCCGGAAGCGCCGTGATTTGAGGTTAAACCAAACATTTTTTCCTCACTTTTTGGGGTTGTGTGCACATAGCTGCAATTTCCGCCACATGGCGGATTTGTTGCGCAAACAAATTGCAAAACTATTCAATTAAACGACAGGCTTATGCCACTCGTCACCAACAGAGCTATGGAGCCTGAAAATTTGTTGCACAAACAGTTCATTTGCGCAACAAAAGAACCGTATTTTGGCGGTTTGGTGTATGCATTTGTCGGTGTGGCGGAAATTGCAGCTATGTGCACATTACCCCAATTCGCCGTTGAGAACTCGTGTTCCCATCTGCAAGAGTAAATGGGCGCCCTTGGGACTCCACTGCATTTGTTGACGCTTTGGATAAAGGTTAAACAGCCAGTTATCCAACTGCCCTCGGTTTATTGCTACATTGCTTTAAACAAGGCAGCGTTGTTTTGCTGGCGGTTACCCTGTATTTCCATATTTGCCAGGTTATCAAATATCATTCTAACTTTGGGCAATTCCGATTCGTTTGCCGCCTCTTTATAAAATTCTACAAATGCATGACTGAACAAATTAGCAAGTTGAACAATTTCTTCAAAAGACATTTCAACTTGGGGTTGTCGGTCGTCAAACAATTGATGAATATCAACGTTGGGGGTAAATTGCATCCAGTTGTCCAGAATTGACTGCTGGCTTATCTCCTCAAAACTGGATAAAACCTCTCCGATCTGAACCTGTTTTTCGATGAGGTAATCCAATAACATTTTTTCGCGTTCTGGACGTTCTTTTTCGTTGAGTGACCCGTAAATTTTCCGTAAGCGCTCATGGATAGTTTTACTATACTGAATTACGTCTTTGACCTGTTCAAAGTTTTGCATTGTCGTTCCAGTAAACTTGGCGATCATAATGTCGATGAAGATTGATTTCATATCCCCGATCCAGCAGAGACTCCTCCGTATATTCCGGTGACTGCCTGATGGCCTCGCGGCTAAGATTGATGAGAACCGTAGACTCACTCCAGCTAATCTGTTCGATCCATTGGGGTGAAACCAGCACCTTTTTACCCGGCCACCAGTTTTGCGTATCAATAACGAGATATCGGATCGTCCAGGTCTCATCGTCGATTATAAAATCTTCAACATGCCCCATATCGCCATCTTTTGCTTGGATGTGATAACCACTGACATCATGCATACTACGCATATGCGAATCCCAAGCTTTCCCGCCTTGGTTGCAGGCTACCCTTTTTGCAGGATCACGCTCGATTTCAGCATATTCCCCCCATCTGTCCGGACCGACCCAATATTGAGGCCATCGATAATATTGAAAGTAGTCCTCCTCAAATTGCCGTGAGACTGGTTGGTCAGTATTCAAGGAGGGGCTGTCCTCAATCTGTTTTTTTGTCAAATTGATTAGAATGCATTCTTCTTCTTGATCCACCGCGACCAACGCATAGGGAGAGATCAACACTTGCCGGCCAATTAGGTAATTTCCGGTGTCAGCGACGAGATAGCGAATCGTCCAATAATGGTCGTCAAAATAAAATTCATTGATCTTCCCTATATCCCCATCAAGGCTGTCCAATTTGTAACCCTTTAGTGTTTTGGTTTTTATTAGCATAATGTGCTCCTTTCAATGATCAGGTAGAATAATCCCGATAGTCATTTTTCCTCTTGGCCACAATCTAGTCAGTTCGCTAACGCACATATGGTTTCAGAACGCTCCAGTTGCGTATGGCGATTTGGTCGAAAATGCTGCACCGATACGGCATTTTCGTGCTGGGTTTGGTTATGTTCGGCTTTGAAGGGGACGAGCCGTCTGTGTTCGACGAAACCTTGAGGTTCAATACCGTAGACTCACTCCAACTAACCTCATCTGTCCGATCCATTGGGGTGAAACCAGAACCTTTTTACTTGGCCGCCAGTTTTGCGTATCAATAACGAAATAACCGATCGTTCAAGTCTCATCATCGATAATAAAATCTTCAGCATGCCCCATATCGCCATCTTTTGCTTGGACGTGATAGCCACTGACATCATGCATACTACGCATATGCGAATCCCATGCTTTCCAGCCTTGGTTGCAGGCTACCCTTTTTGCAGGATCACGCTCTATTTCAGCATATTGCCCTCAGTTGTCCGGGCCGACCCAATATTGAGGCCATCGATAATATTGAAAGTAGTCCTCCTCGAATTGCCCTGAGACAGGTTGGTCGCTATCCCCAGTCTGTTTTTTGTCAAATTGATTAGAATGCATTCTTCTTCTTCTTCTTCTTCTTGATCCACCGCGACCAACGCATAGGGAGAGATCAACACTTGCCGGCCAAGCAGGTAACTGGCTGTTATTCCCTGATCCAAATTCCCATCAACCGTTAGCTTCCTTCCTGGAATAAAACCACATCTGATAGACGCTGAGCAGAATTTGCAAGCCCATGGACAGTCCCATTAAGGCACCGCTGAAAATAACTACGTATGCAAATGAAGAAATCTCTTTGGTAATAAACCATGACAGTACATCCAGTAACATCGCTGCAAAAGGAATCACCACGGCAATTCTTTTTACGTAGACATTGAGATCGCAAAGCAAAAAGATTTTGCCGATAAAAAATAAAATAAAGGCAATACCGAATAAATGAATATGAGAGACGCGAACTAATGTTGGCCATGTTGCCCCGCCTGCGTGAGCGACCTCGGATACCGTAGCGTAATGAGTTAAATCAGGTAAAGAAGGGTTAACGCTGGGATTATGGCACATGACGCAGTCACGATTCATTATCGGGGCAATTTTTTCGTTATATTCTGCTTCCTCGGCACCATGGTGTATCCATTGCATGATCACATCCTTGTCGCTTATATATCTTAGGTTGTTTTTCATAATTCCATTAATGGCCGTGCCTAAACGGGTTTGATTATCCCCCCCGTGATAACTAATGACGACATCTTCAACCGAAAGTCCGGGTTTGCCATCAAGGCCCTGATGGGTGAAATACATATTAGCAAGAGCCATCAGATAACCGAGTCCTATGGTAAGCAGAAAGACCGTATTTAAAATTCTTTCGCTGACGGAAATGTCTTTAAAGCGGATATAATGGTTTGTCGGATCTTTGAACATAATGATTCCTGAATAATGGGTGTCGAAAGTCTCAATTGCTATTGCCTGGACTACAGAAGTCCTAGAAATAATGATCCATGGCTTGGTATATAACTTCAGATGAGTTCAATTTTCCTTGAATGACCTCTATCGCAAAACTCGGATAAATCCCAAGCCAAATCAGCATCAATGTTAACAGTACGAGTATTGAGATGGAGATAGCGGCTGATGGGTAGGGTTTTGCGAATTCAATCTCTGTTGCCTCTACTTTCATCGACATGACTACGATGACTTTCAAGTAGTAATAAAGCCCTATACCGCTCCCAACAATAACCGCGAACAGTAAACCCCATAAGTGCTTATCCGTAGCGCTGACAAAAATATAGAATTTACCGATGAATCCGGCCGTCAGCGGAATGCCCGCCAGCGAAAGCAGCATCAGGGTAAATGCAGTTGCTAAGCCTGGCCGCCGCCAAAACAGCCCCCGGTAGAAAGATAGATCTTCAGCTTCAGCTTGTGGTGACGACAGGATGGAAATGACCCCGAAAGCGCCTAACATCGTAATAATATAAGCTGATAAATAAAAAGTAATGGCTTCGTTTGCCAGTTCCGGCGATGCGCCACTGCCGGCGACAAACGCTACTAATAAATAGCCCAGATGCGCGATAGAGGAATAGGCCAGCAAGCGTTTCACATTGTTTTGAAGCAGAGCCAGCAAGTTACCGCCCAGTATCGATAGGCCGGCAATCAGGCTGACCACAGTTTGCAAGGGTAGGTAAGCGAAACTATCGGTATTATTGAAATATCTGAGTAGTAAGGCGAATACCGCAGCTTTGGAAGCGGTAGCGATAAAGGCGGTGATTGGCGCAGGCGCGCCTTGGTAGACATCCGGGGTCCAGAGGTGGAAAGGTATCAGGGACAGTTTGAACCCCAAGCCGGCGACGATCAGCAGGATGCCGCAGAGTATCATGAGGTTCAGTGACTGCAAATTTCCCATATAATGTCCAATGGCATTAAATAACAATTCACCGCTTTGCGCATAGATCAAGGCCATGCCCAGTAATAGAAAAGCCGAAGACACACCGGATAAAACCAAATATTTGATCGCTGCTTCCAGTGGTCTGGCTTGAGTGAGAGGATAGCCTATCGATGCAAAGAGCGAGATGCTGAGTATTTCCAGTCCCATGAAAAAGCTGGCAAAATGAGTACTGCTGATCAGCACTGAGCAGCCAAGCAGCGCGGTTAGAAGCAGCAGGGGAAGTTCTTCGCTTTCGCCTTGATGGGCTTTGAAATAGTCATAACAAAACCCCAACACCGCCAGGCCGGTCAGTAGCAGCAAGAGCAGATAATAGTGGGCAAAGCCGTCCATCCGGATCAAAGCAGTGATCTGAAGCGGATTTTCCTGCCATTGGCAGATCAACATCAGCAATGAACTTAGGATGCCGCCGGCGGCAAGCGCGCAGGCTAAAACAAAATTCCGTTTAACGGCAATGCTTATCATGACGGCTATTGCAGCACCGGTAAGTGCAATCATGGGTCCCAAGGCTACCAGTTGAGTAAGATTCATTTCTGCACCGTCTCATTAGAATGCTGCATTTCCTGCCTTAGAGCATCATCCGAAAGATTCAATACCGTTTGTGAGCTGAGACCTAACCAAATTGTCGCAATCGCCAGTATGCCAAGCGATAGCCATTCACGTCGAGAGCAATCGTCCCCTGGGGACTCTTGCGTCAGAGGACCGTAAAAGACTTTTTGTATCATATTAAGCGCGTAAACCGGGGCTAGAATTAGAGCCAGGACCGTCACGGAGGTCAGTAACGGGTTGACACTGAAGGCACCCAATAACACCAGAAATTCACCCATAAAGTTGCCCAATCCCGGCAAACCCAGTGAGGCCAATGAGAAGAACAAGGCTAAGGCCGCCAGGCGGGGCAGCGGTCCCCATAACCCGCCCATAAGGCTCATTTCCCGGGTATGCAGGCGTTCTTGCAGCATGCCGGCTAACATAAATAAGCCTGCGGCGCTGATGCCATGAGCCAACAGGGTGATGACCGAACCTTGCAAGGCGAACAGGTTCCAGGAAAATAGCCCCAGCAGGATAAAACCCATATGGCTGATACTGGTATATGCAATCAGCCGTTTTAGATCGGTTTGGGCAAAAGCCAGCATCGCGCCGTAAAGCACGCTGATCGTGCCGAGCAGCATGGCGATTGGGGCAAATTGACTCGCCGCGTCCGGAAATAAAGGGATGACGAATCGCAGTAAACCGTAAGCGCCGGTTTTAAGCATAACGCCCGCCAGAATAACACTAGCGCCGGTTGGGGCCTGGGTGTGAGCGTCCGCTAACCAGGTGTGAAAAGGTACAGCCGGCAGTTTGACGCAAAACGGTATGAAGAAGCCTAGCATCAGCCAAAATGTCACATCCGGCTTAAGCTTGGTATTGAGTAATTTGAAATAATCGAACGAAAGCCCACCGCCATTATGATGTTGAATCAACGCAAAAGCGACGATAGACAGCAGCAACAATAGACTGCTCGTTTGGGTGAAAATGACAAATTTTATGGCCGCATAGTTCCGGTTTTCGTGCCCCCAGATACTGATCAAAAAATACATCGGGATAATCATCAGTTCCCAGCAGAAAAAGAACAGAAATAGATCGACCGCCAGAAACACGCCTACCGTTCCAGCCAGACAGGACAATAAATTAAAGAAATAAAAGCCTTGTCTGTGTTTTATTTCGGTCCAGGAACTACTGACTGCCATAAAACCGAGTAAGACCGTCAATGCGATCAGTAGTAGACTGAGACCATCCATAGCCAGATGAAAACCGATGCCGAAGCGCGAAATCCATGGGATATAAAGGTCGGCAAACCAGGCTGAGGGAAAGTCTTTAACCGACTCAGCTTTCCCGCACAGTGCAATCGTCAACAGCGCCTCAACGCTGAGGGTAAGGATCGCTATCCAGCGCGGCGCTAGCGCGCTCCACCGCTCTGCAAACCAAGCCGCAAAAGCGCCTATGATCAAAACGACTATCAGCGTCAGTAACATCACAACCAACATCCTATGCTGATAATGATTACTGTTCCCAATGCCATCGAGGCAGCGTACCAACGGATGCGTCCGGTTTGCGACGTGCTGAGCAGCTGGTTGCCGTGACGGCACAGCCAGGCAATTGTGGTATATAAAGTATCCACCACATCGTTTCGATTGAGTGTGGTGAGGGTTTTAAACGGGTGCACTACTAAGTAGTCATACATCCCATCCATGCCCCAACCTTTAAACCAGAATCTCTGCACTTGCTTTGTCCAGTTGAAACCGAAGAGGTGTTCAGCGGAAATCGAGCGAGTTAGATAGAACAGAATTGCGATCAATAAGCCGATAAAAGGCGCTGTAGCGGTGATGATAGAAACAAGGTTGAATTCGTGAGGATTTTTCTCATAGACCAATGGAGAGAATACGGAATTGAGTGGGATTTGCAGGATCCCGCCGCCTAGCGCCAAGCCGCAAAGCAAAATTAACGGCATACTCATTCGCCAGCCGTGTTGCTTAACGCCCTCTGTGCATTGACTACCGAAAAAAACCGTGAAAACCAGCCGGAAACTGTAAATGCCTGTAATCATAGCGCCCAGACAGCCAAACGCCCAAAGCCACGCTGAGCTTTCATAAGCCGCCCGCAGAATTTCATGTTTGCTGTAGAAACCAGCGGTAAAAGGCAGTCCGCTCAAAGCCGCGCTGCCGATTAAAGAACTCCAGAAGGAGAGAGGCATGATTTTCCGTAGTCCACCCATCCTGAAAATGTTGTGCTCATGGTGTAAACCGGCAATTACCGCTCCGGCGGCAAGAAACAATAGCGCCTTGAAGAAGGCATGCGTCAACAGATGAAAAATCGACGCAGACCAGGCGCCGACGCCTAAAGCCAGAAACATATAACCTAGCTGACTGATCGTGGAGTAAGCGAGTATGCGTTTGATATCGGTTTGGGCGAGCGCAGAGCAGCCGGCCAGCAACAATGTGAGGGTTCCTAGCACCGCGACAACGCTCAGCACAAGAGGGGCTTGCGCAAATAAAACATGGGTTCGGGCGATCAAGTAGACACCGGCTGTCACCATAGTCGCGGCATGAATCAGCGCGCTGACCGGCGTAGGCCCCGCCATTGCATCGGGTAACCAGGTTTGCAAGGGTAATTGTGCGGATTTGCCCACTGCGCCGCCCAGCAGCAATGCTGCGGCGACGACCGGCATTACACCGCCTGGCGTCCATCGCTGAGTAATCTGGTTCATTAGGGACTGAATGTCAATAGCGTGCAACTGAGTGAACAACAGCAACAAACCAACTAACAGCGCGGCGTCGCCAACACGGGTCATCACAAAGGCTTTGCGGGCGGCATAGCCGTTGTTCGGGTCGCTATACCAGAAGCCGATCAGCAGATAGCTGCCAAGCCCGACGCCTTCCCAGCCGAGATAAAGCAACAGCAAATTGTCCGCCAACACCAATACCAGCATTGAGGCCACAAACAAATTCATACAGGCGAAAAATCGGGCATAGCCGATTTCGGCGGCCATAAACTCTGCGGAATACAGATGGATTAAAAAGCCGACGCCGGTCACCACAAGCACCATCGTCAGCGACAAAGCGTCGAGATAGAAGCCAAAGGGAACGGACAGATCCGCGATTGACAGCCAGTTTCCAAATACCAGATGGTAAGCCGTCTGCGTTCCCTGCAGGTATTCTGCGCCGATCAGGGCGGCCAATAAGGCCGAAATGCCCACACTGCCGACACCTATCCAGGCAACCAGTGATTTGGAGAGTCGTCCGGCGCTTAAGGCTAAGACTAAAAAACCCAGAAAAGGCGTCAGCGGGATCAATCCAATTAGTTCGATCACTGTGACCACCTAACCTTTCATCTCGTTTATCGAGTCCGCATCCAGCGTATGGAAACGGTGAAAAATTTGCAAAACCAAGCCGAGTCCAACGCCCACTTCAGCGGCGGCCAGCGTGAGTATCAGCAGAAACATAATTTGACCGTCCGCTTGCCCCCAGCGGGAACCGGCGACGATAAATGCCAGACCAACCGCATTGAACATGACTTCCAGAGACATCAGCATCATAAGCAAATTACGCCTCACCAACACGCCGATCAATCCCAGTACGAATAAGGCGATAGCCAGCAATAGACCTTGTTCCATCGGTATGCCGTTCATGAATTCTCACCCGACTGCGCTGACTTGATGATCGGTTTGCCGAGATGGTAAGCGCCGACCAGTCCGGCAAGCAGCAACATCGAGGCCAATTCCACCGCTAACAGATAAGGCCCGAACAATGCCATCCCGACTTGCTTTGCGTTGATAATCTGGCTGGATTGGGCACCGCCAGCCTGAGCAATAATGACCGCGATTTCGGCGAAGAGGATCAGCGCCAACACCGACGGTCCGATCCAAATGCCAGGTTCTAGCCAAAGACGTTCCTGAGCTAGGGTTTTTTGGCCTTGATTGAGCATCATGATCACGAAAATAAATAGCACCATAATAGCGCCGGCATAAATAATGACTTCCAGCACGGCGGCAAAATGCGCGCCTAACAGAAAGAAAATAACGCCAACGGCCAGTAAAGACAGAATCAGGTACAGTAGGCTGTGTACCGCGTTGAGCCGGGTGATCATCATGACCGTAGCGAACAAGGCGACGGCGGACGTCAGATAAAATAAAATCAAAACCATGTTCTTTGCTCCCTTAGGGTAATAAGGTTTTCACATCGATCGGCGGCGCTTCATTTTCAGCCTGTCCCTTGACTTTACCGCCAATAGCCATGCCGGCGACCCGGTAAAAGTTATAATCGTGATACTTACCGGGGCCATTGATTAACAGATGTTGTTTCTCGTAAACCATATTTTGCCTGTCGTATTCGCACATCTCAAAATCGGGCGTGAGTTGAATAGCATAGGTCGGGCAGGCTTCTTCGCAAAAGCCGCACATGATGCAGCGCGAAAAATTGATGCGGAAAAATTCGGGATACCAGCGCCCGTTTTCATCCTCGGTTTTTTGCAAGGCGATACAATCAACCGGACAGGCCACGGCGCATAGATTGCAGGCGACGCAGCGTTCCTCGCCGTCCGGATCGCGGGTCAAAATGATACGTCCGCGATAGCGGGGGGAAAGCGCCGGTTTTTGTTCCGGGTATTTAACCGTATCCGCTTTAACGATGGTATGTTTTAAAACTTCCCATAATGAGCGCAGTTGACTTAGCATGGTTTTTTCCTATTTATGGGTGCATTGACAGCAAGACAGCGCCGGTCATCAGCAGATTCAAGAGTCCCCCCGGCAATAACACTTTCCAGCCGAAGGACATCAGCTGATCGTAGCGGGGGCGCGGAAGTGCGCCCCTTAATAGGATGAAAAACAAAACACCGACCAATGTTTTCAGACAAAACCAGAGGAGCGGCGGTAACCAGGGGCCCAGCCAGCCGCCGAAAAACAAGGTAACGATGATCGCCGAACTCAGTGTGACGCCGATATATTCGCCGACGAAGAACATGCCGAATTTCATGCCGGAATACTCGGTATGAAAGCCGCCCACCAATTCTTGTTCGGCTTCAGGTAAATCAAGAGGGGCTCTGCGGGTTTCGGCAATCACGGCTATCAGGAAGATCATAAAGCCAAAAAACTGCGGAAAAATAAACCAGCCGTCTCGTTGGGCTTCGACGATCTCGCGTAGGTTAAACGTACCTGACAGCATCACCACACCCATGATGGAAATGCCCATGAAAACTTCATAACTGACGGTTTGCGCTGCTGCGCGCAGGCTGCCCAGCAAGGCATATTTGTTGTTGGATGCATAACCGGCCAGCACGATACTGTAGACGGAAAGCGAAGACAAAGCCAGGAAGTACAGCAGTCCGAAATTGAAGTCTATGATGCCGACGCCGGGTGCAAAAGGGATAACCGCGAACGCGGTGAGCATGGTGGTGAAGACGATGGTCGGCGCCAGTACAAACACGGCTTTGTCGGCAAAGGGGGGTATCCAATCTTCCTTGAAGAACATTTTGATCATATCCGCCGCCACCTGCATTAATCCGAACGGCCCGAGGCGATTGGGTCCGAGCCGATCCTGCCAGACCGCTAACAGCCGGCGTTCCACCCAGACCAAAACAGCTGCCAGCAGGATCAGCGATACTAAAATACCGAAAATATTCGCCATGCCGCCTAGACCGGTATTCATAAAGAGAGCTCCGTATCAGCCTGCTGAGCCGGATAGACTTTCGTGACTGTCACCAGGGCTCCGGTTTTCATAGCTTGAGACACGGATTGGCCCGCCGTTATGCCGAGCAAGCCGCGGGCGAGTGACTTTTCGATTTGCACCGGAAGTGTTAGATTGGCAATCGTTAAAAGATCGCTGATGCAAACGGGGTCGCCGCTAACTACTCCCAAGACTTCGGCATCTTGCGGATGCAACAATGCGCAAAACGGCGGCAGTCGTTCGGCTATCGGTAACGAATGCCGGCTTAACTCATCGCTACCGAAAATATGGGGTAATTGCATGATGCGCCATAGACCGAGTTCCGGTTGTCCGGCGGATGGCAGCTCGGTAAACCAGCCCAAATCGCCCGAGGCTTCGATCAAGCGTAAGCCCAGTTCTCCGCCACGCAGACGCCCGGCAACTTCCGCCTGAAATTTGTTGATAGCTTGATTGGAGTTCCACCCCGGCGCCCAAATAACCGGTAACCAAGCCGGTGGAATGGCCAACTGTCCGCCTTCCATGGAAAATGCGAACGGTGTTTCGATATCTTGCGGTTGAGCGGTTTCCCGCACATCGATGTTGGCATGCATGGCGGTTCGCCCGCTATAACGCTGAGACTGCCTGGGGATTTTATTGGCATTGCCGACGCATTCGGTATCTGTCGCCAGTCGGGCTATGCCGGCGAGAGCCGGAAACTTTGCAGCGCAGGCTGCTGTGAGTGCATCAAGATGACGCCATTGGCAATCCGCTATGCCGTTCGTTAACCATTGCCAACTGGCCGGCGTCGATTCCGCCGCCGGGTAAACCGGAAAATAACGTTGCGACCGGCCTTCATTATTGACCAAGGTACCTTCGGATTCTGCGAATACCGCAGCCGGTAGCAACAAATCGGCTTTTTCAGTCGTTTGATTTATCAGACTGTCGATTACTATGACATGAGCGGCTGACTCCAGCATTAAATCCACGTCTGGACGCGATGCGCGTCTATAGACATCGTTCTCAAGAATCACCACCGTATCGGCCTCACTTCCGCCAATCGTCGTGAAAGCCTGTTGCAAAGGCCGGCCGCCCATGATGGCAAAGCCTAAGCTGTTACATTCGGGCAGGGTAAAAGTCAATTGCTTAAGGGGTCCCGTCAATGCCTTGGCAACCTGATATGCCGCCTGGATGATCGCCAAACTCGAACAGCTGGTTCCCGAAACCACCAACGGATTTTTTGCGTTTTTCAGATCGGCTGCAATGATGGCGGCCAGCGAGTTTTCCGCATCGCTCAGATCGGTTGGGGCAGGCGCTTCACTATTCAGATAATGTGCAATGGCGAAGCCAAGCCGGGCGATGTCTTCCGGGCTACCGTGATAAGTAGCGCTGGCTACATCATCCAGACCGGTGGCGCAGACTCCGACTATATACAACGGACTTTGAATTTGTCTCGGTAGCTGTCGGATTGCGGCATCCTGCCAACGCTGTATTTCCATCTTTTCAGCCATCGCAAAAGCCGCATTTCGCACAGTTTGCCGGAGCGAAAGCGCCAGTCTTGGCGCACTGTGGGTCACATCTTCGCCCAAAATCAAGACGGCGTCGGCGCGTTCGGTCTCGCGTAGGGAAGGGGAGTGGATGCCCCCGTTCTGCACTATTTCGGCAATGGTCTGCAATAAGGTCTGTTCCGTAGCGTCCAAACCCAGAAAAAAATTATCGGCGCCCACCAGCGAGCGCAAGGCAAAATTGGCTTCCAAAGAAGCGCGCGGCGAGCCGATGCCGATGACGCCTTTGGCCGTTTGCACTAGCTGGCGAAAATGTTGATGTGCAATCTCGGCAGTGATCACTTGTTGGTTATTAAGACTTGAGGTCCGAATGCGATCGGGACTATTGACGAAACCGTAGCCGAACCGGCCGCGGTCGCACAGAAAATAACCGTTGACTTCGCTGTTATAGCGGTTGACTATACGTCTGAGCGTTCCATAGCGTTCACCAGGCGAAATATTGCAGCCCAGGCTGCAATGCACGCAAATCGAAGGCGCTGTCTGCAAATCCCACTTTCGTGAGTAATGTTCACTGAAAGTTTTGTCAGTGAAAACGCCGGTAGGACAGACTTCCACCAGATTGCCGCTGAATTCGTTTTCCAGAGCGCCGTCTGCAAAGCGACCGAAATACACGTTATTATGCATACCGAAGACCTGCAAATCCTGACCGCCGGCATAATCGTTATAGAAACGGACGCAACGATAGCAGGCAATACAGCGATTCATTTCGTGATTGATAAAAGGACCTAAATTTTGGTTCTGATGTGTGCGTTTTTTACCTCGGTAACGCCGAACAGTGTGGCCGGTCATGACTGTCATATCTTGTAGATGACATTCGCCGCCTTCTTCACACACCGGACAATCGTGCGGATGATTGGTCATCAATAATTCGATATTCGCGCCGCGGAATTGCCGCGCTTGATCGGCGGTAATAGACATCCGCAAGCCGTCCGTGACTGGTGTCATGCAAGCCATGACCAAGCGTCCGTGTTTATCTTCGGCATTCTTGTATTGGATGATGGCGCATTGCCGGCAGGCGCCCGCTGAACCCATGGCCGGGTGCCAGCAAAAATAGGGGAGATCCAGGCCCAGCGATAAACACGCGGACAGCAGATTATCGCCCTCTTTAACTTCGTAACTATGAGCGTCGATTTCGATGTGGGCCATTAGAGGTACTCCGGTAAGGCCGGATCGCTGACGATGTAGCGTTCGAAATCCGCGCGAAAATATTTAAGCGCACTCTGCAATGGCTCCATGGCGCCGGGCGCCAAGGCGCAAAAGGTATTTCCGGGTCCCATCTGATGAGTTAAACCTGCCAAGGTATCCAGATCTTCCAGACGACCAAGCCCTCTGATGATGTCTTTTAGTAAGGTCACCGTCCAGGGTAGTCCGTCCCGGCAAGGGGTACACCAGCCGCAGGATTCCTGCGCAAAAAACTGTTCCAGATTCAGCACCATTTGCACCGGGCAGGTTTTGTCGTCCAGCACGATGATCGCGCCGGTGCCCATGCGGCTGCCGGCTTTAGCGACAGCGTCGTAATCCATGAGGACATCCAGATGTTCAGGCAATAAAAAGTCGGTTGATGCGCCACCCGGCAAAAAACCCCGCAGCTTATAGCCGTCCCGCATACCGCCGGCATGTTCTTCAATAATTTCTCGAATCGGCGTCCCCATGGGCAGTTCCCACAAACCGGGGTGCTTGACGCGGCCGCTGACGCCGAATAACTTGCTGCCTTTGTCGACGCCACGTCCTAAACTCTGATACCACTCGATCCCATAATGTAAAATATGCGGTACGTTACAGAGGGTTTCCACGTTATTAACCACGGTCGGCTTGCCCCACAGTCCGCTGGTGACGGCGAAGGGCGGTTTGGCGCGTGGCGCGGCGCGTTTTCCTTCCAAGGCATTGAGCAGCGCGGTTTCCTCGCCGCAGATATACCTTCCGGCGCTGGTATGCAGATAGATTTCCAGGTTGAAAGCGGAATTTAAAACATGTTCGCCTAGATAACCCTTAGAACGGGCTTCCAGCAAAGCATATTCGAGACGATTGGCGGCAAGCCGGTATTCGCCGCGCAGAAATATATAGCCAATCTTGGCTTGAATGGCGTAGGCTGCAATGATCATGCCCTCAATTAACTGATGCGGATCTTGCTCCAGCAGCCATCTATCCTTGAAGGTTCCCGGTTCCATTTCATCGGCGTTGGCAATCAGATAGCGAACCTGCGCGGCATCTGCGTCCATCGGCACCATACTCCATTTCAGCCCGGCATTAAATCCGGCGCCGCCTCGACCCCGCAACCCGGCGTCTTTCACCCATTGCTGGACCTCTTTCGGTTGCAATTCGGTAATAGCTTTGCGCAAACCTTGATAACCGCCGGTGCTTTCATAATCGGCCAGCGTAGCAAAGGCCCGATCCGTATGAATGTTTTTAGTCAGTGGCGTATTCATTGTTTTCATAGTGCTTTACCTTCCGAGAATCCGGTTTACAGGGGTTTCGGCCATGTCAAGCAGCAATTCGTTTCCAACCATTATCACAGGGGCATGATCGCAAGCGCCTAGGCAGACTATCGGCAATAGGGTATATTCGCCGTCTGCAGACAATTCGCCCAATTCGACCTGCAAATGCTTGCACAAACGTTCGCTTAGCTGATCGCTACCCAGCATCCAGCAAGTTACGCTATTACAAATATGAATGACCGTTTTGCCGACCGGCTGGCGGTAAATCAGATTGTAGAAAGTCGCCACCCCTTCCAGTTGCGCCGGGGAAATATCCAGCAATTCGGCTACGGCGATCAGAGATTCGTCGGATACCCAGCGACGATGTTTTTGCACTATTTTTAGCGCTTCAATCGAAACGGCGGTTTTGTTTTCGTAATGAGTCATCTCAGCGATAATCTCTTGGATTTCAGTCGGACTTAGTCCATCGAAGCTGGCTTTTTCAGTGTAATCCTGCATGTCAGCGGTCCACGTCGGCCATGACAAAATCGATGCTGGCTAAGATCGCAATCAGATCCGGAATCATCATGCCTCGGCACATGAGCGGAATCATTTGCAGATGAGGGAAGGACGGTGTTCGGATTCGGGTTCGGTAAGACATTACGCCGCCGTCGCTGGTTAAATAATACGCATTTAGACCTTTAGTCGCCTCAATGGTGACGCTGGCTTCGCCGGCCGGTATTACCGGACCCCAGCTTACATTCAGAAAATGTTGAATCAGCGTTTCTATATCATGCAGCGTGCGCGCTTTAGTCGGGGGCGTGGTCAAGGGATGAAGGGCCTTATACGCTCCTTCAGGCATATTTTTCAGGCATTGTTCAATGATACGTAGGCTTTGGCGCATTTCCTCAATCCGCACGGCGCAACGATCATAGCAATCGCCTTTATTGCCAATGGGTATCTCGAATTCATAATTCTCGTAGCCGGAATAGGGTCGCGCTTTGCGGTAATCCCAGGCAAAACCGGTGGCTCGCAGGCCAGCGCCGGTGACGCTCCAATCAATGGCTTCTGCCGTCGAATAGGCGCCGATTCCCTGCGTCCGGCTTTTGATGGTGCTGTTTTGCATGACCAGTTTGTCGTAATGATCTAGACGGCCAGGTAAATAAGCAATGAATTCACGGATAGGTTTTTCCCAGCCGAGAGGTAAATCCATGGCGACGCCGCCGATACGGAAGAAGCTGGCATGCATGCGGGCCCCGGTAATCGATTCCAGAATATCGAATACCTTTTCGCGATCGATGAACATATAAAAAATCGGCGACATCTGACCTATGTCCTGAGCGAAGGTGCCATAAAACAACAAATGGCTGGCAAGACGGTAGAGTTCGCAGATCAGAACGCGGATTGCCTGTGCTCGGGCCGGCACTTCGATGCTGGCCAGTTTCTCTACGGCCAGTACATACGGCAGATTGTTCATCGAGCCGCCCAAATAATCGACGCGATCTGTGTAAGGGATATAGGTATGCCAGGATTGCCGCTCGCCCATTTTTTCGGCGCCGCGATGGTGATAACCGATATCAGGCAAGCGCGTCGATGATCTCTTCGCCATCGAGTTGCAAGGCTATGCGAAATGCGCCATGGACACTAGGATGGTTGGGTCCGAGGTTCAGAAACATGAAATCGGTGTTTTGCTGGATGCCGCATACCCCAATCTTCCGGCACGAAGCGTAAAACATCTTGTTCGATTTCCTGTTGCTCGTCGGATAAGCTAAAGGGCTCTATTTCAGTTGCTCGGGCGTAATGATCCTTACGTAGTGGATGGCCTTGCCAGGTAGGCGGCATGATAATGCGGCGTAGATGTGGATGTCCTTCAAACAAGATGCCGAACATGTCCCATATTTCGCGTTCATACCAATTGGCTGAGGGCCAAAGATCACTGATGGTCGGTAGCGTCAAACCGCTTTCGTGCAAAGCGACTTTTAAACGTATATCCGTATTGCGGCCAAACGACAATAAATGATAGACCACGGTAAAATCGCTAGCGGGAAGCCCCTGTCGATGCGTGCGCTCAAGCGCTCGTCGATGGCCGTCAGATCGAATAACAGTTCATAGGTGAAGTTGCCTGCAATTTAAAATAGAGGAGAATAGCATGCAGGTTTTGCCGTAAAACCCAAACAGTGCTGATACGTCTCCGGTCTGCTGGACAGTATAAACTTATTGATTCCTGTTCGTTCCGACAATTCGCCTACGATTTGCGTAGCGTCGGAAGGCGCTTGACGTGCTCCCCAGACTGCTCCGCTTGCTTCGGCACACTGTCAGGGACAGGGTTATAGCTCATCAGGATTTCTCAACTGAATAGCTTGCATCCTTTCTTCCGTTAGAGATCCCGGTAGCTAGGTTTAGACGGTTCTATGATCCTTTGTTCCCCGCGCTACCCAGCTTAATGGACGTCTTTCTTGACCTATAGACTGCTGTAGCAGCAATAATCCTTGCAGTAATGCCTCCGGCCGCGGGGGGCAGCCGGGTACATAAACATCCACCGGTAAAAACTTGTCGACCCCTTGCACCACGCTGTAGATATCATACATGCCGCCGGAGTTAGCGCAGGAACCCATGGAGATGACCCAGCGCGGCTCCAACAATTGATCGTAAAGCCGCTTGACCACCGGGGCCATTTTGCGGAAAACCGTGCCTGAAATGACGATGAGATCCGCCTGACGCGGCGACGCTCTGATCACTTCGGAGCCGAAACGGGCAATGTCATGCCGGCTGGTGAAGGCGGTCGCCATTTCTACGTAGCAGCAGGATAAACCAAAGTTAAAAGGCCAGACGGAATGGGATTGCCCCCAAGCGACCATATCTTCAAGTTTGGCGAACAGGAAATTGCGCTGTACCGCATCTTCATAGCTTTGTCGCTCGGCTTTAGGCGCAGGATCGGTCTTTGCTTTACTTAGAGTCCAGTGCATCATCTCTCCTATGATCTGCTGTGATCGTAAGTTGCTGTCTCCGGGTGCGCCAGTCAAGAGCGCCGATAGCCCAAAGGTAAAACAAAGCGGCGATCAATATACTAATGAAGATTAAGGCTTCAAAAAAACCGGACCAGCCTGTTTCCTGAAACGCCACTGACCAGGCAAACAAAAAGACGCTTTCCATATCGAAAATCACAAAAAACATGGCGAGCAAATAAAACTGCACAGAAAAGCGCAGATGAACATCGCCTGTCGGAACAATGCCGGACTCAAAGGGTTCATCTGCTGCTTTTGCCCGGTGCTTTTGCCCCAAAAGGTAGGCGCCGCCGAGCATGAAGCCGGTAATAGCCACTACTGCTGTGAAATAAAGGATCAATTGCAGCAGGTCGGTCGCGATCATAGGGGCTGTGGAACAGCGAAAGATGCCATTGAGTTCATGTCTACTATTCCTTAGGCTTTGTTGCAAGCAGCGAATGATAAGGGTGGCAGTGAATTCATTTCAGTACGCTACCGAACATAGACAGCATTTCCAATACTTAGTTGCAAAGTTCGTAATCGTCCGACCTTGGAACGATGTTTATTGCAACGGTGTGATTTTACGCCCTCACCAATTGGGGATTGTGCCAGCTTCCATGTGGCGCTATGAGCGCGTCAACTTGGTTCGGTCCCCAACTGCCAGGTTTGTAGAAATAAGCCTTGTGGTGTGTGCTCAGGATTGGATCGATCACCGCCCAGGCAGCCTCGACCGCATCTTCCCGTATGAACAGTGAGCCGTCGCCGGATATAGCGTCACCTAACAATCTCTCGTAAGGGGTTTCTTCTAGGGGTTGGTCATCCAGCAGGTACAACTCGCGCTGTTCGCCGACGAATTCTTTCCCGGCGAGTTTGACCCGCGCCGCAATGGCGATAGCTGAATTGGGAGAAAGCCGGAATCGCAGATAATTGGATCGCCCGGTCACTGGCGCGGAATCGTCAAACAATCTTTGTGGCGGCGGCTTTAACTCCACCAGAACCTCGGCGGCTGTTGTAGCCAAACATTTGCCGGAACGTAGGTACCATGGCACCCCCTCCCAACGCCAAGAGTCAATGAAAAGCCGCAGAGCACAGAACGTCTCAACATCAGAATCTTTTGCCACACCGGATTCATTTAGGTAGCCTGTGTACTGGCCTCGCACCACATCGTCCGGGTGCAGAGCACGCATAGCCTGGAATACCTTAGCTTTCTCGCTGTGAACAGCGCCAAAGCTTTGATAAGCAGGCGGCTCCATGGCCAGTAGCGCAACAATCTGGAACAGGTGGTTCTGAATGACATCGCGCAGACAGCCGACACTCTCGTAAAACGCGCCGCGCTGTTTCACGCCGAAGTCCTCAGCCAAGGTGATCTGTACACTGGATACACAGTTGCGGTTCCAAATCGGCTCAAGGAACGAATTTGCAAAACGGAAATAGAGGATATTCATAATCGCCTCCTTACCCAGATAGTGGTCGATGCGGAATATGGAGTTTTCCGGGAACATCGACAACGCAATGCGGTTGAGTTCGCGTGCGGAGGCAAGATCGCGTCCGAACGGCTTTTCCACGATAACGCGCCCCTGTTCGGTAAGGCCTGCGGCGGCGAGCCATTTCATCACCGTCCCGAAAAGAGCCGGAGGGATGGCGAGGTAATGCGCTGGGCGCTGGGCATTGCCCAGCGCCTGCTTAAGTGCGTTGAACGTGTCCAGGTCGTTGTAATCGCCGCCCACATACTGAAGTAGAGAAAGGAGGCGGTCTAGGGCGTCCGCGTCATCGATTTTACCGGATTGATTGATACTATCGGTTGCCTTTTGGCGCAGTTGCGCTAGGTTCCACTTCGATGAGGCGACGCCTATCACCGGTATATTGAGTGCGCCGCTCTTGATCATCTCGTAGAGCGCAGGAAAGATCATTTTATGAGCAAGGTCGCCAGTCACGCCGAAGATCACCAGTGCATCTGCCTGCGTCGTAAGGCTATTTTGACGATTCATCTCATACCCCTATTTCTTCTCATCGTGACCACCAAACTGCTTTCTCATGGCGGACTGAAGCCGGTTGGCATAGTCGGCATCGCCACGCGACGCAAAGCGCTCGAATAGCGCAGCACTGATGACCGGCGTTGGCACTCCCTCATCAATACCGGCTAGCGCTGTCCAGCGACCCTCGCCTGAATCCGACACACGGCCCGAGAACCCAGAGAGATCGGCATCATCTACCAACGCCGCCGCCGTCAGATCAAGTAGCCATGACGCCACCACACTGCCGCGTCGCCAGACCTCCGCGATCTTGGGCAGATCCAGCTCATACTGGTAAAACTCCGGATTGCGCATTGGCGTGGTCTCGGCATCGCTATCGTGTGTAAGCTTGCCGATATTGGCATTGCGCAGAACATTCATGCCCTCGGCATACGCCGCCATTAGACCGTATTCGATCCCGTTGTGGACCATCTTGACGAAGTGTCCCGCTCCGTGCGCACCGCAATGTAAATAGCCTTGTTCAGCTGTGTCGTCGGGCTCGTGCTGGCCTGGGGTACTTGGTGCGGAGCCAATCCCGGGGGCTAGGGTGGCAAAGATCGGGCCAAGGTGCTTGACAATGTCCTTCTCGCCGCCGATCATCAAACAAAAGCCTCGTTCCAACCCAGCGATGCCGCCGCTAGTGCCCACATCCACATAATGCAGCCCCTTCTGTTGCAATTCCGCCGCACGTCTAATGTCGTCGTGGTAATAGGAATTGCCGCCATCAATAACGATATCGCCCACCGCAAGCAGCGGCGCCAATTGCGCTAGCATCTCATCGACTATCGTCGCCGGCACCATCAACCAAACTGCGCGTGGCTGGGTCATGCGGGCGATAAGATCCTGAAGCGAAACCGACCCGACAGCGCCTTCGCCTTGGAGTTGCTTGATGGCTTCAACGTGACGGTTATAGACCACGCATTCGTGCCCTCCCTGCATCAGTCGCCGCACCATATTGCTGCCCATTCGTCCTAGGCCAATCATACCGATCTGCATCATGAATCTCCTTGTTTGAGAAAGGGGATCCCCTTCGCGTCTGTTGCACTAGGGGAACTGAAATTGACGCCATGTCAAATGCCGCCATGCTTAGTTTATGGATCAAAAGATACGGGTGACAGCAAATGATTTCTGTGCGCTACCAAACTTAGAAAATGAAATAAAAATTGCCGATTTCCAAGGAACTCATGTGTCAAAAAGAAAATTGCGTTCCGCGAGGCTAGGCCACGGCTCGTTTTGACATACGCTGTAGGTGATGCTTATACTGGTGGAGTGAATGAGAATTTCGATGGGCTATACATCTTCGAACATTTGTGCGACAAGGGGAAGACTGAGGATTGGGGGGAAACAGAACGCCATTCTGCATCCTGAAACAAGGTGGAATAACCGGTACCAAAATCATCAATGGCTAAACTTACACCTAAAGTTCTTGACCCTCGAAGAATAACCACCGCTGCCGACTTCCTTTCCATCAGAGCGCTTTCAGTCAACTCTAATTCCAGATACTCCGGAGGGAAACCCTCTTCGTTAAGCACTTTAGCCCGCCAGTCCACTATTTCAATCCCATAAAAAGTACAAGAATTTTTTCTAAAGCGAGTGTCGATCTTCGCGATATAAAAATCAGGCTATCCCTGTGCTGATTTTCCGCTATCCCCCCCACTTCAGCCCGAATTCGTCCTCGTCACCCCGTTCCGACCCAGCAAGTGGATCGGAACATGGGCTCCAATTGACTCTACGCGCCTATCGGGATGCCTTGCAGGTTCTCTAGCGAACCCGCCTGGCATCTGTGCGCTATCCAGGACTAAAAACCTTCGCTTTGGCAGGACTTCGCTTCCAGGGTTTTCAGCGGTTGATTAGCATCCACTGACTCAAAAACTAATTCGACTGAATAAGCAATTTATTAGCCTTTGTACGCAACTGCACAGACTGCATTTAAGTTTGCTGGTATTGCTAAACATTGACTCAAGCAATAATTACATTGAAGGTTAAAAAACTGATTTATTCAACAATGCTCACGCGTCACAGCGCAACGAGTGCGTAAGCCATCCAGTCAACAAGGAGCGAACAAATTATGAGCGAACCTCTTGCAATCCCGCCGCCGTCTCTAACAGCGCACCCGGCCTGGAAGGCGCTACAGGTGCATTTTCAGAAAGTTCGTATGCTACATTTGCGGCAGCTATTCGCTGACGATCCTCAGCGTGGTGAGCGATTTACCGCCAAAGCCTGCGGACTTTACCTCGACTATTCAAAAAACCGCATCACAGATGAGACGCTTCAGTTGCTCATCCAGTTGGCCGAAGCCTGCAATTTGCGTGAACATATCGAAGCGATGTTCACTGGTCAGAAAATCAACGTGACAGAGCAACGCGCGGTGCTTCATACGGCGCTGCGCGCGCCTAAAGAAGAACGAATCATGCTCAATGGCATCGACATCGTGCCCGAAGTCCACGCGGTGCTTGATGAAATGGCCGATTTCACACATAAGATTCATGGTGGCGAATGGCTTGGGTTTACCGGTCTGCCGATCCGTAATGTGATCAATATCGGTATCGGCGGCTCGGATCTTGGGCCGGTCATGGCTTATGAAGCACTACGCCACTACAGTCATCGCAACATGGTATTCCGCTTCATATCAAACATCGACGGCACCGATTTTGTAGAAACAACACGCGACCTCAACCCTGAAGAAACGTTATTTATTGTCTGCTCGAAAACTTTCAAAACACTTGAGACGTTGACCAACGCCAATGCCGCTCGCGAATGGGTTTTGCGTAAACTCGGTGACGAAAGCGCTATAGCCCAACATTTTGTTGCCGTCTCGACCAACGTCGAAGGCGTTTCTAAATTTGGCATCGACATCAAGCACATGTTCGGCTTATGGGATTGGGATGGAGGCCGCTACTCAATGGATTCGGCGATTGGTCTATCAACCATGCTCGCCATCGGACCGGAAAATTTCTACGCGATGCTATCCGGCTACCGCGCCATGGATCTGCACTTCCGTACCTCGCCATTCGACCGAAATCTACCGGTCTTGATGGGTCTGCTTGGAATCTGGTACAACAATTTCTTTGCTGCGCAAACCGTCGCGGTGCTGCCCTATGAGCAATACCTGAACCACTTTCCAGCCTACCTTCAACAGTTGACGATGGAAAGTAACGGCAAACACGTCACGCTTGATGGTACGAGAGTCGATTATCAAACAGGGCCCGTCTATTGGGGTGAGCCAGGCACCAAAGGCCAGCATTCGTTCTATCAACTGATCCATCAGGGCACCCAGCTGATTCCGTGCGACTTTATTGGCTTCTGCCAGACATTGAATCCGCTGGAGGACCATCACGACCAATTGATGGCGAATCTGTTCGCTCAGACCGAGGCGCTGGCTTTCGGTAAAACGGAAGAAGAAGTGAAAGCTGAGGGAACGCCGGTCTGGCTAGCACCGCACCGCATTTTTGAAGGCAACCGCCCCACCAACACCTTGCTTGCCGAACGGCTGACCCCGGAAACATTAGGGTGTCTGGTGGCGCTCTACGAGCATAGTGTTTTCACTCAGGGCATCATCTGGAATATCGACTCATTTGATCAATGGGGCGTGGAATTGGGCAAAGCATTGGCTGAACGAATCATCCCAGAGTTAGGAATCTCAGAGGAGCCGCCGCTAAAACATGACAGTTCGACCAACGCCTTGATTCGGCGCTATCGTCAACTTAAGTAAACTGTCATGAAGCCGGCACAACTCGACCAACTTTGCATCAATACCATTCGCGCGCTTTCCATCGACGCGGTTCAGACGAAACAATCCGATCAATCCGACACGACGATGGTTGCCACGCCGACGGCCTTCCGTTTGTGGCAACGCTTAAGGTAAAGAACTATGGCCTACCGTATTGCTGCCAGCTTATTGTCTGCAGACTTCGCCCGTCTTGGCGAAGAAGTGCGTAACGTGATTGCGGCCGGTGCCGATTGGATTCATTTCGATGTAATGGACAACCATTACGTACCGAATTTAACAATGGGCCCGCAGGTTTGCCGAGCTATTCGGCCTTATGCGAGGGTGACGATCGATGTCCATTTAATGATTAAACCTGTCGATCGTATCATTCCGGATTTTGCCAAGGCCGGTGCTAACCGGATAAGCTTTCACCCCGAAGCGTCAGAACACATCGACCGCACGATCAGTTTGATCCATGAACACGGCTGCAAAGCTGGATTGGTATTCAATCCGGCAACCTCGCTTCATTATCTCGACTTTTCGTTGGACAAGCTGGATCTGGTTACGATTATGTCGGTCAATCCTGGTTTTGGCGGTCAATCATTCATCCCAGAGGCGCTTAATAAAATTCGTGCAGTTCGGCAGCGCATCGATCATCATCAACAGGAAACCGGACGCGAAATTTATTTGGAAGTAGATGGCGGCATAAAAATCGAGAATATTCGCTCTGTTGCAGATGCCGGCGCAGACACATTCGTAGTTGGGTCGGGTATTTTTTGTAAAGGGGATTACAGAGATACCATCACCAAAATGCGTGCGCTAATCGACCACCTAGATCGATAAGTCGTTCGCTGAAAACCGTGGAAACGGAGCCCGGTCGGAGTGATGGTTTTTAGTCATGGATAGCGCACAGGAGCCGGGCGGGTTTACTTGAAAACCTGCAAGGCCTCCCGATAAGCGCGCCAAGTCAGTGTGGATCAATGTTCGGATCCCTTGTTGGGTCCTGACGTAAGCCGCAGGATGCATCCGGGCGTCGAAGACATTAACCGTGCGGGCGTAGCGGAAAATAAACACAAGGATTAGCCTGTTTTTTATATCGCGAAGATCGGCACTCGCTTGGCGAGTCTTATTCGCGTCAGCGATTACTATAAACACCCCAATTCAAGAATTTTAAGGATTTTATGGAAGAACTATTTATCGATTGGCTTAAGGAATACGGTTACATTGTTTTGTTCTTTTGGAGCATAGTGGAAGGAGAAGTGGGGCTGGTCATGGCTGGGGTTATGACTCATACCGGCGACATGAACTACGTTATGTCGATCTTTGTGGCGGGCCTAGGTGGTTTCGCTGGCGACCAAATCTATTTTTATATTGGACGCTTTAATAAAGGATTCTCAAGTTTAGACATTCACCGTCGCCCTTCCGGGTACGACGGTTTTTTTATGCGTAAAAAAAATCGAAAAATTAAAAAAATACTTGACAAAGCATCAAATTCGCGCAGCCGCACCCTAAAAAATACTTTTGACTTAAAAGTATTTTTTAGGGTGCGGCCAATGGGCATTTTATTTGCCCACGGTTTCGCTTATGTCTTTCACCTATCAAGCTCGCCAATTCCTCTCTCAATGGATTACTTTTTTGCTACCGGCTGTTCCCATCCGGTCCCGCGCAACCTTTGTTGAATTGCTTTGTGCCTGCCTGATTTCGCCGGAAGGCTGGGTGACTCGCGCCATTTCCGCCATCTGCCGGGAAAAGCATTGGACAACCTATTATAAGCTGATCGAACGCGGCAGCGTCCGCTTGGTGCCGCTTGCCCGCGCCCTATTTTCCTTGATCCAGCAGGTATTGCCACTCCAATCGATTCATTTCGTGCTGGATGATTCTTTGGTTCCCCGGCATTCCAAAATTGCTCCAGGGTCTATGCTTCGTCATGATCACGCCCATAAAAATAATCGTCCTGAGTACTTATTGTCTCAATGCTGGCTGACACTAGGTATTTGTGTTCAGGGCTTGAACCATTCCAAACTGGTTTTACCTCTCCTCTCACGCTCTGTACCCACTAGCGGTCAGCGCAATAAATTGAATTTGGCACTGGCTTTAGTTCGCGCCTTGTCGCCCCAGTGCAGACTACCCATGCGAATGCTGTTCGATTCCTGGTTTATGCGTGCGCGTTTAGTGTTGCCTTTGCTTGAACGCGGCATTCAGGTTGTCGCTCAAGCACGTTACGATACGGCTTTGTTTTTACCGCCAGTTGCCACGTTAAGACAACGTGGTCGCCCACGAAAATATGGTCAACGTTTGACGCGTGAGGCGATCGATGCACTGCCTACCATTACTCAAACACTCTTCCTGTATGGTAAACAACAGACCGTCCGACTTCGGTCTGTGCTGGCTCTGGCGCGTTTCCTAAAAGGCTTGCCAGTTCGCGCCGTCTGGTGCGAATTCTTCGACGCTGAGAAAAACTCATGGTCTAAACCTCGCTTGTTGCTGGCAACCGAAGTGGCCTTAACACCTGAAATGATCGTAGATTTTTATGCCGGTCGCTGGGGAGTTGAACCGCTTTTCCATAACTTAAAACGCTGGTGGGGTATTGCTAATCTTTGGCAACAAACCCGGACTGCACTTGAATTGTGGATGCAAATCCGCTCAACTGCATGGACTCTCGCCCATTTACTCGCATTGACAGCCGATGCTAGTTTTCCGATTCAAGTGATTGCCCCTTGGCGGCTTAAACAACCCTTGACAGCGGGGCTCATCGCTCAATGGCTGCGGGTTGAATTTACCGGACTTCACTTTCGTAGCGGTTTTGATAAGAAGTCTCAAATATTCTGCTTCCCTGATGAGCGTGCTGATCCGCGATTACGACAATGACACTGACTACCGCGAATGAACGCGGCTGGTTCGCTTAAGTTTTCATCTTTGGTTGTTAACTCGGTACGGAGCGAGAGTCGATGATTGTCTAAACTTGAGTAAAGGATTTATTCGTAGAAAACTGCATAGTCAGCGACGTAAGGTTGCAATTTCGTATTTGCTTTTAAAAAAGTATGGCTGGCTTATTATTTTTATGCAGCGATATATGTATGGTTTACGGACCATTATCCCAATGTCGATTGGTATTACTAATTATTCGGCAAAAAAGTTTGCCTTGATTAACCTTATCAGCGCATGGGTATGGGCCACAATCATCATAACGCCTACTTATCTTTATGGAGAGGAAATATTAAGCATATTGGCCTATGTCAGACAGCATTGGTATTTTGCACTGCTGATAGTGGGAGGATTTCTTTATGGAGTTCATGCTTATTTTCAAAAATTGGAACGTTATTTTTTACAGAAACGCAAAAACCGTGTGCTTAACTAACAACTAAAGTTTTTGATTTCCCAATAGCCCTGCAAACACTGGCTGATGATTTCCGTAACCCATCCAGCCGAATTGGTTTTTTTATTGTGGGCGGTTATTTCAAGGCGACAAAAATTATAAAAAGTCATACCCCCTACTCTGATTCTTAATGTAACATAAGGACGTTATGTTACGTTAAGCTGAAGCATCAAGGGAAGGGGCATGAACAAGATTTTGAGTGGCACGATGCCGGCGTTCCGTAAGCCGGAGGGTCCGGAGCGGCAAATGCCGGTCAGGATCGACGGTCGTCAGACGACCGTGCCGGGACTCATTGCCAGCGCCGGCAAAAATACCGGATGGCGCTTTCTGGAATTCTTCGCGGTCACGATCCGGAATAGGAACAACCGCAAGTAGTTCTTGAGTTCATTGTTGAAGGATTGTCTTACGATTGAAAGCCCAGCATCGCTGATGTTGGCTAATTTTACGTTATGCAACAGTCAAATGGGCAGAGGTATTCCCAGAAGTGCTGATCAATTTGATTGAAATCTATAGCCAAATTGTTAACAAGACAGGCTGATTTTGGCAGCCTTTCTCCCTACACAAGAACAATCGCCCTTTTAAAATAGCTGTTCAATATTTTGAAAACGTTTAAAAATGAAGATTGTTCTTGGTGATGACGATTATCTTTTATCGAAAAATCAAACATCACAAATCCATTGTGATTTTCATCAATTGGTCAACGCCCACATGCTCATCATGGGCAAAACGGGTATGGGTAAAACCACGTTTCTTAAGCGAGCAATTCAGCAAATCAGTCGATTTTCACCGGCGCCACGGATCCACATTATGGATGTACATGGTGATATCGATCTGAAAGAAGCTTCATCGATCCGGTTTTCGGAATCCACTGAATACGGGCTGAATCCGTTTGTTGTCAGCTCAGATCAACATTTCGGCGGTGTCAGAAAACGCGTACAGGATTTTATCGCTACCATCAATGGCCGTCAGCCCTTAGGATCAAGGCAGGAGGCGGTGATGCGGCATTTGATTACCGATCTTTACGCAGCAAACGGTTTTTTTGCGGACAACTATAAATCATGGGTGTTGGATGACGGTTATCAGCGGAAACATCCCAAACGCTATCCAACCATGGACGATGCCTGCCGTTATGCCTTCGGAAAACTTAAGCAATTGATCATTGGCAGCGATACAAAGTCGGGCAGGGCGCTCGAAGAGCTAAACAAGGTCAACTCCAAGCTATATAAGATTGCAAAACAACTCAGCCATCCGGATGCAGAACCCGATGGTGGTTTAACCGATAAAGTTTTGGAACTGCGTTCCAGTGCCCTGCGTTCGTACAAAGAGTACATCGAGAATCTTGAGACTGGCAGAGAACTGGAAGATTTTATCAAGTACGAGTCGAAAGAAGTATTGAAGTCGGTTGTCGAGCGCTTTGAAAACCTAAAGGCCAGCGGCATATTCAAAAGTCAAGCCGCACCTTTTGATGCGGCCAACCCAATCTGGCGTTACGACATCACCGCTTTACGTGAAGATGAAAGGCGACTGTTTGTCGAATTCAGATTGCAGGAGCTGTTCTCAACAGCATTGGAAAAAGGGTTGGTATGTCGAGAAACCGAGGGAATGTTACGCGATATAATCATCATTGACGAGGCTCATTTGTTTTTCCGCGACGACCAAAACAACATTCTCAACACCATTGCAAAAGAAGGTCGGAAATTTGGTTTAGGCCTGGTTTGCGCCAGCCAGTCACCAACCCACTTTTCAGAAGATTTTTTTAGTAATGTGGCAACCAAAATCGTACTCGGCGTTGACCAGATGTATTGGGATAATCTGGTGCGGAAAATGAAAATAGAATCGAAAGCTTTGCAATACGTCAAACCTTTCCATGTCATCGGCGTACAAATGAGCAACAAGGGGGAAACGCGGTCACGGTTCACCATGGTCAGAGTGTCTAATAATCAAACAGCCACAATCTAATTACAGATATATGCACATCTTCTCGGACATTCAAATAGAAAACGAATTAACAAAACACAACGCCGATTTTACCGAATGGCATTTAGTGCTGAGTCAATACGCCAAAACAAAGGGAAAAAATTCAGATTATGCAAAAGTTTGGCGAGATTGTTATGACGATGGATTGACACCGGCAGAGGCCTGTAATTTCGTAGGGTTCGAAGGTGCAACAGGCGATTGACATTGGATACGCCATTGAACGCAGGGTAAGTCATGATCAAAAAAATTGTGTCTAAATTATTCGGGAAAAATCAGACACAGCTGCCGTTGGAAAACGTGGTTCCTGAGGTTTTCGACGAAGAGGCCTTGGAAGAATATTTCCACCGGTTGCCGGGGTTTCCACAAGGTATACCGGTTATACCAGTTGAAATACTGATCCGAAAAAACGATGAAATGATCAAGCAGATTATTTTGGCCCGAGGGATGGCGGGTGCGCACAATAAAAAGGAAGTTGAGGCCAAAGTTTTGTCGCCGATACGACATCTGGCTGAAATGACGCATCTATTGCCGGCGTCTGAAAAAACACACTTCAAATTGCCGGGAGGCTTATTCGCTTTTTGCCTAGAGGTGTCTCTCAGTTCGATCCGCTATGCGGAACGCCGGATACTGACCCGCGCTACGCCGGAGATTCGTAAGGAATACGAAGTTTTGTGGGCTCATGCCGCCTTTCTGAATGGCTTATTTAGCGAAGCGATAACATCCATCTCGACAATATCAGTTTACGCTGAAGATGCAGGATTCGAATGGCATCCTGGAACCGAGTCGCTCTATGAATGGCTGCGTCGGAATAATCTTAAACGCTACCAAATTCGCTGGAGCGCAAAAGAAGATCGCTCGATGATCTATATCCTGGCAGGCAAGGCCATCAATACTCAACAGGCTGAAATTCTGGCGCAAGGCGAGAAGGCGATATACAAAACTCTGTTAGCGGCGCTACACGATCAGACCGACTTTACGAATCCCTTAGCTAAAATCAATGATCAAGTGAAATACAAAATCATGGAGCGTGATGAGTGGAGTCACGCCGGGCGCTACGGAAAACCTTTGGCGGGGATGCACCTTGAGCCTTGGTTGATCGACGCCATGCGGTATTTGTTGAATAAAAAACGTTGGGCGCCGAACGAAGATAACGGCCGGATTTGGTATGGTCAGGACGGGGTGTTTCTAGTTTGGCCATTGGCGGCTAGCGATATGCAATATCAGCTAAAAGAGTCTGAGTGTCCATTTTCCCCCAGTACGCAGGAGATTTTAGCGGAAATCATGCTGGACGCCGAGATTATCGAAAGCAATAACGGTCTGAATGGATACCTGTTCGATATCGCAGTGCCTGTTGCCGATAGTGACGAAAAAAAGCAAATCGTGGCGCTAAAATTAATCCGACATGAAATTTTGTTCGTCAAAAACCAGTTTAAACCGCTACTCGGTAATCTCATGATCGAAGTAGTGGATGACGAGGAAAATAAAGCTGGCACAAAAGAAGCTCCGTCACTACCCCAGGATTATGTTCCTATCCAATCGACTCTGGCTAATGCCCTAAACGACATAAATTTAGCTCCCATCGCTGAAAAAAAACCTGAAATACAGAACAATAAGTTCGACGAGGATACACCTTCACAAATTGGAAGTCCGGCAGAATCCATTAGGGATTCACAGAAAACCGATTTTGAACCGGTCGACATGGATATTCTGTTTGGAAAAAAAACTGATTCAGTGGTCATACCTAAAGGCGTTCAGAATATACCGAGCGTTATCAAAGATGAACCTGAACTTGAAGCGCTTTCTAGTGAGGAGTCATTTTCATCGGCCGCCAATCATTACGACGATGACTACGCCGCCGATTACCCTCTTTCCGAAGATATCGGATGCCACGACGATACAGTACTGATTGATAACGATTCAAACAAGAAGTCAAAAGCAAAGCAAATCGAACTGATCGACAAGATACCAAAACCGGATCATAACGATCAATCCGGAAGAGCAGTGTTGATACTGAACCGTTTGAAAAAGTTGTCGACGGAATTCCTTGAAAAAAGACCTGGCGGCATGACAAAAGTGATGGGAGCTGGGCTCAAAAATACCAAGCTGGAACTGAATGATTGCGTGTCCGCGTTGAAAGCAGCCGGTTTACTGGAACTGATCGATGGTTACGAAACCGGATTGGATAGTTCAGGGAAGCCGAAGTCGCGGTATTTTCTGGTCAAGGCGGATTTGTTAGATGGCAAGTAATCATTACGACCCTTACATCCGAAAACCTTACGAGTTGTATATTGCCGGTGCATGGTTTGCTGCTATGGCAACCACCTTTACGGCTTACCTTGTGCTCCCTGGTGGAAATACAATGTTGATTCCTTGGGTGAGCTTTGGATTTTTGACCTTGCAGTCGGCTGCGAAAGGCATTGGATTATTTGGACGCGGCAAATTGGGCGCAATGCTGACGTTTATGGAAGTCGGCAAGCTGTTGAAAATCAGCAAACCGGCCATGATGTGGTTTGGCTGGGGATTCGACTGGACGCCGACTCACACTCAGCGTGCGGTCGATTACATGTTGTCGGACATCAAATCAAGCCATGACAATGAACATCCGGGTAGCCCATGGATACATGGCCTCAACATGGGCAAAGAAAAGGATATCAATGTACCTCTCAAATCGCTTGAAGGTCATACCATCATGTTTGGCACTACCGGTGCCGGAAAAACCCGCGCTTACGAAGTGATGGTTACGCAAGCCATACATCGCGGCGATACCGTCATTATGCTCGATCCCAAAGGGGATAAGGAATTACGGGATCGCATGGAACTCGAATGTCGGCGAGCAGGGCGGGATGATGCATTCCTGTTTTTTCATCCGGCATTTCCCAGAACATCTATCCGTCTCGATCCCATGCGCAATTTCACACGCACAACCGAAATCGCCTCGCGGATAGCAGCTTTGTTGCCTTCGCAAACAGGCGGTTCCGATGCGTTTACAGCGTTTGCATTCCGTGCGCTCAACTTGGTAGCCCAAGGCCTCATTGAAACCGGAAAGCGGCCGTCCATTAAACAATTGCGCTATTACATTGAGGGTGGTGCCGAATCCTTATTGGTGAAAGCGATACAAGCCCATGCAGAGCGGGTTGATCCTGACTGGAAAACCAGTGCCGAACCTTTTTTTGATAAAGCAAAAGCCGGGAAGGCTAAAAAAATGGAAAGCATTACCAATCCCGATTGGTTGGCTATCGTGGAATGGTATAGAACCACCTGGAGCAATGGCCCGAATGGTTCGGAGGGCATAGATGGCTTGCTCTCGTTAGTCGAACACAACCGTATGCACTTTTCGAAGATGATCGCTTCGCTGATTCCGGTGCTGAATATGCTCACCTCGGGTGAATTAGGCGATCTATTGTCGCCAAACGAAGCGGACTCAAGTGATCACCGGCCTATCCTTGATACCTCAAATATAGTCGCTGGTAAGCATGTGCTGTACGTGGGACTGGATTCCTTATCAGACTCAATAGTGTCGTCGGCCATAGGCTCAATCATCTTGGCTGACTTCGCATCGGTTGCCGGGATGATCTACAACAGTGGCAATAAACCAGGGCGTATATCCATGTTCGTCAACGAAGCGGCCGAGGTGGTCAATTTACCCTTCATCCAAATTCTCAACAAAGGACGCGGCGCCGGTTTCCAGGTAGTCATGGCCACTCAAACGTTGCCGGATATTGTCGCCAGGCTGGGTGACGAAGCGCGGGCCAGACAGGTAGTCGGTAACTGCAACAACCTGATTACTCTGCGTATTAAAGACGGAGAAACCCAGAAGTTTGTGGTTAAAACCTTTGGGCAAACCTGGATCAAGACGGTGCAACAGAATATGTCCAGCGGAGTTAATACTTCCGAAAATATTGTCAATTATTCCGGTAACAATGGGCAGTCATTATCTTTTGGTGAGCACGATCTGTTTCCGCAACACCTGCTGGGGCATTTGCCTAATTTCCATTACATCGCATCAATAGCCGGTGGGCGTGTCATTAAAGGGCGGCTGCCCATTATTACGCATTAGGTATCAGGTCATGTCAGATCAACAGATTGAATTTTTTAAGAGGCTGACATTGGCTCGGATGTTGGACTAATCAGTATGGGAAAACATTTTATGATTTGGCTGATGATATTGTTTTTTACGCCGCTACTGTTTCCGATGGTGTTAGGCCCAGAGACCATGAAGGGTTTTATCAAGAAAGATTACAATGGCGCCATCATGATTTTTGGCGGGAAAGAACAGATTAATTGATGCAGTGTCTCACTGTGCAAAAGCATTGCACATACTGGCTGGAATTGATCTACAATTGCAGCAGAAGCGATTTGTGGTGAGTGAGGACTGGGTACAGCAGGGAAACAGATAATGACTGTGGTGTCTATGCATGTGTGGCATTGGTGTTCATAGCCAAGCATTCACAGTGCGATGGTATTGTGGAGCAGATGATGAGGGGCCATCGCTTCCACTTTGTCCAGCCTGCTGGCAACTTCTGCAGGGAGTACAGATGCGACCTATTCAAATTCACCAAGATCACAATGGAGCCATACATGCCTGACTTTAGATTTGAGCTTGTTCGGCCTTCAGACTGATGCTGCAGATGGTTCATGTTCTTTGTGTAAGAAAAATATAATATATAGAGATATGATGATGAACTCAAGCTGGGGTTTGGATCTGAATTGCAGTGTGATTACAAAAGAAGGGGGGGGGGGGGGGGGGGGGGGGGGGGTGATATAGGCAGGGGGGGAATAATTTCTGTGACACCCCCATCTCAATAGGCATCCTCATCCTCGCTCTTCCTTGTCACACGCCCTGGTTCCCAAGAACGTCCAGTCCCTTCTTCCCAATTGCAAGACTGGTAAATTGGCTGCCTCTTGGCCTCTTGAGTGGTGCATCTGCTGATGATGGGGCAGCTCCTGAGAGACTTGAATTGGCAGTATTGCTGGCCTGTATGTGCTTCTTGTTGCCTTCAATGGAACATGGCCCTGGGATGTTGTCATGTAATGCAAAACTGATTATGAGTGGGACACAAGCAAATCACCTGAAAATGGCAGGGACTCCCAGTACCAGATCTCCCAAGGGCCACCGAGGAGTTTGAATCCTCTTGGCCCCTTGACGGCTTCTGTTTAATGTGCGTCTGTTTTTCCTGTTTGATCACTGGGAAAGCCTTTGCCAGGGACGCAAGAATGTCTGAAATGGTTGCTTCCTTCAGAACCTGTGAAAATGGCATGTTTTCATCCGTTGATCGATCAGCAATTGGAATGACAAGTGGAGATCAAGTGGCACCTTGCAGCTCACCTTTATGTCTCTTTTGCAATTGCCTTGTCCCCATCACGTTCAAATCAGGTGGCAAAGATGACTGACATGAGTAATCAAAACCAGTCAGCCTTGCCCACAATGAAGTGAGCCTAGCACACTGCAAAGGGCTGACAGTACCTGTGAGTCCTGACTTCTCCTGTAAGTGGGGCTGTGAAAATGAATCCAGCAGAGACTGAAGTTCCTGTCTTGGGCCATATGCAGGCCCTGTCCACCAAGGCCGCCCTGTTGAGGCGCCACAAAGGCCGCCCTGGGAGGCGGAGCCTCTTAAAGGCCTCCACTCAGCTGGTTCCATCCTAACAAGGTTGCCCAAGAAGGTGACCAATTCCTGATGTGTCATTGCCGAAATGGCCTTACCAGCACCTGATCAGCCATTGGGCACTGCAGTTGCCCAACTGGAAATGCCCACCTGAAGTTCTCGCCATTACCCGTGGTGGTTGACATTGTGCGATGGGAAGGAGTGCGGTAGATTCCCGATCAGAGTGCACGGTCTGTTTGCCGCTAGAAAACAAATCTTTTCTCTGTCTGCCACCTGAAGGCTAACTTCTGGGTACAAATGCAGCTAGTATTTATTGCTCTTCATCAAATCGCCGCACCCAGATGATTCTGTCCCCTCAGAAAATTCCTGTGGCATCTGAGGGATCTGCCTGTTGAACTCCAGGCTTGCCTTTTCCAGGAGGGCCTTTGCCTGCTGCTTGCTCAACCCAGCAAACCACCCATGAGCAGGGCATGAAGTGCACTTCCATGGCTGGGATCTTGTGTCATATTCCCAGCACAGTTCTGAGCCATTGACCAGGTTTGGCACATGGCGGCCAGGTAACAGAGTCAGCTCCACCAGCGAAACACTCCCTCCCACAAAGGGTATGTCAATGTCGGCATGAGTCCACTGTCACCAAAGCATAAAAAAATTAGGTTTCAATGCCTCGAGCTTGAAGCGAAGCACACTCACCGTGCAATTGCAGTACGGTTTGCATGCATGGTTGGAGTACATAAATGCCCCGGAGTAGTGCCAGTGGTAACAAGGCCTGGCTACTCCACCTTAGGTTCTGGGAATGGGTGGTCTCCAGGGGCCCAAAGGTTGCAGGCCAAATCTGGCTGCCACTGTCAGGCAGCAATAGTGGGATGCCACTTGTCATCTCAGGTTTCACCTTCCTCTGGGCAGCAGAGCAGGAATCGCCTCTGCATCATGGTGTTGCCCAGGGGAAATTAGTCAGTGTCAAGTGGTGTCTCATCACACCCCTCCCTTAAAAAAGTGGCTGGCACTCTGTATCATCCAAGTCGATGACAGGGAGCAAACTGGGAGCAAAGATGGCAAGACAGACAGGAAAGGCAACATGGCTCTATCAAGAATCTTCTGGGCTCAAAGCAGCAGCCTTGCCCAACAAGGAAAGGAATCTCGCCTGAACTGGGGAGACCCTGCAGCTGGTCAGCAAACAAGTTGACAAAACCTGGCTCTATGGGTGCGCAAAAACAAACAACATCAAAGTGGTTGGATTCTTGTGGGCCTGTTTCAACGTTGAGTCCATCTTGGCAGTTCCAAAAGCGAACGCCATAGGTCACATGGGTAAGGGAAGCGAATGCCTTGTCAGGCTCTGAAGTGAAAGACAGGAACACATCCAATTAAGTGAAGATCTTAACTCAGACAAGCCAACCGATGCTCGACTGACAACAAAGCTGTTGCAGCAATTCCAAACCATTCAGGTGGAACAAATGTACCTGGGGAGCCATATGCAGCGTCAAATCGATGAAGGCACCAGGCACATTCCTCTTGTAGTAAATCAAT
>CAVXZR010000061.1:0-32810 GCA_963765965.1 uncultured Pseudomonadota bacterium
CCTTGTCTATCAAGCGTAGTCGACATCATCAATGTACCATCCAATGATAATTTTCAAATCATAACTAAACACGACAACCACTCTCTAATCTACGATCCAACCTATCTGAATGTTCAGCGATCTCCAGGAATCATTGTTATACAAATCACACTGAAGGAAGGCCGGTCGGTGGATTTAAAAAAATCACTCTATCGCACTATTGCAGATCGACTTCATGCCACCCTTGATGTCAGGATAGAAGATGTGTTTATCAATTTGGTTAAAGTGAAAAAAGAGAACTGGTCTTTCGGGAATGGAAGCATGCAATATGGGTAAAATTAGTTTGATTGAGAAGCTTGCCTATACGGTGTTGACGGCCTATCAAATGTGCGTAGCGTTATTGCGACTGTCTCCGATGTTAAATGGCTTAGCTTGGATGTAGTGAATCAAATGGACTTGGTTTTCGATCATCAAGTGAACATTGGATTAGCGCGGGAGAGCCTGCGGCAAAAAGCCCTGTATTCGATAGTGCCTGCTTATGCCCTAAATGAAATGTTCATGCTAACAATTTACCAACTCATAAGACTTTCCCAAAATCTGTTCTACATAAAAACAACCATCATAACCTATTGATATATAATAATTTGTAATCACAATAATTCTTTTTTATAGTCATGGGAGAGAAATCGAAAGTCAGCTTTTCGGCTGATTACAGCCGTTCAATTATGATGAATTTTGGTAGTCCGACTGGCAGAAATTGGCCGAACCCAGTCATTCGAAATCTGGCCGGAATTGCATCGGAATACGCCTCTCACCAGTCTTGAAGTCTGGGAAACATCCATTTACTATCCATCTTTATGGTTTCAGGCCAACAGAGACTTCTTCAGCACCCAATGAACAATTCCCGATAAAATCTGTCTTCAGAAATAAAGACGCCGTAGGAAAGATTCGCCGATGCGCTCGTTTGCCTGCCTGATAATCTTAATTCTTTCACTCGCGACAGCGGTTGCGAGAACGCAAGAGGAGGCCAGACCCATGCCGGATTCCCGTATACGAGAGGCTATCGAGTTGATGACCGGCTTTGCAGAACGTACCGGGCAGAGTTCCGAACGCCCTCAGCAGCGCTACCTGTGGACGGATGCCTTCGCGGTTTGCAACTTTATCGGCCTGTCGCGAACGACCGGGGAAAAGCGCTACATAGAATTGGCTCTGCACTTGGTTGACCGCGTGCATCACACGCTGGGGCGATATCGCAGCGACGATTCCCGCACGGGATGGATCAGCAGGCTGAGCGAACGCCAGGGGGAGGACCACCCGACCCGTGGAGGGCTGCGGATCGGCAAACGGCTCCTCGAGCGCAGCCCCGACCAGGCCTTCGACGAGCGCTTGGAATGGGACCGCGACGGCCAGTACTTCCACTACCTGACCAAATGGATGTACGCGCTTGACCAAGTGACGCGTTCGACGGGAAATCCTCAATTCAATATCTGGGCGCGGGAACTCGCCGAGACTGCGCACCATGCTTTCACTTACATTCCCCCAGCGGGTGGCCCGCGACGGATGTATTGGAAAATGAGTACCGACCTGAAGCGTCCGCTCGTCTCCTCGATGGGCCAGCACGACCCCCTGGACGGATTCATCACCTACGTGCAGCTTAGCGCCACCGCTGCCAGGCTTCCGGGAGCAGGCCAAGGCCCCGGACTTAAGGACGAGAAGCACGAGATTGAGGCCATGGTCGTCGCGGGCGATTTGGGGTGCCGATCCGCTTGGACTTGGCGGCCTGCTAAGCGATGCCTATCGCCTGGAGCAATTGCTGCGGCAAGGAGAGTTGGCAGACGCGCACCTGCTTGAAACCTTGCTGACGACAGCACTCGCAGGCCTACAATATTACGTGGCAAGCGGCGATCTGCAAATGCCTGCGGAACATCGGCTCGCCTTTCGCGAACTCGGCCTGGCAATCGGACTGCACGCGGTCCGGCAGATGGCAGAAGCGGCCAACGGTGAATCAACTCATTCTTCCATGTCCGATGGCGTGAGCTGATGCAATACGCGCCCGTTGGTGAACGGATCGAGTCATTCTGGCGCGACCCCGAGCATAGACGATCCCCGACCTGGTCCGAGCATCGTGACATCAATGAAGTGATGTTGGCGACCAGCCTGGCGCCCGAGGGATTCCTTGCCCTGCCGCTACCTGATTGAAGCAGCCCCTTGTCGCCGAACGGGAACTCATCGTTTCGGACAGTAACAGTTCAATGTCCGGTTTTTTTGCCGGAAGTTATAGGATGTGCTGAGCGATAGCGAAGCGCATCTTTCGCGAAAGATGCGCCTCCTAACGTCGGCAGCATCCTATAAAGACTTCGGAAGTTGCTGAATAGTTACATCAAATTAAAACTTGAAGTGCTTCCTTCCGAGCGGCTAACCGTCATGAGCAATCCAACGCCATTACCATTATTGCCTTATTGTCCTGCCAGTCTCGCCGGGCAACTGCTGACCGGCAGGCAAAGGATTTTATTGTATGGCGAGGCCGGCATCGGCAAATCCACACTGACTAACGAACTCGCGCAGGTATTATCCGGAACAGGCCTAGCCTGCTTCTGCATCAGCGCCGACCCGGGATCGCCCGGCTTCGGCTTGCCCGGCACCGTATCGCTGGGACAATGGCAAGGGTCCGGCTGGAAAGTGTTGGAATTTGAGGCGCTTTGCACCCTGGATGCCGGCCGTTTTCGCCTGCCGCTGTTAACGGCGGTTAACCGGTTGATGCAAAAGACTCCACTAGGTTTAATATTGATCGACGCCCCTGGCGTGGTCCGAGGGATTGCGGGTTCGGAATTGCTGACGGGGCTGGTCGAACTGTTGGGCATCGAAACCGTGCTGGTACTGAACCGCCAGTCGAAACCACTGCCGTTAATGCACGAGCTTTTGTATTTGGGAGTCCGCATCCTGCCGGTGCACGCCCATCCCCAGGCGTGTCGTCCCGGCAAAAACACTCGAGCGCACAAAAGAACCCAACAATGGCGAACTTACCTCACTGAGGTCCGTGAGATGCTGTTTAACCTTTCCGATCTTAGATTGATCGATACACCACCGCCCATTGATGTCCCCGATGCCTGGATTGGCCGTCAATGCGCCTTTATCGACACTAACCGAACCGTCGGCATCGGCGAAATCAGCGCCCTGCAAGACATGCAGCTTCAAGTCCTATTGCCTGCGGAAGCGGCAACAACCCGGACATTGCTGGTGCGAGATGCCCGTCGCGAAAAAAATGGTTTACTTGTCAGCGCCGCCCCCTTTGCATCCGGCAACCTGTCATTTCTTCCACCGCCGGACGCCATACCCTATCCGACTATGGATTACCGAGGCGGGCCGCGGCCGGCGGTCAAATTACGCGGCATGTTCGCTACGTTGATCAATGGCGTCTTCGGCGACCCTCTGTTGCATCTTCGGCTGCCCCAACAGCAACGTAGCCTGTTGTTCGACCTGGGCGATTCGGGCAGGTTACCCACCCGCATAGCTCATCAAGTCAGCGATGTTTTCATCAGCCATGCCCATATCGATCATATCGGCGGCTTCTTATGGCTGTTACGCTCCCGACTAGGCGATTTTCCAAGCTGCCGTATTTTCGGCCCAGCGGGTTTGATCGGTCATATTAAAGGCATGATAGCCGGAATCCTTTGGGATCGCATCGGCGATACGGGACCTCGCTTCGAAATCGCCGAAATTCATGGTGACAGTCTGATACGGGCCTATATTCAGGCGGGTAGCAGGGATTGCGTTAAACTACCCGAAATCCGGATTGCCGATGGAGTGATTGTGGACAATCCGGCTTTCAACGTCCGTACCATTACACTGGATCACGGCACGCCGGTGCAGGCTTATGCCTTCGAGAGTAAAGTTAAACTCAATGTTGACAGGAACGCTCTCAAAACCTTGGGCCTGGATACCGGCCCCTGGCTAAACCAACTGAAGCGTCTTATCGGCGCAGGCGATAACAAGGCGGTGATTTGCCTGCCCGATAATAGCAGATGGGAGGCCGAAGAACTGGGCGCGCGTCTACTTAACGTCACTTCCGGCGAAAAATTAGTCTATGCGACCGATCTGGCCGATACGAAAGCCAATCGCACCACGCTGACTGCCTTGGCACACAAGGCCGACTTTTTTTTCTGCGAAGCTTCTTTCCTGGAAACCGATATCGAGCAGGCACGCAGGACCGGCCATTTAACGGCGCATGCTTGCGGCGAGATCGCAACCGATGCCGATATCAAACAATTAGTGCCGTTCCATTTCTCCAGGCGTTACGAAAAAAAGCCTGAAGCTGTTTACCGGGAAATAAGCAAGGTCTGTTCCCGCGTCATCATACCCCTTAAAAAATAGCAAAGACGGCTAAAACTGAAACGGAGTTTGATATTTCAGCCGTTTCTTTGGCTTCAAGGGTTATGGTACGGTCGCACTCTGTCATAGTGTAATGAACAAAGCCCCCTTGCTGCCCTTGACAAATTGATATTTAATTGGCAGGTTGTTTCACATAACTGACTGACATTAAGAAAAAAGAAACTGTATATGTTCCGGTTCGGAAAAATAGAGTTATTGTTCCACCAGCCACAGCATTCGCTTAATCTAGACAGTTGATGATTTTTTTGTCCAATTTTTTAGCGAACGCTGTGCCGATTTAGGTAAACCAATCAACCGCTCATTTTTTGTTGACTTCCTGACAATGCCTCCCGAGAAAATTTCTGCTTTTTCAGGGCTGACTATCTATCAACGAAAGTTAAGCGGAACAATCAAATTGATGCCGGGCGATGGCTGAGGTAGATAGCGTACAGGAGGCGGGACATAAACCGGTTGCGCATAACCATAGGGTTGGGGATAAACAGGTTGGTAACCACCGTATCCATTTCCATAACCCCTACGCCGCTCCCAATCGTCATGATCTCTACCACGCCAACCACCGTCACGATCTCCACCATGTTCCCCCCAATCGTCACGATCTGCGAGCACTGACGATAAAGGCAAAAGGCTTAGTGTCGAGGCAATAATGAGTCCAATTACGATTTTACTTCCGGTTCAACCTAAAAAGTCTGGTTTTAAGTATTAAAGTTTCCATTTTGACCTTCTGTTTTTTGGAATGTTTGATGTGAGTAAAAATCTCTCACTGAAATTGTTTGCACAGTTAGAGTCTATACTCGCAATTACTTGCCAGTAGCTTCCTTGTGCCCTTTTTTGTGATTATGCTTATGAACGCCTTCCCGGAACAAGATGTCAGCTTCCTTTTTCTGTGTGTCCGACATGCCGGCATAAAGGTCTGCAAAAACCGGTGTCAGTTTTTTGATCCCGTTTGCATGGGCTTCCGCAATCTCACCATAGGATTTAAGATCGTCAATGGCCGTCATGTTCTTGGCACGTTCGATTCTAGCTTGAGTCAGTGCGTCCATCGTTTTGGCATCTTCAAGCATGGCCTGAGCAACCTTCGACCACAGTTCTTCCTGCTCCGGCGAGATTTTTAACTTTGTATGCATGTCCTTAATGCGCAATTCGGTTTGATCTTCGTGAGCGTCTTTATCAACGGCGAGCGCTATGTCCGGCGCAAAAAACAGGGTTGCAGCCAGTGCGACTGATGTAAAAAGGCGTGCGCTTACATAGATGAATTGATTGCCACTTAATTTCACGTTTGTTCTCCAGAGTTATTTAAGTTTTGATAGTATAAATTACAGGTGCGCTCTTTTATAGGCTATTGTTACATATTTCGACTTAACCCTGAATGCTTAGGCTTCAACCCTCTTTACCCTCAAGCACCGTAAGCGCTTGAAAATTATTGGCCAGTGTCTTAACTCCTAAATCCAGTAAGTGCTGATCCAACCAGAGCCTACGATAAATTTGTTACGGCTATTTGTGAATGTCAGCAAACTGCTAATATGCTGTCTAGTATCAACGTAAATTTAGGGTTACGTGACTGTCTCTTGATAGCCGAACTCGGCCTGTCATTGTTAGATTTGGTTAAAATTCATTTTACACACTGTCTGATCTGATCTAGTGCAGCTGATTACGCAGCAGGAAACGATCACCTTACCGAAACCTTAGACCGGCTTAGTGTTTGCGCTTGGCCAATCTATTGGCCTTTTAATGCTGTCATTAGATCTTTAAAGTCACCGGAGACTGATTGCAACGTGTTCTTATATTGCAACATGGCTTCGGCATATTTGGCTTGCTCGATATGTCCTTCCACAGTATTGCCATCTAGAGAAGGCTGCTGTGGAATGCGATAACGTAGCTCAGCACCAAACAATGGGTTTTTAACTGTCAAGTGACCCTGCTGGGTTTGTTGTAGCCCTACATCATTTTCACCTAAAAGTTGCTGAAACACTCCCTTGAAATCCAAGTCACGAGCTTTATAATCTGGGGTATCGGCATTGGCTAAATTCGAAGCTAAGATTTCCATACGCTTTTCCCGCAACATTAGCATTTGTGGGCCACCATCTAATGCATTGTCGATAGAGTATGAATTGAATGCCATGATTATGTCCTAAATGTGCTCTAAATCGTTTAGACAGCATTAATTATGCCATACTCATATATGCCGATAAGTAGCGATAGGTAGGAAATATCAGAAAGACTGTCGTCAAAAAACCAACATTACTTTCAACCTTCCCCATATCAACCAAGCTTACAATTCTGGTCGTGAAACATTCAATAAAATATTGATAAAGCAAATTTTAATGACGTCGCCGGATTAAACTACAGCGAGGCCGAGATCCTCGGCGTATCAATTAATCATGGACCGGTGCTGAAGCGATTGACGAGGGTAAAAATGGATAGCCCGGTAGGCCTTGGTGGAGGGGTTTCATCGATAACGCCAGAACCGCCGTCCGGCAGGGGTGCGTCAATTTTCCAGAATTGCAAATTCTACCCCCAGTTTTATCTTGCCATTTGTTAAGCTTAATTTAAGTGAATAATGTGATATTTTGAGCTAATCGAAACTGAATTTAATGCATAGCTTTTAGCCGGAGAAAAAATCATGAGACAAACTACGCAATTTGACTCAAATAATGCCTTTGTTCAAGTCAGGCACGAAATAAAAGGCTTAATGGATTTTAACGGTGAAGACAGCCAGGATGATGTGATCTACACCGCTAATAAATTGACTTCTGTATTGCGGACGGTACATGACAACTATCAATCCTGGAGCGATGAAGGTATCAGGGAATTCGTACTTAGCAAAAACGATCCACTTAGAAATATCGATTTTAAGTCGGATAAATTTAATCATATGGTTCGCAAGATACAACAAGATATCATTGTTCAATTTTCATGACGTTGAGGTCCATAGGATGTGCCAACCAACGGGCGGCGCATCTGTCGAGTTATTCTCCAGAGTCAACATTAAATTCATCTGTAAAATGTCGCTTATCTGTTGAGCTATCAGGCCCATAATCGTAACCTCAGTTTCTAATCTTGTACCCAGTCTTAAACACCCACCATACAAAAGTCAGGCAAATGATGAGAAAGCCAAAGGTCATGCCAATACTCATGGCGATATGCACATCCGCAACACCGTAAAAGCTCCAGCGAAAACCGCTAATCAAATAAACCACCGGATTGAACAGGGTGATCTTCTGCCACAATGGCGGCAACATATTGATCGAGTAGAACGCGCCGCCCAGGAATGTGAGCGGGGTGACGATCAACATCGGAACCACCTGTAGTTTCTGAAAACTATCGGCCCACAGGCCGATAATGAAGCCAAATAGACTGAAAGTAACGGCAGTGAGCAACAGAAAGGCGACCATCCACAAGGGATGGGCAATCTGGTAAGGCACGAAAATACGGGCGGTGCCCAGAATGAGTAAACCCAATATCACTGACTTGGTCGCCGCCGCCCCCACATAACCAATCAGCACTTCGACCCACGAAACCGGTGCCGATAACAGCTCATAAATAGTGCCCGCCCACTTTGGCATGTAAATGCCGAAAGAAGCATTGAATATGCTTTCGTTCAGTAAATTCAGCATGACCAGCCCTGGGATGATGAAGGCGCCGTAACTGACGCTGTCAATGTCGCCCATACGCGAACCGATGGCTTTGCCAAATACGATGAAGTACAGCGAGGTGGTCAACACAGGTGCGGCTATGCTTTCCCACACTGTACGAAAGGTGCGCGCCATTTCAAAGTGGTAAATGGCGCGTATGCCATAAATGTTCACTCCAGTGTCTCCTTGGGCTGATGCACCAGACTGACGAAGATGTCCTCCAGTGAACTTTCGCTGGTGCGTAAGTCTTTAAATTCGATGCTGTGTTCACCTAGCGTGCGCAACAGCGCGGCAATACCGGTTTCTTCTTCCTGGGTGTCGAAGCTATACACTAGGGCGTATCCGTCGTCGGAGAGCATTAAGGACCAAGCGCTTAGCCCAACCGGAATACTAGTGATGGGCTGTCGCAAAGTCAGTGTGAGTTGCTTTTTGCCGAGCTTGCGCATCAGTACCTCTTTGCCTTCAACAACGATCAGTTCACCATTGCTGATGACGCCGATGCGGTCTGCCATGTCTTCGGCTTCCTCAATGTAATGTGTGGTCAGAATGATGGTGGTTCCCTGCGCACGCAGTTCGCGCACCATGCGCCACATGTCGTGCCGTAACTCCACATCCACGCCGGCACTCGGCTCATCCAGGAACAATGTCGTTGGCTCGTGCGCAAGGGCCTTGGCAATCAGCACCCGGCGTTTCATGCCGCCGGATAGCGCCATGATTTTCTCGTCGCGTTTGTCCCACAGGGACAGATCGCGCAGCACTTTTTCCAGGTAGGCAGCGTTGGGCGCCTTACCGAACAGCCCCCGGCTGAATTTGATTGTGGCCCACACCGACTCAAACGCGTCCGTATGCAGTTCTTGCGGCACCAACCCGATAGCTGCCCGCACCGCGCGGTAGTCTCGCACGATGTCGTGACCGTCGGCGATGATGGTTCCGGAAGAGGCATTGACGATGCCGCAGATGATGCTGATCAGTGTGGTCTTGCCAGCGCCATTGGGTCCGAGCAAGGCGAAGATCTCGCCGCGTTTTATCTCCAGGTTGATGTTTTTGAGCGCTTGGAAACCGCCGGCATACGTTTTGTTAACGCCGCGCACGAAGATGATGGGGACAGCTTTTTCTGCAATGATAGTTGTGGATGTGGGCATTGTATTCATGGATGAATGTAATACAAGGTTGAGTTTGACTTCAAGTTCCAGACTTCGCCGGTCACGTGCCCGCTCGCCCCGGAAGTATCACGCCTCAAAACCGGTTCATGGTTTCTGCCTATCATCCCTGATTCCCAGAGCCTAGGCAACAAACCCAGTAAATTTCCTCGTAAGGCTAATTGTATATCTTCCATCCGGGTAAAAATCTCCAATGGGAGACATGAACGACATGGATTCAGATAAAAGCCTTTCATCCCAGGCGACTTCTGGCGATTCCCAAACGATTAGACTGTTTCTGTGCGGCGAGGTGATGGACTGGCAGGGGCATCGACCAGATACTTCCATACCCTAGCGATCCCCAGATTTATGAACTTTATGCGATCTCCGCTAAGAGCTACGTGATACTTGCAGAGGAAGTCAATGGCCCTATTCCGAAACGGGTTGACTTTGCCTACATCTGGAGGGTCGAGGTAGGACAACCTGCATTTTTGCTTTGCATCGGTAACGAATTTTCTCAGCAAAGCAAGGATTCCGCCAAAGCAATCACAGCGTTTTCATTGATTTCCGAAATCGAAAAATCGTTTTTATTCAGCTTGAACGGATTGACGACTGACGGCGATTTTAGAACCTTGTTGATACTCGTCTGACAAACACGGCTGACCGGGGTCGGTCCGAACAAGGTGATGGACGGACGGTTAAGCCCCCAGGCCATGTGAGTTGGGCCGGTGTCGTTACCAATCAGCAAATCGGCTTGGGCGATGACGGCCTTAAGATCGTTGAGATTCAATTTCGGCAGCACTCTGGCCGTACTTCTCTGCGCGATCCACTCCGCTGCCAGCCGCTCCTGTTCGTTCCCCCAACCAATTAGACAATTGGCACTTAAACCCTGTATCACTCGCAGGTATTTTTCCTTGGGATAGTTGCGGCTTGGCCAGGTTGAACCGATAAAAAACAGGACATTGGCTTTAGTGCCGCTTAAATAGTCGTCTAAAGGCTGCTGGGGGACCTTGTAAAACAGAAAGGGGGTTTTATCGATGATTTTCCCGGCACTGATTTGCAAACCTAACGGCCTGGTCAGCACAGCGACATTACGTTCGATGCTGTTGGCATCGTACGGGCAAGCGACGGTTTGCCGATATAGCCAGGCCGCCGGTTTTTCGCGAATGGAATTGCGGTCGAAACCGGCGCAACGCCGGGAAAGCATGCGCGAGACCAGTGCCGATTTAATCAGTCCTTGAGCATCAATCACCAGATCGTAGCCTTGGGCGGCATAGCCTTTAATTTTGCCTATTTCCTGAAAAAGTTTGGTCTTGTCAGCTTTAAGAGCTTTTAAATTGACAGTCAGAATGCGGTTTATATCAGGGTTATCGGCCGGCAGCCCGGCAAAACCCTGCTCCACAACCCAGTCTATTTGCGCTTCCGGCAAAGCGGCTTTGATGAATTGCAAGGCTACCATGGCATGCACGATGTCGCCCAGCGCCGATAGTTTGACAATGGCTATTTTCATTTTAAAACAGCTTTAGCCATCAATGGCATCCAGCACACTTAACGGCGTGATTTCGGTTAAACAGCGGGTATGACCCAAAGGGCAATCGCGCTTAAAGCATGGCGAGCAATCCAGTTTAAGATCGATAATCAGCGCATGCTCATTTAAGGGCGGCGTAAAGCCCGGATCGGACGATCCATAAATGGCGATGAGTTTTTTATCGAGCGCGGCGGCGACGTGCATCAGCCCGGAATCATTACTGACCACAACTCTGCTCAGCGAGAGCAAGTCCACCGCCTCGCCCAACGAAGTTTTACCGGCAAAATTCCGGCAAACGCCGCCGGCCAAAACATTGATCCGTTCGGCAACCGCCAAATCCTTATCTGAACCGAATAGCCAGATTTGCCAGCCTTGGAGATGCTTTTGCCTGGCCACTTCGGCGAAATGCTTAACCGGCCAGCGCTTGGCGGGGCCGAATTCGGCACCCGGACAGATAGCCAAGATATTTTCGCTGACGCCAAGGCCGAATTTTACGCAGGCTTTGCTTTGCAATGCCGGATCGACTCGCAATTTAGGGATCGGGTAATCCGGCGGCTGCGGCGCGGCAACCCCCAGACCAAGCGCAACAAAGCGCTGCACGGTCATTTTCAGGCGTTTTTTGTCCAGCGAGCGGGCATCGTTCAGCAAACCCCAGCGGGATTCGCCGATATAGCCGGTTCTGAGAGGAATATCGGCAAAAAACGGAATCAATGCCGACTTCCATGAATTGGGCAGAACGATGGCCTGATCATAGCCTTTTTGCAAAGCAAACCTACTATGCTCCCTACCCTCTTCGCCTTCAGAGGGATTTGGGTTCGGAATAACGCGTAACTGCCAACCCAACCGGATACGCGGCCATAATCCGAACTGACCGTGGCCGAGCGGCATGGCGATGGCCCGATTCACTTCCGGCATGCGCTTGAGCAAGGGAAATGACCAGGCCGGGGCCAGGACATCAATCAGGCAAGCGGGATGACGTTGTTTAAGCGTCATAAACAGGCTTTGCGCCATCACCATATCACCGACCCACGAAGGGCCGACGACCAGAATGTGCTTGACAACGGAAGACACCTTTAACGAACTAAACTCAACCATTCGCGATGATCGTCGCGCCGTCCGTTGACATAATCGAAATACAGGGATTGCAACTTTTCAGTGATAGGGCCACGGCTACCGCAACCGATGGCGCGGCCGTCGTATTCGCGAATCGGCGTGACTTCCGCAGCGGAACCGGTAAAAAAGGCTTCGTCGGAAATATAAACTTCATCGCGGGTAATACGTTTTTCAATCACTTCAAAGCCTTGTTCGCGAGCGATGGTAATCAAAGTATCGCGGGTAATACCTTCCAGCGCCGATGTGGTTTCCGGCGTGTAGATTTTGCCGTTGCGGACGATGAACAGATTTTCGCCGCTGCCTTCGGCGGCATAGCCTTCATGATCCAGCAACAAAGCTTCGTCGTAACCGGTAGACAGCGCTTCCTGCAAAGCCAGAATCGAATTGATGTAATTGCCGTTGGCCTTGGCTTTACACATGGTGCTGTTAACATGGTTGCGGGTATAGGAGGAGGTGCGGATACGGATGCCTTTTTCCATATTTTCTGCGCCTAGGTAAGCACCCCAAGTCCAGGCGGCCACCATGACATGGACTTTCAGGTTGTCGGCGCGCAATCCCATGCCTTCGGAACCGAAGAAACACATACTGCGAATATAAGCGCTTTCCAGATTGTTTTTAGCCACTGCATCACAATGTGCCTGATTGATTTCGTCTTTGCCGTAAGGCATTTTCATATTCAGGATATGCGCTGAACGAAACAAACGGTCGGTATGCTCGACCAGTCTAAAAATAGCCGTGCCGTGCCGGCCGTTATAAGCGCGCAGACCTTCGAACACCCCGGCGCCATAATGCAGAGTATGCGTCAAAACATGCACTTTCGCCTCGCGCCATTTCAACCCACTCGCCATCCAACCATATCCAGCCGTCTCTATCATCCATCGTTTTCATCATCTAAACCTGTATTTTATATTTTGATGTAAGAGCTAGACCAGTCGCAGCCGCCAGCCTGCCAAAACGGTAATTGTACTATAAAGCCGGAGGTTCATTAAACGGCGGATGTTTTTGGGGAAGCCATCTATAAAAGCATAGGGCGCATTAGCGATAGCGTAATGCGCCGAATGATCGGAGGCCAACTGGGTACATTAATACGGCGACCGGCTATTGCGCGCTATGGATTACACTTTGTCGAGTTGGATTAACGCTTATGAATTTGTACGCTTTGGTAATAAAAACCGTGCCCGAATTGCTTGTCTGTGGTTTGCCGATGCTACGGCGGTATAATTAATGACCAACTTCATTATTATGGCTGATTAATCCGAGGCGGCATTATAGATGTTAGCTGGCTTGCTAACTATTTAACAGCGCTTCTGGAGTTTCGGCCTTAAAAATTTGCTTAGTCCATTTCTCAATTTCTTCGGGACTAGCCTGACGAATCTTTGCTTGTACATCCTGACTTACTGCGCCAAATTTAGAATCAAGCAACAACAAAAATAGTTTAGCAGCTTCTTCTTGACGACCTTTTCTTGCCTTTTTTTTCCTTGCTGTAGCCCTTTTTCTATGCCTTGAATTTCGGCTTCCTTTTTCCAGCTCTTTACGGTTTCAGCTAACATTGTTTCTACCTCTTGAAGATCAGCAAATTCTTTAAAATGTGTGTCTGACATTTTTCTTGGCATCAACACCCTGTTAAACCAGACTGTAAATGCTCGTCTTAAACTGTCTTGCTCCACAGCGCTAAGCCATTTCAATAGATTACGAACTACTTCACGAATATCATCATCTGTGCGACTGCTTTCAAGTTGGAACAAAGCAGCGACCAAATTTTTAAGACCGCTTAAATCTTGTATAGCAAAGCGCCCTTCATCTAGCAACAAAAAGCTAAGTTTAGGTCGGTATTTCTCAAGTCCTAACGGTGCAGGATAAATTAACGCATCTAAATCAACAGGAGCTTGCCAGCGTCGTTCACCATTATATAGAACCAGAGGCAATACAGGCGGCAACAAATCCTGTGTTCCGAGTTTTTCTGTACGAATGATGTCTTGATAGAGCAGAGCTAAGTACCCGAGAATTCGTACAGCCATAAAATGATCAACGGTAGATTGAAACTCAAGCAAAATATACACGTAGAGCCATTCATTGCCCCAACGTATCCGCCAAATCAGATCATCTTCTCTATCGCGTAAGTCATCAGTCACATAGCTGCCGCTGACTTTCTCAAGTGTAGCAAAGTCGCACTGATTAACCCATTCTTCTTTTACAAAGCCCTTGAGCAAGTCAGCAACCATTTCAGGATGCGAAAAGAGCAGTTTGTAACTGTTATCGTGGGACATAGGGCAGGCAAGAACGATGATGCTTTGAAATTTGTCGGATTATACCTCTTTGTCAGGACTCCGGTTCAATTCGCAACATGTCACCAGTTTGCGTGTGTTTTATTCCAAGAATCTGAATTCCTCTTCGCGATAATTCTAATAAAGAATTGTTGTTATTACAATAACATACATTGAATCAAAGAAAAATTCGGTGTCAGAAAAATTCGCTGTCAGGTCTAACAATCCAACATTTTAATGTTGGATTGTTAGACCTGACGCATTTTGCTCTAATAAAAAATTGTTGTTATTACAATAACATACATGAATCAAAGAAAACTTGTTGGGCAGAGTTTGATGCCGCCATGTAGCTAGTCATCATGACTAGCAGCGAAAAAGCAGAGATCAGATAGGGTCCTGATAGGTATCTCTCCTCCATTGCCGGAAAAATAACAAAATGACTTACAATAAAAACAAGACAAACAACCGTTAGTACGGCTGACGGAGATTTTAATGCGGTAATTGTAGATGTTTTATTCGCATGATTCTTAATAAAGTAGATGGAGCATGAGGTTAAAAGTAAATATAAAATAAATGATTTGTCATACACTGCATTTATAATACCATGCAATAATACATATAAATAATCTTGAATTGTCAATGTCGGAGGTAGTGAAATAGGGTGATCAAGATGTTTAATAAAATTGAAATAAAAAAGAGAAGACCAGCCGGGGTTCTCCCAATAAACCATTATGCCGATGTAGATGGCAATGGATACCACTGTTGATAATACAGTTTTTAAGCGGTAACTTTTTTCAAATACAAATACAAAAAATAACAAAGGGGTTGTAAATAGAAGTAAATCTATCTTGATACAAACCATAATTGGAAGAAAAATCAATAGTGATATGAAGTATCGTTTTAGATAAAGATAAGCAGCCAATATGCAAGCCAAAAAAGATAAACCATCACTGGTAGAATAGCATGCTAAATCAAATATACCAAAATTAACAGCTAAAACCGGTACTGCGTAGATAAGTGGCCTTGCTAAGAAAGAGATAGACATAATGTATAGAATAGCCATAGCTATAACAACAGCAACTCCGGGGATGATATGGGTTGCAAACCCAATATCAACGCCTGTTTTATATAAAATGTAGATAAGGCCAGTATATGCTGTACGTATTGTATAGAAAGGTAACTGCTCTTTAAGCGCAGATGAGTCAGTACTTATTGCTTGACGATAATCTCCAGTCGTCAAAATTTTATACGTTGCGTCTGTGACTGAATGACGAAGTTGCTCATAAGTGAATTGATGAAGCGATTCTATGTTTTTTTCTTCGAAGAATTTTGCGGCAGCAATATAACCTATTATATCCCAATTATGATTTGGTTTGTATACAGACCCGGCAAGTGATAAAGCCGCAATAAAAAAAACAGCAATGGAGCTGAGATATGTTTAATAAATCTCATTCTTTAAGCCTATTTTGGTTAAAGTAATAGACTTATACGCAGAACTTATCATGATTGCAATATTAGTGCTTAATTGCATAATTGCAAACCGTTTGCATAATATAGTGTCAGGTATATGCTGTTAACGATTATGTGGTCTGGACGAAATAAGGCATATGCAGGAGAACGAGCTTGGGGCAACAATAAATTAGGTTTTCGTCACCGGCTTTCAAAGAAATTCGTAACTATTCAGCGAAAAATTACCCGCAATTGCCGAATCGCGTATCTCCTCCCCATTGAACATCAAGAAGACGCAGAGCGTCCGGGGATGCATTCCCACGCCGGAGCGTGGGAACGATGGCGTCCGTCCCCGCCGCCGCGAACACGCTGAATAGTTACAGAAATTCTAGAGAAACCGCAAAGTTTTGAGGTGAGGTAAAAGACAAATCCTTTTACCTCATCCCAAAACGCTACCGATTAATTAGAGGCTCTCTGTACCCCTATGGTGGTTAACAAATCCGCATACGGCACGGCGCGGCCATGCAGTCCGGCAATCTGATTGACATCCAGCTTTAGCTTTTTGATATTTTCGTAAAGATTTACGCTGTAAGGATTAACCGAGGACGGCGTCGTTGCGGCACCCGTTGCGGGCGTATAGGCGTCGGCTTCGATCAGGATTTTTTCCTTAGGCAGATAAACCAAATCGAAAGCATCGTTGTGGCTGTTGCCGGTAAGGGAGTAAATTTCGATGTTGCGGTTACCGTCCGATAGAACGTGTTTGCCGGTGAAACTTTCAAATTTTGCCGGTTTATTCGATAGGCTCAGCCGGTCGGGATTGATTGTGTGCGGATTCGCCCAGACTTTTTGATAGTAAGCCTGATTGGCTTGCTCGGTCACGATGGTTGCACCGGCATCGACATAGGTTCGCAGGCCGCTGGAATGGTCGAAATGGGCATGAGAATTGATCAGGTATTTGATGGGTTTACCCGGAATGATTTCGTTGACTTTGGCAATCACAGCCTGCGAACGCTCTTCGTTTAATGGCGCTTCGATGACGACAACATGGTCTCGCTGTTCAATGGCGACGCTGTGATGCGTACCGCCGGTCAGGTAATAAACGCCATCGGCCAGTTTGCCCACCGCTACCGTCACAACAGGTGCTTTGGCAACTTCCTGGGGTATTGTTATATTGACAGCCGGGTTAAGTTTGACTGATGAAACGTTGATATCCAGTATGGGAAAACCGCCTTCGGTACGCACAATGTGAGATGGAAACTGTACGCCGCCAAAGTCTTTATAATCGCTGTATTTGGTTTCGACCAATGTATCGCCGAGCATCGGATTATCGATCCAGGTTTGTACCTTTACTAATTGGTTGGTCGTCTTATTGATTAGGCCGACATAGCGGTATTTACCGCCAATGCTGAACGAAACTTCAGCACAGATATCGCCATCGGCAGACTTGGCATTGTTAGCTAAGGCTGCTTTCAAGAACCCCTGGGGAGTCGCCCAAATTTCCGCAACACGTTCTTCGACAGCGGCGGGTTAAGCTGTAACCGGCTGCGTGGCGTTAGGCGCGGTCGCCTGGTTCCAGGCTGTGGCGCCGCTGACATATTGGTCAACCTTTTGTTCAACAGGGGCAGGGCGGTTACGGCCCGGTTCGATAACCTGCAGGCGAGTGATCTGCACCCTGGCGCCGGCAGTGGTGTAATTGATGTCGGCTGTGAAGGATTTCACATCAAATGGCGGCCAGGGCAGGTCGGGATTCGGCGCCTGTCCGAACTGGTACCAGCGTCCGGTACCGGAAAATTCGATGGAATTGGTGCCGGTGATACCGTAGGCCTGACTGGCAAGTTTTAAACTTTGCGGCGAACTACAGCCGAAAGCACTTAAAGCAAGTGCTAGGCAGGCAGCACTAGAGATCGATTTTCGCATGAAAACTCCTTAAGTTTTGTTGATGTTGGAAAAATATCAGTCACAAAACACTAAGTGTGCAAGAGGCATACCATGCGGCTGTATTTACTTATAAATAAAGTGGATGTTTTTGTTATTACAGGTGGAAAACCCGTTCAGGGGTTCGAATGCCGTTGGCGAATAAGGGCATCGATTGCTGTATATCAGGCAGAGTTTGTTGCCTGGCTGTCACTCCGGCAACAGTGCTTGCAACTGTACGCATTGCCTAACATCAGGGATGTCGGGCGGAACCTGGCTAGGGTTCCGCCACTCGGAATTGTAGGGGCGAAAAATTTTTCGCCCCTACTTTCCCGGTTTTTGGCTGTCATGGTTTGTTGGATAAACTGTCGGGTATTTTGCTGCCTCAGGCTTGGCGGATCGCCTGTCGGCATCCGCCCTACGAACTTGACTATTTTGACTCAGCCGCAAGCGTTGCCGTTGCCGGACCTATACCGACGATTTCCAATATCGTATCGCCGTCTTTCGCGCCGTCATAGTGGATTTCGTTGCCGTAATGGGTCACAAAGCTGCCGGACGGTACCGGTTGCAAATGCTCGGGATCGTAGTCGGTTCCGGTACCGACCCACCAGGTGCCGGATAATACGGTGATGAACCGGTCGTTAGGGTGCGAGTGCGGTTTACTGCTGTGATGCGCTTTCCATTTGGTCAACACGACGTAAAGTCCGGGCTTGGCAGGGTCGCCAACCAAAACGGCGGTTTCCGAACCGCCCGGATTAGCGGCCCATTTGATTTCGGCCGGTAGTTGGACGGATATAGCCTTGGGGTCAAGCTCGGCTGCCGCCGAGCTTCCGGCAGATAAGAATAAACCGAGAGCCAGGGTCAATCTTGCTGTAGCGTGAGTATTAAATAATCCGAACATAGATAACTCCATTAAAAATTGATTTTCCGGTTTGCCATCCCAGGGTAGCGCCGGGATGGCGGTTTGTAGATCGTTACTTAGGGCGCGGACGGAATATGAAACTGACCGGGTTCCGGAGGCGTAACCGCTTTCTCTGTATGAGGAGTACCGGCAGGCACCCATTCGTAAGGTACCGGCTGGCCGCGATATAACTGATTGTTGGTGGAGGCCCGCCCGGTCAGCGGGTCTTTGCCGGTGCGTGTATAGGGGTTGATGTATTCCCAAACGATTTCGCCGGCGGGCGTCACCTGGAACAAACGGCCGCTTTGGCCTTCATCTATAAACGTGTTGCCGTTGGGCAAACGGCGTGCGGCGCTGATATGGGTGCTGCGGAACGACCAGCTTGGGTCGCCGGAATCCGCGCCGGTGTACTGCCAGACGATCTGGTTCTTGACCGGATCGATTTCCAATACACGGGAACCACCGGTAAAGGGTAGTTGGGCGATGGGGTATCCGGCGATGCCTTGATTATCGAATACCAACAAGTTTCCTGCACCGGGCAATCCGGCCGGAATGATGTGGGCGTCGTGCTGGCCGCTGATCTGATCCACAGGCCTCGGCACATTCCGGGGTTGGGGTTGTTCGGTGCTGATGGGCTCATAATGCGGTCCAAGCCGCCAGACGATTTTGCCGGTTTTTTTGTCGATAATGGCGATGAAGTTGGCGTTGCGGGAATCGAAGAGCAGGTTTTCCGGGTCGAAGCGTTTATCGCCCTCTGTAAACCAGTGATTTGTTCCGACCACTTTCAGATTGTTGACATGCAGATAGTTGACCGTTTCGGTGTTGTGAACCAGCTTTAGTTCGGCCGGGGTAAAACCGAATTCATTGATATGTTCGGACGCGACCCATTTCCAGACCACCTCGCCGCCCGGATTAACTTCATAGATCACGTCATCCAGTACTTGCGGATGCTTAAAGCCCTTCACTGCATGGATCAAATTGGCTAGCACGATGGTGTTGCCGTTTGCCAGCCGTGCCCAGTCGTGATGTTGCTGCGAAGTGCCGCCGGGCGCTTTGTCGCCGAAACTCCAAACGGTTTTCCCTTCCCAATCCAGTTCGCCGATAGTCTTGTTTATCCGGCGGTTAACTTGGCCGGGCAGCAGGTCGGTACCTTTGCCTTCGACGGTCTCTAAAGTGACAAATACATGGCCGAGCCTACCGCCATTGACGGCAGGGTCTATCAAGGTGCTATGCGCGGCGGCATCTTTCCATTCATGAACCGAATTTCCGTTTAAGTCTATCAGGTGCGCAATGTTATCGCCGCCACTAAACAACACATAGGAATTAAAGGCCTTGGCCGGGTCGTAGCGGGTCGTCCCGGTCGGGTAAATGCTTGGACCGGCGTTTGCCGTGATGCAGAGCAGGAGGCCGGTTGTTGCAAGTAGGGCTTTAGGCGAAAGAGCCAGGAACCTGCCGGGTTTAAGTGGACGGTATAGGGTTTTCGAAATAGTGGCAGATATCATGTTTGATCCAGTGTATGCAGATTAAACGGCAATAGTTATGCAATTAATAAGCCAAATACAAAACGGTCCACTCTTAAATCATAGCTCAAATTTGCGTAACAAACTGAATAGCTTATTAGAAAGTCAGAAATTCGGTCATGTGTCCGGTAAATGCCGTCGGAAAACGTTGGTGTTCGATCTTTGCCCGGCGATTTCTGACTGCTGATTGCCGCGCAGTTGTTCAACAAAGCGTGAACGTTGCTAAACAGTTGGGGGTGCGAAAAAATTTATTACGTCAACGTAAAATCGGAAATTCCGATTGGCGTTAAAAAATAGTTATTTAAAATCAATTGTATAAAGATGATGTTTCAATTGTTTCAAAATTGTAACAAATAGGTCCTGGCTGGCATGAGCATTGCAAAACACCTTACCAGGAGAGTTTTGCATTTCTGAGCCTTAATCATGGATGCCGACTTGAGTTTGTTAAAAATCAATATTTAATAGGTGAGAAAGTGAAACAATACTTAACTGGCGCTTACAGAAAAAGTGCAAATCGACAGGATGACGTTCCTCTTAATATTAGTAATCGCCGTAAATTATCTTCTTGCATGGCTATTGCGATAGCAGGTTTCACGATGCTGGCCGCATTGGAGGCGGAGGCTGTCGATACGGCGGCAACCGAGGCCGCCGATACCTCAGCGGATGTTAAGAAAAAAGCCAGAAAAGCCGGTAAAAACCTAAAAGCCGCGAAAAACAAACAAGCCATCAGCGAATTGGAAGAACAAGTACAGCGCTTGAACCATGAATTGGCGGCATCGAAACAGCGCGAGTTGGCACTGCTTAGAAATAGTGCTGCTGCACCGGGTACGGTAGCGGTTATTCCGCAGGGCGGCGCTACGCCGGCAGAACCGGTAGCCGGGGCGGAACCGCCTATTGATGTCGCCCAAGCGGAAGCGCCGGAAGAAAAGAAAGAGCCGGTCAAAAACCTCGGTGAGGTGGTGGTGCGTTCGCGGCAAAGAATCGAGAAACTGCAAGACGTGCCGCTGTCAATTTCGGTGGTGACCGGCCAGGATCTGGAGCGTGAGCAGGCCATGGATTTGGGGGCGATCACCAAACGTGCTGCCAACATCACCTGGAACCAGGGCAACCAGCGTACCAGCAGTTTAGCCATCCGCGGTATCGGCAAAATAGGCCAGACCGAAGCTCAGGACCCCAGCGTCGGTATTATTGTCGAACGGGGTTAACTATGCCTACAATCCCTTAACCTCCAGTTACGACTTTACCGATGTGGATGCTGTCGAGGTAACCCGTGGGCCACAAGGCACTTTGCAGGGTAAAGGGGCTACCATGGGGGTGGTCAATATCCTCACCAAACGCCCAACTTTTACCAACACTGCCGATTATTCCTTTACTTACGGTAATTACGATAGTTATATCGCCAAAGGTGCGGTCGGCGGACCGGTAATCGATAATTTGCTGGCCTGGCGCGGTTCGTTTGTGACTCAAAAACAACGCGGTTTTATGACAAATACCTGGAACCAGGACAGCACCTTCCAAAATATCGATAGGTTGACCGGGCGCGCGCAGTTTTTGTTGACGCCGAGCGATAATTTTAACGCTCGGCTGGGGGTAAATATCACGCCTAACTCCGGTGAAAATACCAATGGCGGGTTAATTTATACGCCGGCCCCAAATTATGTCAATAATCCTAACGTTGCCATCACTACCGCTACAAGTAACATAGGTGTTGCGTCACGTTTAACGCGTAATTGGTTTACCAATAGCGGCATGAATTACGGTATGGCGAACTACTTGTGGGGCAATTCCAATCAGAATGCTATAGATCTGAATACTCAGCAGCCGGTGGTCAGCGGTAGCCAGGGCGCGTCGCTGGAAATGAATTGGGATGTGCGGAATCATCACCTTACGTCTATCACTGCCTATCAGGGCTACCATTTCAATGCTGCCACAAATGACGACGGCACACCCTTTTATATTAATTCCAACGCCGGCGGCTATTCGAACTACTACACCCAGTTGAGCCAGGAACTGCGCATCAATTCCAAAGCCGGGGGCATTGTGGATTATACCGGCGGTATCTTCCTGATGCAGACTGAAAATAAAACTGCGTTTAACAAATCTTTCGGCAGTGACGCCGGGGCATGGTATGCCTCTAATGCTCAATACTCCACGCTTAACACCAATCCGAACGGACAACTGTTGATGCAGAATTCTTTGAATAACCTGTGGCTGGATACCAATCATCAGGATATTCAGAATCAGAGCGAGGCGATATTCGGTCAGAGCAACCTACATTTTACCGACGATATTACCCTGACCACCGGCGTCCGGATTACCAACGAGCACCGTGAGAATCCAAACAGCGATTTTGTCATAAACCAGGGTTCGGGAGCAGCGCTTAATCCGGTTTCCGCCAATGGCGTGAATACCGGCGGCTTTAGCTCCAGTTATACGACAGGCGCGCTGACCGGTACCAATTCAGCTGCTCAATTGCAACTGGCCGATTCGGTTGCAAAGCAATATTTTGGCGTAGCTGCAACAGGTACCCCCGGTCAAGCTTATAACTCATTGAGTTCAACCCAGTTGGCGCAAATTGCCGCAGCCAAGAGTATCCGTCTGACGCAGATGGGCGCTCTCTGGAACACTACTACACCGGTATACAACGGCATCTTGCCTTCCTGGACCATCAGCCCCAGCTACAAGATCGATGATAATCACACCGCTTATGTCTCCTGGCAGCATGGCATGAAGGCCGGTATCGCTCAGTCCTTTAACGGCGCCAACGCCACCGCCGCCCCCGAAACGGACGATAGTTACGAGATAGGCTTGAAGTCGGCGTTTTTAAATAAAAAGCTGGTGCTGAATGCTGATTTGTTCTGGGCCAATATCAAGAATTATCAAGCCGCTATCTCCACCTATAACAGTTACACGGCTTATACCAATCAAATTACCAATGCGGCCAGCAATACCTCGGTCTATACATCAATCACCGGCAACGTGCCTTTAGCGCGAACGGCGGGTGTGGAATTGGACGGTGTGTTTAATGCCATTCCCTTTACTTCAATCCGTTTTGCAGGCTCTTATACCGACGCGGTTTACGTAAAGTATGCCAATGCGCCTAATCCTGCCGAGGTGCAAGTTACCACCGCCAATCAGTCAGGTTGGAATGCGGCCGGTCAAACTTTGCCCGGCGCCGCGAAATTTAACGTCAATATCAGTCCGGAAGTGCGTATTCCTTCGGAAGTTCTGGGTGAGATGCTCGGAATTGATCTTCTGCCGAAAACCGACGTTCATTCCAGCTTTACCGAGACTTATACCAGCCGGTATAACTCGGACGCCAGTTTATCCAACTACGCCTGGATTCCATACCAATTCAACACCGACTTCTCTTTCGGCATAGGCCGCCGCGACAAATTATTCGATGTCAGCTTTGTGGCTAAAAACCTGTTGAATAACCATACCCCGGTGCTGCAAACCTTGAACAGTTATACGCCTGCCTATCCGCAATGGATCGGCTTGCAGTTAAGTGGCAAGTTCTAAAATCGATTGTTCTGTTGTGGACCTTTCGGCGGGTTAGGGCATTTCCTGACCCGCCTTTTTTTGCAACTCGCGGAGCGTCATCGTTCCCACGCTCCGGCTTCACTGCCATTAAGTTAAGATCTGGGCGGGTTAGACGCGCAAACCGACAATCCTCCGATTTACGATGAATTAACAGCGCGGCGTAACCCGCCTGGGAAAGCGCTAATAAGAGGCGGGTTACGATGCGCATCAGGTTTTGTTGGCGTTTCGCAAAGTCTCTCTGCGCATCTAACCCGCCCTACGGACTGTTAGTTTCACAGCAGGCTTTGTTGATGGCTTGCTGAATATGCACCAGCATTTGCGAGCCATTGATTTTTGTTAAAAATCAACTGAATTCCACAAACGATTTTATGTAAATTAATTGATTAAAATCAATTAATTAAGATACATTGATAACGTTTGGATGGTCTGGGCCCAACTGGCATGTTGGTTGCATTATCTTTGGTGTGGAGCCGAGCTCATTCTTGCTGCGGTGCACTTTTTTACAACCAGAATCTAGGAATAAGAACCCATGAAAAAAACTATCATGCTGGCGTTAGCGCTGGTGATGCTGCTTCCTCCTGCTGTTAATGCGGCAGATGCAGAGAACGCCAAGAAAACTGAAGCACCGGCAGCACAAGCCTATACGGCCAAAACACCAAAGCTAAACCGAGCTCAATTCGACGCTTTACTGGCCAAGCCGGCGGAACTTTTGATCATTGATGTACGCCGGCCCGATGAAATCAGCAAGATAGGCGGGTTCCCGGTGTATCTCAGTATTCAAAACAAGGCGCTGGAAAGTGCGCTGCCGTTTATCCCAAAAGATCGAACTATCGTCACGGTTTCGAATCATGCAAACCGCGCCGGCGTGGCTGGGGATTATTTAACCGAGAAGGGTTTTAAGGTGGCGGGCGCTGTCGGTTCTCAGAATTATGAAGAAGAAGGCGGGGTCATCGCCAGGATCGAAATTCCGCCTCCTAGAACGGCAGCGCAAAATGCCGAAGCAGCTAAAGCGGACGAGCATGCCGCACACGCTCAGAATTAATAATTTAATTTTATAGATACTCAGGATATGCAGATGGTTTTTAAATTGTTTTCGTTGCTAACCCTAATTGTATTGACAGTTGGCGCTCAGGCCGACGACGATCCGGTCACTCCTCCGATTCCAGGCGTAGCGGCCGGCGGCGTCGTCATCGACATCATAAAAGAAGGCTTCAACGGTACGGAAGGGCCGATTGCTTATTCCGACGGCAGTTTGTTGTTCACTGAAACCAATGCCAACCGGATCGTGCGCATTGCCCCCGATAATACCGTCTCCACTTTTTTAGAAAATTCTAACGGCGCCAACGGGCTTGCCTTGAGTCCCGACAGCGAGCTGTTTGCCGTTCAGACCCTTAAGACTCGGGTAGGCGTTATTTATCCTGCGGATAAGAAAAAAAACCTAGCCGAAGAATTTGAAGGTAGGCCTTTTCAGCGGCCTAACGATTTGGTGCTGACCAAAAGCGGCGGGATCTATTTTACCGATAGCGGTACGCGTCCGACCAAGGAAAATCCTAATCCGCCGGTCTCCGTGCCGGGTGTCTTTTACATTACGCCCAGCGGTCAGTTGCAGCGTTTGGCCAATGACATCGAACGCCCGAACGGTATCCAGTTAAGCAAAGATGAAAAAGTGCTGTATGTCGCCAATACATTGGGTGAGAACGTACTGGCTTATGATATTTCGGCTGACGGCTCAATCCAAAACAAGCGGAATTTTGCCAAGCTGGCAGGCTGGCAAAAGGCTGAGGGTGGCTGGTCCAGCGGCGCTGACGGGCTTGCTATAGATGATAACGATAGGCTTTATGTTGCATCGAACGCAGGTGTCGAAGTATTCAGTGCTAAGGGTGAGGCCCTGGGGGTAATCCTGCTTCCGCAAAAGCCGCAAAATTTAGCCTTTGCCGGAAAAGATAAAAAATCCCTTTATGTCGTTGGGCGGGGTTCTGCTTACAAAGTGCCGTTGCTCGCTCAAGGCTATACAGGTAGAGCGAAGTAATTGAGACAGCCGGATGGCCGGCTGCAAAGTTGTTAATGTTGTTCTCGTGGTAGTGGTACCTCTGACGGGCAAGGGTTTCCCCCTTGACCCGTTTTTTTTGGGGCGGGGTATTCAAAAAAACTTGCCTTCTCAAGGACGAACGAAATACCGGCTGTAGACCTCTGTTAGCGAAACAACAGGGTTTGTTGCGCGGCTGCTGTAAATTCATCAGTTCTTTTGCTTGATTGCTCGCCGATCAGCATGAGAGGTAGCCGACTATGTCGATACCTTATAAAAACCAATTATAAATCAAAGGCTAAACGATTATTTGTTCTTGCTTTGCTGTTTGTTGGCTGTCTGGCATGCAAGTTGCTTTGACAGGTTTAGGTAAAGCGTATGGATGCGTGTCCATGCAAGGTTGCGCCGAACAGTTAGCCGAATCCGAAAATCGATTTGTTACAAAGTATTAAAACCTTAATTTTTATCCTGTCTTTATTAGATTAGGTTGGGACGCTTGATCTTGATCTCAGTCGTTTTGGAGTAAATATATGAAAAGAAGAGTATATAGGGCCCTGATTTTAGGTGTTGCGGTCACGGTGGCGGGCGAGGCCGTTGCGGCTGAAGAAAAAACCGGCGCAGGCGGCTGAGGCCGGAGCGGCGGAAGCGGCTGAACCAAAGTCGAAACTCTGGTCATACCAGCCGGTTAAAGCACCGGCAATTCCGGCCGTTAAACAGCAAGACTGGGTTAGAACGCCGATTGATGCGCTGGTTTTGGCCCCTATGGAGGCGAAACAGCTAACACCCTCCCCCGATGCCGATCGCGCAGCATTTATACGCCGGGCGACGCTGGATGTTTTAGGCGTGATTCCCACACCGGAAGAAGTGGAGGCTTTTGTCAACGATACTTCCGATAATGCTTACGAGAAGCTTGCGGACCGTTTGCTGGCCTCTCCAAAATACGGTGAGCGTCAAGGACGCAAATGGCTCGATTTGGCCAGATATGCAGACAGTTCCGGTTTCCAGAACGATAATGATCGGTTGAATATGTGGCGCTACCGTGATTACGTGATCAATTCATTTAATCAAGACAAGCCTTATAACCTGTTTCTGCAAGAACAATTGGCCGGGGACGAACTCTGGCCCGACAAAGAGGAAGCTTTAGTCGCTACCGGCTTCATGGCGCAGTTTCCGGATAACAGTAACTCTCGCGACCTGGTGCAGCGCAAGTACCAAATCACTACCGATATTACCGATACGGTCGGTAAAGTAGTTTTGGGGCAAACCGTGGAATGCGCCCGTTGCCATAACCATAAATTCGACAAAATCAGTCAGAAGGATTATTTCTCCTTGCAGTCGTTTTTTGCCAATATCGCGCCGGTCGATAATATTCCTGCGAAAAAAGGCGTAATCGAAGCCAAATACGAACAGGAATTGGCGAAATGGGAGGATGCAACCAAGGACATCCGCGATAAGCAAAAGGCTATTATCGATACCCACAGAGACGAGGCTTTAAAATATCATAAAGAACGTTATTTGACCGATTCCCGGGCCGCTATTTTTAAGCCGAAAACCGAGTGGACGGCCCAGGATCGCTGGGTTAACCATAGGCTGGCTACGATAACCGATGAAGTCAGTTTAGAGTCTTATTTCAGGGAAAGAGGCGAAAGTACCGATCCGAAAACACATAGTAAAGAGCTTGCCGCGCAGTGGGATGAACTGGATAAATTAAGAAAACAGCTCAGAAAATTCAACGATATAAAGCCGGCAACCAGTTCGGACACCATCTCGGCAATGACCGAGTTGGGTCATCCCGATGCGCCGCCTAGCTTTATTTTCGCGGTTGGCGATCATGAAAAACCATTAGCGCAAGTTGAACCTGCTTTCCCCGAGGCGATTACAGACGAAAAACCCGATATTAAACCATTACCGTTTTCATCCGGCCGGCGCTCTGCGTTGGTGAAATGGATTACCAGTCCGACCAACCCGCTGACTGCTCGTGTCTATGTCAATCGGGTTTGGGATGAGTATTTCGGTAACGGCATAGTTACGACTGTCAGCGATTTCGGTAAAGCCGGTCAAAAACCGACCAATCCTGAATTGCTGGATTATCTGGCCGATAAATTCGTTAAGGATGGCTGGGATATTAAAAAGCTGCACAGGGAAATTCTGTTGTCCAGCGTCTACCGGCAAGCGTCGGATTACCGTGAAGATGTGGCCAAGGCCGATCCGGATAACAAGCTGTTGGCGGTATTTCCCCGCCAGCGCCTTGAAGCGGAACAGGTTAGGGATTCTCTATTAGTTGCGGCAGGCAAACTGGAAGAACAAATTGGCGGTCCCAGTGTATACCCGCCACTGCCGAAAATCATCAAAACCAATGATGGCAGCTTTAATGGCGACCCATCCTGGAGAACCTCAAAAGATGTTCACGATCAAAACCGCCGTAGCCTGTATGTCTTTACACGCCGCAGCTTGCCTTACCCGATCCTGGACTCCTTTAATATGGCCTCTCCACAAGCAGCGCATAGTAAACGCGAAGTAACCACGACGCCATTGCAAGCATTGACCCTATTTAACAGCGAAGTGATTTTCGACTGGTCGAAATCGTTGGCGGGCAGAGTGATCAACGAAGCGGGCGCCGAGGAATCCGATAGAGTCGATAGGCTGTATCAGATTTTGTTTTCACGGAACGCTACCGATGAAGAAAAGAAAAGTCTGCAAGCGTTTCTAGATGACCAGGAGAAAGTGATCCGTCAAAAATCGACGAACGGCAAGTTTGAAGTGAATGTGCCTACCGGATTGAAAGACAATGCACCGATTGACCCGGTTAGAGCTGCCGCATTCGTTGATTTGGTGCATGTAGTTGCCAATTCGAACGAGTTTATCTACCGGTTTTAAAGAATTCAAATTTCAAACTATACGAGGTTAGCATTATGAACAACAAGTCGCGTCGAGACTTTTTAATTAGAACGGGTTATGGATTAGGCGGGATGGCGGTCAGCGGTTTAATGCCCGGTGGCGGCGTAATAACCAGCGCTTTTGCGGATGACTTAGGCTTAGATGCTTTGGCCGGCAGCAGTCCCTTGGCGCCTAAGGCGCCACATTTTGCGCCTAAGGCTAAAACCATCATTTGGTTGCACATGTCGGGGGCGCCCAGCACCCTGGATTTATACGATTATAAGCCCGGTTTGATTAAGCTGGCTGGTACAGGCGTGCCGGAATCGTTCCTGAAAGGAATTAAGACCAGTACTCAAGGCGGCGTCACTAAATTAATAGCGACAAAACGTACCTGGAAGCAACACGGCAATAGCGGCGCCTGGTTTTCCGATTTAGTGCCTAATATTGCTGAACATGCCGACGATATTGCATTTATCAAATCCAGCGTGACGGTCGGTGCGACTCATGATATTTCCATCATGAAGTTAAACTCGGGCGGTTTGAATCCGGGAAGGCCGACTTTGGGCGCCTGGGTTCAGTATGCCTTGGGTTCCGCGAATCCGAACCTGCCTGCCTATGTGGTGTTATATAATGACAAGCGCGAACCAAGGGGTGGGGTAACCAACTGGGAGTCCGGCTTCTTGCCTGCGGTATATCAAGGAACGCCATTCCGTCCCGGTAGTTCGCCGATTCTGCATTTAAGCAATCCGGAGTATCTGGCGGTTGCCGAAAAACGTAACGCACTGGATTTATTGAAAAATTTGAATCAGAACTTTGATTCACGCTACCCGGAAGATACTGAGCTGCAAGCGCGTACCGAATCCTATGAACTGGCCTATCGGATGCAGGAAAGCGCGCCGGAAGCGGTTGATTACAGCAAGGAATCCGATGCAACTAAAGAACTGTACGGCTTAAACGACGAAACGACCAAAGCCTATGGCGAGTTGCTGTTACGCGCCAGACGTTTGACCGAACGGGGTGTACGCTTCATTCAAGTCGTATCGGGTCCGACCGACATCAAAGGCGATAGCCGCGATTGGGATGCCCATCAAAACATTGAAGAAAATCACGGTAAGCATTCCAAGATTATCGATAAACCGATCGCCGGGTTGCTGAAGGATTTGAAGGCGAAAGGCTTATTGGATACCACCCTGGTCGTATGGACTTCGGAATTCGGACGGACTTCCTGGAGCGAATCCGGCGACGGACGTGACCATAATCCTTGGGGTTACACCCAATGGATTGCCGGCGGCGGCGTCAAAGCCGGATTAACCTACGGCTCTACAGACGAAATCGGTTTACAGGCAGAGAAAGGAAAGGAAGTCGATACCTATGATTTGCACGCCACTCTACTTAACCAGATGGGGCTAGATCACTTGAAGTTGATTTATAAATATCAAGGGCGGTCAGAACGGCCAACCGTTGTTTATGGCAAGGTCATCAAAGATTTGATTACCTAAGTTGTAGGGTGGGCACGGTTGTTGTGTCCACGCGTGACGGTTTAGTGAGTTGCAAATCATTTTTTGGGTGGACTCTATGGCTGGTTGCCGGTTTTATCCCGGCCAATCTTTAAACCGCGTGGGCACAAAAACCGTGCCCACCGTTGCTTTGCAAGTTGCTTCATAGCCGGACTCGGCTTATAGGTAAAGTATTAACGAACTTAGTGGATTGTGTCGTGCCTTGCAGGAGCAATGACCTTTGCTAAAGGATTTTATTGAAATGCGTAACAAAACTTTTTTTTTCGTCATCGTGTTAGTTGCGGTTAACGGCGTGGTTCTGGCCGAAAGCGACTTCGATTTCGAAGAAATGATGAAAGATGTAGAAACCCAGACCCAGAACGTGCAAAACAGCATTTCGGCCAAAGACGCCGGTTTGGCCCTTGCGGACGCCAAAAAATTACAGGATGAGTTTAAGCTGGTGGAAACTTTTTTTGAAAAAAGAGCGAATGCCGCCGATGCAGTGAGTATGTCCAAGGAATATCAGGAAAAAGCGGTTGCGATTCAGAATTCGTTGAATGCGAATGATTATGATACCGCTGCTAACATGGCCGGCGACTTTTCCAAGCAGTGTCGCGGCGCCTGCCACGATAAATATAAACCCCTTTAACAAGTAAACCCCAAATGAAACATTTTTTTCTAAGATATTTTTTTTTAAGATACTTGCTGTTCGGCCTGATAGCTTTACCGGCTTACGCCGCCTTACAGGATGGCCAGGCCGCTCCGGATTTTGAAACTCAAGCTTCTTTGGCCGGCAAGTCTTTTAGTTACTCCCTGCAAGGCGCCTTAAAAAACGGCCCGGTGGTGGTGTATTTTTATCCCTCCGCCTATACGGGCGGCTGTAACATTCAGGCGCACGCCTTTGCCGTCAACCATGAAAAATTCGCCGCCGCCGGCGCCTCTATTGTCGGTGTGTCGCTGGACAGTATAGAACGGCTGAACGATTTTTCAGCCGACCCGAACTATTGCGCAGGAAAATTTCCGGTGGCCTCCGATGCCGACGGCAAGATTTCCAAAGCCTATGAATTGACGATTCGTGAGGCGGCACCCGGCAAGACCGATAGCCGAGGCGTGGAGATTAAGCATGGTTTCGCCGAGCGTACCACCTTTGTGGTTACCCATGACGGGAAAATCGCCGCAACGTTAGGCGGGCTAAAACCAGAGGAGAATGTTGTCAAGGCGCTGGAAACAGTGCAACGACTTCACGATAAACAATAGTTTAACTAGGTTGACGCCATCCGGTGCAGTGCATAGGGCGGATTAGCACAAGAAGTGCCTGATGTCATGCGCAACTGGCAGCCTGGCGCTCTTGATCAGGCAGGCAACCCCGGACAAATTGTCGAGCTGGCTTGGCAGCGTCTGGGTGGAGATGCCGTGTTGTTGGCTTACAACCGTGACGGGCAACGTTACTCGCAGGCTTTAGATAATGTTTCGCCGCGTTTTAGCGCAGAGGCTTTAATTGCCGGCGTTAACCGCGTCGGTTCTAATGCCAAGATAGAAAGTACTGTGCTTCTCGATAGCTATGACAGTTATTACTATCCCAGACACCATCAAGGTTTAGTGGAGAAACCCCTGCCGGTCGTGCAGGTGAAACTGGCGGACGATGACGACTCCCTGTTTTACCTGGACCCGCGACGGACGTCTTTTAAGTAAGCTGGATCAAAGCCGCCGCTTGTTTCGTTGGTTTTTTTCAGGCCTGCATCACTGGGATTTCGGTTGGTTATATTATCGGCCGATATGGGACATTTGGATGCTGATCTGGGTTGGATTCGGCTTGGTGTTGGGCGGAAGTTCGCTGGTGATCGGCTGGCGGCGACTGAAGAAAACCCTGGCGCCTAAAAAGCATAAAGTGCGTCAACCGCAGATCATCGGTGAACTGGTAACCGAAAGTTCCACAGATTGATTTAGAAAAGGGTTCAGGTTGAATTATTTATGATGGCAGCATAAAAATAATTTAACCCGCCTCCTTTTTTCAAAAATTCAGAATAAATTTTGCATATGAAGATTTACGAACCTGATTTTCCAGCCTACGCGGCTGACATCAATCCTGTTAAATCGAAATTTCACTTCGTTTTTGTGATATGAAAATAATAATAAATACCAGTAATAAAAAAGGCCCTCGAAGGTAAAGATGTTTATTTTTTTCTAAAATATACTTGTTTCGTTGGGTTTGATAATCGATAAGCGTTTTTCCCTCCACTTCGACCTGAAATAGAAGGTTGTCGTCGAAAATAATCCCTTTGTATTTATAAAACCATACTTTTGCTATTTTTCCTTTGAATTCTTTGTTTTGACTTTCCAGAAAACAACTCGGATAAATCTGAATTTCAACATTACAATAAAGTGATACGGTTTTTTTATTACTTTTAACCAAAATAGATTGAACTCCCACTTTAGGTGCAAAAGTTATCTTTATTTTTCCTTCAGCAATATCTAGTTGGCTAAAATCAGGAATATTTAAATTATAAAACCTATAATCTTCATAAATATCTTGTAAAAAAAATATTAACATAACTAACATTAAAGGCCCTTTAACTCGGCCACTAAATAAGCATTTAATTCTATTTCTGATTGGAACCAGTAAATTCATATAAACAATTCGATAAGTGCGCACACCTCTTGCAACAAGCTCATGTGTATAAACCAAAAGGATGATACCGACGTAAGGAGGCACATTTGATTTCCTTTAGCAGCGTAGGGCGGAACCTGAAAGGGTTCCGCCAATTGAAGCCAATGAGCGTTCGTGTTGGTTGTTCAAAGTGACCGGTTGGAACGATCGTCAGGGTGTCTTGGCCCCCGAATGGCGGATCGCCTGCCGGCATCCGCCCTACGTTGGAGGCCCGACAGTCCGGTAGGGTGGGCACTCTGTTTGTGCCCACGCGGAATTAAGGCCATTGACTCAAATGGTGGGCAGAAAAGCATTGCCCACCCTACATTTGAATATCGCTTAATGGGCCTGCTGAGCCGCTTGCGCCAAAAATCCGCTACGGCTGATACCGTG
>CAVXZR010000062.1:0-109452 GCA_963765965.1 uncultured Pseudomonadota bacterium
TTAAAAAAACGATCCGCCCCGGCTATCTTGAGGTCGTATATCACCTTTATTCGATGGCACTGAAGCACGGTCCGGTGGTTCTGCGGTTGCGCACGGAAAACCGCGCCGACAAGACGCATTTGCCCTCGCTCACGCCGCTCTGGCGCGGCGCGGAATTTCAGGAGCGCGAGGTTTATGATTTGTATGGCGTGATTTTCGACGGCCATCCCGACCTGCGCCGCATTCTGATGTGGGACGAGTTTGTGGGCTTCCCGATGCGCCGGGATTACGTCGCGCCGGACGATTTTGAATACGAGCCGACGCCGCACGACGAGGTTTTAGTCGAGGCGAAGAAGCATTATCCGGGGGACCAAAGCGGAGGTGAAAGCGTGACCGCCGCTGCCGCCGAGCCGCCGAAAAGTTATGAGGTGCGCCCGAAGATCGACGAATGCGGCACGCCCATCGGCGAACTGCTGGAAATTTCGATGGGCCGCATCATCCGTCCACGCACGGCGTGTTCCGCATGGACGTGGTGCTGGACGGCGAGACGGTGGTGAACTCAAGCCGGTGTTCGGTTACCTGCACCGCAACCACGAGAAAATCGGCGAGAACATTTCGTACCTCTCCTCCTCGATGCCGTACACGGACCGGCTGGATTATTTTTGTTCGATGACGAACAACTGGGCTTACGCGCTCACCGTGGAAAAGCTCGCCGGGCTGGCGGTGCCGGAGCGCGCCGAATACATCCGTGTCATCATGGCCGAGTCGACGCGGCTGCAAAACCACACCTGTCTCATCGGCTTCTTTGTGCAGGACATGGGTGGGCGCCGGGCACCCCGATGATGTATGCGTTTCGCGAACGCGAGAAGATTCTCAACCTCTTCGAATCCGTCAGCGGGGCGCGGATGATGTGCAATTACTTCCGGTTCGGCGGCGTCCGCGTGGACGTCACTGTTGCAGGCCGGAGCGTTCACATGTTTTCTATTTCTGTTGAGTGGCGCTTCGCGCCTGGCCCGATTCAATATCTCGCACGATCCCGAGCCTCGAAATCCGGGGCGGCCGGGGCGAAAGTACTTTGTGGGCATGCCCATTCCCGCGGCTGCCGGGCTCCTGGCCTCCACCATCCATCTCTGCTACGGCATTCCGGTTGAATGGTGGTGGATCTCGATTCCCTGGCTGTGCCTGGTCGCGCTGGCGGGGTTCCTGATGGTGAGCACATGGCGGTTCTGGTCGGGCAAGGAGATCAACTTCTCCAAGAGTCATCCCTTCCAGATGCTGGTGCTGGTGGCCATCTTTATCTACCTTTCGGTGCGCTACTCGAACGTGGTGCTGTTTATGATTGCGATCATCTACACGTTCTCGGGCATCTGGGCGCGGGCGGCCTACTCATGGTCGCGCCGGCGCAGAAGGCCTTTGGCAAACCAAGCCGTCCCCACGGAAGAAGATGCTGAGAAGAGAGACTCGCTGCGATATCTGTAAGTCGAAGGATGCCTGTGTACAAGATTGCTATTGCCGGTGCCTCATCCCTTTTGGGCCGGGAGTTGAAGGACGTGATCTCAGAGTCGCCCCTGGCCGCGGCAACGTTTGTGCTGCTCGATGAAGATGAAGCAGGAGGCCAGTTGGAGCAGGTGGGCGATGAGGTCACCTTTATCCAGACCATAGGCCCCGATGCCTTCGAGCGCGTGGACTTTACCTTTCTTTGTGGCAATGAGACCATGACCCGCAAGCACTGGCGCGAGGCGCTACGGGCTGGATCGACGGTGCTGGATATGAGCGGCGCGCTCGACCAGGAGGCCGGAGTTCTGGTTCGCGCTCCCTGGCTGGGTTCGGAGTCGACGACCGTGGATCTGTTTACTCCGGCGGTGGTTCCTGCACATGCAGCCGCCATCGCGCTCGGGCTATTGCTTGAACGCATACAGCTTGCTGCGCAAGTGCGGTCAGTGGTGGCCACGGTGCTGGAGCCGGCCAGCGATTTTGGCCGCAAAGCCATGGATGAGCTGCACCAGCAGACCGTGAATTTGCTCAGCTTTCAAAGCCTGCCACGGGCTGTTTACGACGCCCAGGTTGCCTACAACCTGCTGGGAGCGATGGGCGAGAACTCAACCATCAGTTTGAGCGCGGTGGAGTCCCGGATCAGGCGGCACTACGAACTCCTGTCGGCCGGACGCTGGCCGGCCCTGGCTTTGCATGTCCTCCATGCCCCGGTCTTTCACGGGACCACCTTCTCGATTGCCGTTGAGCTCGAGCGGCCGGTTGAAATTGCCGCACTCGAAGACGCCTTGAGCGGCGAACACATTGACCTGGTTCTCGAAGACACGGACTCGCCGTCAAACCTTGCTGCAACCGGGCAAAACGATGTTCTGGTGCGGATGAGGCCAGAGCCGTTGGCGCGGAATTCGAGCGAGACGGCGCGTTTGTGGCTTTGGGCCGCGGCCGACAATCTGCGGCTGAATGCGTTGAATGCGGTGGAATGCGCGTTGGATTTGAGACGTTTACGGCCGCAGGGGACCGTGCAGTAGGACGTGCCGAGAAAAGTAAGACGAGCGCCGATAGGCTTACCTCTGGCACAATTCTTACATTTCATGAACGTCTTACCTATGGTAGAATGTAAGCCATGGAGCAGATCTATATCACCGTGAGCAGCAAAGGTCAGATGGTGATTCCTGCGGCGATTCGGGAGGAACTCGGAATCGAGCCGGGGACACGGATTGCCGTTCGTCTTGACGGCACGCGAGTTGTGCTCGAGCCGGAAACGCTGGCTTTGAAGCTGCGCAAGATCAAAGCGATGCGGGGGTGCACGGCGGGATTTCCTCCGGGCTCGGATTTACTGCTCGAAGATCGGCGGCTTGAGCGGGAGCGGGAGTTGGCCAAGGACGGCTATTGAGGCCATCGATGATCAAGTACGTGCTGGATTCCTCTTCTCTCATTCGATACATCGACAACGAAGCGGGATCCGCTCGAATGGAGGAGATTCTCGCCGAATGTGTGGCTGGCCGGGCAGATGTATGCGTCTCGGCGGTGCAATGGGGCGAGGTTGCCTCGAACCTGCGCAAGCGAATGGGCGCATCGCACGAGAGTCGCATCCTCAGCGAGCTGCTTCCAAGCGAAGCGGAGATTGTTCCAGTGAGGGCGGAGGATGCTGTACGTGCTGGTGATCTTCGCGTGGACAAGAAGATTGCTTATGCGGATGCTTTTGCAGTCGATTTGGCAATGCAATCGCGTACCAACATCCTCGTGACCGCCGACTACGATTTCAAGGCCGTCGAAGATCTGGCGCGTATCGAATTCCTGCCCGCAAAATAATGGAATAACCCACGTGATCCCGTCACAGCGGTTCCTGGCGCCTCGGACTAGAATTCGAGTCCGAGGTGCGAGGGATGAAACTGAATATCAAAGCTCTGGCTCTGGGCGGCGCCATTTTCTGGGGCGGCGCGGTTCTGGCGGTCCTGCTCGTGAACTTTGAATGTACGAACTATGGGCAGAACTTCCTTGAGCTGATGGCCTCAATCTATCCTGGCTACCATGCAAATCACAGCATGGTGCAGGTGTTGATTGGGACGCTCTATGCGGCTGCGGATGGGGTGATTGGCGGGGCGGTGTTTGGCTGGCTCTATAACTGGCTGGCGAAGGCGGCGTGATCAGGCCGCAGCGTTCAGCGGTCGAGTTGAAAGATTGCAAGCGTCTTGTTTACTGCCCGCCGCAGCGAGCCCAAAGCTGCTCGATGAACGTGTCCGTCATCCCCGCAATGTAATCGGCAACCGTGCGTGCAAGTCCCTCGGAGGGAATCTGCGCCTGGTGGTCTTTGGGCAGCAGGCTGGGGTCGACCATGATGCTGCCAAACAGGCTTTTCACCACGTGGGCCGCATGCGCGTGGAGCTCCTCCATTCCCGGTGAGTTGTAGAGCCGCTGGTACAAGAAGCCTTTCGCCGTCTTGCGGGCCTCTTCCATCGCCGGGCTCAGCGAAGCCATGCGTCCCGGGGCATTGCGAATGTCGGCGAGCGTGGTTGCTCCCAGAGCCGTAACGCGCAAGCGCACTTCGTTGATGAGATCGGTGACGAGCACATTCAACAGGCTGCGGAGCGCTTCGTAGACGGTGAGCCTTGGGACGGCGGCCGGCCATGCGCGGAGTGCTTTGTCGTGAAGGCTGCGGAAGAGGGGAACCGCTTCGCGCACTTCATCGACGGCGAGAATGCCCGAATCAAGTCCGTCGTCGAGATCGGCCGTCAAATAGGCGATCTCGTCGGCAAGATCGATCAACTGCGCCTCAAGCGGCGGAAACTGGTCGAGAAAAAACTGGCTCAGCTCGGGATGGTCCACTGCGGAGTAGTCGCGGGAGTGCTTCACGATGCCCTCGCGAACGGCAAGGGTCAGATTAAGGCCGCGAAACGCCGGGTAGCGCTCCTCGAACCAGGTAACGATGCGCAGGGCGTGCAGGTTGTGGTCAAAGCGGAGGCCATGGGTCTCGAGCGCCTCGTCGAGAGCCTTTTCGCCGGCATGTCCGAAGGGCGGATGACCGATGTCGTGCACCAGGGCAAGAGCCTCCGCAAGCTCCCAATTGAGACCGAGTGCGTTGGCCAGGGTGCGGGAGATCTGGGCGACTTCAAGGGTGTGCGTGAGGCGGCTGCGAAAATGGTCACCGGGCGGCTCGCCCTCAAGCCGCGTAAACACCTGGGTCTTGCCGGCCAGGCGGCGGAACGAGCGCGCATGCAGGATGCGCGCCGCATCGCGGGCAAAGGGAGAGCGGTAGGGGTGAGGAGGCTCGGCATGGGCGCGGCGGGCCAGCTCGCTCTGCGAATCGCCGCTGACGGCGATCTCGCCGGGGAGCTGAAGCGCGGATTGGTTTAGCTGGTCTGTCACGTTGCGGTGTCAAGTCTGGTTATACCGCACAGGGGGACGGCCTTGCAGGGTCTGTGCCCTGAGTCACGATGAGTTGCAATTTTGGGGTGCTATAAATTCCTTTCGGCAATCAGCCATGAGGCTAATAAACAGATCTCATAACAAATTTGAAGAGTGGCAATTCAATTTTTATTGTAAACATTAATAAGTACGTATTGCTAGAACGCTTTAGGTCATTAATAATATGATAATAAGGCGATAATATTTATGTCCTTGACATGTTTAGTTAACTGTCTTGTTTAAAAAACCTTTAAGATTCCAAGATTTTATATAGCAGGTTTTGCTGGTTTCTCGGGAATGCTGTTTGGTTTCTGTTGGTTCCTGGTTTTTTCTTAAACATAAATTGCATTTTTTGATTGAGCGCAAAATCCACATAGGTTTCTGAACTTGATGGCTTTAGCAGCCAATGCTGTAATCTTTGTATAATCGTCAATCTGCGTGGCACCGTGATGAAAACTCACATTTGTAGGTTTGCATGATTGTGGTTAACACGGTTTTTACGGTTAATGTTGATATTGCTGGCGACTGCTGTTGCTGCAAATATTGCGCTTGAAATTATAAACTCGCCTGACACGAAACCGATAACGCCGATGATAAATGCAAGGCCATTTAATATATCTTTTTGAAAGTCAGTCATGATTTTTTCCAAAAGTTAAACACATTTTCAATATAAGCCCGGTTTCTTAACGACAGCTTAAATGTCGCGTAATGAGTTCCTAATTCGGGAATATTGAAAAATTGACGCTACTGATGGTAACTGGGTGAAGATCGGAAGCAAAAACAGAGAGGTAGACGACATTAATTTGTTCAGTAAGACACTCCGTGTGGGGTATCTTCCTGCCTCGATATTATCGGTCTGCTGAGCGTGCAATAAATGGTCGCCATTTCCTCGAATAATCCGGGTGCGCGAGTGACTGATGTTGAGGCGTTGCGGGGTGAAATTTTGGCTGCCATTGATTTGTTGATCACGGGTATTTGATTGAGTGTCGCTATCCCTGATGAATCTATCGTGCGCTTTTTAAACTACCAGCCACCGATTTCTAAATATCTCTGGGTTGAACGGAATCTAAAAGCACCGGTCTGACCTGTCATCATCAAAATTGGTTTTCTTGCCTCCGCAATCTGTTTAAACTCTGTTTATCGGTTTAAGGGTTATCCACGCTTTGCTCGACGCAGGAACCCCCTTCTCTCGCGTGCTGGTGTCGTGTAAAGGGTAGATAACCCGTTCTTTGACTTGCTACAGCTTAAACTAAATTAAGCAGTCGCCGCCTTGTAAGCATGCTATGGTCCTGCAAGCCTTGGCTACCATAGAGCCCGATGTGTTGCCGCATCAGATCTATTGTTCGTTTTGGTTGATATGTCATATCTTTTGCCGTTGATAACGAATTCAGAGTAGAAGTTTTTTGAATTAGGTCTTTTGGTAATCATTTTGGTTCTCCGTTTTTATGATTTTTGTGATTTTCGGAGACTTCCCTTGCTTTTCGTAAGGAAGGCAACGGTACCATTGAAATTGTTTTTTAGGAAATAAGTGGGGTGGCTTTTTACAATCGAAATGAAAAAATAGAGCGTGCCATTAGTGATGTTTTGACAGCGCATCAATTAATTCTACCATTAACTCATTGATTTTACGTGTTTAGCCACCGCAGAATACGCGGTGTCTATTGTGAAGTGTAATTCTTTATTATAATACTAGGTAATTAGGCAAAAGGCTCCTCGTCCGCGCCTAACTTCTGCTGTTCACTCAATCTGGAGAATTTAAGATGACTTTTGAATTACCTGCATTACCGTACGCAAAAGACGCATTAGCACCGCATATTTCGGTGGAAACCATCGAGTACCATTACGGCAAACATCATCAAACCTATGTTACCAATCTGAACAATTTGGTTCCGGGTACCGAATTTGAAGGTTTATCGCTGGAAGAAATTGTTAAAAAATCCTCAGGTGGAATTTTTAACAATGCTGCGCAAGTCTGGAATCATACCTTTTACTGGCACAGTTTGTCGCCCAATGGTGGCGGTGAACCAACTGGTGCGTTGGCTGATGCAATCAACAGCGCTTTTGGTTCGTTTGAAAAATTCAAAGAGGATTTTACCAAGTGTGCTGTCACCACTTTCGGTTCAGGTTGGGCTTGGCTGGTGAAAAATGCAGACGGCAGTTTGGCGCTAGTTAGCACTAGCAATGCCGGTACTCCTTTGACTGCCGGTCAAACACCTATCCTAACTTGCGATGTGTGGGAACACGCTTATTACATAGACTACCGTAACTTGCGGCCTAAATATCTGGAAGCATTCTGGGCATTGGTCAACTGGGAGTTTGCTAACGCCAACTTTGCAGCATAAAATCCAAGCCGGTTCGGACTGGCTGAATTTCAGTCAGTCCGTTAAGCCGGGTACCTGCCTTACTGCGAATTCAGACATGTTCCCAAGCGATATCCTGCTTTAAAAAACCTTCGATAGCCTGAGTATCCTTAAAATTTCCGTAAGCCAGCGCCAGTTTCGCGTAGGCTGCTTCCAACGACATATTCCAAATCATTTCAGCCCCGTAAGACAATAATTCTCTGGTTAAACTGTAGGCGTTTTTGCTTTTTATGGCTGGAGCAAGATAGATAGGCAGATGCTGATCCCGGCAGCGCTTTATAAAACCGATGAGGCTATGGTGCCCGCCCCAGATTGCCGAGGTACAGGCGGTACCGGAATGATAGAGATCATGCAGTACGGCATCAAAACCATTCAGATTAAATTGCCGGTAATCCAGGCCGGGGTAAGGTCTGATCAGTAAAATCCGGGCAGAAAATTCGGCTTTGAGCGTTGTTGGCGAACATTCTGTTTCGGTAAAATTACCCTGCCGATGAAATTGGCCGTTTTCAAAAAGCATATACGATTTGGATTTCACGCCGATGAACTGGCTGCCGAGTTGCAGGCAGGAAGCGAGTCTGGTTGCAAGATAAACTTGCACGGCTTGGCCGGGATTTCGGTAGGCGACAAATACCCCGCCTTGCGAAACCTGACGGATAAACGCCACCGCGCAGAGAAAATTCGGCAAGCCGTTGGCTTGAGGGTTATCCAGCGGCAAATCGCTGGAAACGAGTAGCATCGGAATTTGTAAACGATTGAAATACAAACCCAGGGCGGCGGCGCTAAAGGCAAGAGTATCGGTGCCGTGAGTGAGAATGATGCCGTCGAACCGGCTCAGGCCTTCAGCTTCGATAGCTGTAATAATCTGTCGCCAATTACCGGGATGCAAGTTTTCGCTAAGTATTTGCAGGGGTTGAATGGTTTTAATGGTGAGCGAAGCCGGATCGCTATCCCGCTCGGCAAACATCTGCAATAATTTGTAACCGGCAGACCGGTCGGTGTTTATGGTGCCGTCCACAGCCAGAGAGCCGATAGTGCCGCCTGTGAAGACCAATAAAATGTTTTTCATAGTATGATTGGCTGACGATGAATCACGAAACGGGGTATCATAAAACATAAATCATGAAAATTTCATTGATCGCAGCTATGGCCAGTAATCGCGTTATCGGTAGCAATGGACAAATGCCCTGGCATTTGTCTGCAGATTTGAAGCGCTTCAAACAAATTACCTTCGGTTCGCCGGTCATCATGGGTAGAAAAACTTTTGAAGCTATCGGCAAACCCTTGCCGGGGCGCAAAAATATCATCATCAGCAGAAATGCAGCTTTTCAGCAAACGGAATGTCTGACTTTTGCCGATATAACCAGCGCGCTTGAGCATTGTGCGGATAGTGCCGAAATTTTCGTCATTGGCGGTGCGTCCCTGTATCAGACTTTGCTACCTACTGCGGATTATATTTATCTGACTGAAATCAACAAAAACTTTGACGGCGACACCTTCTTTCCGGAAATCGATAGGCAACAGTGGCGCGAGGAAGAAAGGCAGGACATTACTAATGATAGCCGCGTTGATTTTTCTTACCGTTTTTTGAAGCTTGCACGTTTAAGCCTAAACAATTAGTTCGGACAGAAAAATTCTGGCAATCGACTGCGCTACGATGAATAAATTTATTTATTGTCACAGAATTGTCATATTTGATTCATACTATTGTCATCCTAGCTTGTCAGTATAACTCCAGTTTTAAACACTCTTATAGAAATAATATGAATAAAACATTTCGGCTTAAAACACTCATCATGGGCTTTAGCTTTGTTACTACGGCAATTTTTGCCAGTCAAGCTACAGCAGTACCTGCAACACTGGACCCTTCACTCCCTGAATACACCCAGGCCAGCGGAGTTTCCGGCAATATTTCCAGTGTCGGCTCAGACACGCTGGCCAATCTGATGACGTTATGGGCTGAAGAATTCGGCAAGATTTACCCGAACGTGAATATCCAGATTCAAGCGGCAGGTTCTTCTACCGCACCTCCGGCTCTGACGGAAGGAACCTCTAATCTCGGCCCAATGAGCCGTAAAATGAAGGACAACGAAATCGGCGAATTTGAAAGCAAATACGGATATAAGCCGACTGCTATCCCTGTTGCGATTGACGCGCTGGCTGTTTTTGTCAACAAAGACAATCCGGTTAAAGGTTTATCCATACCGCAAGTCGATGCCATCATGTCCTCAACCCGTAAATGCGGACACTCTACCGATATTACCACCTGGGGTGAAGTCGGTTTGACAGGTGGCTGGGCCAGTAAAACTATCCAGTTATATGGCCGTAATTCGGTTTCAGGCACTTATGGCTTCTTCAAAGACGAGGCTCTTTGCAAAGGCGATTACAAAAACAATGTCAACGAACAACCCGGTTCCGCTTCAGTCGTACAAGGTATAACCTCCTCGCCTAATGGCATCGGCTACTCAGGGATCGGTTATTCAACTTCCGGCGTTAAAGCCTTAAGCTTAGCCCATAAAGAAGGTGCGCCTTTTATCGAGCCGACCCCGGAAAATGCAATATCCGGTGCCTACCCTTTATCGCGTTTCCTATTCATCTATGTGAATAAAAAGCCGAATGAACCGCTTGCCCCGCTAGAAAAAGAGTTCATCAAAATGGTTTTATCTAAATCCGGTCAGCAAGTTGTAATCAAAGACGGCTACATTCCTCTGCCTGCTAAAGCAGTTGAAAAAGCCTTGACTTTGATCCAGTAATCATTTGAAAAGGAAGTCAAATACAGGGATTACTTAGCAGGGATGCTGCAAAGGAAGGCTAGACAAAGACAACAGTTTTTATTTCTGCGAAATTTAACAGATTGATTTCGCAGTTTACCGATTACGCATCAACATTTGGTTTTTTTCGATTCTCTTATCCGCAGCAATCTAAGGCAGGGCATTTCTTTATGCTGGAACAATTGCAGTGGGGAACCACGATGCCGTTATTAGTATGCATTAGGGTAATATTAAGCCGGTAACCGCAGGTGCTGTTGTCGGCTTTTCTGTTTTTAAGTATCGAGTTGTGCCACAATAATCACATGTTAGTATTGACTATTTATTATGTCTGAAGACCATTCAATCCAACTCACTTCCTTGTTACACAATGCCGCAAGCGACAAGCATCAACGCTGGCGGTTGTTGAAAGACAAAATCACCGCACAATGCGTGACATTTGGCGGATTAAGTGTCATCGTCGCCATTGTATTAATCTTTTTTTATTTGTTGTATGTGGTTTTTCCATTGCTTTTACCCGCACATGCCAAAGCGGTTAGCCAGTACGCAGTGCCTGAGGCTAGTCTTGGCAAGACCGAATTTTTGGCAATGGAAGAACAGAATGAAGTGGCGGTAAGATTTACCGATACCGGCAAGGCGGTATTCTTTAATGTTGCCGACGGCAATACGATTAGCACAGAAAGCCTGCCAATTCCCGATCACACCCAAATAGTCAGCTTTGCGCATGGCAGTTTGGATAAGGGTGAAGTTGCTTATGGCCTGTCGGATGGCCGCGCGCTGGTTGTAAAGCACGATTACAAGCAAACATATTCCGAAAACAAGCGGACGATAACCCCTTTCCTGCAATACCCTTTAGGTAAGGATGCCTTGATAGTCGACAGTCAAGGTCAAGGTCTGGTGCAAATTGAAGTTAAACTTGGCGATAAAAATAACATATTGCTGGCCAAAACCGCCGACAATCGCATCGTTCTTAGTAATTTCAGTAAAAAAGAATCGCTATTCGAAGACGAAAGCGCATTGGAGCGTAGCGAAGCTGTAGTCAACGATGTTGGTAACGATGTCGACTATATGCTAATTGATAAGCAGCAGCACAATCTCTATTTGAGCAACCGTCAGGGTGATTTGTCAATATACGACATAGCCGAGAAAAACCTGCCGACCATCAAACATAAGCTCAATGTGATGGAGCATGGCGCAACTATTAGCAGCATGGAATTTCTGAATGGCGATATTTCTCTGTTGATTGGCGATAGCAGCGGCTTATTATCACAATGGACTATGGTGCGCGATGAGCAAAATCATTTCAGCGTCGTTAATTTACGATCATTTAAAGTTGCCGATTATGCATTAACGGCAATCAGTCCCGAGCAACGCCGAAAGGGTGTGCTGGTTGCCGATAGCGATGGCGGCATCGGAGTTTATAATACCACTGCCGAACGTGAGCTGATCAAGGAGAAGGTTACCAGCGGCAAACCTGTAGCATTGGCCTTGTCGCCCCGCGCCACAGCATTTCTGATGGAAAGCGAGGACGGCAAAATTAACAACTGGGCAGTCGATAACGAGCACCCGGAAGTATCATGGGCTTCTCTGTGGCAAAAAGTCTGGTACGAAAGTTATCCTAAACCTGCTTATATCTGGCAGTCTTCGTCGGCAAGCAACGACTTCGAACCGAAAATGAGCTTGGTGCCACTGGTGTTCGGAACTATAAAAGCTTCGTTTTATGCCATGCTGGTTGCGATTCCGCTATCGTTGTTCGGGGCAATTTATACCGGATATTTTATGGCTCCGCGAATCCGGCAGTACGTCAAACCCGGTATTGAAATCATGGGCGCATTGCCAACCGTGATTTTGGGCTTCATCGCAGGCTTATGGCTGGCGCCTTATATAGAATTGCATTTGACCGGCATTTTTGCCTTGTTAATGATCGTACCGTTAGGTGTCATGATTTTTGCTTTTTTCTGGCAAAAAGTCCCCAAGAAAATACGCCACATGATACCTGAAGGTTGGGATAGCCTGGTTTTGATACCGGTGATTATTTTTAGCGGCTGGCTTGCCTTTCAACTAAGTCCCGGGATAGATGCGTTATGTTTTAACGGCGATTTACGTACCTGGATGAATAACGAATTCGGTATCGGTTATGATCAGCGCAATACCTTGGTCGTTGGGTTTGCAATGGGTTTTGCAGTGATTCCGATGATTTTTTCGATTGCCGAAGATGCGATTTTCAGCGTACCTAAACATTTGACCACCGGTTCTCTGGCGTTGGGGGCGACAACCTGGCAAACCATGACTAAAGTGGTATTGCTGACTGCCAGTCCCGGTATTTTTTCTGCAATCATGATTGGCTTTGGCCGCGCCGTCGGCGAAACCATGATTGTGCTGATGGCTACCGGGAATACCCCGGTGATGGATTGGAGCATCTTTCAGGGGCTACGAACCTTATCCGCCAATATCGCCGTGGAAATGCCGGAAGCCGAAGTTAACAGCACACATTACCGTGTTTTGTTTTTAGCGGCTTTGGTGTTGTTTATGTTCACATTTGTTGTCAACACTTTGGCCGAAATAGTCCGTCAAAATCTTAGACAAAAATACAGTTCATTATGATAAAAGCATGGTTTAAAAGCGGTTTGCCGTGGATATGGATGACCGCAGCTGCGGTCAGTATCAACCTGATTCTGGTAGCAGGGCTATTGTTGCTGATTGCTGTCAGGGGCTTGGGCCATTTTTGGCCCGCCGACATCTGGGAATATCGTTACCATGACAATCAAGGTCCGGCGACGGTGATCGTCGGTGAGGAAATAACAACAATGATGTTAGCCGCAGCACAAGCCAAAGCAGCCGGGCATGAATTGCTGGATAACGGCGAGTATCTGGTTCAACATCTGGTAAAAACCGGAAACCGCGATATTCTCGGTAGCGATTTTCGTTGGATAGATGATCAATACATCCAAAGCAAATCAAGACCCGATGAGTTGATAAGCGTTGAGCGCCGGGAATGGGGTAATTTTTATGGCCGCATGTTGGCGGTAAAAGAAAACGGCCAGGTAATTGCCGAAGGCCCGCAAGCTTGGCAGGTTGCGCAGGATAAGTTGAAGAAAGCAGTGGAATTGCATAACGAAATAGACAGTCTGCAAGACCATGAAGTAGGGGCAATCAATTATAATTTGGAGCGTTTGCGCCTTAAACAACGTGCTCTGGAATTGAAAAGCCGTTGGAATGACGAAACTGCAAAGGAATTTGCTGCCAAAAAACTCGCTTACGAGCAGGAATACAAAGACATTCAGGAAAAAATTGCCAAGCTCAATAAAGAATTGAAGGTTCATAGTCTTTTGGTGTCTGATGCCGGACAAAAGGAAATAGCGATTCCATTGGGTAGAATTGTAAAATTAACTCGACCAAACCAGATGAGCCTCTTTGACAAGGCTGGCGAATATATCTCGAACTTCATTGCATTCGTTACTGAGGATCCGCGAGAAGCCAATACCGAAGGCGGTATTTTTCCGGCTATTTTCGGTACAGTGCTGATGGTCATGTTGATGGCCGTTGTCGTCACTCCGTTCGGTGTGATTGCAGCGGTTTATTTACGAGAGTACGCCAAGCAAGGCTTTATTACTCGCCTAATCCGCATTGCAGTTAATAATCTGGCCGGTGTTCCCTCAATTGTTTATGGCGTATTCGGTTTGGGATTTTTTGTCTACATTATCGGTGCCGGTATTGACCGGACGTTTTTTCCGGAGGCTGCGCCTGCCCCGGTTTTCGGTACGCCGGGGTTATTATGGGCTTCCTTGACCTTGGCGCTACTTACTTTGCCGGTGGTCATCGTAGCGACTGAAGAAGGGTTATCCCGGATTCCAAAATCGATACGTGAAGGCAGTCTGGCGCTTGGTGCTACTAAAGCGGAAACCTTATGGCGTACTGTATTGCCTATGGCCAGTCCGGCGATCATGACTGGCTTGATATTGGCAGTAGCTCGTGCAGCCGGCGAAGTAGCACCATTGATGTTGGTCGGAGTCGTTAAGCTAGCCCCTACTTTGCCACTGGATGGTAACTTTCCGTATTTGCATCTGGACAGAAAGTTCATGCATCTCGGTTTCCATATTTATGATGTCGGTTTCCAGAGCCCAAATGTGGAAGCAGCCAGACCCCTGGTTTATGCCACTTCCTTGTTACTGGTTATGGTGATTGTCGGCCTTAATATGTTTGCTATTACCATTCGCAACAATTTGCGGGAAAAATACCGCGCCTTAGAAAACTAACATTGCTTATCAATTCCAAAGACGGTTGGATCAAAAACGATGACCACAGTACAAAAACGCAGCCACGGCATTGATATCAGTGCCTTGAATCGAGACGACAAATCGCAGCAAGGCGAAAAGATTGAAACCTGCATCAAAGTTGAAAATCTTGATCTATTCTACGGCGATAAACAGGCTTTGCATAACGTCAATATGGAGATGCCAAGAAAAAAAGTCACGGCTTATATTGGCCCAAGCGGTTGCGGCAAATCGACCTTATTACGCTGTATTAACAGGATGAATGATTTGGTGGATGGCGTGTCCATTAAAGGTAAAATCCTGCTGGATAATGAAGATATCTATGACAAGTCAGTCAATGTTGCCGCCTTGCGCCGCAGGGTTGGCATGGTTTTTCAGAAGCCGAATCCATTTCCGAAAACCATCTATGAGAACGTTGCGTACGGTTTAAGGATACAAGGCATCAATGATAGGCAGATTCTCGACGAAGTAGTCGAAAAATCTTTGCGCGGCGCTGCTTTGTGGGACGAAGCCAAAAATCGTCTTAACGACAATGCTTTGGGTTTGTCGGGCGGTCAGCAACAACGACTGGTGATTGCCAGAGCAATTGCCATTGAGCCTGAAGTAATTTTGCTGGACGAACCGGCTTCGGCGCTTGATCCGATTTCAACCTTAAAAATTGAAGAGTTGATCAATGAGTTAAAAGATAATTACACAATAGTCATTGTTACCCATAATATGCAACAGGCGGCAAGGGTTTCCGACTACACTGCCTTCATGTATATGGGGGAGTTGATAGAATTTGGCGAAACCAGCGAATTGTTTACCAACCCGGCAAAAAAACAAACAGAAGACTATATTACCGGCAGATACGGATAAGAGGAGCTAAGTATATGGATAACAACAAGATTAAACAACACATTTCCCGGCAATTCAACGAGGAGATGGAAGATATCCGTAACAAAGTCCTTGCCATGGGAGGGCTGGTCGAACAACAGGTTAATCTGGCCACTAAGGCTTTCATGAGTTACGACATGGAAAGTGCGGAAATGGTCGTTCAGCAAGATCAATTAGTTAACGAACTTGAAAAAAATATCGATCACGAATGCTCGGAGATTATGGCCAAACGCCAGCCTGCTGCTTTCGATCTTCGCATGCTGATTGCCACCATTAAAATCATAACAGACCTGGAGCGGATAGGGGACGAGGCAGCACGCATCGCCCGTATGACCATGCGTCTTGAAGATTCGGATTATTATCAGGATAAATATTACGAAATAGAACATTTGCTGGAATTGGTGAAAGACATGTTGAACGGTGCACTGGATGCTTATGCCAGAACCGATGTTGAGGAAGTGATCGAGATTACCGCTCAGGATACCAAAGTCGATAGAGAATATACCAGTATCACTCGACAACTGATTACTCAAATGATGGAAAATCCCAGAAACATAACTCGTGCGTTGGATATGCTCTGGACAGCCAGGGCGTTGGAACGTATCGGCGATCATTCTTGCAATGTGTGTGAACACGTTATCTATATGGTCAAGGGTAAGGATGTCCGCCACGTCAGCCGGGAAGAGCTGGAAAAAACCGTTAAAACCGTTCGTTAACCTCAACACTGCCCTTAAATGCCCGAAAATAAAGAAATGTCGATTCCGGTCAATGTTCAAAAGAAACGGGTAATCATATTGCTTATGGTTATTATCGGCTGGATAAGCATGCTGTTTGTGGAATCGTCGCAGCCACCCGCCGAAATATTCGACAAAGTGCCGGGCTTGGACAAAGTTGCCCATTTTTTTGCGTTCGGCTTATTAGGGTTGCTGGTTTGCGGTTTGAAATTCAGCTATTCGAAGACTAAGCAACCTATTCCGTTTTTTTCCTTGCCGCTATTGATAGTAAGTTTGTCCGGCATCCTTGAAGAAAGTTACCAAGCATTCGTACCGGGACGTTCAGCCAGTTTGCCGGATTTGTTAGCGGATATGCTAGGCGCTGTATGTGCCATTATTTTCGCCAACCGTCTCGTAGTGTCCAAACAAAGTCAAGTTGCTTAAGAAAGTCGATGGACGAGTATGATGGAGATGTTATCCAACATGCGAAAGTAAGTTTTCTACGAAAAATAGCACAAAGCCCCCCATATCAGTCAGGAAACGGGTACCAGTGCCAAGTGCGTCGCTTTAAAACATCATGAAGTCATCCCAAGTATATAGCGATCCTAGGCCATAATGACGCGCTTGCGAAAAATCAGAGTATATTCAAAACTAAAAAATCCTTCTAATCACAACTTTTATTGAAAATTTAGTAGTTTAACTTAAGTTTTAGTAATGATTGTTTCCAATTAGGAAATTTAAAATTAAGCTAAAATAACACGAGATGGGCGACATCATCCCAAAGAATTGCTTTAGAATAGATCAAAATGCCGATAGCGAACGCCATTCCACTGGAGAATTTAAATGGCTGAGAAAAAAATCTTCCTAAAACAGGATTCTGAGGTTCAACAGCACGAGTTGCCGATTTTATCCGGTTCGTTGGGGCCGGATGTAATAGATATACGCCGTCTGTATGCGGAAACCGGTTTGTTTACATACGATCCGGGTTTTACCTCCACTGCCAGTTGCACTTCCAAGATTACCTATATCGACGGTGATGCCGGTGTACTCATGTATCGCGGTTATCCTATCGAACAGTTGGCTGAAAAATGCGACTTCTTGGAGGTTTGCTATCTTTTGCTAAACAGCGAGTTGCCGAAAGGCGGCGAAATGAAAAGCTTTGTGACCAGCATTAGCCAGCATGTTATGGTCCATGAACAGTTAAGCAAGTTCTACAGCGGTTTTCGTCGGGATGCACATCCCATGGCGGTTCTGGTAGGGGTAGTCGGGGCACTTTCAGCCTTCTACCACGATGTAATGGACATTACCAGCAAGGAAGACCGCTATATTTCTGCGATACGGCTTATTGCGAAAATGCCGACCATGGTCGCTATGTGTTACAAATACAGTATCGGTATGCCTTTCATGTATCCCAAACGCAAGCTTGGCTACACCGAAAACTTTTTGCGCATGATGATGGGTGATCCATGCGATGAATATATGGCTAATCCCATACTGGTTAGAGCGCTGGACAGGATTTTGATTCTGCACGCCGACCATGAACAAAACGCTTCGACCTCAACAGTCCGATTGGCGGGATCCAGCGGAGCCAATCCTTATGCCTGTGTCGCTGCTGGAATTGCCTGTTTGTGGGGAGCTGCGCACGGCGGTGCCAATGAAGCCGTGTTAAATATGCTTGAGGAAATCGGCGATATTTCGCGGATAGGCGAATATGTTGCTAGAGCCAAGGATAAAAACGACTCTTTCCGCCTGATGGGCTTTGGCCATAGGGTTTATAAAAACTACGACCCACGCGCTAAGTTGATGCGCGAAACCTGTCATGAAGTACTGAACGAACTGGAACTGCACGACAATAAATTGTTCAAACTGGCGATGGAGTTGGAACGCATTGCTTTAGAAGATCCCTATTTTGTCGAAAAGAAACTTTATCCGAATGTAGATTTTTATTCCGGTATCGTACTGCGAGCCTTGGGTATTCCGACCGAAATGTTTACAGCTATATTTGCAATGGCCAGATCGGTAGGCTGGATTGCCCAATGGGATGAAATGATCTCAGATCCGGAATTGAAAATCGGACGTCCACGCCAGCTTTATCAAGGCGTCGCAAAGCGGGATGTAAAGTCCATTTCCAATCGTTGATTCAAATTGCCTGTGCTGCCGGAGGATGTGGGACTGGTTTCCGGCAGAATTTAAGTGCTATGCATTTTCTATTTCGACTTGAATTCTGCTTGTTGTTCTACAAACCATTGATAAGTCGTTCGCAATCCCTCTTCCAGACTTATTTTTGCTTGCCAGCCTAATGATTGGATTTTGGAAATATCCAATAATTTTCTAGGGGTACCATCCGGCTTATTACTGTCCCAGTGAATTTCGCCTTGAAAACCGACAACGGCGCCTATTGTTTCGGCAAGTTCGCGTATGGTGACATCTGTCCCCGTGCCGACATTCAAGTGGGAAAGCATAGGGTCTGTGACAGAAAGATATTTTTCTTTTTCCAGGTTAAGCACATGCAAACAGGCTGTTGCCAAATCATCGACATGAAGAAACTCGCGCATGGCGTTTCCGCTCCCCCAAACACTGACAATTGCTGCGTTTTCGAGTTTAGCTTCGTGGAATTTACGTATTAGCGCAGGAATCACATGGCTGTTTTCCAGATGGAAATTGTCATTTTGTCCGTACAGATTAGTGGGCATCAGAGAGCGATAATCCGTACCGAATTGCCGGTTATAGGATTCGCATAACTTGATGCCTGCAATTTTGGCAATGGCATAAGGCTCATTAGTCGATTCCAGAATACCGGTCAATAAAGCCGACTCCTGTATAGGTTGTTCGGCTAATTTTGGATAAATGCAGGAACTTCCCAGGAAAAGCAGTTCAAAACAATCCATTTGCCATGCCTGATGGATGATATTCGCTTCCATTATTAAGTTTTGATAAATAAATTCGGCCGGAAATATGTTGTTGGCATGGATACCGCCGACCCGTGCCGCTGCTAAAATTATCTGTTGAGGTTTCTCGTTTTGCATAAATTGCCGAACTGCAGTCTGATCGGTCAAATCCAATTCGGCATGAGTACGAACCACAATGTTTCGAAAACCGGCATCACGTAAGTGTTTGTGTATAGCGCTACCTACCATGCCGCGATGACCGGCCAGATAGATTTTTTTCTGTTTATCGCTCATGTTGTGCTATTCCCTGCTAACCGCTACGTTATAACCTTGATTTTTAAGAAGTGCGTGTTTTTTAGCTTGTTGGAGATCGTTAGCTATCATTTCACTGATCATTTCCTGGAAAGTTATCTTTGGCACCCAGCCTAGTTTGTTTTTTGCGTTGCTGGCATCGCCTAACAAGGTTTTAACCTCAGCCGGCCTGAAATAGCGGGGATCGATCGCTACTATGTTTTGTCCGGGAACCAATCCTGGGGCATTATTGCCGGATATAGACGCGACATAGGCTTTTTCGTTAACGCCCTGACCTTCCCAGCGCAAGGTGATTCCTAATTCCAGCGCTGACATTTCGATAAATTGCCGGACTGAATACTGTACGCCGGTGGCTATAACAAAATCTTCCGGCTTTTCCTGTTGCAGCATCATCCATTGCATCCGCACGAAATCCTTAGCGTGTCCCCAATCTCTAAGCGAATCGACATTGCCCATGTACAGGCATTGTTCAAGTCCCATGGCGATATTGCATAAGCCACGGGTAATTTTGCGGGTTACAAAAGTTTCGCCGCGACGTGGTGATTCATGGTTGAACAAGATGCCGTTACAGGCATATATACCGTAAGCTTCCCGATAATTGACAGTAATCCAATAGGCATAAAGTTTGGCAACGGCATAGGGCGAGCGCGGGTAAAAAGGTGTGGTTTCCTTCTGCGGAATTTCCTGTACCAACCCAAATAGTTCCGAAGTTGATGCCTGATAAAATCTGGCCTTTTTTTCCATGCCCAAAAAGCGCATCGCTTCGAGTAAACGCAGGGTACCGATACCATCAACATCGGCGGTGTATTCAGGCGATTCAAACGAGACGGCGACATGGCTCATCGCTCCAAGATTATAAACTTCGGTCGGTTTAGTCTCGCTGAGGATGCGCGTTAAATTCGAACTATCGGTCAGGTCGCCATAATGCAGATAGAACTTAGGATCTTTAATATGCGGATCCTGATAGATATGATCAACCCGGTCAGTATTGAAAAGCGATGCGCGCCTTTTTATGCCATGGACTTCGTAGCCCTTATCCAAAAGAAACTCAGATAGATATGAACCATCTTGTCCTGTCACGCCTGTTATTAATGCTACCCGCTTGCTCATAATTGATTCCGTAAACGTTTTAATTCAGATCCAAGTTAGATGATAGTGCCATCAAGTGTAAATACCAAGCAAAAATAGGCTATGATCTATCTGCGGGGAGATTAATGTTGAACTATACTCTTTACACTTCATATTTTTGTTTAGGGGATTATCGACCAAGGCTATCGTGAACATCATCTTAGCAATATAACCGACAAGAGCCTGATAGATGTTTTGAAAGCTGAAAATATCGGTCCGGTGTTTGCTAATCCTCTGCGAAACTCCTTAGGTTAAATTTCTGTTTACGTATATTTGAAGCATGTTAGATACAGAAAGACATCAAGGGTTGGGGATGGTATTAATGAAAGCGGCGTTAATAACATTATCCGTCAGTTTCTGTTTGACAGCAGTTGCTCAAAACTTCTATGTTTCAACTTCCGGTAGTGATCAAGCGGATGGTTTAACCTTCCAGGTCGATCAAATAAAAAAACAAGGCCCTTTTAAGACGCTAGGACGTGCGCAGCAAGCGATCAGAGATTTAAAAAAAAACGGGCAATTCAATGAGCCGGTCACCGTTCATATTGCCTCAGGGAGTTATCAATTAATTAGACCTCTGGAATTCGATATCAGAGATAGAGGCTTTGCCGGTAGGGAGATTTTCTGGCAAGCAGAAAATGGCGCCGTTACTATTAGTGGCGGAATAGCGCTGTTAAATTGTGAGCAGGGTAAAGATAAGGTTTGGAACTGCCCGGTTTCAGGGTTAGGTCTGGATAAGATTAAAAATATTGGATCATCGCGGAAAAAAGGGAATATTCCCGGTTTTAATCTGTTTGTTAATCAACAAAGGCTTCATCTTGCCCGTTGGCCGGATACGGATTGGGCGCACATCAAAGCGCCTTTGGATGAAAAGACAACATTCAGCATTATTGAACAATTGCCGCTAATTCAGAACGACCTAACTGTTTCCCAGTTGCATATTTTTGCCGGGAATGACTGGTATGACGAATACCTGCCGGTTTTATCAATCGATCAAAACACCAATCAAATCAGGCTTTCAGCCAATACCACCTATCCCTTAGCCGCAGGACGGCGATTTTATCTGGAAAACATCGAATCGGAATTGAATGCCGCTGAAGAATGGTATTATGATCAGGCAAATTCAAAAATACGGTTCATACCGCCGGAGGGCGTTGAGCCGGAAAGCATAGTCGTTTCGTCCCTGCAAAATCTGATGACATTGAAAAGCGTCAATTACATCGGTTTTAAGAACTTGACATTTCAATACAGTACTGGTGTTGCAATCGGCATTGATCATGCCAGCAATCTGCTACTGGATGGGATAGAAATCAAAGATATCGATGCTACTGCAATAAATGCCGAAAACAGCAGCAATCTAATTGTTTCCAATTGCCACATCCACGATACCGGAGAAGCGGGCGTGATTATCGGCGGCGGCGAACGCAACACCCTGCAAGCTTCCGATAATCTTATCCATAACAACCATATTCATCACCTTGGCGCAATCATTATTGCATATATGCCTGCAATCGGGGTATTCGGAGTGGGCAGTCGAATCACGCACAATCAGATAGAACATTCTGGTGGGACTGCGGTATTGATAAACGGAAACGATCATTTATTCGAAAATAACGAAGTGAGCCATGCTTGCGAGCAGGCGTCCGACTGTGGTGCTATTTATTCCGGAAGAAACTGGACCTATCGCGGCAATATTATTCATTATAACAGCATACACGACATTTACGGTTATGGATTGCAAAGTGTGGATGTGGATCGGAATATTGTCAAATACGGACCTGAAGGTGCCGTTGGCGTTTATCTGGATGATGGTGTCAGTGGTTTTGTTATCAAAGGCAATATTTTCAATAAGGCCGGCAGCATTGCCATTCAGTTGGGCGGTGGACGAGACAATCGCATCGAAAACAACCTGTTCTATACAGATAATCTGGCAATTTCCGTAGATAGTCGTTGGCCGAACTATGATTGGTCTGCAAATAGAAAAACCCTGAACGAAGTGCCGTATCAGAGCCGTATATGGCAAGCAAAATACCCTGAATTAGGGTTGCCAATGAAAAACGATACATGGCCGGAAGACAATGCGATAATTCGCAACGTCATTATCACAAACAAGCCAGACGGTATACCGCTACGATATTATCTTCCTTCTCAGGATAATATCATCAGCGATAATCTGGTTTGGGGGATAAACGGTAATGTCAGAGTCAGTTATAACATTCTGGATAGAATATACAAAAAAGACGGAGTGCAGTGGAATGATTGGCTAAGTCTAGGTGTTGAGAAGAACAGTATTGACGCTGACCCATGCGTTACGATAAGCGGTAATCAGGTGAAATTTTGCAGCAATTCGCCAATTCATAAAATTGGATTTCAGCCACTTCCGCCGGGTATCGGTCTGATCAAATAGCTGGAAATGTTTTGGCAAGTGTATTGTGACAGAAAGATCTATTTTTCATATTCAAAAGGTAAGGAAAATTTTCTCACACCAGCGTAATGATTCCTCATTTGGTTAAAACTATCCTGAATTTCATTAGGACAATTAATTCTGTATCGTGAGCTAATGACATATCGACGTTCAAGTTGCTGCTTTGATCTGTTATGTGGGTTAAGATAGCTTTGATCAAGGATTATTCCTTCTTTCCGAAAACAAACCACATAAGGTCCCTGGTGCGAGGACAATCCCTGGATTGGCTCGATTAGTCCAAGAATATCATTTGATTCAATAAAATTCTCACGATCCGCTATCCAATAATCGATATTGAGGTTATCCACAAAATTAATGGCCTTATCCGCCAGCATGGCTTTGTAGTAGGCGATTGGTCCAACCAAGCCTTCGGTATGAAAAAAACGAAAATCATTACCAAGAAAAAAACCAAAAGAACCTGCTCTGTCTCCCATGGCAAACATGGTGTTTTTTGGGATATTGTTATTTTGTATCCAGGCAACTAAATCGATATTTTTTCTGCCGAAAGAGGCAACTAAAGGCTTGTGATCCAAGGAATCAACCAATAACTTGACTCTATTAAATATATAGGGAATCGCTGGTTTTGCAGCATATGCAACTCCAATCAGTAAGACAGTAGCACAGACAGAGACAAGTGAAGATTTTTTTGAGATTAAAAAATAGTTGATTAAGTAAACAGCTTCAACAAGGAGGTAATAGCTTAAAATAAATGGTGCCCAATAATACCAGTACCATATAGGCCATCCTGAGTTCATGGCATAATATGCGATGCAAAAACAGCAGACTATGGATAATATAATTATTTCATCGAAAAATTTCAAATAGATTATATTCTTTTTATTCAATTTTAAGACCAAAAAAATCAACACAAAAAGAACGGCGGCTGTTTTTAAAGATTTAATGTATCCAAAGCCGGTCTGAGAGTTTTCTGCAAAAATGTTGCCAACCGACTTTGCCAGACCCGAAACCGGAAGCGGTACGCCAAAAATATAATAATTTATCGATATATAGATAAGTGCAACTGGAATAATTAAAAAATAATGCCGAAAATCAATTTCGCGTTTATTAAAATAAAGATATAAATCCCTGGCAACAACAATAGAAATAGCGTCTAAACGGCTTAAAAATAAAATAGAACCAATAAAGCCTCGCTTTAACCAGGACGACGATGAGACGAATAGAATAAAAAAAGGTGGTATCATCACCGTCTCCATTCCATTTAGAACAATATGAGAAAATGATAACGTGATTATTGCTGCCGGATATCCCAGTCCATAATATTTTTTTGATAAATATATAAAAATAAAACCAAATAAAAATGTCAGCAAATATAATTGGATAACCAAGCTGTTGATTGTGGTGCCAACTATGGCGCTAAACCCGGTCAGTAAAATTAACCAAAGCGGTTGATAACCATTTGTTTCAAAGGGCGGCAAAAAGCTGCTTACCCCTCGCTCTACAATATTCCGAGCTATTCCCAGGTAATAATAAGCATCGTCAGTAATTAGATCCACCCAAAACAAAGGGCTAAAATTTAAAAAAAGGAACAGACCAATTAAAAACGCAACTGATAAAATTATAACTCCTAGAATATCAGTCAGCGTTGTTATACGTCCTACATGTAATTCGGTCTCATTATAAATATGATTCATGATTTACCGGTTTTTAAATGGGTGTCTTAAAAGTAACATATCTTGATATGGTTTTGTACGCTTGAAAAATTTTGGATTTTCAATCAAATTATATAGTCTAACAAATTGAGTTTATTTTCGGGTGTTATTGATTAGGTTTAAATAAAGGGAATATGCTATCGATTTGCCGATCAGCGATCAGTGGAGGAATAAATTAGTTTGTTATTGCCTTCAATATGCCTATGGCGCATGAGTTCCAAGTATATTTATTTAAAATATTTATTCTTGCATTTTTCTTGTCAATTGAAATGTCTTGCGAGAGCAATTCAGCTATTTTTTTGCCTACCGTATTTGCTTGTTCCGGTGGAACATAGGTTGCGAGTTCCTTGGCAATTTCGCGTAAAGAAGGAATATCGCTACAAATTACTGGTGTGCCATGAGACAAGGCTTCGACTGGGGGAAAGCCGAAACCTTCCACCAGCGAAAGGAATACAAACACATCAGCATGGGCATAATACGCATGCAGAGTTGCATTATCCAAATCCTTTACAAAAATTACTCTCTCTTCATCCAAACCGGAAATGCCGCATATAAACAAAGGGAGCGGAGAGTTAACATAGTGACAGTAAGAGCGGTAAGCTGCAAGAATACCATCGGCATTTTTATGTGGTAACTGGGATGCCATTGCAAAAATATAGGGCTTGGCATAAGGTCTTGGGCCGGGCTTTGTGAAGGCAATGCCATTATGTACAACAGATACGCCAGTTATACGTTTACAACGCAAAGCAATTTCGTCAGCCGTAGCCTTCGAGATTGCAATGACTCTATCTGCAAATTTTGCACTTGTAACGATGGCATGATTAATGAATAGTTCTTCCAATCGTCCGAAATAGCTTGGATAGTGCTCTTTATACCAAAGTGGTATCAAATCATGAATGACAACCACTGTTTTGGTCTTAGGCGAAACTAGGCGGATCCCTTTTGGAAGAAAGCCTTTTGGCGAAAAATAGATGTCTGCTTCTAGCTTTTTAACCGTCAATGCGGCTCGTCCATAAAACCATATTAATCTGGAAAATTTTCCGGGTATAAAATCTTGAATAACAATATTTTTAATTGCTTTATGATTACAGGTGAAATCCGAAATATTGGTAGCATTGCAAATGATATATATTTCAGTTGTATCGTCAATTATTTCTATTAATGCCTTAAACAGATATTTCGCATAATTATAAATCCCAATGCTTTTTCCCTGTCCTAGAATAAGTTCATAGGCATCGAAGACTATCCGCATCTTTTTTCTAAAAATAAATTAAAAAAGCATAAAATATATAGGCACATGGTTTTTTTATAAAATTTAATGAAAAATATAAATGTTAAGTCTTACTTACTCCCAGCTCTCCGGACGTTTGTGTTAAACGCCTCGACCTTCAAATCAGAATCAACTGACGTGAATTTAGATTCAAATTAAGAAGACATCAAGCAATTTAAGAAATACTGTTGCGTCCTATTCTGGTGGAAAGCCTTGAAGAAATCTGATCAGTTTTTTTGCGATGACATCACTGGCATATTCTTTAAGAAATCGGTTTCGTGCCGCTAGTCCGGTTGCCTGCATCCATTCCTGATTATTAATGGCTTTTGCGATAAGCTTTGCGGCATTACGGGCATCGTTTAAAGGCAAAGCTAAACCAATTGAACCATCGCCCAGCAATTCCGGAATGCCACCAACAGGAGCAGCAAACAGTGGGCGACCTCGAGCCATGGCCTCAATCAGGGTAACGGGTAAATTTTCAATGGTGGCCACATGAATGCAGGCTTTATGCGAATCGAATTTTTTTGCAGCATTTTTGACAAACCCTGCAAAGCGTACCAAATTGTTGACCTTTAAAGCATGTGCTTTACGCTCTAACTTGGCTCTGTCAGGTCCATTTCCAATGATAGTCAAGGTCAATGGTGTTCCTAGTTTTTGAAGTTCAGCCAGTATCTCCAGTAAATATAGCTGATTTTTACGGGTTTCCAGACTGCCGATATTAATCAGATCGTCAACAGTTTGCCGATTCTCCGGAAAGCCGGGATCAGGCAAAAAATTAGGCACCACTATATTAGCGACTTCGGAAATTGCCGGAATTCGCTTGATAAGTTCACCACGCATAAATTCGGAGACAAAAACTAGTCCATCCAATCTTGGTAGTACTTTCGCTTCAAATTCGCGGATGGATCGATAGTACTTACCGCCGTTTTCAATAAAACCCTTGCCAGCCCACTCATCGGCTTGTGAAACATTAAAGTGAGTTACCATGACCACGCGTTGATTAACTGAAACTCGGGTACCAAGCGCTGCATGGGCAGAAAGTGGGCATTGAGCATAAATTATACAGTCCTCACCAGATTGCAGGTGCCGCTGTAATGCCCATCTTAAAAAATAGGCATGCCAATAGCGATACCACCAAACATTTAATTCTCCGGAAAAATGCTTTAAAATCAATCTTACTGCAAAAACAGGATAAACAATATATTTGTAATAGGAAAAAGGTGTTATTAGTTGGTGACTTATTTTTTGTTCGCAAAAATAATCGATAAGACAATTAAAATGCGTTTGCACACCAGTTTCTCCGTGTGGCCGCATGATGGTAGCAACCAAAATTTTATGCATATTTATTTACCGCTCAGGCTCAAAATAAAATTCTCTATTCCTTCAGAAAAATTTATGGCCATATTTTCTATGGAAAACTGATTGCTGCTTGCTTGTGCATTTGCCTTGAGGGAGTTAAGTATTGTTTCTGATTGAAACGCCGATATGACAAGATCTGCATAGTTCTCGATATTAAAATCTCCTATTAGCCCATTAAATTCATGTTGTAAATATTCAATTTCAGGGCTATGACAGGCTTGCTTTGTAGTAAATAAAGGTAAACTTGCCGAAAATGCATCCAAAATCGCCAAACCAACCATGCCGGGATTTAAAAAAACATTCGAGCACTTAAAGGCCAAACTCTTGTTTTTACCGTCTAATCGGCCAAAATAAATAATGAAATTATGCTGATCTGCGTATTTTTCAACTAAAGATTTATAAGTTCCGCTGCCACCTAAAAATAGAATAAATTTTGGGTATTTTTGTTTTATTCTTAAAGCTGATTCAAGGAGAAATTCAATTTCCTTGTCTTTGTGTAAACTACCGCAGAAAAGCCCAATTCGGGCGTCATCTGGTATTTTTAAATTTTGCCTGAATTCTGATATATCACGAGGAGTCAAGCTATCCATGGATTGCTTGAAAGCCAGAGTGTCAATACTATTGTTCAACACGCTGATTCGTTGACTGTCAAAACCAATGCTTTGCAGATAGTCGGCAACGCTGTTTGTATAGGCAAACCACCAATCGGCTTTTGTTGCTAAGCGTTTTTTTATTCGTTCGCGAAGTGATTTTGGGTTACCCTGCCTATTCTGTCCATGCCCCCAAAAGGCAAATGGTTTTATTCTAAAATAACTGAATAAAAGTAAAAAATAAGTGTGGAAATGTCTATTTCCTTGATCGGTAATTATAATGTCGGCCCATTTGAAGTGATTTGCTAAGTTATCAAGAATATGTACGCATCCAAAAATCCAAAAACTTTGTTCGAAACAATAATATTCTCTGTCTATGACAATGTTATCTTGACGGTTTAAGTGTTCTTCGGGAGGCATGCCGAAAATTACACGTAATTCGTGTCCGTTTGCTGCCAGTAACTTATGCAAGTTTTCGTATAAAGCAATTCTGTAATATTTAAGCATCGGTTGAAAAATAACAATTTTCATATGCATTTAATATTATTTTTATGTTAATGACTTATAAGAATTATTGTTAGTACGAGATACTCTTAAACTGGTTTATCATTTAACGGGTTTTTACAAAAATAAAATGCTTGCCTAATCGCATAAATCAAGCCGTTTGCAGCGTTTTCGAAACTATATTTGGCGGCCTGAGTTCGACTATTTTGAGAAAAACGGCTGTAGAGTTCATCATCGCTAAGCAACCGAATAACAGCTTCCGTCCACAGTTCGACATCCAGTTCACGTATGTAACCATTGAACCCGTCGACTATCAGTTCAGACGCTACGCCTGCATGAGGCGTAACAATAACCGGCAGTCCGCTTGCACAGGCTTCATTGGCAACCACTCCCCAAGGGTCCCATTCGGTTGGAAACATAAATATTTTAGCTTCTGCATAGCGCTGGGGTAACTCAGCTTGGCTGGCATATCCGAGAAATCGGCAGTCAACAAATTCGGCAATTTGATCCGCATAGAGACGCATCTCCCCTTCCATTTTTCCACTGCCGACAAAATCTACTCTGGTTTTCCTGCCAAGCCGGTTTGCGGCTTCGCGGGCTACTTGTAAGACAAATAACGGTTGCTTGTGAGGTATAAATCGTCCGCAAAAAATAAAATCGGCTGGTGTAGCAGAGACTGGATAGTTAAATTTAGCGTTGTCCGCGCACAGATAAGATAAGTGGATGCGCTCAGGTGCAACCCCATATTTTCTGAAAAGATTCCGCGAACCCTCGCAAGCACCGACGAAAGCAACACTTCGCCGTAAAATGATGCGGCGTAGCAAACGATGAACCCAGCTTAGCCGATTTTCCGAATTTAGGGTCCCATCCGTCATGGCGATATGCGGAACAACGTGACTAACAGCCCAAACAAATGCCAGCAAGTAAGTGGGAATATACCCGGTGGTAATGACAACACTTGGTTGCAATCGATTTAATAAGGACCATACGCCCGGATCGCAATGTAAGAAGCGACGTTCCATGGCTAGATAGCGCCCTGTCAGGAAATGTTTGCTAAAACCATAATCGTTGGTATCAGTACAGGTATCGATATGGGGCTGTGCACAAAAAATCACTTCAAGATTTATATTTTCAGCTTGCGCTACGCGACGCCATACCGGCACGCGATAGGGTGCAGGTACATTGGTGATAATCGCTACTTTAATTTCAGATCCCACTTAAACTGAGCCTCATGCCTGAAGAGCTTTTCATTTTGGCGTAAATGACTTGGTTTCGTTGCCGGGGAAGTCATTCTTTAACTAAAGTTGGGTTATTTTTAACAAAATTTTTAAAATAGCCACCGGAAATACGGATAAAATCTAAAGTAAAATATACAGGCAAAAACCATTTTGGACAATTATTCCAGCCGAACCACCAACGGGTTTTTAAATTGGCAGGTGAGCGGATGCTTGTGTAATAGTCGATAAAGCTATTTAACGACAATTTATTAAGTACTTTGACCATCCCGGTTTCTTCAATATATGAAAACACCTTGCAATTCATGCAGGAATAAATTCGATAATTCGCCCGCGCTGCCTTAAAGGTGAAATCGTAGTCTGCTGCATAATGTGGCAAATGCTGTTCATCGAACAGACCTAACCGCTTAAAAATCTCGATAGGAAATAAAGTGCCGCGTCCGGACGCATGTGTTACCTCAACTACTTCGTGGTCGGTTGCTAGATGATCTCTAGCGAAATCGACGGGATAGCCTGTTGCCAGCAACCAGTTTTGCCGATAACCAAGCGAAATCAGTTCGCCCGATTTAATATTGTGGATAACCGAAGTAATAATGGAGTTCGGATATTTGTAATGGTTTATCGCCAGATTCTGCAAATAATCCGGCATGACAGCGTTGTCATTATTCATGGTCAACAAAACATCATCAGGATCGGCATGAGCCAAAGCATAGTCAATGCAGCGGTTTATTGCTCCAGTCCACCATAAGGAACTGTCCGCCTGGATAACAACAACCTTGGGAAATTGCTGATGAATAGTCGCGCTGGTGCCGTCAGTGGAACCATGGTCGCAAATCACTGTGATAAAATTCCGAAATGTTTGCTCCTCCAGCGTTGCCAGACATTCCAAAGTGAATTTTATGCGGTTAAAAACCGGCATGCAAATCCAGATTTTCATAGTAGTGCCGTTATTTCAGCAGGTTTTTTGAAAATTGTTAATTTTTCAGCTTTGCGGGATGGACGGTTAGCTCCACAGTATCTATATATTGCAGATGGTAGATCTACCCCTGCCTGTTAAACCTCGGCAGAAATATCTCGCAGCCGGACCGTGCCTCCCGAATTTTGAAGTATGATCGGAATACATATTTCTAAGAGAGAGAAATCGGTACATAGTGATCGATCAGTAAGGCGGCGAAAATCAGCATCAGATAAATAATCGAGTATCCGAAAGTCCGCATTGCGGTTTTATTATCTTTTTTGCGCATCATCTGTATGGCGAAATAAATAAAGCCGATCCCCAGTACCAAAGCAATCGCTAAGTAAATAAGCCCGCTCATGCCGGTTAAATAAGGTAATAGCGTGGTAATAAGCAGCAGGATGGTGTATAGCAGAATTTGCAGGCGAGTAAATTCCACGCCATGGGTTACCGGTAGCATCGGGATGTCTGCCTTGGCGTATTCCTCGCGTCTGGCGATGGCTAGTGCCCAGAAGTGCGGCGGTGTCCAAACAAAGATAATCAGAAACAACAGTAGCGCATGAGGATGGACTTGGCCCGTGATCGCTGTCCAGCCCAAGATGGGCGGCGCTGCGCCGGCAGCACCTCCAATCACAATGTTTTGCGGCGTCATTTTTTTAAGATAAATGGTGTAAATGATTGCGTAACCAAACAGCGATAAGAAGGTTAAGAATGCAGTTAACGTGTTCACTTTGAGTATCAATATGCCCATTGCCGCAAAACCGATGACACCTGCAAAAACCAGAACATGCCAGGAGCTGAGTTCTCCCATGGGTAAGGGCCGGTACTTGGTGCGTGCCATTTCTGAATCGGCTTTTTGATCGATAAAATGATTGATTGCAGCTGCGGATGAGGCAGCAAGGGCGATTCCGATCGTTCCGTAGATAAATTTGTCAAGCGGCGGCATCCCTGGCACAGCCAACAACATGCCAACTATGGCAGTAAATACGATCAAGGCAACCACTCTGGGTTTACAGAGAGCTAAGTAATTTTTCCAGGATAGTGCGTCCAGTTTGTTTTTCATTCGCTTTAGAATAGTTTCTACAACTTTAAACATATAGAATAACAGTGAACCTTTGATAATTGAAATCATCACAGGCGTTCAATTTTGAATCAACGAGGGATTTATGAATTATAGGCTAGCGGCATTGCCATTGCTGTTACTTTGCCCCGCTTTCATGGCTCAAGCCGAGAGTAGCAAAGTGCATGAACATGTTTTCGGTAACGGCTTGAAAATTTTGGTTAAAGAAGATCGCCGGGCACCGGTTGTGGTTTCTCAGGTATGGTACAAGGTTGGAGCAAGTTACGAGCCGGGTGGCATTACCGGTATTTCCCATATGCTGGAACACATGATGTTCAAGGGTACTAAAGAGTATCCTGCCGGTGCATTTTCCCGCATTATTTCCGAAAACGGCGGTCAGGAAAATGCTTTTACCGGTAACGATTATACGGCTTATTTTCAAACTATGGAAAAATCCCGCCTGGAAATCAGTTTCAAGCTGGAAGCCGACCGTATGCGTAATCTCGATCTAAAGGCAGAAGAACTTGAAAAAGAATTGCAAGTGGTTACAGAAGAGCGGCGCATGCGGACCGACGACCAGCCGCGTTCAAAAACTCAGGAACAGTTTAATGCCGTGGCATTTACTAACAATCCCTACAAAAATCCGGTTATCGGTTGGCCATCAGACATTGCCAATTATAAGATCGAAGATCTGCAAGCCTGGTATCGACAATGGTATGCTCCCAACAATGCGACGCTGGTGGTGGTTGGCGATGTTGACGCGGAACAGGTGATAAACTTGGCAGAAAAACATTTTGCCCATTTACAGCCCAGCGTTATTAAGCCCTTAAAACCTCAGGATGAAATAGAACAAAAAGGTGTGCGAACATTGACCGTTAAAGCGCCTGCCAAACTGCCATACATCATGATGGGATATAAAGTGCCGGTACTGAAAACTGCCAAACAGGAGTGGGAAGTGTATGCTTTGGAAGTACTGTCTGCGATTTTGGATGGCGGTAATGGTGCGCGCCTCCCAACGCGCCTGATCAGAGGTAAGGAGATAGCAGTATCGGCTGGTGCCGGATACGAATTGACCGCCCGAATGTCTGAGTTGTTTATGCTGGAGGCAACCCCGGGGGAAGGTCATACTGTGTTCGATATGGAATATGCCTTAAAAGATGAGGTTTCTCAACTAAAAACAGATTTGGTAAGTCAGGAGGAATTGCAACGCGTAAAGGCTCAAGTATTGGCTAAAGATATTTATCAGAAGGATTCTAATTTTTATCAGGCCATGGAGTTGGGGCTTTTGGAAACGGTAGGTCTCGGTTGGCAAAAAGCAGATGAATATGTTGGCAAAATCAATCAGGTTACCGCCGAACAGGTTCGAGAAGTAGCTCGCAAGTATTTGATTGAAGATACCCTTACTATTGCTTATCTAGACCCGCAACCCATTACAGAATCTCCTAAACCGGCCAAAATGATAGGAGGTCATCATGCGTTTTAATTTCATAGGGATATTGCTTTTAATTTTTTGTCAGACAAGTTGGGCGGCAGTCAAAATTCAGTACTGGCAAACTCCGCAAGGAGGGCGGGTTTATTATGTCAATACCCCGTCGTTACCGATGACTGATATTCGCGTCACTTTCGATGCCGGCAGCGCTCGCGATGAGGCTCAATTCGGTCTTGCGGCTTTGACCATGTCAGTGTTGGGAAGTAGTTCCGGGGATTGGAATGCTGATGAAGTTGCCAATCGTTTTGAATCGGTAGGGGCGACGTTTTCCAATGGTGTTTCCGAAGATATGGCGTGGTTATCCTTGCGTAGCCTTACCGACAAGACGCTTTTAAATAAGGCGTTGGCAACTTTTCAGGTTGTTTTGACCAAGCCTGCTTTTAATAATGTTGATTTCCAACGCGAAAAAAATCTGACCTTGGCAGCTTTGAAGCATCGCGAAGAATCGCCGGCGGCTTTGGCAAGCATAGCTTTTCATAAGGCCTTATATAAGGAACATCCTTATGCACACCCTGACGAGGGTATTGTGCAAACGGTGACCGGTTTAGGCGTAGACGATCTCAAAGATTTCTATCAAAAATTTTATGTATCTGCAAATGCCATAGTAGTGATTGTCGGCGATTTGAGTCGTCAGCAGGCCGAGCAGATTGCTCAATCATTGTTAGATGGTTTGCCGGTTGGTAAAAAGCCTCCTGAAATACCGCCAGTTACCATGCCGGAGCACGCGAGTAAACAACATATCGACTTTCCTTCCACACAAACCCATGTGTTGGCCGGTATGCCAGGCACCTACCGCAAAGATCCGGATTATTTTTCTTTTTATGTCGGCAATCATATTTTGGGTGGCGGCGGTCTGGTATCGAGATTATTTGATGAAGTCCGTGAGAAGCGAGGTTTGGCTTATAGTGCCTCCAGCCAATTTATGCCATTGTTCCGGCAGGGCCCTTTTACTATGGGGCTGCAAACTCGTAACGATCAGACAGATAAAGCTGTTGAAGTCATGAATGCCACCCTGCGGGATTTTATCGAAAAGGGACCGAGCGAAGCTGAACTCAAGGCTTCAAAACAGAACATTACCGGTGGTTTTGCGATGCGCATCGATACCAACAGTAAACTGACTGACTATGTAACAATGATAGGTTTCTATCAGTTGCCTTTGGATTATCTGGATGTTTTTCAGAGTAAAATCGAGGCTGTCACTGCGGCAGAAATTAAGGACGCGTTTCAGCGGCGGATTCGGCCGGAACTATTGCAAACCGTAACGGTAGGCGGCAAATAATTTGACTAATAAACTACGTATCATCGCCGGCGAATGGCGAAGCCGGCAAATCGTTTTTGATGATACGCCAGGTTTACGACCCACGCCGTCCAGAGTTAGGGAGACTTTGTTTAACTGGTTGCAAAACGATATTTCCAATAGCCGCTGTCTGGATCTCTATGCGGGTAGCGGTGCTTTGGGGTTCGAGGCTGCTTCCAGAGGGGCGAAACGGGTAGTGCAAGTAGAAAGCAACCCCAAAGCCTGTCAAAAATTGCGTGACAATATTGCCCTATTGGCAGCAAAGCAGGTGGTGCTTTTGCAAGTTGATGTCGATCGGTATCTACGGGAATCGGCTGAAAAATTCGATTTGGTTTTCCTTGATCCACCTTTTAGTCAAAACAAAGTAGTGCCAAGCAGTCTTCTATTGGAGCAACGAGGCTGGTTGGCTGGCTATGCTAAAATCTACGTTGAAGCAGAGAGGCAGTTTGATTTGGCCGGCATGCCCTGCAATTGGCGCTTGCTGAAAAGCAAAGCGGCGGGCCAAGTCGAATACTTTTTGTTTCAGCGACAGGAGTGAGTCGGAGTGTTGTTAAGCGTTTCATAAGTTAACAAAGCAAAGCCGGTATTATAGGCCGGAAAAATCGGAAAAATTGCTAACATGGCTAAGTGTTTTTGGGTTAGAGCGACCCGTGTTCGACTGGCTTGTCTTGAAATTGCATTTTATGCAATTTGGCGTATGCGCTATCCCGGTTCAGTAGTTCCTGATGCGGACCTTTCTCGATAATCCGGCCTTTATCCATGACCAGAATGACATCGGCAGCTTCGATCGTTGAAAGGCGATGGGCAACTACAAGTGTGGTTCTGCCTTGCATAACCCTGTTTAGTGCCGTTTGAATATAGCGTTCCGATTCGGTATCCAGTGCTGAGGTTGCTTCGTCAAGTATCAAAATCGGCGCATCCTTCAGGATCGCTCGCGCCAAAGCCAATCGTTGGCGCTGTCCGCCCGACAATTTAATGCCGTTTTCGCCGATATCGGTGTCCAGTCCCTGCGGCAATAAGTTAATAAAATCCATCGCATAAGCGGCGGTAGCTGCTTCAATAATTTGTTCGCGACTCGCGGATTCAAGGGTGCCATAGGCAATATTGTTGGCAACCGTGGTATTGAAAAGTGTGATATTTTGCGTGACGAGTGCAATTTGCTTTCTTAATCCGGTAAGACGGTAGCGTTTGAGTTCGATGCCGTCGATCAAAATTTCACCGTTTTCATATTCATAAAATCGGGGCAGTAAATTGATCAGCGTACTTTTACCGCCGCCTGATGCGCCAACCAGGGCTACTGTTTGTCCGGGCTCGATTATTAAATTAATGTTGTTTAGAGCGGTGGTCTCACTGTTAGGATATTTAAAACTAAGGTTTCTAAACTCGATTTTGCCTTGGCTGCGAGTGGTCTCAAAATTGCCCTGATCGGTCTCGACGGGTTCGTCCAGCACTTCAAATAACGTTTCCGCTGCGGCAATTCCGCGTAGAATTTCGCTATTGGCATCGCTAAGTTGGCGTATCGGTTTTGGCAAGAGGAATGCTGCGGTAAAAAAACCGACAAATTCACCGGCGCTGGAAGTTTTCATTATTATAAGAGCCAAGTACATCATGCCTGCAAGGGCAAAGGCAATCAACATTTGCATCAGCGGGTTGTTTAGGGAAACTGTCATGATCAGCTTTCGATATTGCTTGCGATTTTCCAGGCTGCATTCCTCAAAACGTTGACGCTCGTAATTTTCACCGCCAAAACTTTTGACAATACGGTTGCCGGATACCATTTCCGAAGTGATGTGCGTTAAGCTGCCGACGGTGTCCTGCATATTGCGGCTCAACCGTTTCAAGCGTTTGCCGACATAACTCACCATTATCACTACCACTGGCGCTATGATCAAAAAGACAAGGGTTAGCTGTAAGTTGGTGTAAGCGAGATAGCCAAGCAAGCCAAGCGCGGTCAACCCTTCTCGAACGAAAGAGCGGATCGAGTCGGAAGTCGCTCTCGTCACTTCGCCGATATTGTTTGTGATGCGGGAGATCATATAACCGCTGTTATTGTTGTCGAAATATTGCACCGATAAGCGGGTGTAGTGATTAAATATGTCGCAACGCAGTGTGTGAATAACATTGCCGGAAATTCGTGCCAGATAGTAGTTGCCCAAAAATGCTCCAATGCCGCGAACCAGAAACAGGCCGATAAAGAATGCAGGCAGGAACTTGATATCGCCTTTATCCTGGCTACCGAAACTATCGATAATGCGTTGAATGATCATAACGACAGCGGGTTCAGTAGCAGCATAGATTCCGAAACCGAGCGTGCTGACCAAAAACAGTCGCCAATAGGGCACTACAAATCCCATCAGGCGTTTGTACACCTCGCTGTTTGTCATGGTTTTTCTTGAATTTTTTGACTTGTTCAATACCGATTACCTTTAAAATGAAATTTTTAAATATTTTCAATAGATCTGACAGTCGTCAGCGAGCATGCCGACCGGTCAATATACAACCTAAACGTATTTTAGTGATAACCCTGCGTTATCTTGGCGATACCTTGTTGGTTACCCCTCTGTTAGGTTCCCTGAAACAGGCTTATCCTAATGCCGAAATCGATGTTTTGCTGCCATCCGGAAATCTCGGTATGCTGGAGGGAAACAAGGATGTCAACAAGCTAATCCCGATGACCGGCAAGCCGGGTATTGTAAACTTTGTAAAATTATTATTTCGTTTGTTTCGTGAATATGACATTTCGATCTCGACACAAGCTGGCGATAGACCCATTTTGTGCGCGATTTTGGCTGGAAAATTCAGTATGGGCTTTGTTCAGCAAAACACAAGCCGGTACAGCTGGAAGTGCTTGTTATTGAAAAGAGCTTTACAGTTTGACGAACAGCACTCTCATGCAGTGCTGGAGAATTTGCGATTTTGCGAGCCGCTTAATATTCATCCCTGTTACAAGTTAACGCCACCGAATTCGGTATTCGGATATTCCGATCCTTTTCAGGGCGGAAAATATGCGGTTCTACATATCATGCCGCAGTGGCGATACAAGGAATGGCATGACGAAGGCTGGATTAGAATTGTTTACTTTTTAAATAGACAAGGCTTTCAGATTGCACTGACCGGGAGTGCGCAAGCGGACGAACTAGAGCGGATTCTGAAATTGAAGCGAAGGATGCCGCCGTCAACGCGTAATTTGGCCGGAAAACTGTCCTTATCTCAACTGACAAAATTAATCGCGAATTCCAAGCTTTTTATCGGACCGGACACAGGAATTACGCATTTGGCAGCGGCGACCGGCATCCCTACAATTGCAATTTTCGGACCGACCGATCCTGGAAAATGGGGGCCATGGCCGTTCGGATACGCGAAAAACATATCTCCTTTTGCATCACGGGGTGTCCAACGAGTCAATAATGTTTATCTTGTACAAGGTACTGTGAGTTCGTTATGCGTACCTTGCCAAGAAGAAGGCTGCAATAGAAGCCGGCAAAGCTATAGTGCGTGCTTGGACGGATTGCCGGCAGAAACGGTTATTGAGATTATTCGTCAATTGATATTGATTGATTTTGGGGGATTTGTTAAGTCACTCGATGCGGGTTCTTAGAAGATTGTAGCTTGTTTGATTAATTCAATCGTCATCAGAGGAATGCCTTTAACGCAAGTGTAGGAATAGTTAAGTCTTTACCAATCAATGGTTTGTGATGTTTGTGTAATCATTTTGCCGGAATGTGGGGCTGTGAATCAGGCCGTTTCGACGGCTAAGGATTATAGCCGCAAGTGCATTATTTCATCTAGGAGTGTACGCGAAAACGCTATGAACTACCGAATGTACACTCGAATGCCGTAGTCATGTCCAGATCTCTGCCGGCCTATGCCATCCAAGTTCATAAGGGTTGGCTGTCGGCTTATGAAAAACGGGTCAGGGCCATTTCAATCGCAAGCAATTTTGGAGGATTTTGTATTGTATTTGGCAAGAAAAATCGAGCCGCTGAAAGGGCTGAAATCGAAGTTTTCAGTTTGAGCGATTTGGGTTGTTTACGATGGATGAAATCTAGGAATGGCGGTAACTGTGGCTTGCTGCTGTTGAAGGGGCCTAGCGGTTTAAAAAAATCATTAAATTGTCTTGACAAGGATTTTCGAACTGGTAGACTGCAAAGCGCCTCCAGGGAAGGCGGTGACTTTTGTTGATTAAGCATCAAAAGCTTGTAAACAAGGAAAAATAAAGAACTCCCGAGACATCGGGAATTTTAGATAATCTTTTAGGAGGTAGAAATGGCTGCTACAACTGAATCAGTTAAAACTGATGCTGCGGAAGCACCGCTTTTAAACAAAAAAAACCTGACACTGGGAATCTTACTGTATCTGGTTTTTTATTCATTCATTCGTTGGTATGAAGGCGTCTACGGCTGGTCTGCTGGTCTTGACTCATTCGCACCGGAGTTTGAAACATACTGGATGAACATGCTGTATATTGAACTTGTATTAGAAGTTCTTTTGTTTGCCGGTATTAACGGTTATATCTGGAAAACTCGTGATCGTAAAGTGATGTCTATCACTCCACGTGAAGAACTGAGAAGACATTTCACACATTGGATCTGGCTGGTTTGCTACGGCTGGGCTATCTACTGGGGTGCTTCTTACTTCACAGAGCAAGATGGCACATGGCACCAAACGATCGTTCGTGATACCGACTTTACTCCAAGTCATATCATTGAGTTCTATCTGTCATACCCAATCTACATCATCACCGGTTCTGCTTCATTCATGTATGCAAAAACAAGACTGCCTACATACCATGAAGGTTTGCACCTGATGTATCTGGTTGCGGTTATCGGCCCATTCATGATTCTGCCTAACGTTGGTTTGAACGAATGGGGTCACACATTCTGGTTTATGGAAGAGTTGTTCGTTGCTCCATTGCATTACGGTTTCGTATTCTTTGGTTGGGCTGCTCTGGCTGTAATGGGTGTTGTGAATACCGAAGTAATGGCAATTACAAAATTGCTGAAAAAAGATTTGGCTTAATAGCAAATCAATAAAAGTAAAAAAACTATCTCCTTTCCTGCTCCGCTTTAAGTGGGGCAGGATAAGAGGAGTGGAAAAAAATATAATTTTAATTCTTTAGGAGGTAAGCTAATGAGCGCATCTCAATCAGCTGTACGTTCACGTGGAGAAGCGGTACAAGTTTCTCGTACGTTTGACTGGATGATTCTTTTTACACTGTTCACAGCGGTTCTGGGCGGTTATCACATTCACTATATGTTGACCGGTGGTGACTGGGACTTCTGGACCGACTGGAAAGATAGACGTCTATGGGTAACCGTAGCACCTATCGTTTCTATTACTTTCCCTGCAGCTGTACAAGCATGCTTGTGGTGGAGATACAGACTGCCACTGGGCGCAACAATTTCAATTCTGGCTCTGTTGCTGGGTGAATGGATTAACAGATATATGAACTTCTGGGGATGGACATATTTCCCAGTTAATATCTGCTTCCCATCTAACCTGATGCCAGGTGCAATTGTACTTGACGTTATATTGTTGCTCGGCAACAGCATGACTCTGACCGCTGTTCTCGGTGGTTTGGCTTATGGTTTGTTGTTCTACCCAGGCAACTGGCCTATCATTGCTCCATTGCACGTACCTGTTGAGTACAATGGCATGATGATGACCTTGGCTGACTTACAAGGTTACCACTATGTTCGTACTGGTACACCTGAGTACATTCGTATGGTAGAGAAAGGTACATTAAGAACCTTCGGTAAAGACGTTGCTCCAGTATCAGCGTTCTTCTCAGGTTTCGTTTCTATCATTATCTACTTCTTGTGGCACTTCTTCGGCAGATGGTTCTCAAAAACCGACTTTATCGCCGATGACGCAAGCTAAAAAGATTTGATTGAAATCGACGGCTGACATCAATAATATAAAAAAATGTCAGAAGATCTTAATTACAATTTCTCTAGTAATAGAGGAGGAAATATGAAAATAATAAAAGACAAAGTTGCAAAACTGTCCTTTGTCGCACTGCTGGTCACAATGACAGCAGCGATGTTTTATGCTCCAACAGCTTCTGCTCACGGTGAAAAGTCTCAGGCTGCGTTTATGCGTATGCGGACAATTCACTGGTTCGACTTGAACTGGTCAAAAGAAGAAGTAAAAGTTAACGAAACCATGACAATTTCAGGAAAATTCCTGGTATTTGCTGGATGGCCGGAAACTGTTGATAAACCAGAAATTTCATTCTTGAACATCGGTATCCCAGGTCCAGTATTTATTCGTGCTGGTTCTTGGATTGGTGGTCAATTGGTTCCTCGTTCTGTTTCACTGGAACTGGGTGACGTCTATGAATTTAAAGTTCTTCTGAAAGCACGTCGTCCAGGTGACTGGCACGTTCATACAATGATGAACGTTAAAGGTGGCGGTCCAATCATCGGTCCAGGTAAATGGGTAACCATTACCGGTACTATGGGTGAGTTCGTTAACCCAGTGACAACTTTGACAGGTCAAACCATTGATCTGGAAAAATATTCACTGGATAACATCTATTTCTGGCATGCATTATGGTATGCGATTGGTCTGGCTTGGTTGTTCTACTGGGTTAAAAAACCAATTTTCGTTCCACGTCATATCGCAGTAAGCACTGGCAAAGCAGATACTCTGGTTTCAGCTGCTGACAGAAAAGTTGGTATCTTGTTCGGTGTAGGTACTTTAGTATTGGTTGCAGCTTCTATGGCTTCAACAAACGAAAAATATCCTGTAACAACACCTTTGCAAGCTGGTTTGTTGCGTGGTATCAAACCTTATCAAATGCCTGAAGCAACAGTTTCAGTCAAAATTGATGATGCTACATACCGTGTACCAGGTCGTGCAATGCAAATGACCATGACCATTACAAACAACGGTGATACCGCTGTTCGTTTGGGTGAGTTCAACACAGCTGGCGTACGTTTCTTGGAACCTGCAGTTCATGTAGATGAAACAGGCTACCCAGATGACTTGTTGGCCGAAGAAGGTTTGACAGTTAGCGATAACAGCCCATTGGCTCCAGGTGAGTCAAGAACTGTTCAAGTAACTGCTTCTGACGCTGCATGGGAAGTATACCGTCTTGCTGACTTGATCTACGATCCAGACAGCCGTTTCGCCGGTCTGTTGTTCTTCTGGGATGCAAATGGCAATCGTCAATTGGTAACAATTGATGCTCCATTAATTCCAACTTTCATCTAATGAAAGTATTCTAAGTAAATTTACTTAGAATTGGAAGGTAAAACCCCTGCTATCGAAAGGTAGCGGGGGTTTTTTTTGGGAGTGTTTAATTTTTAAAATAAATACAAAATTTTTTTTAAATAAAAATGTTAAAAAGCGTTTACAGAGTAGATAAATGAAAAAAATATTAGTGTGTCTAGCTATGTTAAGTCTGGCAGGATGTACAGAAAAACAGGAATACGAACAAGTCGTATTGGAACAGATTAAAGCAGATAAAGAGATAAGTGATTATAAAATAGACCCTGAAATAATGACTGACTGTGTCGTAAAAACATCAGCAGACAATATGCCAGGAATGTTTATGCTAGACCCAGAGCGATTGAAAGCATATAAAAATTATACAAAAATGCTGAAAATGAACAGCTCTAGCGATCCTAAGAAAACACTAGAAGAATTACGAAATGAATTTGGCTCTCCAAGGAACTTGGCTGATGCACATGCGAATTACACTGAAACTTTTTTGAACTGTATGTCGGGTCTAGTAACCGAGGCAGAAAAAAGTAGTTTGAAAAATGAAGAAAAATAAAATAATTTTTTGTAAGTAATCAGGTAAGAATTTTTATTGTAGATTAATTAAAGATCACTAATTTTTGCATATTGGTCGGTAAGGTTTTTAAGCGTGGATTGCAACTCAGAAAGTTTTTCACGCTCTTTGGCGATGACCTCGCTGGGGGCTTTATCGACGAACGAGTTGTTGTTCAATTTTCCGGTAATGCGCGGCAGTTCTTTTTCAATGCGTTGGATTTCTTTGTCCAGGCGGGTTAGTTCAGCATTTTTGTCGATCAGTCCTGCCATAGGGATCAAAATTTTCAACTCACCAACCAGAGCAATAGCCGATTCCGGTGCATTTTCATGGTCATCAAGCCAGTTGAGGTTTTCCAGGCGACCGATTTTCAATAGATAAGTGGTGTTGTTGGATAAATATTGGCGATCCGTTGATGAGCCGTTCTGCAATAACACTGAGAGCGGTTTGCCGGGTGAAATGTTCATTTCGCCGCGTATCCGCCGGATGCCTAAGATAAAAGCCATCACCCAGTCCATTTCACAGATCGAATCCGGGTTGATTTGTTCAGTGTCGGTAACAGGATAAGGTTGTAGCATGATGGTCGCAGCAGTAATTCCGGCCATTGGCGCCACACGTTGCCAAATTTCCTCTGTGATGAACGGCATGATCGGATGTGTAAGCCGTAAGATCGTTTCCAGGGTCTTTAACAAGGTTTGCCGTGTGCCGCGTTGTAAAGTTGCGTCATCGGATTGTAAGGAAATTTTTGCGAGTTCAAGATACCAGTCGCAGTATTCGTTCCAGGTAAAGTCATAAATAGCTTGTGCTGCAAGATCGAAGCGGTATTGTTCAATAGCGTCGCAGGTAACGGCGATGACTTGATGTAAACGCGATATAATCCACCGATCGGCAGTGCTATAGGTGCATTCGGCACAACCGAGGCCGTTATCTTGATCTTCGGTGTTCATCAAAACATAGCGGGCAGCGTTCCATAGCTTATTGCAGAAGTTACGATAACCTTCAGTGCGTGCGAGATCGAAGCGAATATCGCGTCCGGTTGAAGCGAGGGAAGCGAAGGTAAAACGTAAGGCATCGGTGCCGAAGGAGGGAATACCGTCAGGAAACTGTTTACGGGTCGCTTGTTCAACTTTTTTGGCGAGATGCGGTTGCATCATGCCGGATAGGCGCTTTTCAAGCAAAGACTCAAGATCGATACCATCTATAATATCGATAGGATCCAGTACATTCCCTTTGGATTTTGACATTTTCTGGCCCTCCGCGTCGCGGATCAGGCCGTGGATATAGATTTCCCGAAACGGTACGTCGCCTTGAAATTTCAAACCCATCATGATCATGCGGGCGACCCAGAAAAAAATTATATCAAAACCGGTGACCAGTACGCTGGTCGGATAATGAAGGGCGAGTTCGGGAGTTTTCTCGGGCCAGCCGAGTGTGGAAAACGGCCAGAGTGCAGAGGAAAACCAGGTATCAAGCACATCTTCGTCCTGACTTAATGGGTATTCGGTGGATAATCCGTGTTTGACGCGAACTTCTTCCTCTGACCGGCCGACATAAATATTGCCAATGTTATCGTACCAGGCGGGAATTCGATGGCCCCACCAAATTTGCCGGGATATGCACCAGTCCTGGATGTTACGCATCCATTCGAAATAAGTATTTTTCCAGTTGTCGGGGACGAATTTGATGGCTCCGGATTCGACAGCCGCGATAGCGGGTTTGGCCAAAGGTTCGACTTTGACATACCATTGATCGGTCAAAAGCGGTTCAATGACAGCGCCGGTACGATCTCCGCGGGGGACCATCAATTTGTGCTCGGCTATTTTTTCTAACAGCCCCTGCGTTTCCAGATCGGAAATAATTCGTTTTCTAGCCTCGAAACGGTCCAGCCCGATATAAGCAGAAGGGATGAGCGAAAAATCATCGTTATTGTCACGAATGGCCGCATCTTTGGTGAATATATTGATTAGCCCGGCATGCGGCAGTTCGGCAATGGCTGAAATATGCTTGTGCCTGTTCCAGACTTCGTAATCGTTAAAGTCGTGAGCAGGAGTAATTTTCACGCAGCCTGTACCGAATTCCGGATCGACATATTGGTCGGCAATGATCGGGATGCGGCGGTTACTGAGAGGCAGTATGACAAACTCGCCCAGTAAATGTTTATATCTCTCGTCATCGGGATGTATGGCAACAGCTGCATCGCCCAATAGAGTTTCAGGGCGTGTTGTGGCCACTAACAGATGACCTGTGCCGTTACTTAAGGGATAACGCATATACCACATGAAGCCGTTTTCTTCCTCGGAAAGCACTTCAAGATCGGAAACAGCAGTGTGGAGTACAGGATCCCAATTTACCAAGCGTTTACCGCGATAGATCAGGCCTTCTTCGTAAAGTTTTATAAAAACTTCCTGAACTGCTTTTGACATGCCGTCATCCATGGTAAAGCGTTCTTTTTGCCAATCCAGTGAAGAACCCATGCGCCGTAATTGGCGGGTAATGGTGCCGCCGGATTGTTCTTTCCATTCCCAGATTTTTTCGAGGAAGGCCTCGCGGCCGTAGTCGTGCCGAGATTTGCCGTCAGCATTAATTAAACGTTCAACCACCATTTGCGTGGCAATGCCGGCATGATCGGTACCCGGTTGCCACAAGGTGCTGTAGCCCTGCATACGATGGTAACGAGTTAAGGCATCCATGATAGTATCCTGAAAGGCATGGCCCATGTGTAGACTGCCGGTTACATTCGGCGGCGGAATCATGATGCAATAAGAAGAACCATGCTGTTTAGCAGCAAAATAGCCGCTTTCTTCCCAAGTTTGGTACCAGCGTTGTTCTATTGCATGAGGGGAATAGGTTTTATCCATGGCAGTATTAGTCGTGTAGGGGGAGCTTATTCAATAAAATTGCCGCTATTTTAACCGTAAATCGATGGGGAAGCTGGTTTGAAAGCGTATAGAGTAAAAATAAGCTTTCTTTTGGCCTATTCGGAAGCGAAAGAATAAACAGTGCGGAACAAATTTAAAAATTAAGAAAGTTTAGCTTCATTGCGCAAGGGAAAAGTTATGAATAAAAAAACTTAATGGGTGACAAACTACTTGCCAGGGCTTAGGTACCGAACGCGAAAAAAATGAGTGGTTCTATTTAAAGTTTGCAAAACAGGTGTTGCGCCAGCAATGGCAACGGCATCGACAAGACAATACCAGGCAGCCACACCGCTTGGTGGATTGCCTTGCGGTAATTTCGATGCGGGATCGATAACGGCCCAAGCCCAAGTGCCGGCCGAAGTGCCGACAATCTCCAGCCAGGAAGTAATAAAGAATGCGCCCAGATAAACCATAGGCGAACGGCCTTTAAATAGATAAAGTAAAAACACTACAAAAAGTACAGCACCAATCAGATCTTGGCGTTGCGTAAAATTGCTGATACCCCACAAAGCCCATAAGAAGCAGATACCGACAACAATGGCAGCGATGAGGCGAGCGTATTTTTGAAATAATCCGGAGCGGCCGAGCGCAACGGCGGTTAAATAAACCAATCCATGACCGGCCGGTACATAAGCGGGGAGATTTCCGAAGCGGTAGATGTAGCCTTGCATGTAAATGGATGCGAAATATTCACCAATCACAGCAAAAGTCACAGCAACTGCAACTTGAGTTCGGACGTATTTACATTCGCCGCGTAAGAAAGCAATAAGAAAAAGCCAGCCGAAGAAAGCCAGAACATATTGCATGGCTTGTGGCGCAAACCCATCGGTGGTCAGGCAGATAGTGACAGCCACAAAAGTAAATACGGTAATCAAGTAGTCTCGAGATTGGTGGGCAACCACGCAATTTTTGCTAGGGAAATGCGGAAGAGTAAAAAAACTCATTTTCTTAGAATGTTAGATCGAAAATGACAGCTATAGACGAAAAATTAAACGAACGCATAAGCAACGGCCAAATAACGCAAAGCTTTACCGGAAAAAATAGCAATTAATGATGGTAATGGCGGAAGTCTAAGCCAGCCGCCGGCAAAACAGAGTCCGTCGCCGACAATGGGTAACCAGGAAAATAATAAAGCCCAACCGCCCCAAGCCCGAAGCGTTTGCAAGGATTTTTGCCGTTGATTATTGAGCATGGTGTCGGCAGGATATTTTTTGGATGCCCATATACCTAAAGCCCATGTAGTCAAGGCGCCAAGCGTATTGCCTATCGTGGCGATTAACACAAGTTGTTTGATTGAAGCGGACGGTTGGCTTACCAAGTAGGCCAACAAAACTTCAGAACCGCCAGGCGCTATGGTCGAAGAAATAAAGGCGCTTAAAAATAAACCAGTCAAACCCAGCGCTTCTAGCTGCATATTTCGAATCCCACAAAAAAGCCCCTGAAACTAATTTCTACGGGCTTTTGAATAAAGTTTAACTTCTTATTTATCCGGTAACGGTATGGATTTCTTGGACTTAAGCCGGTTTACCAGACGGCTGATCAGACCAAACAGGGTGCCGATGCTGTGTGAGATTAACTCAAACACGGCAGCAACGACTTCTCCTGTACTCATGCCTTTGAATTTGTTTGTCAGGAAGGTCGCAAGCGCTAAACCAATCGCCAATCCGATCACGGATAAACCGGAAAAAGCTGAATCCGGTGTAGAAGAGGAGGTGTTGCTATTGGCAACAGGTTTGTCGGTAGCGGTTGGAATAACAGGTGTTGACGGAACGAGGGAGAATTGTTCGGCTTTATAGGGTTTTCCGCTGTAATCATCAGGAAAAATACTGGCGGTTACGCCAGGAATGCTGGGTAGATCTTCGCTACCTTTTCCAACTTTCAGTTGGGCTTTCATGCCTTTTTCCATGTGTTGCGCAATATCGCAATGCACAAGATAGGTCTTGTCTCCCGGTGGCAGAATCAGTGTGCCGGAGACTTGACCGGGACCACTTACTTCCAGATGAAACATGCCTTTCGGGTAGAGATATTTGGGTAAACCATGCATCATCCATTGGTGGCGAATTTGATCTTCATTGATGAAATGTACGGTTAATTTGGTGCAAGGTTCGAATTGATACTCCTGCTGGTCGAACGCAAACATTGTACCTGGGAATTTTTCTGAATATTTATGACCGGCACGTACAGTGATTTCCTTGGTTGCTGCGATTTTTTCACATCCGCCGGGCAAGGTATCGGTATTTTGTCCCATCACCATGGCGCCATCCATATCCATTAGATGGCCTTCGCCATGTGCCATCATTTGGGTATGGTCTTGAAACTCTTTTGCAGAAACTGGAGTAACAGACATTGTGCATATCATTAAAGCAATTGCGACTTTTTTGTCCATTATGATGTGTTCTCGGGATCAGAAGTAATTGAATGACATTGGTTCTGGCTATTCTGCCAAATATTGCAGGCAGAATGCCAGTTTTTTATAAGTGAATTAAAATTCTTTGACTTTGCCCAGCAATTTATCCACCTTAAGCTTGAAACCTGCGTTCGATAGATAAAGAACATACAGGCCGGCAAGAAGCACCAGTAAATATATACCATAGCTGGCTTTGCTCGCTGGTTGACCGGCACCGGCTTTAAAGCTCATATGAGCATCCAATCTTTCACCGGAATCTTGGAGCAAAGTAATATGGATCAGGTACTTACCGGGTTCTGGCACGCCTTGTGGCAAGTCCAGAACGACAGTGCCGGATTTGTGCTTCTTGGCTTCCGAAAAGAAAACCCTTTTGCCTTCCGGTTCTTTGGTGACTTCAAATTCAATCGACATGTTCCGGTAGCGCTGATCCTGGTAATCGAATACGAGTTGAGTCAGGGTATTGACATCAGGCAGGCTGCCGCAAAATTCTTCGGCAGGATAAGCTTTCGGTTGATAAGCTGTATAGTGTAGCCAATGGTCTTTTTCAAGTTCGAATTTACACTGATCGGTATCGGTTCCAGCCGCACCGCCGTGCGCCCAGAGTGCCGATGAAAAAACCAGTCCTAGCAATACCAGATAACCTTTTCTTAAGAAATTTGTTTTTTTCATAGAACCTTCCCCCGTTTGATAGATACTTAATTCTTATTATAATCATGCTGTTAGGCGTGACAATTGTTTTTGCTAATGCGTCAGCTCAGGTCGAAAATCGAACCAAAACAATGTCTAACTCTAGCACATCGCAAAATTCAAATAAAGACAATACTTATTTTGTCATTTACAAAGCAAATTTTAAATTTTTTGGCCTCTACCGGATACAATCCTTATAATGTTTATGGCCTATGCCATAAAGTTCCTATGACTTATGCTAGCCTTAGCAGTTAGTCCTTATTTTCAGAACATCTGAAGACATCTTCCAGTAACAACTAAAAATATGTCCAAATTAATCAACTCCTCAGAATGGAATGCCGTTAAGCAACATCATCAAGAAATCGCTGGAAAATTTTGTATTAAGGAAGCATTCGATAAGGACAAGCAGCGTTTTACTAGATTTTCTCTAAACTTTGGCGATCTGTTGTTCGATTATTCCAAAAACCTGATTAACGAAGAAACCTTGCCGTTGCTGATAAACTTGGCGAAACGTGCCCAACTCAGCGAAAAGACAGAAGCGATGTTTTCCGGATCCATCATTAACACCACCGAAAAACGAGCGGTTTTGCACACTGCCCTCCGCAATCGTAGCAACAAACCGGTGTTCTTTCGCGGACAGGATGTGATGCCGGAAATCAATAAGGTTTTGAATAAAATGCGAGTGTTCACCGAGAGGGTTCGTTCCGGTGAGTGGAAGGGGTATACCGGTAAAGTCATCACGGACATCGTTAATATCGGTATAGGCGGCTCCGATTTAGGTCCGAAGATGGTGGACACAGCATTGGCGCCTTACGGCAAAGAGTCGCTAAAGGCGCATTTCGTATCGAATGTCGATCAGACCGACATTGTGGAAACTTTGAAACCGTTAAATCCCGAGACAACGTTGTTTTTAATCTCCTCAAAAACCTTTGTTACCCAGGAAACCATGACTAATGCACGTTCGGCGCGCAACTGGTTTCTGAATTCGGCGGTCGATCCGGCATATATATCGAAGCATTTTGTCGCTATTTCTACAAACGAAGAAAAAGTCCGGGAATTCGGTATCGATCCGGAAAATATGTTTGAATTCTGGGATTGGGTGGGTGGCCGCTATTCCTTGTGGTCTGTGATCGGTATGTCCATCGCGTTGTACGTTGGTATGGATAATTTTGAAGAACTGCTGATGGGTGCGCATTTGGCCGACGAGCATTTTCGAAATACCCCTTTCGAGGAAAATATCCCGGTAACCATGGGTTTATTGGGGATTTGGTATAACAATTTTTTCGAAGCAGAAACCTATGCCATTTTGCCTTATGCACAGTCCCTTAAGTATTTTGCCGATTATTTTCAGCAAGGCGATATGGAAAGTAATGGCAAAAGTGCAACCATTACCGGTGATAAAGTCGATTACAACACCGGACCGATTATCTGGGGGCAACCTGGCACCAACGGTCAGCACGCTTTCTTTCAATTAATCCATCAGGGTACCAAGTTGGTGCCATGCGATTTTTTGGCGGCAGCACAAAGCCATTATAATTTACCGGATCATCATGATATCTTGATTTCCAATTTTTTAGCTCAGGCAGAAGCGTTGATGCGCGGCAAAACGGAAGCCGAAGTCAGACGCGATCTAAGCCACGAACCTAATCTGGATGATGCCTTGATTGCATCTAAAATTTTTGAAGGTAACAAACCCTCAAATTCTTTCTTATTCAAGAAACTCACTCCCAGAACATTAGGAACCTTGATTGCTTTCTACGAGCATAAAATTTTCGTGCAAGGCGTGATTTGGAATATCAACTCTTTTGACCAAATGGGGGTGGAGTTAGGTAAAGTTTTGGCCAGAGCGATTCTTCCCGAATTGAAAAATAATGAAGTTATCGATAGTCATGACAGTTCGACTAACGGTTTGATCAATGCTTACAAAAAATTGCGTAAGTAAGCCTGCAAGCACAAAAATGTCATCTGTCGACAGAGGATATTAGACGGGCTTTCGCTTAGCCTTGAAAAAATCTGTCATTAAGCCGGAACAGGCTTGTTCCATGACGCCGCCCGTCCAGTCGACGCGATGATTCAGAAAGGGGGCGTCGGAAAGTTGCAGCGCGTGGCAAACTGCCCCGCGTTTAGGATCGAAAGCCCCGAATACCAAGCGTTTGATGCGGGCATGCGCAATTGCGCCCATGCACATCACGCACGGTTCCAGCGATACAAATAGGGTGGTTTCGATCAGCCGATAGTTTTGCAATGCCTGTCCGGCTTTTCTGATGGCAAGAATTTCGGCGTGGGCGGTAGGGTCATGGCTTTGAATCGGTTGATTCCAGCCTTCGGCAATACAATGATCTTTATAAACCAATAAAGCTCCAACCGGTACTTCACCTTGCTGTTCCGCTCGTTGCGCCAATCGAATTGCGTGACGCATCCATTCTTCGTCAGTCATTCAGACAGTGGCTTTACCAAGACGGTCGTTAACTGCTGCCCATGCTTCATTATCGGGGGGCTGTTCGATCAAAATCATGTCCAGTTGCAAATTATCCAGTTCCCGTAGGGCGCTATAAAGCACGGTTTCATAATGTTCAGCTTGCTCCGGCAGGAGGATAAGGTGTTGGCAGGGAGCTGAGGTCATTGTTGACCTGAAAGCCAAAATACCGATGTTTTTTCCTTTGGCGCATTGGTCGTCTATCATCGTAAATAGTGTGTCCGAAGAACAAAGCAAGGCCATAGTATGGGGGGCGTAATGAACTGCCATCATTCCCGGTGCGCGAATTCCGGCTGGAGTAGACAGATGGATTTCTGTTTGTAGTATAGCTTTGAGTTGGCTGCGGGTGACGCGGCCCGGTCTCAGGATGGTCGGGTGATCGTCGGTTAAATCGATGATGGTCAATTCCACGCCGACCGTGCAAGGCCCTCCGTCCAGAATACAATCCACGCTAGCGCCAAGTTCTTCGGCAACGTGACCGGCTTGTGTCGGGCTAATCCGGCCAAAACGGTTAGCGGAAGGCGCGGCTATGCCGCCGCCGAAAGCCTCCAGCAATTGCAATGCAACAGGATTGGCGGGTATTCGAAGTGCGACAGTGTTTTGACCGCCGGTAACTGCCGATGAAACCTCTGATTTTTTGTTGAGAATAATGGTCAAGGGCCCGGGCCAAAAAACTTTTGCCAGTTGCCAAGCTGCATCCGGTATATTTTTTGCCCAGTTATCCATTTGTGCAGCGTTGCCTATATGTACGATTACAGGATGATCGGCCGGCCGGCCTTTGGCGGCAAATATTTTGGCAACAGCATCCGGGTTGGAGGCATCGGCACCCAAGCCGTAGACGGTTTCGGTCGGAAACGCCACGAGCCGGCCTTGATGTAATAATTCAGCGGCGTGGTTGATGGATTGCTGGTTAATAGTAGTCGTAATCAAGGTAAAAAGCTAAAGTTTAAAAATACAAAGCTAATTCTACCTTTTGCCATTGTTCTTTTGTCGTATTTTATTGGAAATTGCTTACTTTTAGTCATTACAGATAGGGCTTTGCCCTTTTTGTAAGATTTTAGTCATTGGGAAAAAACTCATTTCAATAACTGCTTTGGCAACAAACTAAGTGTCTGTTTAGATATCATTCTGTTTGAGTGTTTCGGTTGAAATGCCTGGTTAGAAAACGTTCCAACTTACAAAAAAGTGGAGAAATTGCTGGACGCGGATGTAGCTAAAAATAAAATATCGCCCTCCATCACCCCAATAACCCATAAAATCGTTCCCAATCAAATAAAGGTCCGGGATCGTTTTTACGGCCCGGGGCTATATCGCTATGTCCGGCAATGCGGTGCTTGGCAAGGCCCGGATAGTTTGCAAGCAAGATCTTTACTACATCTGCCAGACGTTGATACTGGCTGTCGGTGTAGTCCTGCTTGACTGAGCCTTCCAGTTCAATGCCTATCGAAAAGTCGTTACAGCGCTCTCGCCCCTGATATCGAGATTCGCCGGCGTGCCAGGCGCGGTAGTTGAAAGGTACGTATTGTGTGATGCTGCCGTCGCGTAGAATCAATAAATGTGCGGATACTTTGAGTAGATATATGTCCTGGAAATAAGGGTGTTCGTCCGGATCGAGGTTATTGCAAAACAATTGATCGATATAATGACCGCTGAACTGTTCGGGCGGTAGGCTAATGCAGTGTATCACCAGCAGGGATATGTCATTGGGGTCTGGGCGTGCATCGCAATTGGGCGAATCGACTCGGTTGGCGCAACTAAGGTAGTGTTTACTTATAATCATCAGCTTTGATCTCCCTTGATTACCTGTGTAATTTATACACGAGTTTAGGTAGCCAAACTTCGGCCGGATGTCTTTCCAGCTTATAATATCAAGTATTTCCCTTTATCGAGTCCAAATTCTATGCAAGTGACGAGTGCCGAAATTGCCGCCTTTCTTGACGAAGACATTGGTAGCGGCGACTTGACCGCCAATATCATTCCAGTCTCAACAGTCGCGATTGCCACGGTGATTAGCCGCGAAAACGTTGTGTTGTGCGGGCAGGGCTGGTTCGATGCGGTTTTCCGGCAGTTAAATTCGGATGTCAGTATCGAATGGTTGTGCAACGAAGGCGATACAGTGGCAGCGGGAGCGCTGCTTTGCAGAATTAAGGGGCAAGCGCGGGCATTGCTCACCGGCGAGCGCACTGCGTTGAATCTGTTGCAAACCTTGTCCGGAACTGCGACAATTGCCCGCAAATATGCTAATGCAGTGGTCGGAACCGGCTGCAAAGTGCTGGACACCCGGAAGACTATACCGGGTTTACGTCTTGCACAAAAATACGCGGTTACATGCGGCGGCTGTTTTAATCATCGTATCGGTTTGTTTGATGCGGTTTTGATCAAGGAAAACCATATCATTGCTACCGGTTCCATCGCCGAAGCGGTGAAAATGGCAAGGCTATCCACTCAACTGCCGATTGAAGTCGAAGTTGAAAATCTTGACGAATTTCAGCAGGCTTTGTCTGCACGGCCTGATCGTATCATGCTGGATAATTTTTCAATCCCCGATACTATCATTGCCGTGCAGCAAAACCGCAGTCGTCTGGAGCTGGAGGCATCCGGCAACATAACGCTGGAAAATATCCGCGCTATAGCCGAAACTGGCATCCACTACATATCTATCGGTGCTTTAACAAAAAACCTTGTCGCAGCCGATCTATCTATGCGTATTGAGTTGTTGCCAACCCCTTAAACATAAATTTTTCAGCTTACGCAATCCAGCTTTTCGTTTTCATAGATGCGCAGTTTTTTCCAGTTAGCAAACTTGCTGTCGTCAAATTCCGCATCATGATCGATAGCGTGTTCGTAGCAGCTACGAAACAAGCGAGCGGTCCTGAAGGCATGTAATTCATCGTCAGCAGTGACGGTTTGCACATTTCCGACCTGAAAGGTCTTATTGCGCGATTTGCCGTCTTTTACCCAGAAAACCGTGTAGCACAAATAGCTTTTGTCCTTGCGGTGATCAAATTTAATGGTTCTGGAAACCCCGGTTACCCCAGTCGTCGTTTTGTTCTTAGGCGGTTTTAAAAAGCGTGTTTTGCTACCTTTCAGCACAACCAGCATCTGATCCCGCCAAGTGATGGCGGCTTTCAGCGATTTGGTTTTACTGCCCCATAATTTATGGGAAAAATAGCGGCTGCTTTCTTTGCCGCGGCGAACGATGCGAACTTGGAAACCGAAGGCATCTGGTTCGGTAATATGTTTTACTTTTGTCATACGTCATCATCAAAAGAACTGGACATAAAAACTCGCACAATGATTTTTAACATTGGATGAGCGAGGCCCCTTTTTGTGTGTAAGTTACGGCTTACAAATTAACGCGAATTTGTCAGTTGCGCAAGTAGAATTTTCATTAATTGTTAGCTAAATCCCAACTAAATTAGTGTAGAATAGTCCCCAGCCTTTTAAAAAAGGCGTATTTAACCTCTTAACCTTTTGTTTTTTAAGTAAATTATGGAGAGAAATCTATGAGCGTTCTAGTAGGCAAGCAAGCACCTGATTTTACAGTTCCTGCAGTATTAGCCGACGGTCAGATCGTCGATTCTTACAGTTTTTCCGCTGCAACCAGCGGAAAATACGCAGTGGTTTTTTTCTATCCGCTGGATTTTACTTTCGTTTGTCCTAGTGAATTGATCGCTTTCGATCACCGTATTGACGAATTCAAAAGCCGTGGCGTTGAAGTGGTCGGCGTTTCCATCGACTCGCACTTTACCCACAATGCTTGGCGCAACACCCCTATCAACCAAGGAGGTATCGGTCCTGTTCGCTACACTTTGGCGGCTGACCTGAAGCATGAAATTGCAAAAGATTACGATGTCGAATCAGATATCGGTGTGGCTTTCCGCGGTAGTTTCCTGATCGATAAATCCGGAAAAGTTCGCCATCAAGTGGTTAACGATTTACCGCTGGGCCGCAATATTGATGAAATGATACGTATGATCGATGCGCTGCAATTTCACGAAGAGCATGGCGAAGTTTGCCCTGCCGGTTGGAACAAAGGCGATGCAGGCATGAACGCTAACCCAAAAGGTGTTGCAGAATACCTGAGCAAAAATGCCGATAAGCTGTAAATTCTAAAAAGCCGGACAAAAAAGCGCATTGCTTCGGCAATGCGCTTTTTTTTGGCTGATGGATACGGGGGGAAATTTTAGTGGCTAAATATAGTTTTAAACCATCTTGTTCTCAAACCCATGTGCAATTCCCTGCATCGTTAATATCAAGACAACTCCGGCAATAATAAAGCCTATCTGTTGTAGCGAGGTTTTCAGGTCGGTTTTTTGATGTAGGGATGGAATCAAGTCGGCGACGGCAATGTAAATAAAGCTGGACGCGGCCAGGGTGAGAAAATATGGCAAAATGTCGCGTAAATCGCCAAGGCTGAAAAAGGCCAAAATTCCGCCGATGACCGTAGCAAAACTGGATAGTACGTTGTAAAACAGCGCCTTGCTTCGGCTATAGCCGCTGTGCAGCAGAATAGCGAAATCGCCGACTTCCTGAGGAATTTCGTGAGCGGCCACCGCCAGGCTGGTGACAATTCCGAGTTGAACATCGGTTAAAAAAGCGGCGGCGATCAGTATGCCGTCAACGAAGTTATGGATGCTGTCGCCCATAATGATGAAGGCGCCGGCTGGTCGAATACCGGGAGCCGATTCTTTATTGCGTTCAGCATGGTTATGACCGGCATGATCCGCGTGCGAGTCCTCGCCGTGGGCTTCGCAGGCATGAGAATGGCAATGGCGCCAGACCAGCAGTTTTTCCAAAACAAAAAACAGCAGGATGCCTGCCAATATCGTTGCCGACAGGGCCGGCATGTCCGCGATGGCCGTTTCTTGAAAAGCATGAGGGATCAGTCCGCAAAAAGCGCCTGTTAACAGCGCGCCGATTGCAAAGCTGATACCGTGCGGCAGGATATTTTGCCGCTGCCGATCCGGTAACAGCAAAAACACGCTGGCAGCCAAAACACTAAGAACACCGCCAACGGCTGTAAAGAGGATGATATACAGCAGCAAGCTCAAAATTTTTCGCTCCAGATCAGGCTGGCCATCCGGCCAGTGGCGCCGCCATCGCGGCGATAAGAGTAAAAGCGCCCGGAATCGGTGACAGTGCAAAAGCCGCCTCCGTAAATCCGTTCCACGCCAATCTCGGTCAGTTTAATTCGCGCCAGACGGTAAATGTCCGCCAGCCATTTGCCGGATCGAGTGCTGCGAAATGCTGCGGCAGCAGCCGGATTGTCGTTGACAAAAGCCGTGCGTACCTCTTCGCCGACTTCAAATTGATCGGGCCCTATGGCCGGTCCTAGCCATACCTGTATATTCCGGCAATTCATGGCTTTATGGGTTTGAGTGATGATACCGGCCTGCAAACCTCGCCAACCTGCATGAGCGGCAGCAATGACGCGGCCTTCATCTCCGCAGAATAACACCGGTAAACAGTCGGCAGTCAATACGGCGCAGACAGTTTCCGGTTGGTCGGTATAACTGGCGTCGGCTGGTACCGGCGTTCCGGTCCGGTCAGCCTTTACCGTCTCAATGCCGTGGACTTGTTGTAGCCATACCGGTTCGGCGGGCAGTTTTAGCATGTCCTTGATGATTTGCCGGTTGGCCAGTACGTGAACGGGATCGTCGTTAACATGATCGGCAGGATTCAGGCTCGAATAACTACCCGTGCTGATGCCGCCGGTTCGCAGCGTGACGGCGGCATGTACATGCGGCGGCAATGGCCAGTCGGGTTTAAGCCAGTTCATTTTCGGCCAGCACGGCTAAAAGATGCTGCATATCATCCGGCAGCGCTTGCTCCCATTCGCAGTATTCTCCGGTTTCCGGGTGTTCCAGTCCCAGTTTAGCGGCATGTAGAGCCTGACGCTTGAAATTGCGCAGGGCCTCGGCCAGTGCCGGGCTGCAATCGGCCGGCATTTGAAAGCGGCCGCCGTAAACCTGATCGCCCACCAGCGGGTAGTTGATATGCGACATGTGTACTCTGATTTGATGGGTGCGGCCGGTTTCCAGCTTCACGCGAATCAGGGTATGACGTTTAAATCGTTGTTCCAGACGGTAATGCGTGATTGCCTCTTTGCCGTCGCGGCGCACTGCATTGCGTTTGCGATCCACCGGATGGCGGCCGATAGGTTCATCAACACTGCCGCCGGCGGTCATCCAGCCTTTTACCAATGCCAGATATTCACGGTTAATACTTCGCTCTTGCAGTTGTTCGACCAGACTGTTGTGCGCTTGTAAAGTTTTGGCAACCATCAAAAGTCCGCTGGTATCTTTGTCGATGCGGTGAACTATGCCTGCGCGAGGCAGCGTATTTAGATCGGGATCGTGATTTAGCAAGGCGTTTACCAGGGTACCCTGCCAATTGCCCACAGCCGGATGTACCACCAAACCAGCCGGTTTGTTGATAATTAAAAGAGCTTCGTCTTCGTAAACAATGTCCAGGGGAATGTCTTCTGCACTGTAGTCCAGAACAGCTTCCGCTTCTGCATCCAGTTCGATTTCCTCGCCTCCATCCAGCTTTTCGCGGCCTTTTAGCGCGACGCCATCCACCCGCACCCGTCCGGCTTTAATCCAGATTTGCAGCTTGCTGCGGGAGTAGTCGGGGAACATTTCTGCCATGCATTGATCAAGGCGCATGCCTGCCAATTCTTGAGGAACCCTTGCTGTTAATATCGTCATCATCGTTTTTAAGTTATACTCGCAATACTATGCCGCCTTGGGCTGCTAAAATCCAGCAATGTTACAACGTGTTGTCTATCGTATGCGATTTCTTTTAGTAAAAATTGTTTTTATTGCCAGTGTGGGCTGGATTCTGACGGGTTGTGAAACCTGGAATTCTTTAGTGGGCAAAGACTCTACCTCCTCCAGCAAAGATAAAGAGAAAGAGGATGAGTACGCCGGTTGGGATGAAAAAAAATTCCACGATATGGCCAAAGAGGCTCTGGATAGCAAAACCTACTCGAAAGCCGTCAGTCTTTACGAAGCGCTTGAAGCGCGCTATCCGTTCGGCGATTATGCGCCGCAAGCTCAGCTTAACGTTGCTTATGCCTATTACAAAAACGACGATCCCGAGGCGGCAATAGCTGCTGCGGACCGCTTTATAAAAACCCATCCCCGCAATCCAAGCGTCGATTACGCTTATTATCTAAAGGGCTTGATCAATTATAATCGCGGTATCGGTTTTATCGACCGTTTTTTGCCTACCGATTCTTCTCAGCGCGATCCGGGTAGCGCTCGGGATTCTTTCGATAATTTTCAGGAACTGATCCGGCGTTTTCCCAACAGTCAGTATGCGCCCGATGCCAAGCAGCGAATGACCGCTTTACGTAATAACCTGGCCATGTATGAGATCCATGTGGCCGACTTTTATATGCGCCGTAAGGCTTATGAAGCGGCTGTCAATCGAGCGAATCATGTCATCAAGGAATTCCCGCGTACCCCGGCAGTACCGATTGCCTTGCAAATCATGGAGGACGGCTACCGCAAATTAGGTCTGGATGATTTGGCCGCAGACAGCGAAAGAGTATTTAAACTGAATTATCCCAATGGGGCGCCTATGGGCGATTACAAAGATGAAGGCGTTATCCAGAAAGTATGGGATGCTATAGGTTTGGATACCCATTGATCGGTACCTTTCAAATTTGGAAATTTTACGATTGTTTAGCAATACGCTCAATGCGTTATTCAGGGTAGCTTTTCAGGAATGAAACCGCAGTATTTGCTCTGGTTATTACTTAGCTATCCTCTGTTTATCAGTGCAGATACCAAGCCTGAACCGCTATTTCAAAATCGTTTTTTTACCCTTTCGCAAAACAGCGATTTATTGTGTGCTACCAGCCGGCAGCAATTCGCCCCAATAGCCGAACTGGCCGAAATTATCCGGTTTTACGAAACTAATCACCCCGGTTTGCGCAAACAGGCAGTCGCTGTGTTGACCGATCATAAAAACCCCGATCATCTAAAAGATTTGGCCGATTTTCACAAGGAATGCCTTAACAATGTGTCAGGCGATTTGTGCGTTCTGGAAAAATACTGGGACGATCGGGATGCGGCCTGGCGGGCGTTGGCCTTATTTTACGATACTAAAACGGTCATCAAACATAGCGATGATTATATGCTCCCGCACTTCAAAGCCGATCATTTGCGGATTTTTGAAAAAGCCATCCGCAAAATTCCGGCCTTTTTAAGACAGAGCATCAGCAAAGCCAAGCCGAACGATAATCTGGAATCGGAAATCGCCGATAAACCGACAGCCATGCAGGAGCTGATCATCGACGCCTTTCCGGAAGATTACAAAACCAGCATCTGGCAAGATCATACCCATCCGTTAACCCTGGTGCCGGGTTACGGATTTCGCCAGCAAACGGTTGCTCAAGTATACAGCGGTCAGAACCTGATCATTTTTACCATTAAAGCGTTCGATAAAGGCAAGGAGGGCACCACTTATCGCGATATCGATCTTGAGTATCTGGTCGATTTCCGCTTGCCTATCGTCGTTCACGAAATCGCCCATACCATCGATAATTTTCATTTCTGGAACGGCACGGACGATTTGTATTTTTTCTATAAGTACCGGAAAATCTCCAACGACGAGGAGACCGTAAAAATCATATCCGAGGCCAAACTGGCGCTGTGGCCATCGAAATGGTTCGAAGCCTTCGAATACCTTTGGGAAGTCAACGAGGGCCGCTACGACGGTAATATTCAGGAAAAACTGGCAGAATTGGTGGCTCAATACATCCTGATTCCAGAACGTCTGCAACAAAGCTCACCCCAGGCTTATCAATGGCTGCGCGATAAGGTGTTTAAGGGTGTTGAATATCAGGGTTATGACCGTTGTTCTACGCCTATCACCCGTCCATTGACATGGTGGCAACAGACTACTGCCAAAATGCTTGGCCGCTGAAAGCCAACAAGCGTCTAAAGAGCGTTAAAAACTCACCAGCATGGGATGGGTAGAGCGACAGCGAAAAACCCATCAAAGAAGGCTGTAATTAACCAATTCCGCTGGTTGGCGCAATGAACTTTGGTTTGATACTTTAAAGGTTGTCGTGATGAGTTTCGGCTATCGCCTCGCCTCTACCCATCCTGCATATTCTGGCTCAAATTGAACACCCTTTCTATAATAATTTTTTTTATCGCTCATCATTAGATGTAATTCCTAGTTCTTTTTCTTTTTCTAGAATCACCTCGTGATCAGTGTTCATAAGTTTTGCACGATCAAGCCACTTTCCTGAATTTATCTTATCTCCTGATGCCGCACTTTTTTCAGCAAGATTAATATAGTGTTCAACAATTTTACTCGAAAGTTCCTTAATTTCATTACCTCGATACTGGCTCTTTGGGTCGATTTGCCTAATTTGATCAAGTGCAGCCTTAGCTGATTTTTCAGGTGGATCGGTGTATTGAGCTTTTTCAACAAACTGGGTTGTGCGGCGTAACTGATCATCAATTTCTATCCTGTCCTTATCCGTTAAAACAACAGCATTTGAATCTATTACTTTCGTTTCGGTAATTGTCTGAGTAACTGTTTCAATTTTAGTTTTATTTACAAAATATAAGCTAACTAACAATGCCATTGAAATTAACGAAATAATCATTAGAGGAACTGCCCACTTTTTAATCTCTGTATTTCGTCTAACGCCATGAACTTTACAAAAACTTGAAACAAAATCTTCTGCAATACGTGGATCAAGTCCTATTTTCTTTCCTTGTGCAGGTGTAGATACTTTGTCCAATGCATCTCTTTCTTCTTTATTATCTAGTTCTTTGTCGTTATCTGTGAACTGATGAAGCAAGCGTTCTAGCTCGACCAAAAGTAGTCGTTCGGAAACTGCTTCGTATTTGTCCAATTCAGTTCGGAGAACAAGCTCTATATCCTTTACGGAAACCCCTTTAGCGGAACCTTCCTCCTTGATGCGTTTTTCTTCTTCGCGGTCCAGATAGAAGTCATCGCCTATTGCTGCGTAAACGCGGTTTTCCAGCCATTCTTGATCAATTTTGTTCACTATTTTTTCTCCTTTTATTTGTTCTTTACTTAACTATTTTGATATCTAAAAGCAAAAAACTAGGTATCGCTTAAAATGTAGTTAATTGACTAGCCTTTGTGCTAATGATACTCCTCAACACACTAAAATCATTGCGAAAAAACATAATCACCTATCTTAATAATCGCTAATTTAAGAATTAAGGAATCTCCCATTTAAAAAAACTCACTTTTACCTTTACTCGATTGTTTTTGCAGAACGATGTGATGAACCGATTCGCAACATCGAAATTTAATCCTTGTGTATAGCCTGTCCTGGCTTTACATAGGAATTGAATGGTGTCATTTTTTTCCTTCGCATCTAACTTTTTATCCACGTCAGTAAACCGATGAAGTAAGGCGTCCAATTCGGCCAACAACACCTTCTCATTGGCTACGCCCTTGCCCTCAAGTTCCATGGCCAAAACAATTTCAGTTTTCTTCTGGTCCAGTCCACAAGTCTGAACACCATATTGGATAAGGCTATTCAGGGTGGCTTGGTCGCAATAGCCATCAAAAACCTTGGTGGATAGTTGGTTTTTAAGCGTTTCGACCGGGTCAAAAGGAGGATTCGTTGGATTTGGGTTTGGCATAGCGACTGGTTTACCGCTTAATGAATCTAAAGATTTTCCGAGATTGACTGCCATATTTTTTTTAGATGATGTTTGTTGCTCGAATAATAATAGAATTTACTATATTCATACTGAATTCGTGTGTTAGTTCGAAAATTCTTGCCGCTTCCCATGTGTTCAACCCATCTGTACTATCAAATGCGAACCTACAAGAGTACCGATTGTATCTGGAGCTTTAGAACTCAACGCAGTACCAAGGCCAAATGCTAAAAATATACGGTGCGAGAAATTATAAAACGCTAGGTAGGTTTAATCATTACTAGCCTTCAACGAGTTGAACCACAGCCAGACGCCCGCCGTCCTGCTTTGAGAAAAGTAGTTGCTTTCCTTCTGTTAATTCCACCTTGCCGCCTACAGGAATAATTTTCTTGTTGTTGGGCTGGGTGACATCCATCAATCCACTCATGCACTCGTTGACGAGATACCAAACATTGTTGTGCAGGACGAAGTACCCTTCTCGCTTTTTCTGCTCATCCGTAATCCGCTCGTTTGGAACTACATTGCGATTGGTGTGCCATTGAAAAAGTGATTGGTTGGTATAGACCATGAGCCTGTGGTTTTCTGGAAGGAATTGCCCCTCTTTTCTGGATGAATACAGATTCAACACGGGTAACTTGCCCTTGTAGGGCGTTCCACAAAACGGACATTTCGGTTTCGTCGAGTTATCGAATACATACCACTTCTGGTCGCAACCTGGGTTCTGGCAGGGTTGAATTAGGTCGATTGTTTTCACCAGAGCGACTTCCCAATCGACAGCTGTCGGACGTTTTGAGGGGGCTTGAAGGCCGTCAATGAATGCACTTTGAAACAACGGAGTTAGATAGGGGCCAGTAACTGAATATGGAATCTTGGAAGTATCTTTCCATGGCAGTTCGGTTGGTTTAACATTAACGACCTTGATGCGATTGCTGTCATCATTAGGATGTTCCACAAAAAGTGACTTTGCCCCCATAGACAGTGCTTCATCCTTTAGAGGATCCATGTCATGAACTTTATCACCTTTCAGCGGGTGACGATAAAGCAGATACATGTATATCAATACAGCCAAAGCGTGACGGTCAGTATTGATGTTCGGGAGTTTTCTATTGGGGTCGTCCTTCTTCAGATGAAGTGTCATAATGACTTCAGGTGCGATGAAATCGCGAGTTCCAACCACGTCTGGTGGAAATTTCCCCTGCACAACAAGACCATCAAGATCAATGACACATGCAGCTCCGTTAATGGGATTAACTAAAACGTTTTTATATGATAAATCTGAATGCGCAAGCCCTGCCGCATGCAGTCTTCTAACCGCTCTGCTGATCAGAATCCCTATGCGAATGTGGTTTTGCCAGTCTCCTAACTCTCTCGGGTCAACGTAGCTGTTCCTAAGTTTTGCACATGCAAACCACTTCCCTTCCTTATCTTTGCCTTTGATGTCCAGAAAGTCATTGTTTTTAGAGCCATATTCGAAGAAAAACTGCTTTTGATATGTAGGAGCAACAATTCCTAATTTACCGTCATATTCCACGACGTGGGTTGGCCAACAATACTGATTCTTCCAGTATTCACTTCCAACATTATTGAAGATACTTTCCCTATATTTTCCAGCAATCATCTCAAGCCGTTCTTTGGCTTGGTAATCTTGTTTTTCCCTAAAAAAAGCAACCACATAGCTTTTATCTGGGCTAAAGTAAACATCTTTCATAGCACCAGAGCCAATAATTTCGTCGACAAACTGGATTGGCTGTCCATCTGTGGTTTGAGTCTTGATAACTTTTGCTTTTGCCATAGTGATTAATAGAGTATTGCGATAGTTCTGTCGTCATGATTACCGGGAGACCAGAATTCTAGCCATTTAAGTAATTCATCAGAAACTGTGGTATTGTTTGCCAGTATTGGTTCAAGCTCCACCCACAGATCATCCCATTTCTGCAGACTGGCAAGATTGTTGTCGGTCTCAAATTTTGGGTCTGTGACCCCATCTGTCATTAATACCAAGCCAGTAAAGTCATCTGTAATTACAAACTGCAACCTCTTCATCACATCATCAGGGGTCATTACTTGTTTATCAAGGAAGCGGGTCTGACCCGCGAATTCACCACTATCTACTTCACCCAATAACTGAACATTTTTACCTTTCTGGTAAACCCCAACACCGCCGTCACCGACCCAATAGGCGGCAAAGAAATTCCCAATCGGCAATTTCTTGTGGGCAGCCAGTAGTAAAGTAGTTGAATATTCTTTGGGGCTGGCATTTTTTAATGCAGCTTCTTCTTCAATAGCTTTGACCGCATCAAAAGCAGCTCTGCCGAACGCATCATATAACGCAGATTTGAGACTATGTTTACTCTCAGCTTGATCAGAAAACCACGCTGTAGCTTCCTGTTCGATTTTTTCACTTTGGGTATCTAGAGCGGTTATCAGATATTGCATTGACTTATGCACGGCAAGCTCTGACCCTTTACGAGAGCTTTTTGCGCTGCCCGCCCCATCAGCCATGGCAAGTATATCCCAGCCATGCTTAGAAGCCAGAAGGAAATCGTCATCTCGAAATGTCCCGCTATGCTCATGAGAACGACCTCGTCTGCTTGCAGCTACCATGGTCCTATTGTCGCTGCCTTGTATCAAATCTTTATCTTCGTGTTTCTTGATGTATGGTGAATTAGGGTCAGGCTCATTCTTTTGCCACAGCGATTTCGGATCAGGATTGATAAACAGATCGAATTCAACATCTAGCAATGGATGGTCCAGTTTGGCATCCTGAAATTGATAATGCACAAGCACTTTGTACTCGCCATCCTTGAGCGGAGAACCTATAATATTTCTGAAATCGGGGGCGAGCGCGGAAAGTCCGACACTCTCTGGGAATACGATATCTTTAATAACGACTTTCTTGTGTTCAGTCTCGCCTTGAATCTGCAATTCAGATGAGTAAAGTTCACCAACTTTTGCGTTTTGTAAGCTAAAAGAAATCTTAGGAGCCGGTATGACAGGAAGTGGGGGATTTATAGGAACAATACCGAGGACTGAGGTTACATGATTATCATCATTCGACAGTATGGAGTTCATTTCATTAATAACACTTTTACCTGAAGCAGATATTATTAGAGAATGACCAAGTAAATTATTGAAAGATTTTTTGGGAATAGACTTACAGCGGTATTCTTTCCATTTTTTTAGAACATTGCTTAAATATTCTTGTGTTAGTTTTAATATTTCCTCTCGCTTTGCGAAATCCTTAATTTCTCTATCTGTCGCTCCAGCTTTTAATTTGTTCATAGCACCGTTTCTAACATTGAAAATGTCTTCAACCAACCCTCTGAGTAAAGCCTCCTGTTCAATTGTTCGTTTCATGCTTACTATCCTCGCGCACGATGAACATCAAAACCTTCTTCATTGCCAGTGCCAGAGCTGAACACCACTTCTTTCTCACACCATGGACATATGGCTGGCCCCGAACCATTCAGACACATGATTCCCCCGCAAGGGCACATTGCAAATGCTGAGATATTGCCACATTGTGGGCAGCCTGGTATTCCTAACAACTCGTTAGTGTTGACTTTTAGTTGAGTAGTGGCACCATCAGACCATTCAAAATATTCTTCGCCGATTGGGTAGCACCCTGAAATCATGTAGTGCGTAACATCCATAGCGAAATCCTGAAGCTTCACTGCCTGAGTGTTGCGTTCGTATTTCATCAAATAGGGCAAAAGGGTGCGCTGGCAGCGACCAGTTAGGATTACATTGTCTGGGTCTGCCGGACGTAAGTTTCTGACGTCCTTGATTAGAGAAAGCACTGTCTCATCGAGCTTCGCAAGGTTTGCACTGTCATTGGGTGCATCGCTAACACTTTTGCTTTGCGACTTAACCGAATCTGTAACCCAGGCAATAAACTTCTTAAAATCCTCATCTCGGGTATTTTCGAGAATCATGGCATATTCTGTAAGCTGTTTGAGAACACCAATATCAGCAAATCTACCGAGCGCAATTGCAATTAAAGTTGCTTTGCTGGCATACTCAGATTTCCACTTAGTTATGGCGCTGCTAGTTGAATCTGTGGGCTTGCCATCAGTTATCAGATAAATAATAGGTTTCCAGTCCCCTTTTCGTTCCTCGGTAGTCCTAACCACCGATATATCTAATTCTGCCATCAAGTGAAAGAGTGCGCCACCAAGTGAAGTTCCACCTCCGATTGGAAGTTTGGGTGGATAGAACGAAGCTACCTCGATTAGCGGAACAATAGTTTTGGCCTTGCCCGCAAAAGCGATTACTCCAACATATACCGTTTCCAGTGCATGTGGGTCCTGGCGCAACGACCGGATAATGCTATTAAGACCTTCCTCCAGCTTCTTGAGGTTTTCTCCGACCATCGATTCGGAAACATCAAGGACGAAATAAACTGGCAGACGACGCATAAATATCTCCTTATAAGGGTTAAAAACTGATATGAATTTCTTTTGGCGGGGGAGGAAGTAATGTAGTTGTGCGAGTCAAGTCACTTACTGACTCATCCATATAGCTATAGATATCAATCCAATATTTTTCGTCTGCAGTATTCAGGTCAGTTATTACAATTTCGCCAGTTGGAATATTGAAATCAAAAAGATTTTCGTAAAAAGGAACTAAAGAGGATGTAGTCACCCCAACACATAGCTTCATTTGTCTCTTGATTAATATTTGCTCCATTGAATCATGCGCGGATGCGCTATCTGAGGGTTTCCCTCCTGTTATGATATAAAGCACCGCAGAGAAATCACCTTTAGCTTCAGCTGTTGGCTTCTTAATTATTTTTTCGAAAATGGAATCAAGCGAGGACAGTGCATTGCCCAACATCGAAGGTGTACTTGGCTTAGCTTTGAGTATTGGTAAATCGATAGTCACCAACTCTGTTAATGGTATACAAATTGTCATATCCATGTCGTAGCTGGCAATGAATAAGTTTACTGTTCCAAGAGCGTACGGGTCCAGTCTTAAATTCGAAATAAGTTCGTTTATTTTTTTATTAACAATCTCAATCCGCTCTCCCTGCATCTTTCCAGAGGTGTCGACTAGGATGAATATTGGCAATCGTTTCATGGCTATTCAAATGACCTTCTGAACTTCTGGTGGCGGTGGCGGCAGATACGTTGGCTCTGAAACACCGGCACTGCTGCTACCGACAGAAACGCTTGCAGAAACCCATTTAAAGAACTGGGCAAATGTTGCTGAATCAGTCGTATCCAGATGAACTACGTTATTGGTCAGTTCCTTGAGGACTGCATCTTTTGCCTTGGGTCCAGCGGCACAGGCGACAATATTGCCAAAATTCCGCTTCTTGATTTCAGGAATCATGTTTCTAAAAGTCTGTACATCGGCGGGACTACCATCGGTCATGATAAAAAGTAAGGGTCGCCAATCGCCTTTCCTGTCAGGAGTGTTTTTGATGACTTCCTGGTCTACCCGTTGTACTAACAATTCAAGTGCAGCTCCAAGAAAAGTGGCTCCTGATTGAGGAACCATTATTTCAGGTATCTGCACCTGCTCCAACGATGTCAATGGAAAAAGCTCCTTGGCTTCAATATCAAAGGTTATCAACCCTAAATGCACTGATTCAAGCGCATACGGGTCTTGCCGCAGAGCATTGACCATGCTTCGAAGTCCGACATTTACGGATTGAATAGGCTCTCCCCGCATGGAGCCAGAGGTATCCACCAGCAAATAAACAGGAAGCCTTCTATCACTCATACCTAGACGTAATTCTTCAAGATGCGCGCAAAAGCATCAGTTTCATGCGGAGTACCGATGGCGTTAAACTTCCAGTTGCCACCCCCCTCACGAACCAATTCAGCGAATGTCAGTGAACAGTAATTTGCATAGCTGGCATATCCAGAAAGATCGAAACGAGCCATCTCCTTACCATTGGCGTCTACGGTACGAATGAATGCATTCTGGACTTTACTGAAATTTTGTTTACGCTCTATACCCTTATAAATTTGGGTCACAAACAAAATTTTCAGGTAACGGTCAGGAATGCTATTAAGATTTGCGATAATTTGCTCACCGTCTCCAGCACCCGTCCGGTTATCTCCAGTAAGCAGTATTTGCCCTGAATGATGCTTAAGGTTATTAAAGAAAACCACGTCTCCATTTTTTAAAGTTGAACGGCCATCTTCAATAGTTTCAAGGTCATTAACTTTCCCATTTTCTCCGATAAGGAAAGCAACAACGTCAAGGTCATATTGATCAGTAACTATATGTGTTACTCCTAATAGACCACCGGCGCCAGTATTAGGCTTTTGTCTAACTTGCTCTTCAAGCTCGATTGTTTCAGCTACGTCCCATCCTAACCCGATAGTCACGCTGGAAAGGTCATATTCATTTTTCTTGAGACTTATTCCCTGCCCTTTTTTTAGAATGACTGCCATGCTCCCCCCTAAAGTTATACGACCACATTAACTTCCGGCGGTGGCGGTGGCAGGTCGTCAAGACCCACGATCTCCTTCTGACCAGAATCGACTTTCTGACTGCCTGTGGAAATAGAAGTTGACACCCACTTGAAGAATGCCTTGATGGTTGCTGAGTCGGTCGTGTCAAGCTGAACAACGATTTCAGTAATTTGTTTCAGGACATTGATATTGACATTGGGTCCAGCGGCGCAGGCCACAATAATGCCGGTTTTAACCTTTTTCAGTGCCTGAACCCCCCTTTGCCAATCATCGGTTGGTCCACCGTCCGTCATGATGAAAATCAGAGGCTTCCAGTCGCCCTTTACTTCAGCGGTAGTGGTGGTAACCTCACTGCTAATTTTCTGAGAAAGTAACGCTAATGCTTCACCTAGGGCTGTTGACCCGGTTGCAACTAGTTTAGGAGGCTGGAATGAGGCAAGTTCAGTCAACGGGCAGAGCTGCTTAGCAGAGCTATCGAATGTAATAATACTCAGGAAAGCAGTTTCAAGTGCGTAAGGGTCTTGCTGCAAAGAAGATACTAGGACTTGCACCCCATTTTTAGCTGCCTCTATCGGTTCACCAGACATAGAACCAGAGGTATCAAGCAATAAATAAACTGGCAATCGACGCATTTCTTTCTTCCTATGAGTAACTAAGCTACATTGACACCGAATTTTCCGCACAGGGCTTCCAATCCGCCAGAAAAACCTTGTCCAACAGCTTTAAACTTCCATTCACTGTTGTGGCGATAGACTTCACCAAAAATCATCGCGGTTTCTGTACTGTAATCTTCCGTGAGATCGAATCGGGCAATTTCAACATCGTTATCAAGATTCGCTATGCGCATGAAAGCACCATCAACTTGCCCGAAGTTTTGCCTACGTGCATTTGCGCCGTGAATGGTGACGCATACGACCACACGCTTAATCAATTCAGGGACCTTCTCAAAATCGATTTTTAACGCCTCGTCATCACCGCCGCTTCCACCGGTAGAATCATCACCTGTATGCACCACGGAGCCGCAGGTCGAGACTAGCTGGTTATAAAAGATGAAATCTTCGTCACACCTCACCTTGCCATTTTCTCTGACCAGAAACGCACTAGCGTCCAGGTCAAAATTTTCCCCATCGCTGGAACGGGCTTCCCAGCCGAGGCCGATGAGAATTTTCTTAAGACTAGGCTCCGTCTGCGATAGCGAAACGTTCCCTCCCTTACCTAATGAAACGGCCATGTTTTAGCTCCCCGTTATAACGCTTCTTGAAGTTTATTCTTAATATATCACTGAAGAAATCACGGCAGCGCCATGAAAGACGCACCGATTAGATCAGTGAAAAGTTTAGGTACTTCGTTGTGAATCGAGTAGAACATGATTAATGCAAGTACTTCGATAGCATAGTGGGTACCAACAGCTTAGTCAGTTTGCTCGGTACCAAGAATTCTTACATAAAGCCAGGTCGGATTAGACGCGTAACCCAGCCTTCTATAATTTTCATGATAAGTTTTCCGCACGTCGTAATCTGTTTCACTCTTCATCTATTCACATCTTATACGATTTTAAACTATTATGGCAAACGCGGATATTCAGTCGGCTTGCGGCGCTAGATTTCAAATCCCCTTTTTTAACCGATTCCAAGCTGTGATATGCTGAATCCAATATTTTTTGCCACTAACCAACCCCTGCACGACCATGAAAAAGCCGCAAACTTTGTCACTGCAAGAACAACTTCTTAAATCCGGCCTGACCAGCGAGGCTAAGGTCAAGCAGGTCAAAGCGGAGAAGCGTAAGCAGAACAAGCAACTGCATAACCAGGGTGTTGAAATCACCGACGAAGTTAAGTTGGGCCTTGAGCAGGCCCGTCTGCAACAGGCCGAGCGGGATCGGGAGCTTAACCAGTTACGCAAACAAGCCGATGAGCAAAAGGCTTTGGCCGCGCAAATCAGGCAAATCGTGGAACTTAACCGGATTGAAAAGGATGAGAATGGTCTCGTTTACCAGTTTATCGACAACGGCAAGGTTAAAACTGTTTACGTGTCTGAAAAAGTCCGCAAAGCCTTGATCGATGGCCGGGCCGGTATCGTCAGGTTAGAGAGCGTTTACGAAATCGTGCCCGCCGAGATTGCGCGAAAAATCCTGGAACGCGATGCCAACAGCGTGATTGTGCTTAATCAGGATGCAGCGGATGTCGTTATTGGCGACGATCCATATGCGGCCTTTCAGGTTCCCGACGATTTGATCTGGTAACACCGATAGACGCCACTAATAAGCCTGTGCGCCGATAAAGCCTTTTATGATAGTCATAAAGACTATTTTTATATCCAGCCATAATGACCAGTTGCGAATATATTCCAGATCATGGTGGATGCGGGCCTCCATTTTCTCGATAGTATCGGTTTCGCCCCGGCAGCCGTTGATTTGCGCCAGGCCGGTAATGCCGGGTTTGATCTTGTGGCGCAGCATATAGCCCTGTATCTGTTTGCGGTAATATTCGTTATGCGCGACGGCATGTGGGCGAGGGCCGACTACGGACATAGTGCCCTGCAGCACATTTAGGAATTGCGGGAACTCGTCTAGCGAAGTACGGCGTAAAAAAGCTCCCAATGGGGTTACCCGGCTATCGTTAACGGTCGCTTGTTTGATGTTTTCGCCGTTTTCGCAGACAGACATGGTACGAAACTTCCAGACTTCGATGCGCTCGCCTTTTATACCATAACGATTTTGCTTGAAAATCACCGGACCCGGCGAAGTCAGCTTGATGGCAGCCGCGATTAGCAGCATGGGTATGGCGATAATCGGCAGGATAATGGCGCAAAGCAGCAGATCTTCCAGGCGTTTTGTTGCGCCGTTCATGGCGTTAAACGGCGTGTCGAGAACGCTGACTACCGGGATGCCCTGTACATTGCTCCATTTCGATTGAATCAGGTTGAACGTAAAAAAATCCGGGACGATATTGATGGAAATCGTGCTGTCCGCCAATTCCTGAATCAACTGGTTTATGCGCTGTTCAGCGCGTAGCGGCAGGGTGATGTAAATATGATCGATTTCGCCTTCCTGAGCCAGGGTTAACAGGCGTTTGAAATTACCGACAATCGGTTGAGCCGCTTTATCGAGACGGGTTTCATGATAAATACTACGATCATCAAAAAAACCGACGAAGCTATAACCCAACCAAGGCATTTCCGTAAAGCCGGCTTTTAATCGTTGTCCTAGGTTATTGGCGCCAAGAATGGCGTAGTAACGAGTATTTAAACCGTGCATCCTCAGAAAGGACAGAATTGCCCGGCGCGTCGTATGGATAAGGATAATCGCGAAGGGGGCTAAAGGCAGCCATAAATCGATAACCTGTTTTGAAAAATGAAAAGTTAAATGAGATAGGTATAGACCTCCGCCGACCAGGAAAAAAGTTGCCAGCCAAGAAAATAAAGTCCGGACCGCTTCATCGAACATCGGCGCGCCGCGCCAGCCTTGATAGATTTCCTGATTTTCGGCAAATAAACTGAATATAACAATGCTGATAAGGCAGAGCAGCAGGTATTCCGGCGTTAAGGGTATTCCGTAAATCTGTAACGACACTTTTAATGTTATGAAAATCAATAAACTGTCAATAGCACGGGTAAGTCCTTGCAGTTGGGAATGCAATGGCCTGATTAGCCCTTTTGAACGTGACTGGTTCATAAAGCAATATTCCTTTTACCCTGATGGATTTGGTAAGGGTTCAAAATATACTAGCTTACAAAACCAGTTGTAGAATTATCGGCCGGCTATCGGAGTAAGCTAATAAATGTTCCTGAAAAGTGGTTTTATTCTGTGGGTGGCTAATCTGGGTCATTGGATCGTTTATAGATAAATCAGCGTATAAATGTCAAGTTTTTTTGTATAATTTGAAAGCTAACAATCTTCCGGTATTCTTGGGCTACTTGAATGATCACTTAGGTCGCAGTGCTTGTAGAGTAGATACCGGCTCAGGAGAATGATGCCAGCTCTCTTCAACATCCTCGTGCCAAGTCGCCGGGAGTGTCCTTTAGATACAACAACGGCCTAATGGTTGCCCATCAAACCATAACTTTAAACGTCTTTGCAAAACTTCGGATAAAATTTGTCGAATTCTTCTGCAAACAAGTTCATTTTATTTGGAAATCCGCTATGCCAAACTTATCTCATATATCCACCAAAGACATACCCGTCCGCGAACGTCTGATCATGGCGCTGGATGTATCCAGTATTGCCGAAGCCCAAGCTTTGGTTGAAGAATTGGACGAAGCGGTGATTTTTTACAAATTGGGCATGGAACTGTTTATGTCCGGCGATTATTTCGGCTTTATCGAATGGCTGAAAGCCCGAAATAAGAAAGTATTTGTCGATCTTAAGTTTTTCGATATTCCGGCAACGGTCGGCAGGGCGATTAAGGCGTTAAGCAACAAAGGCGTCGATCTGGCAACCATTCATGGCAACGATGCCATTATGGAGGCTGCGGTTGCAGCGAAAGGCGATTTAAAGGTTTTGGCCGTCACCGCCCTGACCAGCCTTGATCGCGGCGACCTGAACGATCTCGGCTTCCAATGCGATGTCAAAGATTTGGTTTTGTCCCGAGCAAAGCGAGCCTTGCAATTAGGCTGTGACGGTATCGTATCCTCAGGGCTGGAAGTGTCGATGCTGCGCGAACAGTTGGGGCAATACCTGTTGGTAATTACCCCCGGCATCAGACCGGTGGATAACCGTGAAGAAGACGACCAAAAACGCGCTGTTAGCGTTGAGCAGGCCATTCAAAACGGTGCCGATTATATTGTGGTGGGCCGGCCAATACGCGACTCGGAGGACCGCAAAGCCATGGCGGAGAGAATTCAGGCACAAATTGCCGCACAGTTCGCTTAATTGTTGCAAGGAAAGGCTTAATAAAATTTTATTCCCTGCTAAAAGTGGGCATAATGCGGAGTTTTAAAGTATCAATCTCGCCATTGTTCATGAAAAAAATGGAGAATATCTATCTTATCGGCCTGATGGGTGTGGGCAAAACCACCATTGGCAAGCAACTCGCCAAAGCGATGCAATGCCCTTTTTACGACAGTGACAAAGTCATTGAGGAAACAACCGGCGTCGATATTCCGACTATTTTTTCCTATGAGGGCGAGGAAGGCTTTAGAATGAGGGAACAAAGCGTCATTCAGCACTTGACGTCTTTAAAAGGGATAGTCATGGCTACCGGTGGCGGGGCTGTTTTAAAACAGGAAAACCGGGAAGCTCTTAAAGCGAGCGGTTTTGTTGTTTATCTTTATTGTTCTATCGATAAAATTCTCTACAGAACCCGGCACGATACCCAAAGGCCGCTGTTGCAAACCGCCAATCCCAGACAACGTCTACAGGCCCTGCTGACGCAACGAGAACCTCTGTATCTGGAGTCGGCCGATGTTAAAATCGATTCCGGTTGCACGCCCGGTAAGATTGTAGTTAAAACCATTTTGCAGCATTACCGCGCTGCTTTGGACGAAAATGAAAGAATTGCGAGTTGAATTAAACAACGACAGAAGTTATCCGATTTATATCGGTTCGGGTTTGCTAAACCAGGCGGCGTTATTGACGCGACATATCAACTCTAAACAGGTGGCTGTCGTCACTAACGAAACCATAGCCCCCCTCTATTTGCCGAAACTGCAAGCTGTTTTGGACAATTATCAACTGGCAACGGTGATTTTGCCGGATGGCGAACAATATAAAACTTTGCAATCTCTTGAGAAAATTTTCGATCGGTTATTGGCAAATAAATTCAGCCGAAATGCCACGCTGATTGCTTTGGGCGGCGGCGTCATCGGCGATATGGGCGGATTTGCCGCAGCCTGTTATCAACGCGGTATCGCTTTTATTCAGATACCTACTACCTTACTGGCCCAGGTCGATTCATCCGTCGGCGGCAAAACCGGCGTCAATCATCCGCTTGGTAAGAATATGATCGGCGCTTTTTGTCAGCCGAAATGCGTGATTGCCGATGCCAATGTCCTTGATACACTGGATGATCGTCAACTTTCAGCTGGTTTGGCGGAAGTCATCAAATATGGACTGATACGCGATCCCGCATTTTTGGTGTGGCTTGAAGCCAATATGCCGTCCTTAATTGCCAGGGACAAAGCGGCGCTGGCTTATGCGATAGAACGCTCCTGTGCCAATAAGGCCGAGGTGGTGGTTGAAGATGAATTTGAATCCGGTGTTAGAGCCACGCTCAATTTGGGTCATACCTTCGGTCATGCCATCGAAACCGGTTGCGGTTACGGTCGCTATCTGCATGGAGAGGCGGTCGCCATAGGCACTTGTTTCGCCGCCGATTTATCGCGACGCCTGGGTTTTTTGGATCATCGGGATGTGGCGAGAATCATCGCAGTCTTTAAAGCAGCCCAACTGCCAGTACTGCCGCCGGTGGAGATGAACACAGAACGCTATCTTGAGTTGATGGCTGTGGACAAAAAAAATATAGACGGCAAAATCCGGCTTATACTGCTGGAAGCCATCGGCAAAGCTTCGTTACCTTTAAATGTCGAATTGCAACAGTTGCAGGAAACATTGAATAGCTATGCCGGATAAGGATAAGATCAGCCGTAGCTACCAAAGCAGGGAAGCAGGCAATGCTTCCGAGCGTGTTCTGATCACGCTCGAACGTTCGCAAAAGCTGGATTTACTGATGCATTTACTGGCTAACTTGCGGCAGGCTCTGATTGTATGCGGCCCGGCAGGCATAGGCAAAACGACTTTATTAAACGCCTTGTTGGCCTTTCGTAAAGATCAATGGCATATCTGCCTGTTGCAAGGTTCGTCAGACTTAAGTTTCGAAACCATTGTTATTAGCATCATTCGTTTTTTGGATCTCAGCAATTCAAAGTACGGTTTCGATTTATCCTTGTTGCGTAAGTTCTGTGACAAACAGAGTGTCGTTTTAATTATTGATGATGCCGGTGAACTGGTGCCCGGTCTGATAAGCGAGCTAATCGATTTATCCGAATCGGTATCGGGTTTGCGGCTGGTGTTCTCAATGACTTATGATGAGTTTCATATCAAAAGCGCTTCCGACAAGGTAGTTGACGATTGCCATTTTATCGAACTGCCGCCGCTGAGTTTGAAGCAGTGTAGCGAATATTTGCAAAACCTGTCTGCACAACCTGGAGCAATAGTGCCGTTTGAGGCAGTGACCGAACAACTGGTTGCTGTTCTGTACCGTGAAACGCACGGCATACCTGGAAAAATTCTGGCGCAAATACCGAAATTTAATCAATATCGGAGTCGAAAAAAAGGCCGAACGGGCTTATGGTTGGGTGTAACCATCATTCTCCTGGTTGCGGGTTGGAGCATGAAATTGTTGTTTCTATCGACTAAAGAGCATGATGAGGCTGGAAAAAAACTGCCGGAACCGCTCAAAACCGTCATAGTTCCGCCAAAAGCGTTGACAAATCCAGCAGTACAGGCGGTTTTACCCGCTACAGAAGTCCATGTTCCGGAAAAACAGCAGAACCAGATTTCTCAGCCGAAACCGGAAGAAGTAAAACCCGCTTCCGCCAATACGACTGTCGCGTCCTTGCCTGAAATACAAACAAACTCCAAACCGGACAAAACAGTTCGAGAAAAGGAATCGTTGCCCTTCAATTCGATTGCCCCGGAAGCCGGAACAAATTTGCAAACAATAATACCTGTTGAATCGACGGTTGAAGATAAGCCGAAAATTGAAGTGCCAAGGGCAGTTGATTTGGTTCCTTCCGAAAATTTGCCTCAAGCTTCTATGCAGGAAACGCACATACCAAGCATACCAACTGAATCCATAGTCGAACAGCCGGCCGTGGAAAGCAATCAGTCCTGGATAATGGCGCAACCAGTGGATAATTTCACACTGCAAATCATGGTCTTATCCAATAAAGCTGCTGCAAATAGATTCCTAAAAAAATATGCGGATTACAACGCTAGCCTAAAGTACTACACGATAGGCCGCGATAATCTAGAAAAATACGTGCTGATTTATGGCTCTTTTAAAACTGCGAATGAAGCTCTGCACAGCAAAGCCATGTTGCCTGGCGAATTTAAACAGGCCATTGAAAAGAGCTTTAGAGCTGTGCAAAAAGAAAGCCGTCGCTAATACCAACCAAAACTTAATTGATGACTATTTTACAAAACGATTTATTTATTCGATCCCTTTTAAAACAGGCTGTTGAGCGCACACCGGTTTGGATGATGCGGCAAGCCGGGCGTTATTTGCCTGAATATCGCCAGGTACGCAATAAAGCCGGTAGTTTCATGCAACTGTGCATGAATCCGGAACTGGCTTGCGAAGTCACTATGCAACCGCTGGATAGGTTCGATTTCGATGCTGCCATTTTGTTTTCCGACATTCTCACCATTCCGGATGCAATGGGCTTAGGCTTGTCGTTTTCCGAAGGCGAGGGACCACAGTTCGCCCGCCCGGTGAAAACAGCTGAAGATATTAAACAACTAGCGGTGCCTGATCCGGAAATTGAACTGCGTTATGTCATTGACGCCGTGCGCTTGATTAAAACCAATCTGCAAGGCAGAGTACCATTAATCGGCTTTTCCGGAAGTCCATGGACGCTGGCGACCTATATGGTGGAGGGCAAAAGCAGCAAAAATTTTCAAAAAGTGAAAGGTCTGATGTTCGAGCAGCCGCACCTAATGCATCAGATGCTGGATAAACTGGCGCAGGCAGTGGCTGTCTATCTGAATGCACAAATTGCCGCCGGTGCCGATGCGGTCATGGTGTTCGACACTTGGGGAGGCATGCTGAGCCACGACGATTATCTGGAGTTTTCGTTGCGTTATGCTCAACAGGTTAGGCACTTACTGAATACTGACCGCGATGGCCGGAAAATTCCTGCCATTTTGTTCACCAAAGGCGGCGGGTTGTGGTTGGAAGCAATGGCTGATGCCGGTTACGACGCGTTAGGCTTGGACTGGCAAACCGACATTGGTAAGGCCAGGATTCGTGTTGGCAGTAAAGTTGCGTTACAGGGCAATATGGACCCAATTACCTTGTATGCATCACCGGAGGTTATTCGCAATAATGTCGGCAAGATTCTTCACAACTACGGTCAAGGCTCCGGTCATGTCTTTAACCTGGGTCACGGCATCTTGCCGGACATCAATCCTGAACATGTCAAAGCCATGGTTGACGCCGTGCGTGAGTTGAGTCCGCAATACCATCTGGCAGACTAATGTGGTTTCAAAAGCGTATCCTTTTACCGGCAAAATCGCGAGGCTTTCATCTAATTACACGAGAAGTTGTCGGTTATCTGCCCGAACTGGAACAAATAAGCATCGGTCTCGCGCATTTTTTTTTGCAACATACCTCGGCTTCCTTAGCTATTAATGAAAATGCCGATGCCGATGTGCGTCTCGATCTTGAGAGTTATTTTTCTCGTGCGGTGCCTGAAAATGAAGCTTATTATAGGCATATACTCGAAGGATCTGACGATATGCCGGCTCATATCAAAGCTGTATTGATCGGTAATTCGCTTAATTTGCCGATTAGTCAGGGGCAATTGGCTCTAGGCATTTGGCAGGGCATTTATTTATGCGAGCATCGCGATAACGCCGGTAAACGTTCTATCATGGTTACGCTACACGGCACATAAAGAGGTCTATATGAATAAATTGAGAATTTTGGCAGTCAGCGTATTGATGCTTGTCAGTATAAAACTGTTAGCTGATGAAATCGGTAATCCGATTGAGATTACCGTTTACCGTAGCGCGAGTTGCGGTTGCTGCGGTAAATGGGTTGAACATCTGCAACAAAATCAGTTCAAAGTGAAAACTGTCATTAGCGACGATATGCAGGCGATCAAGGAAAAATATGCTGTACCCGATAAATTGGCTTCATGCCACACGGCGATAGTGGATGGCTATATAGTGGAAGGGCATGTACCGGCAGACGATATTAAAAATTTACTGCAAAATAAACCTAAAATACTCGGTATTGCTGCGCCAGGTATGCCGATGGGCAGTCCGGGCATGGAAATGGACGGTCAAAAACAAAACTATCGCGTCATTTCATACGATAAGGCCGGTCAATTTGAGGTTTTTTTAACCCATCTGAATGATAAATGATTCTAATGTTCGATTTTCGGGTTAACGAAATCGCCCAAGATCAAAAACAGAACCATGGGTTACCAACATCGGTAAGTTAAAAAAGATTTTCAAGTGGAACTGTTCAGAGCCGATTATTGAATTTTTGAAGGATAGTAAAAGACCTAAAGCAGTTATGCTACGGAGAGAGAAAATGAAAGAATACCAAGAAGTTCGTAATCATTTAATCAACATGCTGGAAGAGTTGGATGATAGGCTAAGTAAAATTACAGATGACGTCAAGCATGCCGACAAACCGCCTGAACAAGATTTTTCCGAACAGGCGGTAGAACAAGAAAACGATGAAGTGCTGGATGCTTTAGGCAATGCTGCCCGTCAAGAAGTTGAAAAAATCAAGCAAGCTATCTCCAGAATTGATGCCGGCACTTATGGTATTTGTTCAATCTGTGGAGAACCGATCAAAAATGAACGACTCAGTGCTTTACCATATGCCAATTACTGTATTCGTTGTGCTCAACGAGAAGAACAGAAGTAATCAGGCTGTTTCTTAACTGTCTTGTTAAAAGATGTCTATGGAATTTGCCGAACGGCGAGTATAGGACTGTAGTTACGATTATTCACCTTAAGGTACCGGCGGTATCCTATCGCCTTCCTAAATTTTTCAGACTATGCATGGTGTTTCCAACTGCTGTAATAATCTTCCGGGAGCCTCGAAAAATATGCACAAGCAAAGTACTTTTGATGTTTTTATAAAATGTTAAGTGCCGTTAAAGCCAAATTTAGCAGTTGAACATTTCAAAAGCTCGTTTCTTAACTATTCTTGACTTGATTTTTCAAATTCATTCACTGGAACCTAAACCATGGATATAGCAGAATTACTGACTTTTTCAGTCAAAAACAAAGCCTCGGATCTGCATCTTTCCGCAGGGCTGCCGCCGATGATCAGGGTGGATGGCGATATTCGCCGCATCAATATTCCTGCTTTAGAGCACAAAGAAGTTCATGCTCTGATATACGACATCATGAACGATAAGCAGCGCCGCGATTACGAGGAATTTCTGGAAACCGACTTTTCTTTCGCCTTGCCCGGCGTGGCGAGATTTCGTGTCAACGCCTTTAATCAGGATCGCGGCGCCGGGGCCGTGTTCCGAACCATTCCTTCCAAAGTGTTGAGCCTGGAAGATTTGGATGCGCCTAAGTTTTTTCAGGAAATCTGTACCAAACCTCGCGGTTTGATTCTAGTAACCGGGCCTACCGGTTCCGGTAAATCAACCACGCTGGCGGCAATGATCAACCATATCAACTCGAATGAGTATTCGCATATCCTGACTGTCGAAGATCCGATCGAATTTGTTCACGAAAGTCAAAAGTCGCTGATTAATCAGCGGGAAGTACATAGGGATACTTTGGGATTCAATGAAGCCTTACGTTCCGCCTTGCGTGAAGACCCGGATATTATTCTGGTCGGGGAGATGCGCGATCTGGAAACCATTCGTCTGGCTCTGACTGCTGCGGAGACCGGGCATTTGGTGTTCGGCACCCTGCATACCACTTCGGCGGCAAAAACCATAGACCGTATCATCGATGTGTTTCCGGCTGCGGAAAAAGACATGATACGCTCAATGCTTTCGGAGTCGTTGCAAGCGGTTATTTCGCAAACCTTGTTAAAAAGAGTCGGCGGTGGGCGAATAGCTGCGCATGAGATCATGGTCGGCACAGCCGCAATCCGCAATCTTATTCGCGAAGCCAAAGTTGCGCAGATGTATTCGGCCATCCAGACGGGCCGTAAGGATGGCATGCAAACCCTCGATCAAAACATGAAAGAGTTGGTAGACAAAGGTTTGATCACGGCTAAGCAGGCCATGATCAAAGCTGTCAATAAAGATGTCTTTAGATAATGCAGGAGTAAGCAATATGGATTTCAAGGCTCTGCTGGCATTAATGGTAGAAAAAAGAGCATCCGACTTGTTTATCACGGCCGGTAAGCCGCCCTCAATAAAAATTGACGGTAAGCTTGTCGAACTGTCCAAGAACGCATTGACAGCCGAACAATCGTTGGTTGTTGTGTTAAGCGTCATGGAGCAGCGGCAAAAAGATGAGTTTGAGAACACTAAGGAATGCCAGTTTGCCATTAGCATACCTAATCTGGGCCGTTTCCGGGTCAGTGCCTTTACCCAGCGGGATTCGGCGGGAATGGTGTTAAGGCGAATCGAAACCAATATTCCTTCATCCGAGGAACTGAATCTGCCGCCGATACTGAAAGAATTAATTATGTATAAACGCGGCCTGGTTATTTTCGTCGGTGCCACCGGTACAGGTAAATCGACCTCTCTGGCTTCTTTAATTCGCTATCGCAACGAAAACAGTAACGGTCACATTATCACGATAGAAGACCCTATCGAGTTTGTGCATCCTCATAAAGGCTGCATTATTACCCAGCGCGAAGTCGGCCTGGATACCGAATCTTACGAAGTGGCTCTTAAAAATACTTTGCGGCAAGCGCCGGACGTGATTTTGATCGGCGAGGTTAGAACTCGTGAGACCATGCAGCATGCTATAACTTTTGCGGAAACCGGGCATTTATGTCTTTGCACCCTGCATGCTAATAATGCCAACCAGGCAATTGATCGTGTTCTCCATTTCTTTCCTGATGAAATGCACGGCCAGTTATTTATGGATTTGTCATTAAACTTGCGCGGTATTGTCGCTCAGCAATTGATCAAGCGCACTGATGGCAAAGGCCGTTATCCAGCCGTGGAAATTTTGCTGAATACGCCGCTGGCATCGGATTTCATAAGGAAAGGTGAAGTCCATAAACTTAAAGAGTTGATGAAGAACTCTCGCGAACACGGTATGCAGACCTTTGATCAGGCCTTGTACGACTTGTTTGCAGCCGGCAAGATCGGTTACGATGATGCTCTTAATTCTGCGGATTCTAGAAACGAAGTACGTCTGATGATTAAACTTGGTGCCGAATCTGCCCATTTTGATAATGATAATATCCGCTTAGCGGATGATGATGAAGATAACAGTGCTGTCTTTAAATAAAGTGTTCGAAAGCGGTTTAAAAATGTCGCTCAGGTATTTTGAATTGTCGTGTTTGATGGTTCTATTGGCTGGCGGATGTGCAAGCCAGCCTGAAAAAAACCAAAGTCAGGTTAGGGATATTAAGCCGCAAATTGTTCCCCAGCAAGTCAATCCGACCAAGCTGGATCTGCGTCAATTTCCGGAAGTAGGTGCTTACCGCGCTACGTCGCTCAGTGGCGATTTCGGTGCCAATATGGTCGTCAATCAGTTCATTGAGCAGATGATACAGAAATACGGTTTTAGCCGCGAATATTTGAATGGGCTATTTTCGCAAGCCAAACGCAAACAGTGGACCCTGGATTATCTGGCTAAATCCGATTTAAGCTTAAAAGGCAAACCGAGTAAAGGTGGGTGGACCCGCTACCGTTCGCAATTTCTAGATGATCGCCATATAAGTAATGGGATTGCTTTTTGGCAAAAAAATCAATCTGCTTTGCAACGCGCCAGTCAGCAATATGGGGTGCCGGCCGAATATATTCTGGGCATCATGGGTGTTGAAACCGGTTTCGGTAGTAATTTCGGTAACCATAGGATCATTGATGCCTTAACGACTTTAGGTTTCGACTATCAGCGGCGCGGCGAATATTTTCGTAGCGAATTGGAAAATTTTTTAGTCATGACGCGTAGCGAAAATATCGATCCCGGCAAGCCGGTCGGATCTTTTGCAGGAGCGATGGGTTTGGGGCAATTTATGCCAAGCAGTTTTTTGCAGTGGGCAGTGGATTTTAATGGCGATGGCCGCCGCGATCTATGGAATCCGGAAGATGCTATCGGAAGTGTTGCAAACTACTTCGTTCAACACGGCTGGCAAAAAGGGCAGCCTGTGGTGTCGTCCACGCGAGTTAGCGGTACCGGTATTGACAGCCTCGAACCGGGTATCGAGAATCAATACTCGCTCACTGCCTTAAGTCAGGCAGGCGTAGCCCCGGTTGACCCCTGCAATTGCGACTATCCGTTACGTCTGATATTGCTAAAGCATCTGAACAATGACGAATATTTGCTCGGGCATCCGAATTTTTACGCAATTACCCGTTACAACCACAGCACCTATTATGCAATGGCGGTGCATGAATTGGCACAAGCGATCAAGAGGGGCTATTTAAAAGCGTGAGCGCAGCCTATCCGGGATATTTAGGATGCTACATACGCAAAATTGAATCTTTGGAACTGAACGCCAATTGTTGGTGGTGATTAGCTTGAGGTCCAGTTCGCCGCTTTGAAGGTTTCACAACATAAAGCCCCCAGCTTTGCCGGGGGGTATTTGCTAGTTTCATCCCAGATAACCACTGAAAAATTTGAGAATTTCTTCTGCTTGCCGTTATCGGCCTATTCTATTTACCAAACCTTCATAAATGCCCCAAGCACCTGATAATTATAGGCCTCCGGGTTTGTTACCGGTAAGCTGACGCTGCCGAGGAAATACCAGTTGTCACCTAGAAAAGTTCTTATACCGGGTGCCAGCGTTAGCGATGTGGTGCTGCTCGGCCCGCGCGTATCGATAGCCTGAGTGAAGTTGGCTGCAACGTATAACACTGTATCGCTAAACGTGGTTTTGTCATGCGGAGTGATGTAGTAACCTGCAGCGAGATTACCGTTAAACGTCGAACGTGCTCCTGTCGCAGCAATATTTCCGGCGTACGGCACTGTAAAGCCGGCTCCGCCACGTATCACCAGCCCCTTCCAGCTATTGGTCCAGAAATTGTAATTAGGTGAGATGGAGGCGACGCCATTGCCGTTAATGCTATTGCCGGTAGGCGTGCGAAAAGTCAGGTCGAAGGTCTGCGTCGTATCGCGTGTTTCGCTGAGTATCATCCGTGGCGTGATCTGAAAATCTCCGAAATTGGTTTGATATTTATTTGACGCCGCAACCGGAACATCGGTTCTGAATTCGAAACGTTGATTCAATGGCGTGTAAACCGAAACTGTTCCGCTATAGGAGTTTGCAGCACTATTGATTTGGTCGTTATAGCCGAAAATGCCAAGGCCGAGGCGATAAAAAACACCGTCATTGGCGTTCAGCCAGCCTTGTCTTGGGGCGCCGCCGCCGCCGGTAGGCGGGCTGGCCCATGCTTTGTTCCAGCCGGTGCTGAACAAGTCTCTAAGGGATAAATCCTGCCATTTGGAAGGGTCCGAGTAAACGTCCCCGGTCAGCGATTGGCTAATTATCTCAGAAGTGCTGTAATTATTTTGGGTTTGCGGGGTTGCTAAGTTTGCCGTTGAATCGGCCCAACTAAAGGCCGGCATAGCTAGTGTCAGAGCCAATCCAAAGTTTAGTGTATTTTTCAAGTGTTGCCTGCTGCTTGAAATCGGAGTCAAGGGTTTTAATATTTTCATGTTATCACCTGTTGTCGTGGTTATTTTTGTTATACGCTGATTTTTACACACATTATCAGTATAACTTTTATAACTTAATTTTCACTTAAATTGGCAAATTATAGGCCAAAATTAATTCAGGTTTATTAACCCTAAAAAAACATTACAGATATTGTTTTTATGAGGAGAAGTTCCTAAGTATCAACTCGGAGTGATGTTCCAAATTAAACTATGAGGCTTATATCACCTATTGCAACCTAAATACTATTTTTAATACGAAACTACCATAAATCAGACCTTTTAGCATTATTTAATTCAACAATATTGTTTTTTTAGTTAAGCCTATGAAATATCGCGGATTTATACTGTACAAGAAATTATATTACTAGTTATTTGGCTAATAAGTAACGCATTATGTAGTTTGTGTGAATACATAAGCAGGATAGACGTCAATACTAAAAATTGCAGCACTAGCAAAGATGGGCGGATTCAAAAGTGAAGTGCAACACCCCGGGATTTTAATGAATAAGGGTTAAGTGTTGCGAGCTGTTCAAGAGCAATTCTCTATAAACAGCGAGAGGACATCGTACTCCAAGCCCTTTTCTAGGGCGAGCGTTTATTTCATCGGCAATCGCATCCAGTTGTTGCTGAGTGTAGCCGGAAAGATCGGTGCTTTTGGGTAAATACTGGCGTACCAGACCATTCATGTTCTCGTTGGAGCCACGTTGCCAGGGGCTGTGAGGGTCACAAAAGTAGACGGCAATGCCGGTTTGTTTGGTTAGACTTTTATGTAAAGCCATTTCCCGGCCTTGGTCATAAGTCATGCTCAGACGCATGGGCTGGGCAATGCTATTGAGCTTGTCGGTAAACGCTTGGAGTACATTGGCAGCACTGGCGGGCTTAGGATGCGGCAACTTGACCAACATCAGTAAGCGACTGGTGCGTTCCACTAATGTACCGACCGCACTGGCGTTGTCCGCACCTTTGATCAGGTCACCTTCCCAGTGCCCAGGAAACTGGCGATCTTCAATTTCTGGTGGTCGCAGGTGGATGCTCAGCATGTCTGGAATGTGGCTTCTACGATCCTGGCCTTTGCTACGGGGTACACGCTTGTTCCGGGCATGTCGCAAGCAGGCGATCAGTTCACGACGCAGTTCACCGACGGGTTGGGCATAGATGCAGTTATAAATGGTTTCGTGTGACACGCGATAATCATGGCCTTTGGGATAGAGTTGGGAGAGCGCCAAGTCGATTTGTTCCGGTGACCAACGCAGCTTCAGGAAGTGTCGCATGACCTCAAACATAATGCCATCAGGGTGTAACTTAGGTCGTGATCGAGTTTGGCGACGGCGATGCAGGCATGCCTGTTGGGCATGGGCGCTGCTGTAATCCGTCGTCTTGGTATTGCGAGAAAGTTCTCGACAGATCGTGCTGGCTGATCGGTTCAACTGGCGCGCTATTTCTCGGATGCCGTAGTTCTGTTGTCTCAAGCTGGCGAGCGTCACGCGATCTTCTGGTTGAAGCTGGGTATAGCGTCTTGATGTGTTTTCCATGTGCGCACCTTACTAGAAGTTGCGGTGTTGCACTTCACTTTTGAATCCGCCATGTTTTAGAAAAAAACAAGGTTACGGGTTTTGTAAGCTAAGCTAACAGTAATGTCTGATTTCTCGCTGATCCTGTCAATTTAAGCCCATATAAATGACTCCGGGACAAGGACGATCTACGATGAAAAAGCCGCAAGCCCCGGATGAATTGAGACAAATTGACAAGAAAATTGAGACGAATTGATAGGCGCTAAATTCTGGTGATGTCTAAAATTTACAACACAGCATTAAAAAACAACACACTGGAATTAAAATGATGAGTACCTTATCAAAACAAAAATTCACTACTTATTGGTTGGGATATAGCAAAAACCCGCTAACTATCCAGTCCCTACCCGAAGGAATAGACGCATATCATTACACACATCTTTTGAAGCTCTGGTAGCACCCGTACTCTGAGGCCCGCAGAATGCGGGCTCTGGAACATGGTTGCCAATTTTTGGCTACTAAATCAAAGATCGTAACTTATTGATTTATAATGCCATAAAAAAGATGTGTGTAATGAAATGCTTCAAGGTGGCGCGATGAAATACGATAAAAACAAAAAAATCAAAAGTATTGCCTCAGCTCAATATGATAACCAAATTAAAAACGAAATTTCTTTTAAAGATATTGATTTACAATATGTAGCTGAAAATGATCGTTTGCCGTTCTTTAAAGAAAGTAATTTTGTTGTTTGGGATGTTTTAATTAATTCGAATATTACCGGTTTTACAACTGAAACGACTACCTATAAATTCGGTCGCCTGATGCTAGGTCATAGCGTCAGCCAAATGCAACGATTTCTGCGTTCATATCAAAATTTCGCAGAAGATGGCCTCGATCATTTTTTTGTACAAGTTTTCCAAAAAGGAACCAATACCTGGTTATGCGGAAAAACCCAATTCCAGGTTCGTCCAGGCGATATTATTATCACGGATCTCAGTCAACCGGCGGAAATTGAATCAATCGATTTCGATAGCTTGATATTGGTTATACCTCGTCAGATGCTACAGAAATATCTACGCTTTCCTGAACGGCTTCATGGACAGATTCTTAAGTGAGAATCTTTGTCGGGACAATTGTTGCATGAGCTGATAAAAGTGCTTTGGAATAATGTATCAATTATGCCTTCTTGCGATATTGATTCAGTTGCCGAAGGTCTTGTCGGGTTGGTGGCAGCTTATTTCGCTGCATTCGAATTTAGCGATAAATCCACGGAAATACAGCCAACCTTGCGTGAGAACATTCAGAAATACATTGATCAGCATATTACTGACGCAGACCTCACGCCGGAATCCCTGGCTTGCCGATTTTATATCTCACGTGTGGGTTTGTACCGCCTGTTTGAGTCGATCGGCGGTATTGCACAGTACATCCGTGAACAACGGCCGAAATTGAGCTTAAGCATGCTGAATGAACATGCTGAAGCAGTCTACTCAACGGCGACGCATCGTTGATATTGCTTTTGAATGCGGTTTCAATGATGAAGCTCATTTTAGCCGATTGTTTCGACGCACTTTCGGCATTTCCCCTCATGAGGCTCGTCATTATGATTCATTGAAAGGATCGGTCAATTTGAGAGCTAAACCAGATCTCGATAGAATAATTGGCATGCAAATGTAAAGAGCAAATATTTTCGAGACGAATAACATGTCTGTGGTTCGTGCCAGCTAACCCATACGGAGAATTACCCGCTAAGGCGCATTTCAACTTTAAGCTTAGCCGTAACTTTGCAGACTGATTCCGCAATAATTAGTTTATTTGGATAAGGGCTAGCCGGAACACGAAGCACAGGCTTTAAGCCTTAATTCTATGCGCTTTTGCCAATTACCGAACGGTTACGGTTAACTATCCATTCACTCCAAGAGCCTGCATAGAGCTTGGAGCCTGTTAGTCCGGCAATTTCCATAGCCAACAGGTTGTGGCAGCCGGTGACACCGGAACCGCACATGTGAACTACTTGTTCGGCAGGAGCCGATTTTGTTAGCTGCTTGAATTGCTCCTGCAATTGTTCGGCAGGTAGAAACAGACCGTTTTTGTTCAAATTTAACTGAAAAGGCCGGTTCAAGGCTTTGGGAATATGGCCTGCAACCCGATCTATAGGTTCTTGTTGACCGCTAAAACGTTCCGGAGTTCTGGCGTCGATTAGGGTAATGCGGCGAGCCGCCAGTCCGTTTTCAACCTGTCCGGCACTCAGCCATTGTCTGTCATCAAGATAGCTTCTGAATTGGCTGGCAATAGGTTTAGGCAGGGTCGCGGTTAACTTAAATCCTTGTTTTTGCCAAGCACGGATACCGCCGTCCAGTACCGCTATCTGCTGATGCCCCATACAGCGCAATAGCCACCACATACGCCCGGCAAACGCACCGCCGGCATCGTCGTAAACCACGACCTGGGTGCGATTGTTGACACCCCATAAACCGAGTTTTTTGGCCAGAGCCGAAAAATCCGGTAGCGGGTGGCGGCCGGTATAACTTTTCACCGGAGAGGATAAATCCGAATTTAAGCTTGCATAACGTGCACCGGGAATGTGTCCCTTACGATAAGCTTTGAAGCCGATAGTGCCGTCCGCAAGTGAAAAGCGGCAGTCGAAAACTACCCAGTCGCGATTATCGATATTCTCGGCCAGTGCTGTTGCGGAAATAAGAGTGGTGTAGATCATGTTATATCTCCAGAATGATTTTGCCGAAATGTTCGCCGCTAGTCATGCGAGCATGGGCTTTGTCCGCTTCTTTTAAACGAAGTACGGTATCGATAACCGGGGTAATGTCTCCGGCTTCCAGCAATGGCCAGACTTTATCCCGCAATTGCCGGGCAATTTGGCCTTTAAATGTTTCGTCCCTGGCTCTTAAGGTCGAGCCGGTAATAGTCAGTCGCTTGAGCATCAGCGGCCAGAGATTGATTTCACTTTTCGCGCCGTTCTGAATGGCAATTTGCACTAAACGGCCTTCGGCAGCTAGACATTTCAGATTACGAGGGAAGTAGTCGCCGCCGACCATATCAAGGATGACGTTCACACCGTAACCGTCGGTCAGCCTATTAATGCTGGCCACGAAATCATCTTTCTTATAATTTATAGCCGCGTCTGTCCCCAGTGTTACACAGCTTTGGCATTTTTTGTCGCTTCCGGCAGTGACATAAACACGGTTGCCGAATGCCTTGGCCAACTGAATCGCAGTGGTGCCGATACCGCTGCCTCCGCCATGAACCAGCAAACTTTCGCCCGGTTGCATGCGGCCGCGATCAAAAACATTGCTCCAAACCGTAAAAAAGGTTTCCGGTATTGCAGCGGCTTGAACGAAACTGAAATTTTTCGGAACAGGCAAACAGCAGGCGGCGTCCGCCAGACAATATTCGGCATAGCCGCCGCCGTTGACCAAGGCACAGACCTGATCGCCGACTTTAACGGTCCCGATATTTTCCCCGGTTTGCACAACTGTACCGGCAATTTCCAACCCAAGTATTTCCGGCGCGCCGGGTGGTGGTGGGTATAAGCCTTGCCGCTGCATCAGATCCGGGCGATTAACCCCGGCAGCGGCAACTTTGATCAATACCTGTTTTCCGGACGGTTTGGGCACAGGATATTCCGCTATTTGCAATCCGTTACCGGTTGGTGTCGAGGCTATTTCAACGGCGAACATATCTAAAGGGCTTTACCATGATGAAGATAATCGTTAATTATAGGCGCCTTTCTTGGCTGGATACATTCGCAGAGTTCACTTGAGATGCAGGTGATGACTTTACGGCTAGTTGTCTTGCTTAATAAGCTTTGCTGATTGTATTATTGGAAGTTAACAAACGCAAATGAACTATCTAGGGTATAAAATCATCTGTTTGAAAGTTGCTGTTAAAGGTGCTTGGCGTATCGAATTCATCTCCTTACTTTTGGATCATACTGGAGTGTTGGAATGTTCTAGCCGCTTTTATCTAGTGGGGTTACATTTTTTTAAAAGAGGAGAACAGCGCAAGTTGGCTGAATGCTGGCTTGGTTGCAGGAGGGGCTATGGTTGTTGATATGGGCTTGATGAATAATGAATTTCCAATTAGGCGCTTGCAGGATAATAACCGTGGTAAGGATTATGTGGTAGGTGACTTGCATGGTTGTTTCAGTTTGCTGGAGCGATTGCTGGAGGCTGTCGATTTCGACCCTAATTGTGACAGGCTGTTTTCGGTGGGTGACTTAATTGATCGCGGGCCGGATTCTTTACGTTGTCTGGAGCTTTTGGCAGAACCCTGGTTTTTTGCCGTTCAAGGTAACCACGAATATATGCTGCTGGACTTCTTTTGGCCCTATATTTCCAGCGGAAAACTAGAGCGCTTTGAAGATATCAACGACACCGGGTTTCTGGTTTATGGCGGCGCCTGGGTGGAAAAATATTTTGAAGTTGAGCGGCAGGGTATGTCCGAAGAGTTCGATCTCGGCCTGAAAAGAGTGCTAGACTTGCCTATGATATGGGTAGTCGGCGAAGGGCAGAATAGATTCCATGTTATTCATGCTGAATTGGTGCGGCCCAATTTTATGTTTTCCGATCAATTGGTTTGGCTGGATAGCGATATCGATAGCTGGTTCGAGAATAAAGATATTGAACTTGATATTCAAGATAGTTTATTTTGGGGGAGAATTCTTTGGCAGAGTCGTTCTGCTGCCGTGAACAATACCGGAATTCAAAGCGGACTTTCAACGACATTTTGCGGGCACACTTTTGCCTCCAGACCAAGGCAGGTGTTGTCGCATTTGTGTATCGATACGGGGGGCTTCATTACCTTAGAAACACGTAGGGAGGTCAAAAGTGATTTTGGTCTGACATTATTCGATGTTCAAGAGTCAAGGTGGTGTTCGTCTTCTTATAGACGTACCGGAATTATTTCGGAAAAATTCCAGCGGAAATAATCCTGTTGTGTGTTAGCGCAAGCGTACTGCACCGAATGAATCGGAGACCTAAGCCTCACACCTTATGAATTAAGCCTTGTCGCGATGGTAATCCCATTCTAGCCATTGAGTTATAGCCTATTGTTTTAAAAAAATTATAATTATTCTGCGTAGGGTGGGATAGATGCGCAACTCGTTGAGTTTCGGTTTAGATAAAGTTAAATTCGTTGGGCGCATCGTAACCCACCAGGGGCGTACCAAAACCCTTTCAATTTCATCGAATTGATGGGCGTATCAAGAATTCACTGAATAGTTACAAAAAATTAACAACAGGGTTCGTTAATCCAAAAACTCATCTGTCAAATCTTTATTTCTAAGCGATTGTATTTCCAGTAAGTGCCTGATTATTTTTTTTGTGGTTGGATGGTCTTTGCTCAAAGCCTTTTCAACAATCACCAAACTACGTTGCATCAGGGGTTCGGCTTTGTCGTACTTGCCTTGTTCATAATAAAGTGCAGCTAAATTGTTTAAACTCTGGGCAATATCGGGGTGGTGTATGCCCAAGGCTTTTTCTCGAATGACCAAGCTGCGAAGATACAGAGGTTCGGCTTGGGTGTACTTGGTTTGGACACGATAAAGCTCGGCTAAATTATTTAAACTTAGGGCAACATCCGGATGGTCTTTGCCTAAGAGCTTTTCTCTTATAGCCAAACTGCGTTGATGGAAGGTTTCGGCTTGGTCGAATTTGCCTCGGGCATGATAGAGCAAGCCTAAATTATTTAAGCTGTCGGCAACATCAAGATGCTCCTTGCCATAGGTTTTTTCCCAAATAGCCAGGCTGCGGCGATAAAGTGGCTCGGCTTGGTCGTACTCTTCTTGTATACGATAAGTCTCGGCTAAATTGTTTAAACTTTGGGCAACATCCGGATGATCTTTGCCTAAAATACTTTCTCTGATAGCTAAACTGCGTTGATAGGAAATTTTGGCTTGGCCGTAATTGCCTTGAGCATAATAAAGCAAGCCTAAATTGTTTAAGTTGGCGGCAATAGCGGGATGGTCTATGCTTGAGGCACCTTCCAAAATAGCCAGGCTACGTAGATAAAGGGGCTCGGCTTGTTCGTACCTGCCTTGGACACGATAAATTTCGGCTAAATTGCTTAAACTTGCTGCAACATCCGGATGGTTTTTACTTAATGTATTTTCCCGGATATCCAGGCTGCGTTGAAAAAGAAGCTCGGCTGGTTCGTACTTGCCTTGAGCCTGATAACTCGCGGCTAATTTATTTAAGCTGGAGGTATTGCCGATTTTTGTTAAAAACCAATGTGTCAATTTGCTTTTAAATAACATGTTTACCTAAAGAGTGTTGACAATGAAACGAGTGAACCAGGCAGAAATAATTTGCCGGCTCACTATGTTTAGAATTGGTTAAATTCGTATAGGGTAAAGACTAACACACTGATTTCGATTTCTGCATCTACAAATCAGGCATGTAATTGGTGGTCTGATTCTAAGCTTGGTGGATGAAAGGCAAATTTAACTGCAATAACGTTTGGTTTTTCAAGGATTCTGCCGGGTTTCTCAAACGAGCTTTTACACGTCTTGTTATTCAACCCAGCCTGCTTGTCGCTACCCGGTTATAGAATAACCGGACAAATCTCCAATCAGCGCTCAATCGCTTTAAAGCCAATATCCGTCCGGTAATAAATATCCTGCCAGTCGATTTCACGGCTGAGTCGATACGCTTTGTTTTGCGCTTCGGCAATCGTTTCGCCCAAAGCACAGGCGCATAATACCCGGCCGCCATTTGTAACGATGTCTTGATTATTTTGTCGGGTGCCGGCATGGAAGATTTTGGCGCCATCGCTAGACTTTGTCGGCAAGCCTTTAATGATATGGCCTTTTGGATAATCATCCGGGTAGCCGCCGGCCGCCAGCACCACGCCCAGCGCCGGGCGTGGATCCCATTCGGTGCTGATTCGGTCCAGGCTTTTATTCAAGGCAGCCTGACAAAGTTCCACCAAGTCGCTTTGCAAACGCATCATGATAGGCTGAGTTTCCGGGTCGCCGAAGCGGCAATTGTATTCCAGAACTTTCAGGCTGCCGTCTGTGCCTATCATTAAACCGGCGTACAGAAAGCCGGTATATTCATTGCCGTCTTCCCTCATGCCTTTCAGGGTGGGATTGATGACTTCATCCATGACCCGTTGATGAATTTCCGGGGTGACGACCGGGGCAGGCGAGTAAGCGCCCATGCCGCCGGTGTTGGGGCCGGTATCGCCGTTGTCGCGGGCCTTGTGGTCTTGCGATGTTGCCATTGCCACAGCATGAAATCCGTCGGCGATGACAATAAAGCTGGCTTCCTCCCCCAGCAAAAATTCTTCGATGACCACCCGATGTCCGGCTTCGCCGAAGCTGTTGCCGGACAACATATCTTCTACGGCGGCTATGGCTTGCTGTTCGGTTTGGGCGACGATCACGCCTTTGCCGGCTGCCAGACCATCGGCTTTAACTACTATCGGCGCACCCTTTTCGCGGATATAGGCGATGGCTTTGTCTTGTTCGGTAAACGTCCGGTATTCGGCGGTAGGGATGCCATAGCGGGCCATAAAGTCTTTGCAAAACGACTTGGAGCCTTCCAGTTGCGCAGCCTGCGCAGAAGGTCCGAAGCAAGGGAGTCCGGCGGCGCTGAATTGATCGACGATACCAAGCACCAGCGGAATTTCCGGGCCGACGATAGTTAGCGCTATGTCGTTGCTCTGGGCGAAAGCCAGCAAACCGGCAATATTGTCAACCTGAATATCGACATTAGTAATGCCGGGTTCCAGTGCGGTACCTGCATTGCCGGGCGCTACATAGACGGTTTGAACTTTCGGCGATTGCTTGGCTTTCCAGGCGAGTGCATGTTCGCGACCGCCGCTGCCTACGATTAGAATTTTCATCGGATTAAATGCTAGGTTTAAAAATTATAAAAATGCGGGAAGACACGGGTCAACGGCATTCATTTTTTCTTATTTCGTAGAAGCTGGAAGCTTCTTTTCGCAATTATAGGATAAATCATGGCTTTAAAGCTAAGAAGCTTGTAATAGTTCCCGGCAAAGGTATTAAAGTTTTTGCAGGTTTAACGCTTCCGGAAGAAAGTATTCGCTTTGATTGGCTTGTGGCTAAAATTACAAAATTTTCTGATATAAATTCTCGGCCGAAGAGTTGGAACCATATTGGCGACATCTACTCTTTTTAGAAGATGCCGAATCGTTTCATAAGTTCTTGCACTGGAGGTTTTTGGATGCGGCGGATTTTGACGCCGTTATCCCGGTCCCAGGACGCCGTGAATACATCCCTGTAGGCTTTAGTCGGCGTCCTGCCTCCTAAACTTGGGACCGGGATAACGGCGTCAAAATCCAGATCATCTGGGTATTTAAGTCTGCTTAGTGCAAGAACTTATGAAACGATTAATATGTGCAACTTTTCAGCGAAAATTAGGGAGGCTTGTAGGAAGCATATTTTTCTCGATCGATGCGCTTCTGCCGCTCAGCATATCCTGCGGGGCTCAATTTTTTACGCAAAGTAGTTACGATAGGCATAGCTTTGCAAAAGGTCTGCTCATCCCTTAGAGCATGCTTGACATGATACTATGCGCCATAAAACTTTTAATTCCGATAAACCAGGAGAAGAAAATGATTTTTATCGAACCCAATCAGACGGATAGTAGAGTCAATTTTAAATCGTGTTACGGCAATTATATCGGCGGGCAATGGCTTGCTCCCGTTAAAGGTAAATATTTTGAAAATTTAAGCCCGGTAAACGGTAAAGCGTTTTGCGAAATACCCCGGTCAACGGCTGATGATATAGAACTGGCCTTGGATGCGGCGCATGCAGCGAAACCCGGTTGGGGTAAAACCTCGGTGACGGATCGATCGAATATTCTTTTAAAGATTGCCGATCGGATCGAAGCTAATCTTGAGGTATTGGCGATTGCGGAGGCTTGGGATAACGGTAAAGCGGTGCGGGAGACGCTGGCGGCGGATATTCCGCTGGCTATCGATCACTTTCGGTATTTCGCTGGCTGCATCCGTGCCCAGGAAGGGACGATAGGCGAAATTGACGAACACACGGTCGCTTATCATTTTCATGAACCGTTGGGGGTCGTCGGGCAAATTATTCCCTGGAATTTTCCGCTGCTCATGGCCTGCTGGAAATTAGCGCCTGCCTTGGCGGCCGGGAATTGCGTGGTGATGAAGCCCGCCGAACAAACACCGGCCTCCATTTTGGTGCTGATGGAAATGATCGGCGATTTGCTGCCTGCCGGGGTAGTCAACATCGTAAATGGCTATGGGAATGAAGCCGGGCAGGCTTTAGCGACCAGCCGCCGGATTGCAAAACTGGCCTTTACCGGTTCAACGCCGGTCGGTGCGCATATTTTAAAATGTGCGGCGGAAAACATTATTCCTTCAACCGTTGAACTGGGCGGGAAATCGCCCAACATTTTTTTCGAGGATGTTTTAAATCAGGAAGATGCGTTTGTCAGCAAATGTATAGAAGGCGCGGTGATGGCGTTTTTCAATCAGGGCGAAGTCTGTACCTGTCCGTCGCGATTGTTGGTGCAGGAATCCATCTATGAAGCATTCATTGCAAAAGTGATAGCCCGTTCCAAACAAATCAAACGCGGCAATCCTCTGGATACGGAGACTATGGTAGGTGCGCAAGCCTCCAAACAGCAATTCGAAAAAATTATCGGCTATTTGCAAATTGGTAAGGACGAAGGCGCCGAACTGCTAATGGGCGGCTCAGCCGCTACCGTGGATAAGGCCTTTGCCGGCGGCTATTACATTGAGCCAACCATTTTGAAAGGCAACAATACCATGCGTATTTTTCAGGAAGAAATTTTCGGTCCTGTTCTCTCGGTGACTACGTTTAAAGATGAAGCCGAAGCTTTGGCGATTGCCAACGATACACAATTCGGCCTGGGGGCCGGTGTCTGGACCCGGGATACCAACCGCGCCTATCGGATGGGGCGCGGCATTCAAGCCGGACGGGTCTGGGTGAATTGTTATCATCACTATCCGGCGCATGCTGCTTTTGGCGGTTACAAAAAATCCGGGGTTGGCCGGGAGAATCATAAAATGATGCTGGACCATTATCAGCAAACCAAGAATATGTTGGTTAGTTACGATATTAATCCTTTAGGGTTTTTCTGATGACGGTATCGTTAAATTGAATGCCTGCCAATAACATCCGCATAACGCTTTAACGTAAAAGGTAGAGCAAAGGGCAGGCGTAAGCCTGCTCTGTACTCTTTCTCTCTGCTGTAAACCCTATGATGCCGCAGGATATTGATGACATTGAGTAACTCGACAGATGCGCCGACCGTTGGTTGGCACATCCCATGGCCCTTTCAATGCAATCAGACGTGACGCTTAAGCTCGACGAAGTCCGTTGGGGCGTGATCGGTTGCGGTGCGGTGACCGAAAAGAAAAGCGCGCCGGCGTTTAACAAGGTCAAACAGTCACGGCTGGTCGCGGTGATGCGGCGCGATACCGACAAGGCCCGGGATTACGCGGTGCGTCATGGGGTGCCTCGTTGGTATGCGGATGCCGACGCGTTGATCGAAGATGCCGAGGTCAACGTGATCTACATAGCGACGCCGCCGTCAACCCACGCTGAATATGCTATCAAAGCCTTGCGTGCCGGAAAACCTGTCTACGTGGAAAAGCCTATGGCCTGTAACTATGCCGAATGCCTAGTGATGAATCAGATGGCCCGCGCCGCCGGCTTGCCGCTGTTTGTGGCTTACTATCGCCGATCGCTGCCGTATTTTCTGAAAGTGAAAGCGTTGGTCGAGGCTGAGGCAATTGGAACTATCTTGGCCGTCAATATCCGGCTGACCCAACCGCCGCGCACCTCCGATTTCAATGGGGACAATCTGCCTTGGCGAGTGCGGCCGGAGATCGCCGGCGGCGGCTATTTTTTCGACCTGGCCTGCCACACCCTGGACGTGCTGGATTTCATTCTGGGACCGATCGCGACCGCGCAAGGTTGCTGCGAAAATCGCGGCGGGCTTTATACCGCCGAGGATACGGTTGCGGCGTCTTTCCAGTTCGAAAATGGCGTGATCGGCTCGGGGTTTTGGTCTTTCGCGTCCGCCGAATCCGGCAGGGCCGATACGGTGGAGATTTTCGGCACGAAAGGATTCATTCGATTCTCCAGCTTCGCGTTCACGCCCATCGCCGTTGATGACGGCAGGAAAATGCACAAATATCTGCCGCCGAATCCGGAAAACATCCAGTTACATTTGATCGATACCATCATCGCCGAACTGCGCGGCCTAGGCCGCTCGCCGTCCAACGGCGGCACTGCCGCGCGAACCAGTTGGGTGATGGACAGGATAATTGGCAATGGGGAGTGATATACGTATTCCGATGAAATCCACCACTGATTCCGATGGCAATTCGGCCACTATGTATAGATGAGTTTGATTTTGCCTTCTACCCTTAGAGCTACCAGACATTAGTGGTAGCTCACTATACATAGTTTTGATGAGCAAATTACGCAAAGAAAAGCGAAATAAGTATTAGCTGCATTGATACGTAACGGCATTAAAGAAATTGCATCAACTTGAGCGCAGTCTGGATCAATCCGCCTACTATTACGCAGGTGAACCTCAACCCAAAAATACACAGCAATTAGACACTAAATAAACCAACTTGGTGTCTCAAAGTCATTGACACATTCCGGTAGTGATGAGAGCAATTCATTGTAGCTACCTGAAGTGGGCAAATTTGCACTTCTGAAAGCAAGCAAAACTATGTCAAGTTAATACGGGCAGGGTTTAGCTATATGACTGTTAATCAAGGCGTTTCGACCAATAAAAAATTGCTTCTATACATAGTTGGGTACTATACATAGGGAGCGCTATGTATAGCTATCCATAGCAGCCAAAAGCGAAAGTTCAAGATAGCCATATAACATGAATAACAACGAGATACATCGACTTCTGTATTACCGCTTACTCACAAAGAAATACCTGGTTCGCTTAAAATAGGCTTTGCCATCAAATTGGTGACTGAATGAAATTAATATCCTTGATAATTCTGAATTGGCTCACTGTGCTAACAACTGTGCAGGCCACAGGTTTTGATTGCGAAAAAGCTGCATCGAAAATTGATAAGTCCATTTGCGGTGATGATAAATTGTCAAAACTAGACGAAGAATTGAATACGACATACCAAAATGCCTTGCAATAAGCGAGCACCGGCTTCCGCGATATAAAAAATCAGCCATCCATGGCCGATTTTTCCGCTCCACCGGTGCGTGTTTGCCTTCGGCGGCCCAGTTTCGTCCTGCGGCGCTCGTTCAGACCCAACAAGGGGTCTTCACTTTGCGCCACAATGACTCTACGCCGTTTCGCGATGCCTTGCAGTTTTCCTAATCGGAAAACCGCCCGGCGCTACGGCTAACTAAAGGTATTGGGCCAAATAGGGGAAAAAAATTCTGGCCGCCTTAACAATTATATGGGGTTTATTGATTCATTTTCTCTTTCTTCTAATAACAATCTTATTTACTTTTCCATTTTCGGAAAAGGCTTATCCATTGCTGATGCCAAAAATCCTAAACAAGTGAAAACTTTAGGAACAATACAACCATTTGAATACCAAATTAATGATTGGTTAGGGGAATTTGTAGTATCTGCCGATGATCGGATTGCTTTTCTAACGAATACCCACAATGCCGATATGGTTTCATTGGATGTAAGTAATCCTAAAAAAATACAAAATTTAGGTCCTGTTCAAAGATATGACATACCAGGATTAAACGAAGTAATTGGCAGTTTAAAAAGCCTACAATGGAAAGGAAATAAGCTATATATTAACTGGGGGCATGTGTATGTATCTGGTATTACTGTATTAAATGTTGAGACACCCACAATTTTAAACATAATAAGCGAGATCAAAACAAAAACACAAGTCGATAGAGCAGATTTTGAAGCCCCGTATACAGACTTTTCGGAGTTCGCGGTAAGCAGTGATGAGCAAACGATTTTTGTTGCTGCGCATTACACAAAACATAATGGACATCCTGTTGACTTACCTATAAATGGATTGGATATCTATTCTCGACGATAGCTCTGGTTTGACGTTAATTGAACCTCAACTTTCGCTATTGTCCGTTTCAAGTTAGCTCAATGTGTTAACGTTATGTTAAAGAAATATAACAGGTTCCCAATGGCAGCAAGGGGTCGTTGTTTGCCATTCGAAATCCGTTGCCCCCAAGTGTCCGCATTATAAACGTTAGCAGTTGGTCATAATCGCCTTCGCATTAGATCGGACTCAATTTGACGCAAATCTTCCAGTTATCAGTATTCAGTGATGCTGGCTGTGCAACTATGCTGTTCTGTTAAGCAGTAATATTGAGGTAAATCCAATCTTAGCGATCAAAAATATCCGAAAGCTGACTCGCGTCAATTGCACGGTCAAACCAGCGTTCAATATCATCCAATGTGGCAGCTGAGATTTTGGCTGTAATATCCGATGGTATGGGGCCGAAACGCTTTGATAGCAGTTTTTGCAAAGAAAGCATTTCTCCTTTTGCTATACCTTTTTCAAGTCCTTCTTGAACCCCTTCTGCCTTACCTTCTGCCTTGTGTTCAAGCGCCCATTCTTCAAGTTTATCTGCCAGCATAACATTTAGCTCCTGTAAATCATGTACTTGTGGTAATAATATTGCATATTCAGGTTTTCTAATCAATGTGGCTCTAACCCAAAGTCCAAACATGCGACGTAAATCAGGCCTATCAGATAACCAGTCTGCTAGGCTTGTTAGTAATTCATGCATTGCGTTAGAACTGGAGGGACGTTCAATTCTAAATACAGCGGCAACTAAATTTTTGAGTGATGCCAATTCTGAATCCGCATAAGCATTTTCGTCAATCACCAAATGTTTTGCCCTGATTTTAAATTGCTCCACCAATCCAGGTACAGGGGGAATCAAATCAAAAATATCGGTGACTGCTGTCCAGCGTTGATTGCCGTTGTAGAGCACGATGGGCAATATCGGCGGCAATAGGCCGTCTTTCAATACCTCGCCACTTTTGATCAAATCCTGGTAGAGCAGTCCCTGATAGACCATCATCCTTAACGCCATGTATTTGTCTACACTGCTTTGGAATTCAATGAGCAAATAGAGGTATATCCATTGGCCGCCGACTTTTACCTTCCAAACAATGTCGTCTTCCCTTTGCTTAAAGTCCTCAGTGACGTAGCTGGCATTGACTCTTTCCAGTGTCGCATAGTCAAGAGAGTGTAGCCATTCATCAGGAATAAAACCCATGATGAGGTCACGCACCATATCAGGCGTGGCGAATAAGAATTTATAGCTGCTGTCGTAATCGTTACTCATAATTGATAGTATACCAACCATCATAGCGAATAAAAGAAACAACCTTGAACAACAATAGCTTTCAATATCTGCTGGGTATCGATTTAGGCACTACTCACACCGTCGTTGCCTATGCCGATGCCGGCGACCCGGAAAAAACCATTCGTCTTTTCGAAATACCGCAGATGGTCGCCCCAGGCGAAGTGGCGGCCAGGCCGTTGTTGCCCTCGGTCCGTTATCATCCTGCACCCGGCGAACTGAGTGCCGGTGCCGGATTTTTATTAGCCGAAGATGGCGCTGTTCTGGGTGAAGCTGCGCGGGTATTGGGCGCGAAGACCCTAGGCAGATTAGTGAACAGCGCCAAGAGCTGGTTGTCGCATACCGGGGTTGATCATACCGCCGATATTTTGCCCTGGGGAAGCGACGAGTCGGTTTTCAAGGTTTCGCCACTGGCGGCCAGCGCCAGTTATTTGGCGCATGTGCGGACTGTGTGGGAGCAACAGTTTCCGCTAGCGCCGCTGGCTCGGCAGAATGTCGTGATTACGGTTCCGGCTTCTTTCGACGAATCGGCGCGGTCGTTAACCCTGGAAGCGGCGAAAATAGCCGGATTGCGTAATATCCGCCTGTTGGAGGAGCCGCAGGCGGTTTGCTACGACTGGTTGCGCCGCCATGCCGGCAGCGTTCAGGCTAGCCTTGCGGATAGCCGGTTGCTGCTGGTCTGCGATGTCGGCGGCGGCACCACCGATTTGACGCTTATTAAAATCGAATATGGTCCTGGCGAACCGCAATTGACCCGCATCGGGGTCGGCGATCATTTAATGTTGGGAGGCGATAATATCGATTTGGCGCTGGCGCATCTAGCGGAAAGCCGCTTGCGTAGCGGCGACAAAAAACTGTCCACTGCGGATTTGTCGCAATTGCTGGAACAATGCCGGATAGCCAAGGAGCGCTTGCTGGCTAGCGATGCCCCCGAGCAGGTTGCCGTGACTTTGTTTGGCGGCGGTTCCAGGCTGATCGGCGGCAGTAAAACTACCGTGTTGAATCGGGATGAAGTCAGACAAATCGCCCTGGACGGTTTTTTCCCGTTGTCCGCTTTACAAGAACTACCGGATAAAAAGCGGAGCGGCGTGGTGGAATTCGGTTTGCCCTATACGGCGGAACCGGCAGTCAGCAAGCATATTGCCGCCTTTTTGCAATTGCATGCGCAAGCCGCGCAAGCGGCCTTAGCGGGCGAGGGCATTGTCCCCGATGCGTTATTGTTGAACGGCGGCTTGTTTAGAAGTTCGGCGCTGGTGCAGCGGGTGATCGATTTAATCGCGGGCTGGCGCGGTAAAGCGCCTTTGTTGCTGGATAACCGCCATCCGGAACTGGCAGTAGCTTACGGTGCGGTGAGCTATGCGATCGCGCGTCTGGATAAGAAAATCAAAATTGGCGGCGGTGCCGCGCGTAGTTACTTTTTGCTGGTCGATAGCGGCGGCAGCAAGGATCAAACGCGGCGCGGTATCTGTATTTTGCCGAAAGGCAGCGAAGAAGGGCATGAAATTTTATTGGCCGATCAGATGTTTGCGTTAAGGGTTGGGCAACCGGTACGTTTTCATCTGTTGTCGAGTAGTGGTGACGGCGATTACCGGCCCGGCCAGATTATCGAACTGGATGATGAGCGCTTTCACAGCTTACCGCCGTTGGCAGTTGCGTTCCAGGGTCAGCAAAAATCCGAAGTCAAGGTACAGTTGCTGGCAAACTATACCGAAATCGGCACCTTGCAACTGCAATGCGTGGCTGTTGAGAATAGCCGGCAACGTTGGGACGTGGAATTCCCGATTCGCAAAAAGGCAATGTTTGGCGTGAATGCCGAATTACCGCAACAGTTGCCGTTGGCCATCGAGAAAATTCAAGCGGTGTTTGGGGCAAAATCCAAACAGGTCGATACCAATGCGGTTAAAACCTTGCGGGCCGATCTGGAAAGAACCTTGGGCATGGTGCGTGGCGAATGGACAACGCCTGTTCTGCGCGAATTATTCGCCGCCTTGCTGGAAGGCAGCAAGTATAGAAAGCGTAGCGAATCGCATGAACGTTTATGGTTGAGTTTGACCGGTTTCTGTCTACGTCCCGGTTTCGGTTATCCTCTTGACGACTGGCGTGTCGAACAATTGTGGAAGATTTACCCGGAGAATCTGCAATTCGTGAATGAAAAACAAAACTGGACGGAATGGTGGACCTTATGGCGACGGGTGGCAGGCGGTCTGGATGCCGAGGCGCAACTGCGGATATTTAACGATATCGCCAAATTCATCAATCCCGCTGCGGCACGTCAGTCCGGGGTCGCCAAACAATTAGCGATGCGCGGTTACGAAGACGTCATCCGTTTGGCAGCGGCATTGGAACGTTTACCGGTTGCTGATAAAACCCAGTTGGGCGGCTGGTTGCTGAAACGCCTGGAAAAAGCCGGTGAACCTGAGCAAAGCTGGTGGGCGCTAGGTAGAATCGGTGCGCGGATTTTGTTTCACGGTAATAATCACGATGTGATTCCAGCGGCGACAGCGGAGAGCTGGTTGCAGCAGTTATTAAAAATCGATTGGAAAAAACAACCGCAGACTGCTTTTGCCGCTACTCTGCTGGCGCGGTGCTGTAATGATCGCATCCGTGATATAGACGAAAATATGCGGCTAGAGGTGATCGATAAGCTAAAACAGGCTAAAGCTTCTGCATCCTGGCTGGCAATGGTCAGCGAATTCCAGCAATTGGATGAGCAACAGGAGAAACAGGTATTTGGCGAAGCTTTGCCGCCGGGGTTGAAGTTGATTGTTTGATGCCAAGAAAACACATACCCCTATTTTGAACGACGGCCTTGTCGCTCAATAATCATTCCGTACCTTTGTTGAGGAATTAAAAGTTTTTTTCATATACCTCCTGATCAAGGGTTGTGAAATGCATACACCCCACCCCCAAGGCCTTGGTAAAAAGCCAGCCTTAATCAAGCCACATGCTGCTAAAAAACTTTGAAATGCTTTTTGGCAAACTAATTGCTAATTCTTTTTCATCAGAATTATTTAGCAATTTAACAGCCATGACAAAATCATTAGCAAGCCTAGGTTATACGGTCCGTTCGGTCAGGTCTGTTGGGGATAGTCGGAAAATATGCGCAGGTATCTGTCAAAGTTTTGACGGATTATTCTGTTTAGAAAAGGCAGGTACATCATGAAAGCAGTGATATTGGCAGGCGGTTACGGAACCCGATTATGCGAGGAGACTTTCCTCAAGCCCAAACCTATGGTTGAAATCGGCGGTAAGCCGATGTTGTGGCATATCATGAAAATCTACTCGCAACACGGTATCAACGAATTCATTATTTGTTGCGGCTATAAGGGCTTCCTGATCAAAGAATATTTCGCCAATTACTTTTTGCACATGTCTGACGTCACCTTCGACTTGGCGAACAATAAAATGCATGTTCATGAAAATAAGGCAGAACCCTGGAAAGTTACCCTGGTAGATACCGGCGAAGACACTGCTACGGGTGGTAGGTTGAAGCGTGTCAAAGAATATCTTAAAAACGAGGCGTTTTTTTGTTTAACGTATGGCGATGGCGTCAGCAATGTCGATATCACTGAAAGCATCATTTTTCACAAAAGCCAAAATACCTTGGCAACCGTAACGGCAACCTATCCGCAAGCCAAATTCGGTGCATTGGCTATCGAAGGTGATCGGGTGATTTCTTTTTTAGAAAAGCCAAAAGGCGACAATGTGATGGTCAATGGCGGTTTTTTTGTGTTATCGCCGAAAGTTATCGATTATATTGAAGGGGACAAAACCAGTTGGGAAGTGGCTCCCTTGGAAACTTTAGCTTATGAAGGGCAGTTATCGGTTTACAAACACGATGCTTTTTGGCAGCCCATGGATACCTTGCGGGATAAAAATCTGCTCGAAGAACTATGGGCTTCGGGTCGGGCACCTTGGAAGATATGGAAATGAACAGCGATTTTTGGCAGGGAAAACGGGTTTTCATTACCGGGCATACCGGATTTAAGGGCAGTTGGCTGTCACTTTGGTTGCAATGGCTTGGAGCAGAAGTTACCGGTTACTCGCTAGAACCGCCGACCGATCCTTGCTTATTTAAGATGGCCGATGTCGGTAAAGGCATGCATTCCATCATTGCCGATATCCGCGATGCCAATGTTCTGTTAAAGGCTATGCGCGAAATTAGACCGGAAATAGTTTTTCATTTGGCTGCCCAACCCCTGGTTACTTATTCTTATCAGGCACCTGTAGAAACTTATAGCACCAATGTTATGGGTACTGTGCATCTTCTTGAAGCCGTGCGCCAGACCGGTAACGTGCGTGCTGTGGTGAATGTGACCAGCGATAAATGTTACGAAAACAAGGAATGGCAATGGGGATATCGGGAAATCGATCCGATGGGCGGCTATGATCCCTACAGCAGCAGTAAAGGCTGTGCGGAAATTGTAACAGCTGCGTATCGAAATTCTTATTTCAATCCGGTCAATTACGCCGAGCATGGTGTGGCCGTTGCCAGCGCCCGGGCCGGGAATGTCATTGGCGGTGGCGATTGGGCCCAGAATCGCATAATTCCCGATATCTTGCAGGCTATTCAAGCAGGGAAACAGTTAGTTATTCGCTGCCCTAAAGCGATTCGGCCTTGGCAGCATGTGTTGGAGCCGTTGAGCGGCTACCTGATGCTTGCCGAAAAGCTTTATCTGGATGGGACAAGTTATGCTGAAAGCTGGAATTTCGGTCCCAATCAGGACGATGCAAAAACGGTGGAGTGGTTAATCGAGCATTTCATGCAAAGTTGGGGTGAAGAAGGTGCATCGTGGCGATTGGATGAATCGCCGCAACCGCATGAGGCCAATTACCTAAAGCTGGATTGCTCGAAAGCGCTGGCGAAATTGGGTTGGTGTCCGAAGTGGACGCTTGGATATGCTCTTGAGAATATAGTGGCATGGCATAAAGCAGCTGCTCAACATGCTGACATGTCAGCCGTTTGTTTTCAGCAGATTATCGACTATACAAACGGGACCCTACATGAGCAACATCGTGCATATGCCTAAAATGGAGGCAGAATGAGTCTTAAAAATCCACAGCCTATGCCAAACGGCGTCTACGAAAAACGGCATTCGGAGCGGGATAAATTAGCTTACCGGCTGACCGAGGATGCCTTTGAGGCGGCTTCTATTCCTATGCTTGACAAGTTGGAAGCATTTCCAAGATTTGCCACTAAAAGAAGTATGGCCAGGTTTCTGGTTAAAAATGAAATATTTAAACGTATCCTGGATGTGAACGGCAGCATCATCGAATGTGGGGTGTTCAATGGTGGGGGATTATTTACCTGGGCGCAACTCTCGAGTATTTATGAGCCAAGCAACCATAGCAGAAAGATTATTGGATTCGATACGTTTATCGGTTTTCCAAGTGTTTTAGAGAGTAAGGATAATACTGGCGTACTTCAGTCGAAGCATGGCGATTTAAGAGGTTCAGCCTATGATCAAATCTTAATGTCCGTGGATAAATACAATGCGGAACGCTATCTTTCGCACATCCCTAACATTCAATTGGTCCAGGGTGATTTTATGGAAACTTCGGTCAAGTTTTTAGAAGTCAATCAGCACATTTTGGTCTCTTTGCTTTACCTTGATTTTGACTTGTATGAGCCGACCAAAAAAGCCCTGGAAATCTTTCTGCCGAGAATGCCAAAGGGGGCGATTATTGCTTTCGATGAGCTTAATTGTGAGTCATTTCCGGGAGAAACCTTAGCCATGCTGGAAATGTTGAAAATCGGCGAGCATAAATTGGAAAGAAGCCCAATTGATTCATGGATTTCCCTTGTGCAACTATGATGGTTTGAAGATTTGTGGCTATCCGGCAAAAATCAGAAGGGCTTACAGGATGCTACCGACGTAAGGAGGCGCATCTTTCGCGATTGATGCGCTTCGCTATCGCTCAGCACATCCTACGAATCCTTTGTTTATTGGAGGGCCTTTCATGGTGGAGGGGTGATGAAAAACTTCTTCATGACTGTTGGGTTAAATTTTGATATCGCTGGAATTGAAATGTTAACTAATCGTTGCCGAGTTTGTGGAACAGGGCTTGCGAGCCCATTTCTGGTATTAGAAAAAATGCCGCTAACCGATGATTTTATTCCCGCTAATGATTTGCATAAAAAGGAATATCTGGCGGATATTCGCATTTTCGAGTGCCCATCTTGCGGATTAGTCCAGAATCCAGCCGATTTTGATTACCAAGACTATTATCGGGATTATCAATACAGTTCCGGACATTCAGCTTTTGTACAGAAATTCATGCGCCGCTATGCGGAGGTCATTTGCGAGGAATACCAGCGCCTGCATGATCGCCGGCCAGCGTCAGTGATTGAGGCCGGATCGGGCGATGGGGAGCAGTTAGAACAGTTTAAAGGCTTGTCCGTTTCTAGCGTGTTGGGTATAGAGCCTAGCGAGTTTCTAGCCGGGAAGGCGAATTCGCGCGGTATTACTACGCGGGTAGATCATTTTGACGCAAATTGTAAAAGTAAACTAACAGAGACTTTTGATGTTTGTTTGTCATCTTATACGCTTGATCATATAAGGTATCCCCTTGAGTATTTGCAAACCGCTTATGAGCTACTAAATGAAGGCGGATTATTAGTTTTCGAGATTCACGATCTCGAAAAGATTGCGGAACGAACGGAATATTGTCTTTTTGAACATGAACATACTGTTTACTTAACCTCTTCCGGCGCAGAGCGACTGGTAAGCTCTCAGGGGTTTACGGTTGTCGCCATAAATCCGCTATCCGAACAGGAAGTCAGGGGAAACTCGCTTATCGTCATTGCACAAAAAAACGCTAGGGTACCGGTGGCTAAGGCGTTTCCTACGCTCTTAAATAACCGAAGTTTGCCTGATCTGAATGACCGCATAACAGCAACTATCCGGCGTTTAGAGACATGGATAGCATCCTTGCCTAAAGATGCCGATTTGGTTGGCTTTGGTGCTGGAGGCCGTGGCGTCATGACACTGGCCGCACTAAAAAATTACGACAGGTTCAAGGCATTATTTGATTCCAATTATGAATCCAATCGTTATTTAGCTCCCAAAACACGGATTCCGGTGGTGGGACCTGATAAGTGGCGAGTTTTTAATCATGCCTACTGCCTGGTTTTTTCATTCGGGTATTTTGACGAAATCAGGTGCCAGCTTAATGATCAGGGGTTTGCTGCCGAGAAAATTATCTCGCTGACAAAATTCTTTCCTCCAGTTGAGAGCGATTGATGCGGATATTTCTAACGGGAGCTTCAGGCTTTGCCGGTTCATATATATTAAGGGATTTGCTCAATGAAGGCGGTCACGAAGTGGCCATTTTGCTGCGTAAACCTGAAACAGCCTGGCGTATAAAAGATTTATTGGCTGATATTCGGGTGATCGAAGGCGACCTAAATAACCTTAGCGCTATTGAAAAACACTTGAAAAATTTTCAACCGTTGGCATTAGTGCATGCGGCTTGGCATGGCGTTGCCGGTAAAGATCGAAACAGCTTGATGCAATGGCGGAATGTGGCGCCATCGCTTGAATTGGTTAAAATGGCATCGCGAGCCGGCGTCAAGCATTGGATTGGTCTTGGGTCGCAAGCCGAGTATGGTCCCTGTCAGAACAAAATCAATGAAGCAGCGGCCACTAAACCAACGACTTTATATGGCGCTGCAAAGCTGTCTGCCGGTCTTCTCAGTCAATTGTTATGTCAAGAACTTGGGATAAGGCATGTATGGCTAAGATTATTCTCTTCATACGGTCCGGCCGATAATTCGGATTGGTTGATTCCTTATTTAATAAGAACTTTATTATCGAAACAAAAGCCTCGTTTAACTGCTGCCGAACAACGCTGGGACTATATTTATATTGAAGATGTTGCAACGGCTGTAAGAGCTGTCCTGGAATCCGATGAGGCTGCCGGTATTTTTAACCTGGGTTCCGGCGTAGCGCTAAGCTTGCGTGCAGTGATTGAAAAGATTAGAGACTTTATAGATACTGATCTATCTTTGGGGTTTGGCGAAGAGTCTTATCGGCCAGACCAAGTCATGCATCTTGAGGCCGATATCGCTCGCTTAACCGGCTTAACCGGCTGGTATCCTAAGGTTGAAATCGATATAGGACTGAAGAAAACTGTTGATTGGTACTTGAGCGAAGCCCATGGAATCTGAAACTATCGAGTTTACTAAGCAAGTTCTTATCCGGATAAAGTGGCTTAATTCAAAGGTTTGCGGGATAGCGGGAAAGCCATTAACACTGAGTGCGATAGGTGGCCTGACTAATAATTTAATACCCAATCAATGGAGTCTGTCATGAAACACAATGAAATGGAAACCGGTTTCAGTATTTGTGTGCCGACATTCAATAGAGGGAGGCAAGCCTTAAATGTCGCACAAACAATAGCGCCGGATATTGACGACGATTGGGAGTTGTTGTTTCTCGATAATGGCTCAACGAGAGAGGTTGAAAGTTATGAAAAATTAGCTGAAATGGCCGGAAACGATCACAGAATTCGCTATATCCGCCATGAATTTAATCGGGGGTTTCATCATAACTTTTTGGCTTGCTTTGAAATGGCGACATCGCCCTATATTATGCTGATAAGCGATGAGGATTTTGCCAATCCAACGATGATTCGCGGGGTACTTGGTTTGTTGCAGGAATATCCTAGCGTCGGCATTTTGCGTGGGTCAATTACGCCAATGGATGGAGTTAAACCAAGAAATTCGCATCAAAGAGCCGATGCCTCTTATTTTTCGGGTGAAGAAGCATTAATGGCTTTCTCATTCGTTAATAATTATATGTCCGGCGTTATCTACAATCGACAGCTTATTATGGATTTAGGGTTGTTTGACAGGGTAAAAAAAGGGATTGAACGTAATGCTGTTTATCCGCATTTATATTTGGATTTGTTGGCTTGTGCGGTGACTGATGTCGTAACGACGTCGCAAGTTTGCTGTTTTGAAGGCGCGGAACAAATTACGGAAGGCAATGAGCCGCAAAGATACTCAGCCCCCTATTCTTTCGGTAGCCGTGTCGATCAATTTATTGTTTTAAGGGATGCCGCTTGGGAAGCGGTTGAATTAATTAATGTGAGTTTCGATAAAAAGCTTTTTGCGGCACTTTACCTTAGATTATGTGAAAAATACATGTATCTGATTACAAAAGTAAATTCTCCCATGTATTTGAAAAATAAAATACATCCCGGCCTGTTGCATCAGGCTTTGGTTTATGTTTGCGGGGCGGGGATCAGCATGCACTCCGAAATGGCGGAATTCGAGGATTATTTGTTTGAAGAAATAAACAAGCTTCGTATCAAGTACGAACCTTATCTGTAAAGTCATTGTAAAGATGCTTGCCGCGATGGATTTTCGAACACTGATTATCGTACCCGCTCGTTGCGGTTCTAAAGGAATTACCGATAAAAATATCCGTCATTTGGCGGGTAGACCATTGTTGACATGGACTGCGGAAGATATTTTTCAAGCTGATTTGCAAACAAGCCTGGCAATATTGAGCACCGATGCGGCAGCTTATGCGGAGATAGGTCGGCAGGCCGGTTTAACTGTTCCTTTTTTGCGTCCGGCAGACTGTGCCGGCGATGATGCCAGTGCCCAACAGGTGATAGAACATGCTTTACATTGGTTTCAATCCGAATTCGATTATTTTCCTGAGCTAACGATGTGGCTGCAACCGACTTCACCGTTTCGGACTTCGTCTATAATTCGGCAAGCGGTTGACTTGCTCAGCGCTCGACAAGCCGATGCGGTGATAGGTTGCAAAGAAATTTATCGTGATTTAACCACTCTGTTTCGCTGTGATGATGGCTTTTTGAGGGCTTTGAATAAAGACAATCCCATCCAAACCGCTCGCCAACAAATCAAGCCTTTGTTGACGCCGAATGGCGCGATGTATTTATGCAAAACAAACTATTTGCTGGCTAACAAATCCTTTTATGCTGAAAAAACCGTGCCGTTAATCATGAATACTTTACAAAGTCTGGATATCGATACGGAAGAGGATTGGACGATAGCCGAGGCTTTCATTACTCAGGGCTTAGTATGAAAAAGGTATTAGTAACAGGCGCCGATGGGTTTATCGGTTCGCATCTAGTGGAAATGCTGGTGGCTCTTGGATATCAAGTCAGGGCATTGGCACAGTATAATTCCTTTAATTTCTGGGGATGGCTGGATGACGTCAACTGTAAAAACGCAGTGGATGTCGTGTGTGGCGATGTACGCGATCCGCAATTTTGTAAAACCATTTGCCGCGATATCGATACGGTGTTCCATTTGGCGGCTTTGATCGCCATACCGTATTCCTATCAGGCACCGGATAGTTATTTGGAAACCAATATCCGCGGTACTTTGAATATCTGCCAAGCCGCTCGAGACAATGGGGTTCGGAGACTGATACACACATCGACCAGCGAAGTCTACGGCTCAGCGCAATATGTGCCGATTGATGAAAAACATCCACTACAGGCACAATCGCCTTATAGCGCTTCGAAAATCGCTGCCGATGCGATGGCAATCAGTTTCTTCAACGCATTCGATTTGTCGGTGACGATAGCCCGTCCGTTCAATACTTACGGTCCCAGACAGTCGGCACGGGCGGTAATTCCGACCATTATCACCCAACTCGCCCAAGGCAAAAAAAACATAGCAATACAT
>CAVXZR010000063.1:0-13314 GCA_963765965.1 uncultured Pseudomonadota bacterium
CCCAATTTTACCTTTTGTCCAAAGTTATTTGATTTACCTTGCATGAGTGAAATTCTGACCAATGGCATTTTTTATTTCCTACGTTTTTTAAATAATTCATTTCCTATTACTATCAAATAATCCTATAGCAACAGAGTTGATTGTGTTGTAACCAGTCTTTGATAAGTTGTTTTTATCCCATCGGGTGGATTCTATAATTAACGAAGTAAACGAAATCAACTTCCGAGAGATACCACAGTAGCTTTTGGCTCTCTTATACAAACAACGCCCCCCATGGCTACAAAAGCAAATAGACCGGAGGACATAAAAGCCAGGTTGTAATTACCTACCAGACTATGAATATACCCCGCGCCATAAGCTGCAATAGCAGCACCCACTTGGTGAGCAAAGCAAATCCATCCAAATACGACCCCCACATTTTGTTTTCCAAACAAGTCCGCGGTAAGCGCGGAAGTAGCAGGGATTGTCGATAACCAGTTCAGGCCATAGATAATGGAAAACATCATTAATAGCCCGGTCGATTCGACATAAGGCAATAAGATCAGTGATATGCCTCTAATCACATAATAAATGGCAAGTGGCCAGCGCTTCCCGAATCGATCGCACAGCCAACCGGATAAAATGGTGCCCACTACATCAGCAGCGCCCATTAATCCTAAGGAAGCGGCCATCGTCATTTCTGTGAAACCATGTTCTATGCCGTGTGGAATTAAATGTGTCTGGAAAAGACCCGATGTAGTTAAGCCGCAAATTCCAAAACTCAAAGCTAATAACCAGAATTGAGGACTGGCCAATACTAAACGCATTGGATTTGGATCAGGAATTGCAACGACAGTAGCTATTTCCTTTGCGCCATAAGGAAGTTCGCCTTTTGCAAGAGGATCATCAACCAAAAATTTCATGACCAAAGGTAAAATGACTAAAACCAAAGCCAAGGCAATAAAAAGGGTTGCAACTCGCCAGCCATGATCAATGTTCAAGCTCATCATGATAGGCGTGAAAACTAACTGGCCGGAAGAAAATGCCGCACCCAATATGCCCAATGCCAATCCCCTGCGCTTTTGAAACCAGCGGTTAATCAGCGCAGACCCCATAATCATTGAAGTTCCTCCTGATCCCGCACCAACCAGTAACCCCCAGAGTAGATACATATGCCAGGATTTCTGCATAAAAATACTGCCGCCAGCGCCTAAAACCAGCAGAGTCAGTGTAATCATGCAGATGAATTTCACACCATACAAATCCATCAATCTGCCTAAAAAGGGTCCAGCTAGACCAAATAAAAGCAGATTGACTGAAATTGCGCCGCTGATAGTCTCCCTATTCCAATTAAATTCATGCTCCAGAGACAACATGATGATCCCTGGAACTGATCGCAGCGCCGAAGCGACAAACAAGCAGACAAAGGTGACCGCGAGCACTGTCCAGGCATAGTGAACCGATGGTGATCGACTATTCGGCATCTTCAATTTGATCAAGCAATTCGATCAAGCGTGTGACTCCTTGCAGCAATATGCCGCCGACGCCTAAAGCAAACCAGACGCCAATCACAAATCCCCAATGAATCGGTGCAGCGAAAAACTCTTCTCTAAACCAGAAGGTATGCCCCCACTCATTAAAGCCGACGCTGACCAAAATCATGAAAGGCCCGACTACAGCCAGCGTCAAGGGCAGCGAGATGCCTTTGGCGTACAGCGGCAATCTGGTCCTGGCGTATAGCCAAGCGCTTCCGCCCAATATGACATAAAGCGGAAAATTGAAATAAAATTCAATAATATGATTGGCTGTAAACGGCGTGTCACGAATCGCCACCTGATGCCAGGAATTATCCTGTTCGGCGAAATAACTACCCGCCCAATAGACGGCAAAGGTATAGATACTGATCCACATGGTCAATGTGAAATAGCGGCGAATTTCCTCTTTAGGTTCAAGAGCGTCCAGGTTGCGATCCCGCGAGTACCATAAATACCCCCACATACCGATCGCGAATACCGCGATAATGACTAGCTCTATGTAAAACAAACGCATCCAGTGTTGTTCAAAAGCCGGTTCACTCGAATCCAGTCCGGTGGAAACTGCAAATGCGCCTTGATACAAACGTAAGCCGATATAGATGACGGTTAGAATGGCAAAACCCTTCAAATATCCGGGTAGATCTTTTAGATACCAGGGGATATTGTTCTGTTGTTCAAGCGATGCTGTTAATTGTTTAGATGCTGTGGACATGATGTTCTCCGAATGTGATTTAATCGAATTTTGGAATGACTGCGGCGGTAATGCTGGATATATAGCGTTTGCCTAAAGTGTCGTCGTAAAGAAACAGCAAGCCACCAATTCGGCTATCGGCATCACGGATTAAGCCATTCAGTTTTTCCGATTCCCACAATCCATCTCTGGCGGTAATCGTCACCATCCGCTGTTCTCCAGGCTGTATGGATGCGTTATTATCTAGAGTCAAACCTTCAGAAACAGCCAAGCTGTTTGAATGATCTTGATGTTGTACAGGCAACTCCTTGTTTAAAAAATACACATTGGCTGTCGAAAATTCGCCAACATGGACGGGATGCTCACTTTGATTGTCAATTTTCAAATCAAACTTCATTGCCCGTTCTGCAACACGGTATTCAGCTTTTAAAGTTTCCACATTGACGATGCCGGCATTAACCTGAGCCGGGAGCGGCAAAATCTGGTCCAATCCAGCCTGTAGCGGGATAGCGTTTGGATATTCGCTGATCGTCATGGCATTAAAGGCCAATACCAATACAGGAACTGCGACTAATGCTATTTTGGCAATTTTCCGATCCTGTGGGGTAATCAATTCATCTTCCATACCGGCTTCCAACATTCGATAGCGAGCTATGAATAATGGCCGTCGCACCCACCATAACAACCAGGCCGTTGCCAACAAGCCCCAGAACAAATGCCAAAATACACCATTGCTAAACCCGTAGGTCTCCATATCGATCAGTTCGCCGTTTATGGTTTGGATCTGATTGGTAAAGTTTGCCGGATCGCCGGCTATTTCCAGCCAGACCCCGGGCCCCATGACTTGTCCGGCATCTTTTAAGTTAAAGAACGGATGAATGTGATAACGACCCGGCAAACGTCCCTTTAACACAATCTTGAAGTCGTAATCGCCACCCGGTTCCAAAGCCACTGAATTACTCCAGGGTTTTCCATTTAAAAAACGCTCCGTTCTGATGAGCACGGGGCCTGGCGTTGAGATATTTAAAAATGACGCTTCCGGTTTCGGGACACTGATAGGCCAATCCTCGGCGACATGAAATTTACCGCTGACACTAATTTCCTCATTGACGTTTAAAGTCTGTTTCGACCATTGCACGTCATACCATTGTATGGTGCGCATGCGAATGAATGGCTCCAATGCTTTTTCACCGTGAGCCATGACAGTCTGAATATCCATCAGGTACACGGAAAAAATAAAACAGATCGTCATTAAAGTTTTGATTACGTACGTTTTCATGAACTTATCCTCCCTATATTTTGTTAAGGTAACGAACGGTTAGAGAACCACTTGCCAATATGCCACCATAAGGTGTACATCAGGGTGCATAACAAGGCCGAACAAAATGCTGACAGCGGGGTCGCATATTGACCGTAAGTACGTAATGTACCTCTTTCGATGATGCGCAAATATTCAGGCATCCCGGTGCGGATGTACTGAAAACCAAATACATCGGCGACAGTCAATTGCCCATTTCCGTGTTCAACAGGTAAATGAAACATGCCAAAGATGGGCCAGTTTGTAGGGTAAAATAACAGGGCAAAAGCCGCGCCCCCAAAAATTGCAGTAATCGTCAGACTGTTACTCAACATTAATATAAAGTCGAGCACCAATGCGCCGGGTAACATGGTGGCTGGCATGACCATATTGATAGGGAAGTAATTCCAGTAATGATAGGCAAAAACCCGTGCAATCCAGGTGCCGATCAATAAAGCAGCCACACATAACGTCGCACCTAAGGGCAGACGAAACTTACTCCATAATACGGCCTGAACTGCAGCCGGGAAGGTAATACCCATTAAAGGGGTAACCAGCGGCCACCATTGCCTATCTTTCCAGTCCACCCAGAAATCCCAGTCGCCGACGGTCAATGCAAAATGTAAATGAAAGGCGCCAATAAATAAAAAAAGAGCCAATACCAGTATCAAATAATCATAAGCGCGAGTAATCCGCGCTTTTTCTCCGGTATAGGGTTTAACAGATCGAATTGGAATATTTGCTGACATATTCGCTTCTCCTCATAGAGTTATAATTGTTGTTGGAATCTGATTGATAGGCTCCAACGAAGTAAAAAGCGCATGACGGCCATTGTCTGTTAGCCTTGGGGAGCCCTATTCGACTCAAGAATCCGGATGCGCTTGCGTCATACAGTAGTTTGAAATAGCTCTATTGTTAAATGATTAGATTTCATCCCATCATCAACGGTTTTCATGATTGATTTAACAAAGGTTTAGTTAAAATGACGCCACTTTTTTCCAGAAAAGCTTGAAATCCTTATGGCCAATTTAAGAACATTCGATTTGAATTTGTTGGTAGCGTTTGACGTACTACTTCGCGAATTAAACGTGACAAGAGCCGCCGAACAAATGTTTGTTACCCAATCGGCCATGAGTCATAGTTTGCATAGATTACGGCAACAACTGGATGATCCATTGCTGGTAAAAACGCCAACCGGTATGAAACCTACTGAGAGAGCCTTAGCTCTGATTGGGCCGGTCAGGGCTTTGTTAAGCGATATGGAACAACTCATTCAACCACCGCTTGAATTTGAACCTGCTATGAGTACCAGGCGTTTTGTATTGGCAGCCACTGATTATATGGAGCTGTTGCTTTTGCCTGGCTTATCCGCCTTGATTGAGCAATTAGCTCCCGGTGTCGATATTCATGTTAAACGCACCGAGTCCGTATTTCCTTTGGCGCAATTGGAGAATGGGAGCTTAGATGTGGTGCTTGGTTTCGAATCGGTGCTGAGTCCGCCGGCGGATTTAAGCTGTATACACCTCTTTAGCGACCAAATGGCTTGCGTGGTCAGACAAGATCATCCCTTGATACGAGAAGCACCAACTTTGCACGAGTATTTGTCTATGCCGCATATGCTCATATCCCGCACCGGCAGCAATGTCGGTTTAATAGATCAAAAACTGAGTGAAATGGGATTGGAGCGGCGAATCAAATTAATCGTCCCCCATTTTCTTTCCGCACCCATGATCGTTGCAGAGACGGATATGGTTTTGTCTTTACCTTATCGTATTGCTGAGCAATTCAAAAAGATTGCAGCCTTAACAATATTTCCGGTACCACTAGACTTGCCTAGCTATGATCTGGTCATGATCTGGCATCGATTGCGTGATAAAGATCCGGCCCATTGTTGGCTGCGGGATAGAATTACAACAATAGGCCGAAATATCGAAGCCTCCACTTCGCTGGATTAGCGACCAGCCATGCCGGCGGCTAACGAATTCACCCGTAATAAATAATAAGGTGGTTTTGATTTGGCTATTCCACCGTTAAGCGTTGCCGATTGATGTAGTCGGTTGACGACAGCATATAATTTTCCGGCCGGCCCAAAGCTGAACGAATCAACCCAAGAAAGCCTAGGACATTGAGCCAGTTGACGATAGGATTTATCGGCTAATATCACTCCGATTGCATTTGCCGCCAGATCGCCTAAATAAATATTGTTTTCCTTGTCGATACTGATTCCGTCGGAAATGGGTTTATCGCTGTAACGTTGAACCCGGTCGGCTAAGTCCTTGTCCGCCAATTTTTCATTGGCTAGATCGTCAGCTTTTATTCTGTATAGACTATGGCCATGCATGGGCCCATAGTAAACCCATTCATTGTTCAAATCTTCTGTAATCGGGTTTACGCCAATGTGAGGTCGAACAAGTTTGCCGGATTGATCCTGAATTTGAATCGGAACGTCATCAATGATCAAATCGACATCCTCAGGAACCACGCTAAGATGGCCTTCCAGAACTCGCCGGGCAGCGCCCGTGCTCAAATTGACGACTATTAGGGCGGCATTTTCTCCACCGGCAGGATCGCTAATGAAAATAGCATTATGGCGAAAATCGACCGAAAAGTCGTTAACAAAGGTATCTTTTGGCGTTATCGGCGCAGGCAAGTAGATAAGTTTTTGGAGGCGATCAGTCTTTGTATTCCAGCCAACCAGTTTTGGTATGGCACCGCTACGCATCCCGTTATCCAGCATCCATACGACACCATTAGCGTCAGACCTGATACCCAGCACCGAATCGAGTTTGATAGGTGATTTTGAGCTAGCGCTTGCTAACTCATCATTTGGGAACGGAATTTGTGTATTATTTTTCAGTTCAACCACAGCGTAATGTGGACGATAGAATTGATGCTGGCTCATGATAATTCGATCGTTATCCATCACGGTCACATTACCCGGCCCTGTATCTAAGTTAGCGACGATCTCGAAATTTGAGCCGGGTTCCGCAGCGACATGAAGGGATAACATTAATAAAACAGTTATAGCTAGGCCATGGATTTTCATAAACAACTCCCAATTTAAAAGTGTAGGTATCGGGAGCTTACAGAGCAAAATTCGCCTTGGAAAATGATCTTAATTCATGGTGGTATTTATCTGTTTTATAGGCAAACGTCATAGACGTTCGTTGGCATGTTTTTTTAGGGCAATTTCCACATTCATAAAGCTTATAGTTTATTTAACTATGATGTACTTTATGAAAGTCAGCTTTGTGAAAACAACCAGACAACCAATGGTGTCAATGACGAACTGCGCTCCTTTCACCACCAATTCTGTTAACACATCAAGAAAGGCATGACAAGCTGACCGTGGCGCATGCCGGCACAGCCACAAGCATATCGACGAGCTAAAGCAAAATGCAAATAAGGGGTTAAATTAATTTTTATGCTTTCATCAAAAAAATAAATCAACCTGATTCCTTTTTTTGCGCCGCCCGTTGGTTGGCGCATCCTACGGACCTGTGCCGCCGCTCTGGTAAAGCTCCCCTCGCGGGCAACCGTGACGAAACTAACGAGATCGTTGAAGTTCGCGCTTCATTCATGCATCCAACTCATAAACGCATGCGTATTAGACCCGATATTCATTTAGCGTTGACTTCGGTAAGATTGCGCCCAAAAAAACAACTACTGCTTTCCGCACAACAGTGTGTAACAGACCCGGCCTTCAAATGATAGGAGATTAACATATGCAAAAGCGCAAACTTAGCAACAGCAACCTGGAAGTTTCGGCTATCGGACTCGGTTGCATGGGCATGGGTTTTTCTTATGGCCCAGCGGCAGACAAGCAGGAGATGATTAAGCTACTGCGGACAGCCGTGGAACGCGGCGTCAACTTCTTCGACACTGCTGAAGTCTATGGCCCGTTCATTAACGAAGAGCTGGTGGGCGAAGCCCTTGCCCCCATCAGAGACCAAGTGGTTATCGCCACCAAGTTCGGCTTCGACTTGGATCTGAAATACGATGCGAGATGTGTGCCAGCCATCAAGCGAACAGTTCAAGAACGGGCTTTAAGATAATTTATTACCTGGGGTATATAATATGTCAAAGCACAATCAGTTTTTCGCAATTGTAACTCCATTTACTAAAAGTGGTCGCATCGATGAAAAAGCATTGTGTGACTATTTGAAATTTTTAGAAGAATCAGGTGTTAGATCAATAATTGTAAACGGAACGACGGGTGAGTTTGCGTCTCTAAGCATTTCTGAGCGAATTGATCTTCTTGAGTTAACAAGGATGTATTTCTCCGGATATATTGTAAATAATATTAGTAGTTGTTCATATAAAGAAGCAAAAGCCATGGCCCGCCTATCTGTGGCTGCAGATGCGCTACTGATACTTCCTCCTTTTTATTACTGCAGTATTGAAAATGCCGGTTTAATTAATTTTTTTGTAAAAAGTTTAGATGGCTTATCAAAGCCGGTATATCTATATAACTTTCCAAAGCACGTAAAAACCAGCATTTCTCCTTATCTATTTAAGGAAATTATCGCTGTCTGTCAAAATGTAATAGGTATAAAAGATTCTGGAGGAGATATTAAAATTTCTCAAGGGTTTAATGATATATCCGATAACATTGAGGTGTTTGTTGGTGAAGACTCTTTAGCATTGCAAGTCTTAAAATGTGGGCTTTCCGGATCTGTAACCGGCGCAGGAAATCCATTTCCGGAATTCCTGGTTGCACTAAATTCGGCATGGTCAAAAGGTGATATTGTTCAGGCAGAGAAGATTCAACGGGGGTTTGATATATGGAATAATTTCAGAAAGACACTCCTAGGCCATGAGATTTCAATTGTAAAATATACACTTAGCCTAAGACTTGGCAGCTTTCCGAACTATGTGCGCGCACCATTGCTTGAGCTGGAACAATCAGAAAAGGTAAAGATACAGAATTCTCTAGATGATCTGCTTAAAGTGGCGAATAGCGTGAAATTTACCTGATGGCAGGTCACCTGATCGATTCACCACGCGGAGCGTGGGAACGATGCGGGCGGATCGATGTTAGGGTAAATCTAGTTTTTAAAACTATCGTTTACGGCAGTTGCGCATCGCCAAGCTAATTTTAAGCGTGGCGGTGTACGCGGTACCGTACCAGCTTTTATTTATGAATTTCAGCGTGCAGGGCAATATATTCTTCGGTTAATTTATGGCTGGGCGCGTAATGGATTAAAGGCTGCGAGTCGGAGTGAGATTCCCTAACCTTGACCGATGTCGATATTTTCGCTTCCAGGACCGGCAAGCCTTCGGCGATTAATTCCTCAACCAGTTGCCGGGGAAGATTGGCCTGTTTTTGGTACTGGTTGACGATAATGCCTTCGATCTCCAGTTTTTCGTTATGGTCGGTTTTGACCTCGGCGATGGCGCGCATCAGCGTGTAGAGCGCTTCGCGGGCGAACGTATCGCAGTCGAAGGGAATCAGGCATTTTTCCGCCGCGATCAGGGCCGATTGGCTGTAAAAATTGAGTACGGGCGGCGTGTCGATATAAATTTGCTCGAAACCTTCCAGCTTTTCCAGCGCTTCTTTGAGTTTGAAGATTTTATAGCGCGATTCCAGGCGGCTTTGCAAGGCTTCCAGTTCCGGATGGGATGGAATGATGTACAGATTTGGAAACGGCGTTTCATGAATGGCGCTTTCCAGTCCTTCCTTGCCGCCGCCGAACAGTCCCAGCCCAAGGTTGTCTTTAAAAAAATGGGCAATGGTTTTGTCGGCATCGGTGACCTTGCTGCCCAGCAGATACTGGGTGGAGTTGCCTTGTATATCCAGGTCTATCACCAGGGTTTTTTTGCCGCTAACCGCCGTTATCGCCGCCAGATTGCAGGTGATTGTGGATTTGCCGACGCCGCCTTTTTGATTGAAGATCACCCTGCGCATAATCGCCCTCGATAGACTAAAAGATAAAAGACAGCATTATAAGGTTAATACCCGCAATATCAACAGCGGCTGAAACTATTGGTTTGACATGCCGGACAAACCGGGATTACGCAAGTTGATTTAAAGGAAATTTGCTTGCCGCATTGGTCGCAGACAAATGTGCCGGGACCGGCAATATCGCCGCTTTTGTAGGGGTGATATTGTTTGGCTTCCATTTCCAGCGCTGCCAGTTTAACCCGGGTTTTGTCGGCTATATCCAGAAATGCAGCCATTGCGAAGTTTTCGATCAGGTCAATATCGAATTTAAGCCATTCGGTCAGCGAATCGTTTTTATTATCCGGGGCGCTGACGGCTGCGTGCTCGACATCCCGCATCACATAATCGGCAATTTTATTAATCTCTTCCTGGGTATGGCCGCCAAGTGCGCTGGTTTTTTCCTTGGCAATGTCCATAGCCTCGGCAACGCTGTGCAAAGTATCGTCCAGTGCTTCGTAAAGATTGCCCATCAATTCGTCGTAGGCTTTGATCAGTTTGTTATCGCTCATAGGTTCTCCATGTCAATTCACGCTTTAGATTTAAGCGCCGGTGAGGTATTCTAGCGCTTTTTTACATTAAAAGACGAGCAGGATGGAAGAGCTATACAAACCGCTGGCCATAGAGCAGAAGGTGCAGGCTGAATGGGAAAGATCGGGCGTTTTTAACGCAGTAGAAGATACAGGCAAAGAAAAATATTATTGTCTTTCCATGTTCCCCTATCCGAGCGGCAAGTTACATATGGGGCATGTCCGCAATTATACGATAGGCGATGTGATCAGCCGTTTTCAGCGCATGCTGGGTAAACATGTGCTGCAGCCCATGGGTTGGGATGCCTTCGGCTTGCCGGCCGAAAATGCTGCCATGCTGAATAAAGTCCATCCTGCCGATTGGACGCTATTCAAATATCGCCTATATGCGCGATCAGTTGAAACGCCTGGGTTTTGGCTACGACTGGAACCGCGAGCTTGCCACTTGCGATCCGGATTATTATCGTTGGGAACAATGGTTTTTCTTGCGGCTTTTAAAAAAAGGTCTGGTCTATAAAAAAACAGCGCCGGTCAACTGGTGTCCGCACGATCAGACCGTACTGGCTAACGAGCAGGTGATAGACGGCTGTTGCTGGCGTTGCGATACCCATGTCGAGAAAAAGGAAATTTCTCAATGGTTTTTAAAAATTACCGCCTACGCCGACGAATTGCTCACTTCGCTGGACAGCCTTGCCGGGCTGGCCGGAACAGGTGAGAACCATGCAGGCCAACTGGATAGGCCGATCGGAAGGGTTGGAGATGGATTTTGCCGTAGCCGGTCACGAAAAGCCTATCCGTATTTATACTACTCGCCCGGATACTCTGATGGGCGTTACCTATGTGGCGGTGGCTGCCGAACACCCTTTGGCCTTAAGGCTGCGGAAAATAATGCCGAAATTGCTGAATTTCTGGAAGCCTGCAAGCTCATGGAAACCTCGGAAGCCGCGCTGGAGACCATGGAAAAACGCGGTATCGATTCCGGGATACTGGCTGTTCATCCTTTGACCGGCGAGCAAGTGCCGGTGTGGATAGCCAATTTCGTGTTGATGAATTACGGTACCGGTGCGGTGATGTCCGTGCCGGGCCACGATCAGCGCGATTACGAATTCGCCAAAAAATATGCGATTGCCATCAAGCAAGTTATTTATGCTGCGGACGGCCATAACGACGACATTAGCGAACAGGCTTTTACCGATAAAGGCATATTGGGCAATTCCGGCGAGTTCGATGGCCTGACTTCGGTACAAGCCTTCAATGCCATTGCCGACAAATTGTCCGCCTTAAAGAAAGGCGAACGCAAAACCAACTTCCGGCTACGCGATTGGGGCGTTTCGCGTCAGCGTTACTGGGGCGCGCCGATACCGGTGGTTTATTGCGAATCTTGCGGCACAGTGCCGGTGCCCGACCATCAGTTACCGGTGACTTTGCCGCGCGATGTGGTTTTGGACGGTTCGCAATCGCCGCTGGCTGCCCACCCGAACCTTTCCGCATACCGATTGTCCAAACTGCGGCAGCCGGCCCGCCGCGAAACCGATACTTTCGACACCTTTATGGAATCGTCCTGGTATTTTGCCCGTTATGCCAGTCAGAATACCGATACCGCCATGCTGGACCAGCGGGCTAATTATTGGTTGCCGGTCGATTACTATATCGGCGGCATCGAACATGCCATTTTGCATTTGCTTTATGCGCGGTTTTATACCAAACTAATACGCGACGAAGGCTTGCTGGTTTGCGATGAGCCGTTTAAAAACCTGTTGACCCAGGGCATGGTGGTTGCCGAAACTTTCTATCAGATCGACGATCATGGCCATAAGCATTATTTCAATCTGACCGAAATCGAGGTCGAGCGCGACAGCAAAGGCAAAATCACCGCAGCCAAATTAGCCAGCGACGGTTCGCCGGTGACGGTGGGCGCTGTGGAGAAGATGTCGAAATCGAAAAATAATGGTGTTGACCCACAAGTCTTAATCGATAAATACGGTGCCGATACCGTAGGATTGTATACTATGTTCACTTCGCCACCCGATCAATCGCTGGAATGGAACGATGCCGGCGTAGAAGGGGCTTTCCGATTTCTTAAACGCTTGTGGCGAAACCTATCAACATTTGAAAGCGGATTGCAGCCGAAACCCTGGATCTTTCAGTGCTGAACGCCGATCAGAAAGGTCTCCGCCGCCAGTTGCATCACGCCCTGCAAAAAGTCAGCGACGATATGGCGCGCCGGCATACATTCAATACGGCGATTGCCGCGAATATGGAGTTGTTAAACGCTTTGGGCAAATTCGAGGACGATAGCGGCAATGGCAGAGCCGTGCGTCAGGAAGTTCTGGAAACGGTGGTGCTGATGCTGGCGCCGATTATTCCGCATATCAGCCAGCAATTATGGGAAAATCTGGGGCATAGCGACGATATCGTCACGGCGGCATGGCCGATTGTAGACGAAGCTGCGTTGCAACAGGATGCCATCGAAATGGTGATACAGGTCAACGGTAAACTCAGAGGCAAATTTTCAGTGGCTGTCAACGCCTCCAAGCAAGACATCGAAACGTTAGTTCTGGCCGATGAGCATGTTTTACGTTTTATCGAGGGCAAGCCGATCAAAAAATTGATTGTGGTGCCGCAAAAATTGGTAAATATCGTTGTTTGAAGCTGAATTGCCCGGATTTATATACCTGACCAGGCATTTTCGTGCGTTCGCAAGCGCTACATTTCAAATCGAGCGAGCGGCATACGCAATTTTTAGCAGCGTTATTTACTCAGGTATTAATTTATCGCGGTTATGAACAGATATAGCATGAAACAGGCAATCAGGAAGGTTTTGATTTTAGCTTTGGCTTTTTTCTGCGGCTGTGGTTACCATTTACGCGGCAGCATAGACATCCCCGAATCACTTAAAAATGTCTATGTATCCGGCGCCTCCGCAGCTTTGCAAACGCAAATGGTAGCCATGCTGAAAGCTTCTAAATCCAATCTCGCCCCTATCCCCAGCGAAGCGGGTATTGTCATTAAGATTTTGAAGGAAGATATACGTAACCGGGTGCTATCCATAGGCACCACCGGTAAGTCTACCGAGTCTGAAATTAATTACTATTTACGCTTCCAGTATTTCGATAACAAAGATAATCCTTTGCAGGACGAGCAGACTATCGAAATGGCCAGAGAGTTTTTTAACGACCAAACCGCTGTTCTTGCTAAATCCAGCGAAGAGCAGATGATACGTGCTGAAATATATAAGCAGGCGGCCAGGATGCTCATGGCGCGAGCCACAATCGCTATCGATAACCAGAAAAAATAATTATGCGGCTTAGGGTGGAGCAACTTCGCGCAGCCTTGCAAAA
>CAVXZR010000064.1:0-106869 GCA_963765965.1 uncultured Pseudomonadota bacterium
ATGGGCTTGTAATTCGACAGATCGCGGTGAACGACTTCGCGGATTTTGGGATGGAGTTCACCCGTAGCGGCGCGACCGACGGTCTGAACGAGTTGCACATCGTCGGCGAGGAGCGATTCGCGCAACACGCCCTGGCCGACCATTCCGGTCGCGCCGAAGATCACAACGTTCATAGGGACAATCCTCAGGCTGCTTGGATGTCGCGCGCGTGAGAAAAGCAGCTTGTTTTCCGGAGAGCTGCGAGTCTGGCGAAATCAAAGTCGGGGTATCTCTTGAGGGACGATCAAGATAGGGACGATCAGGACCATTGCGAAACGGATCTCGGAGCCGGAAAGTGGAGCAAAGATGAAAACGGAAATCCTGCGATTCAACGGCGCTGTTGAGCGTGCTCCCGCCATCGAGGCGTGGATGAAGGCGCATCCCGATGAATTGGGAGCCATCGCCCACGAGTGGTTCGAGGTGATGCGTAAGTGCGGGGACGAAGTTGGGAACTCTTGCATGATGGCTGTCCACTGCATGTTTGGAAAATGCGCCCTTTGGCTACGTCAACGTATTCACGGCGCACGTGAACGTGGGATTTTTTCACGGAGCGGCGCTGCCGGAACCGGCAGGCTTGCTGCAGGGCACCGGAAAGTTCATGCGCCACGTGAAGCTGAGAATTGGGACGGCGATAAACGCGGCAGCGCTTACCAGCCTCATCGAGGAAGCGTACGCGGATATCAAGGATCGTGTCGAAAACGGCTACCTCGTAGAAACGCCGTCGGAGACCCACGCAGCCGTGAACCGCCAGATTATTAACCATACGTCGTATTGTGTTGCTGATCGCGGACATTAAGCGGTCGGGCGGATACCAACCGCTTGAGCGAATAGAGCCGGGCGGAGACGTGGTGACGCGGGGTACTACCACTGCAGAAGACTGTCGGGATCGTCGACGAGAACAACCTCGTATTTTTCGAGCATCGGCATCAGGATGTTTTCGAGTTCGATTTTCCAGAGCGGGCCTTCATAAAACTTTGCTTTCATCGGCTCGCGAGAGGCGAGGTCGGGGAATCCGCGCATAAAGAAAAAAGTATCGGGATCTTCGAGGGAGAGAAACGGGCCGAGGATTTTCATTCCGATTTCGGCATGAGCGGGGATGGATCGTTCGCGAAAAATCTGAAGGAATTCCGTCCGCTTGCCGGGTTTAACCTTGTACGTGCGCATTTCGACAACCATAGGCGGCCTCCGCATTTCTATTCGCGCGATGAGAGTGAGATGAGATCGGCAACTGCGGTCGCGCCGTTTTTGTTGAGCCGTCATCGCTATGCGGTTAGCGTTTGATTTTCTTTTTCCTTCGAAGAGCTGTCGGATTTGGATAAGGCGGGGGGCAGGCGAAGGCGGAAGGTGGTGCCGGATCCCACGACAGAATCGAAGTCGATGGAGCCGTAGTGCCATTGCATGATCTGGTAAGTCTGGGCGAGTCCAATGCCGCTGCCGCCTTTCTCGCCCTTGGTGGTGAAGTAGAGTTCGAAGATTTTTTCCTGCGCTTCGGGTGGGATGCCGCATCCCTGGTCGAGCACCTCGGCGAGGATGGCATCATCTTCTCGCCTCGCTTTTAACGTCAGCGTTCCTCCCTCGGCCATCGCCTGCACGCCATTCAATACCAGGTTGAGAATTGCCTGTTTCATGAGGTCGGTGTCGACGCAGACATTCAACGGCGCCGCGAAAATTCCTGCACGATGCGAACGTTGTGTTTGGCGGCATCGGGAGTGGCCAGGACGAAACGTTTTCTAGAATTTTGCGGAGGTCGACTTCTTCGAGGTGCAGGTCCTGGGCGCGTGAAATCGACGAGAATCTGGACGACGCGGTCGAGCCGGTGAATTTCGCTGCGATAATATCCATGTGACGGCGGGTTTCAGGATCGTCCTGTTGCAGTTTGTTTTGCAACAACTGCAAATGCAGGACGATGGCGTTGATGGGATTCTTGACCTCGTGGGCGACGCCGCGAGTCATGCGTCCGCTGGCAGAAGCCGGCGGAGATTTCAATTTCGTTTTCGATGCGGCGCACCGACTCGGCATCGCGCATGGTCAGCAGAGCGCCGATGGGCGTGCCTTTCTCCTGTATGAAATCGAGGGAGACCTGGACGCGGCGGCCGTCGACGGTTTCGAATTCGTATTCCCAAGCGCACGCTGCTTCTGGAATGCGGGCAGAACGACGGCGCCGAGGGCGGTTCCATCGGAAAAGATTTCTTCCGCGGTACCTTCCAGAATTTCGCGGCGGGGACGCCCGAGAAATTTTCAGCCGAGGCCTGATCAGCACGACACGAGTGTCGCGGGGGAAGAGCATGGTCCGCCTTGGAGTTGCTTCATCACCTGCTCGACGTTGTCTTTGAGGGCGGAGAAGATTTCGTTGGTGTCGCGAATCTAACGTTCAAGGTGGGCGATTTTGAGCGAGACGAGGCCGACTTCATCGTCGCGGCTGGTCTCGTCGTCGGGAAGAACGTCTCCGGCGCTGGCGCTGTCGAGGTTGCGGCTGATGGTCTTCAGCGGGCCGAGAGCCAGGTTCGAGACCACAGCGGCGAGCACGAGCGAGCAAAAAACTGCGACGACCGAGAAAAAAGCGGCCTGCTGCAATTTCGGCGTCAGCTCGTTCCGCAGGAAAACGGTCGACACGCCGACGCGCACGCTGCCAAATGCCTGTCCGTCGAGTTCGAGGCCGACGCGCACATCGTAGACGATGGACGGTCCGTAGATGAGACGCAGTTGGCGGCGGAAGCTGGCGTCAGACAAAACGCTTAAAGAAGGACGCTCCGGAACCAGTTTGCCGTTGAACGCCGGATTCGTGTCGAGAATCGCGGCTCCGTACGGATCGACAACGGCCACATCGTAGATGATGCGCGAGTTGCCGACGATGGATTCCAGAGTGTCGTTCAAACTTGGATGGGTCTGAAGATAGTCGGTGATGGCCGCGCGCATGGCTTTGGGATTCTGCGTGTTGATGCGCGTGCTGGTGAGATCTGGCGCAGCCTTGGAGGCTGAGTATTCGAGCTGGTTGGTGAGCTGCGAAGCGGTTTCATCGGTTTTCCGCTATTAAATTCTAATTAGAACCATTTTTTACATTATGTCCACTCCATCAACTTTTCCAACCGTACTGCGCCAATTACTCCGCACACACCAAGCTTTTTTATCTTATGCGGCCAAGCATGTTCACCCGCTTGATTTAACTTTGCCGCAATATGATGTGATTATTACCTTAGGCAATACCCCCGGTATGCAGCCCAAAAAGTTGGGTGAAGAAACTTTGATTACCAAAGGAACGTTAACAGGCGTTGTAAGTCGCCTCGAAGATAAAGGGCTAGTGGAACGGCTGGCCTCCAAAAAAGACGGTCGTAGCCAAATCATCCGCTTAACCGAAGCCGGACGCGCTATATACGAACAAACTTTCCTTGAGCATTTGCAGTTTATCAATCGCTTATTCGATGATTATGCGCCCGAGGAGGTTACAACGCTGGAGGCCGATTTGGTGCGGCTGCAGCAAGCGGTCATCACGGCTCGAGGCGATGGCGTTGAAGAACCTGTCGATGAATTGTTGGGGTAGGGCATAGAGAATGGCCATTCGTCCGGTTTTCACTAGTAGGCAAAGAGCATGATATCCATACCTTGGTTAGCCAAAATGGGATTTTTGGCGGTTGCCGTTGTTTTCTTGACGGCTTGCGACCCTATGCTGAGTTTTGAGGGTTCATTCTGGCCGGCCTGGATCATCTGCATTCTAGCGGGACTTGCGACCAGCATGCTGTTGATGTGGCAATTAGTGCGTCACCGCTTGGCGCCCCATCTGGGGCCGCCGTTGTTGATCGCTCCCAGTCTTTGGGCCTTATGCACTTTTGTCATCTGGTTGTTGTTTTACGCTTCATAAACTCAGGCCTAGTTCCCCATGGAAAACAGTCAAGTCGATAGCCCGGCTATCAATCAAAAACAGCGCATATTGGTCGGACGTAGCCTCGGGATTCTAATCATATTGGGCGCAGTGGCGACCGGCTCCCTGGTTTGGCACATAAACTATCGGAATCCACGTACCAACGATGCAATGGTGCGGGCTAATATTGTCGGCATCGCTCCGGAAGTCAGCGGTCGTATCGTGGACTTGCCCGTCGAAGACAATCAGTACGTTAAACAGGGTGATTTGCTGTATGTGATCGATCCGCGACCTTACCAGGCCAAACTGGACCAGGCTAGGGCGAATTTACTGATCGCGGAAAAAGAAGTGGATTCGCGGCGTGCTGCCAGCGGTTCTGCCGAAATCGCCATCGAACGCCTGGAACACCAGCGCGCAGCCGCCAGTGCCGAAGTAAGCAGGATTGAAGCGGAAGACGAGTATCTGCATAACTATCTGGAGCGCCTGGAGCCATTGGCCGAGAAGCAATACGTGACCGCGGATCAGCTCAAGCAGGCTCACTCCCGGTATACAGCCTCACGCGCGGCGTTGGCGGACGCGCAGGCCAAGGAACTCTCGGCCCGCAGCGCGATTGATGAAGCCAAAAGTGACAGCCGTCGTGCGGTATCGTTGATTGCTCAAGTCGGCAATGTCAATGCCCGCATCGAAGCGGCCAAAGCCGCAGTTACCACCGCCGAACTCGATCTGGAATACTGTTATGTACGAGCGCCTTTTAATGCCTATGTCAGCAACCTGAATACGCGTGAAGGCGAATATGCCAAGGCCGGCACGCAAATATTCGCTTTGGTCGATGACCGGCATTGGTACGTGATTGCCAGTTTCAAAGAAACCTATCTCAAATCCATCAAACCAGGCAATGAAGCCGAGGTATTTCTGGTGGGTTATCCGGGCAAACGTTACCGGGGTGTGGTGACCGGTATCGGCTGGGCCAACTCACCCGATAATATTAAGCAACAGGGCGTACTGCCGGAGGTACAACGTACCCTCAACTGGGTGGTCCTGGCATCGCGTTTTCCGGTGCGGATCGAGGTAAAGGAGCGCGACCCGGAGCATCCGCTACGGATGGGCATGACCGCTTTTGTCACCGTTCTGGATCGCCCTGCCGACGACAAACCAGGGGGAGGGGCTGTCAGCGCAGAGGGCGCTAATAAGGCCTTGTCGCCGCAATGAAACACGGCGACAGCCGGCACACATCGGCAGCGCACCATAGCCACGGCAGATTTTGGTTTGGAACCAGCCTGACGCAATTCCTCAAGGCTGAGCTCAGAGATTTTCCAGAGCGACGGGTAGCAGCACTCCGCTTGTTCATCGTGGCGCTATCCATCGCCCTGGTTAGCCAAACCCTGCACGTGCCGCCGCTAGGGGCGATTGCATTGCTGGTGTGCTTGAGTTACGACGCCTATGCGAATGCGGGGCAATCGCTGATGTTCGGACTGCGCCAGCTAGGCTATCTTATCGTGACCACCCTGGTGTCGGTTTTTACGCTGATGTTTGCCGGCAACGATGCCTGGGTGTTACTCAGCTTGTCTTTCATCATACTGGCCTTAGCCTTGTTTCATGCTCGACTGATCGCTTGGCCTACCGGCATCGCCCTATGGTATTCGGTGGCGGTGCTGTATAGCCCAAGCAACCCCGAGGCAGGTGTTTACAACGCCTTATGGACTGTTCCGCTGATTGGTGTACTGGCACTAGGTTCCTGGACGATAGTGCATCTAACCATCAAACCGCAAGACCCGCTGAAACTGCTGCAGGCCAGCATTGCGGCGCAACTGGCGGCAGTGGAATATATTTTCAGTGTGCGTTTGGCCGATAGCGGTTTGCCTGGCCATAGGCCGGACGTATTGAAACATCCCAGCGTTGGCGGCTTCGGCAAATTACTGGCCTTGTTTGCAAACGCGGAATTAATTCATCCCGCCATGCAAAAGCGCCATAAAACTTATCTGTTGCTGCTGCTGGAAATAGATGGCTTGCGCCAGCTGACTGACTGGCTCGATGAAGTTTTGGCCGCGGAGTATCGCGCCCAGCCGATGAGTCAGGAAAAGTTAAACGTCTATTTGGCCATGCAGAGCTCCTGCGCCATGCTAAGGCTGGGCGTGGCGGAGTCTCGCGATGTTTCCGGGCAAATAAATCTGTTGTTGACCGACGAAGTGTTGCACAGCTATTCAGGAGAAACCAATCCATCGCTGTTAACCGCCCTGTGGCGTGCACTGCAAAGTATTGCCGGCTTAATGCATGACTTACATCAACCGATAGCGCCGCTTGACTCTAATAACTTAAAAGAGGAAACCGACGGTAACGAAGCGCATCAATGGTTTCCGGCCTGGTTCGGCTATGAGTTTTGGGCGACGCACGCCGATAGCCTGCAATATGGGATTAAATTTTCCCTGGGCGCGATACTCTGCATGCTGGTCGTGGAAGGCCTTGGCTGGCCGGATATCAATACCGCTATTCCGACCTGTCTGGTTGCGGCGCAAACCAGTCTCGGCGCCGACTACCGACTATCACTATTGCGTTTATCAGGCGCAACTCTGGGCGGACTCTGTGCCTACTTTTATGTGCTGGTGTTCCAGTCTCAGCTCGATACAGTCGTTGGCTTTGCGCTGGCCACTACGCCGTTTTGGGCCATTGCCGCCTGGATTACCGCCGGTAGCGAACGTATCGCCTACCTGGGTAGGCAACTCGGTTTTTCGTTCGCGCTATTTGTATTGCATGATTTCGGAGCGGTCACCGATCTCTATCTGCCTCGAGACCGGGTTATCGGCATTTTGCTCGGCCTGGTCGTCATGGGGATACTCGATTATGCACTCTGGCCGCGGCGTTCGGTTGTACTTGCTCGTCACCATAGCGTATCGGCATTGCGCACACTCGCCAAGTTTACTATCAGGCTGCCGGATCTTAGTCATCTGCTGCAATATACCTTGCCGTTGCGCTTGTCGGCGGACAAAGATTTGGCTGCCGCACATGAACTAATAGCCCACGCCGTATTGGAACCGGATGCAAGGTTGGTCCAAAAAACGCACGAAAGAGCGGCGCTCAGGACGGTTATCAAAGACGCCAGCCATTTGTCCGGCTTGCTACAGGTTAGAAAACGCTATCGCTTGCTGAGCGGTCAGCAATTCAGCAGTTTTCCGGATGAACTGCAACAACATAGCCGTGCTTTCGATGCGTCGCTGGAAACTGCCCTGGAGTATTCGGCGCTGGTGTTGGAAGGCGAACGACAGGTAAGTCGCACCGAGGTTGCCGATAAGCAATTGCATCTGAAACAAAGCTACATCGAACACCTTGGTATCGATAGCTTGTCGGACGATTTGGCAATGGAATGGAAGCTGCGGTTTATGCTGGATCAGCAAATCGTGGAACTGATAGAGAAGATCGAAAAAACAGCCCTGGATTCCGTCTCATCTCATTTAAAATCTGATCCGACTATTGATTAGTAAATCACCTTCGGTCGGTTTAAAAAATGGGTAAATCCAGTGTAACAAGAACTTTAATTACACCAAGAAGTGTCCAGATGCTCAGAATCACGCTGGTTAGAAAACCGGTTCGTTCGGGATTCTTGCAAAAGGCAATCCACCGGACTGCCGTTAGCTACCAATGATTTTCAACGTAATGTGTATTAGGAAACGACAGTGAATCAAAGCTTATTAATGGGCAGTTGTCTCTGTGAGAGGGTCAGATATTCCATCACAACAGTGAACTCCAGCAGTTTAACTTTTGCCATTGTGAGCAGTGCAGAAAAGTCACAGGGTCAGCCTTCGCGTCAAACAATCAGGCTAAACCAGGAGAGATAGCTTGGATTTCTGGCGCTGAATATGTCAAACGTCTTGACAATCCCAAGTGATCGCCTCTTCACTAAGGTATTTTGCTCCGTTCGATTCATCTTTTACGAGGTTTATTGGCTTCGAAATGTTGGGTTGCAAAGAGCGCAACCCAACCTACGTAGCTGAACCTGATTCTAAAAGGATTTTCCATGCTCGGGGCTGATTCCAATCAGGTCTGAGCCACGCTACAGGCAAAGGCGAAGGTGACGGCTGGATTGGTCACGTCGCCATGACTGGTAATCAGCCCATCCGAACCGTCCAGGCTGACGATTTTGCCGGCCGGAAATTGATAAGGGGGTGAGCCGTCCTGCCGTAGCGGCTCGGAGCTTGCCTCCGGCGTGAGTTGTGCGCCGTTTCTGCCCATGCCGCCGTATGGATCGTTGGCATCGCCAACCGCTTTGACATTGTCGCCAGCCAAGCGGGAAGCGATTGCGTAAGCTAAGCCTACTACTTCGTCCTGCTTCGAAAAAGTCGCTATCAGGGGGCCTTTGATGACTTGATTTGCTATCGCCTCCCGGAAGAAACCGACTTGTTTATCGCCTATATCAGGGCTGAAACCGTAATGGGAGAAAGCGGCTTCCAGCAGGGTCAAGGAATCGAGGCGAACAATAGGGGAACTTAGGGACAAGGTTTTCGAACAGGCAGCCATCAATCGGCCACCCAGACTGTGTCCTACCAGGTGAATACGAATGTTTGGTGCAGTTTTTTTCACTGCCAGTACCGCCTGGGCGACGCCATTGCTGCCTACCACGGATGATCGGCTCTTCATAAGATACCAAGTTGTCATATTCAAGAATTTTCCGATACGCCCGAATACGGAAGTGAAGATACCGTCTAGCGACTGGGTATCTCCGTCCGTTCCAGGAACAAATACCTCGCTAATGGCGGTTGCTCCGCCGTCATCCGTGCTGTTCGCGGCAGTCGGCACGATGATTGGAAACTTCAGTTTGTCCAGTAGCTCCGAGCCTGGGCTGGAACGCACATTTTCCAGGCCTTCGGTGGGGTCGGTCTCGGTATCATCCAGGAGAGAGAGCACCAGCTTCACAAATTCATTTTGGGCATCCGTGCTGGATTGCACTTGGTCCAATAGGGTAATCGCTTGGGCTAGCTTTGGTTTCTGCTCCGGGCAAGCATCGTTGTCCTCCATGTCTTGCAACTTTGCCTTGACCGCAGCATATTCACTGCCGTCATCCCCAACTGCCTGGGTAGACCCGGTCAGTTCGGGCACTTCGTCGAAGGCCTTGGAAGGCCAGTAAACACCGGCAACTGCGTATTTGCGGGAATCTAATTTATCTTTCAGCACACCGTTGACATGCTGGCGGAAAGTTGTCAGAAAATTCGTGTAAAGCGTTGTGGCCTGGTCTTCGCTATTACGAAAGCCGTGGGCGATGAAAATCAGGTCCGTGGCGCCGGAGGCGGTGATATGGGCCATGAGCGAATCCAGGGATTGAATATCCAGAGGGGCGCCATCTTCATCGAACTTGAGGCGGAAAAAGTCGAAATTCTGTATTGAGTCCATAAGTTTCTCCCGATTGAGCAAATTAAACAGCCTGTAGCACCTTCATTAAATCCAGCATGCCGGCACCTTGAAAGTTGCGTTCCCGGCGCAGATCCACCGTATTATTCATCAAAATTTCTTTTACCCGCTCAGGTTGGCCGATAAATTCTTTGCGTACCGAAAGAAATGCCGCCGTTGCGCCGGATACATGCGGCGCCGCCATGCTGGTTCCGCTCAACTCGCAATATAAAACGCTAACCGGATTGCCGTTGCCGTCCTTGAGGCTACTGAATTTACCGGCCTCTTTTCCGGCAGCGCATGAAACAATACGTTCGCCCGGCGCGACTAGATCCGGTTTCATACGCCCATCCCCGGTTGGCCCACGGGAGGAAAAATACGAAACGCCGTAAACATGCGGCTTTTCTCTGTGAGTCGATCCCACAGTGATTGCCAATTCGGCATTGCCGGGGTCGGTTATTGAGGAATCGTTGTATCTTGCTTCCGCCATGCCTGCGCTGTTGATTATAGTGCCATAACCGGAATTTCCAGCGGATACCACCACCACGACCCCGGTTTTAATCAGGCGGCAGACTTCGACACAGATCGGGCTTTGTCCGCAGGCAAACCAGCGAGGATCGAAATCATAGCCCAGGCTCATGTTCACACCATGAATTAAAAGCCGTTTGCCATTTTGATTCCACTGTTGTATCTGTTCGATAGCCTGTAAAACCCAACTCACCTTTCCCTTCCCGGCAGTCTGCTGCACGGGGTTTGTCACGGTCGTATCGGCGATGACTTTGAGGCTGACGATTTTACAGAGCGGAGCGACGCCGGAGATCGAATGCAATTTTTCCAGTTGCTGTATCGGATTGCCGCTATTCAGTTCATCGCGGGTTTCGCTGCCCACTACCCATTCTCCTTTGGCATCGGCCGCTTCCCAGTATCCGGCGATGATGCCCGCAACATGGGTACCGTGTCCGAAGGCATCGGTCTCGGCTCCATTAACATTTTGTAGCAGGGTGAAATCCATGTGCTTGAGTGGACTCGGGATATTTAAAGTATCGATAGGCCCAAAAACGGTATTTTTCCGATTGAAGTGCGGGTGGTCGCCCTGGACGCCGGAATCCAGCACTGCCCAAACGATTTCGTCCCCCAAGGCCCGGAACGCTCTCTGTGCTGCGTCGGCTTTAACTGTTACCAGCGATTTGTTAAGGGAAACATGGATGTCGGTATCATCCCATATCCGGTAAATAACGCTGGCCTGCGGACCGTATTTGCTGGTGAGATCCCGTGCCTCCTTAGCCAAAAATAAAATCTGCCATTTAGTTAGTCTGCAGAACAGATACTGGGATACGTAGGAGTAGGGAACATGCCATTCATTCCCACGATTCTTGACGAATTCTAACGCAGCGCCAATGCCATCCTTGAACAATTCATTCAAAGCAATGATGACATCGAACTGGGTATCGTCGTTCTCGGCATCCTGAAGGTATTTGAGCAAGGGCTCAGTTACTATGGAATGCATCATGTTATTGCGTAAATCGTCAGGCTTTGCAGGCCCAGGCTGTTCGCTAGCCGGATTTTCTTCTGATGACATGGCAACCTCCGTTCTATATTAATAGAGGGTTAAGTATCGACATAGAAACCGTTGAAAAGAGAAGCCGTGAGTTGCTTGCTAAGCATTTAAAGCCTTTGCAGGCGGGAAAAGCCTGAATGATGTTCCGATGATATAAACTCTAAGCCTCAGGATGATTATACCGGTCTGCCATTTATGGTCAAATTTCGTTTTTGCACCTTGACAAGACGGGCTTTTGTTAACGCTTCGGCCATGTAGGGATTTGAAGCATAAAAGGCAAATCCGGTTTTCGAGCAAATAGTGAACAAAATCCTGCTGTCAAAGCCGCTTTCCCAAGCACTTAGCAGTATCGTAAATAATTGTTTCGGTGCGACACTATATTTGTATAATAAGTCAAGATTATTAAGATATTCATTCCGGTGTAAGATGAACTACAAAACTATAATAACAATTTTCATACTTGCTATCGCTCAAATGCTGTTGTTTTCATCAAAGGCCTTGAGTGACGAGCCCGATTTCCAGGCTCTAAAAAACGCCTATCATCAAGATCACCCAGGCAAGGGCAAGTTCGCCCAATATTGGTCGCCCATCCCGATCCAAAAATATTGGAATCCCAAAGATTTCTATAAGCCGCCAACCACAGTACAAGGGGAAGTGAGCGGCGAGCTATGCGTAAGCTGCCATCAAAATCTGACGCCGGGCGCATATCATGCGTGGAAAGACAGCGTGCATGCCAATCTCGACGCCATCCGAAATTTAAGTAATACAGCCGATGCGCGGTTTTACAAGAAACAAAAGCTGGAGGAAGTTGAGAAGAACCTGCGTAAACAGGGGCTGTTAGCGGAAGGCGCCAATCTTAAAGAAGTCGGTTGTATCGATTGCCACGCCAGCGTTGGCGCAAAATCGGTCGATCACGCTAAACACCTCATCATGCCTGACCGCGCCGCTTGCGGTTCCTGCCATGTGGAACAATTTGCCGAAGCGGAAGCGGAGAAGCAGCAAACCTGGCCACAGGGGCAATGGCCTAAGGGGCATCCCTCGCATGCGGTAGACTGGAAAGCCAATGTCGAAACCGCAGTCTGGGCAGCCATGCCGGAGCGTGAAATAGCACAAGGCTGCGATATGTGCCATTACCAGCAAAATAAATGCGACGGCTGCCATACCCGGCACAGTTTCTCGGTTGCCGAGGCGCGTCAGCCCGAAGCATGTGCTACCTGCCATAACGGTGTGGATCATAACGAATTTGAAAACTTCATGATGTCCAAGCACGGAACGATCTACCAGACACAAGGCAAGGCAAAATGGAATTTCGAAGCGCAATTAAAAGATGCGCTGACAAAAGGCCATTATACTGCGCCGACCTGTCAATACTGCCATTTCGAGTTTGAAGGCGAGTTCTCGCATAATCTGGTTCGCAAGGTGCGTTGGGGTTTTAACCCAACTCCGGCGATAGCCAATAACCTCAATCACCCCTGGTTCGCAGACCGCAAAGAGGCCTGGAAAGGTACTTGCAGCAACTGTCATTCGGCCAGTTTTGCCGATGCTTATTTAACCGCGGCGGATAAGGGTACGATTTCCGGGCTGAAAGTTGAACAGGATGCCAAGCAAGTGGTCGAAAAATTGTTTAAAGACGGTCTGTTAACCGGCCAAAAAACCAATCGTCCGGCACCGCCAGCGCCTGAAAAAGACGCACCGGGCGGGTTTTTCCAATTATTCTGGGCTAAAGGCAATAATCCGACGACGGTAGAACGCACGCATGCCGATATGTGGGAACATGACCTGATCAAGCTCTATAAAGGCCTCTTCCACGTCAATCCCGGCGGTTTTACCTATACAGAGGGTTGGTCCGAGTTGATGAAGGATTACACCTTGATCATGAACGAAAACACCGTTCTCAGAGAAGGGCAGGGCAAAAACAACCCCAAAGCAGTTTCCGAAGAGACTGGCGGTAACTGGTTGCCGGCGCTTTTGCTGATTGGATTAGGCTTAGGCATATTCTGGTTCCGTTACAAGCGTTGAGTTGATGAACCGCAACATCAATAAAGCCGCGCAATGAAGTATTTGCGCGGTTGGTGGCTGCCTATAGCCGGGATCATCTGTATCGTTTCCGGGGTCTGGATAGGGTTGTTCGGTTTTCCGAAATGGTCAAATCCGGCCATAGCTTATGAAAAAGTCCAGGAAATAAAAGCGGCTGACGCCAATTTCCCGGTATTCACCACCTATTTTCCAGCCGATAGCCTGGCAAAATACCTTGTACATCAGGGAGAAAACGCCACACTATCGCTGGATGCCGTGCAATATCGGGCCAATGATGGCGGCACCCGTCAGGCTATCGTTTATTTGCCCGATAACTCTGTCGCGCAACCGACACAGGAAATCAAAAAACTTCGGCATGACCTCTGGGCTGAAGCCATGCTGGCCGTTACACAAAATACCGATGAAAAGACTTTATTCCTCAGTTGGTGGGACAATTCGCAGCGCATAGACCTGTTGAGCGGCCGTTTAACCTGGGCTCGTGCACCGATTGCCGCCGCCTTTGCCGGTAACGGCGAGCAAAAGCTTTGGCAGCAGATAGCCGATCCGTTTGCTAAAGACGAAGCGCCGTTGCGCGTTTTGGCAAAATGGTTAGCAATGGACGCACAACAAGCACTGAAAGAAATGACCGGTACGCTACCGGCCAACATCCCCGTCTATTTACTGGCCTGTGCGGATGATCTGGCGCGTGTCAACGAAATAGAAAGGCTATCCGGAAAAAAGCTCGGCTTCGAAGCACGGATTTTTCCTCAATCCGGCGATATGCACAGCCAGATTGCCGAGGTCAAACGCTGGGCTAGCGAAACAGGCAGCGGCAGTTATCTGGTGCAAACCATACCCGGACAGGGCATACGCGCCTGGCGCATCACAGACAGTGAAACTGAAAATACCTTATTAGCCAAAATGTTGCCGTTTACAAGTTCGCTGGCAAAGCCGCTCGAAAACCTGGAAGCCGTTTACCAATCAAGCTGGGGTGCTTATCTGACGATATATCACTGGCGTAGAGATGCCGCGCCGCCGCATTAGGCGGTCAAAGCTGTCTTTAAAAGCCATGCCCAACTATCGACGCGCATTCATACCGGGAGGCACAGGGTTCTTCACGGTCAATTTGCTGTAACGATACCGCAACGATTTGTTGATTCGCGAAATCAGCTTGTCACGCGAAACCGTGAGGAAGGTGCGACATCGCTACCCATTTGGAATGGATGCCTGGGTGGTTTTGTCGGAACCTATGCACGCAGTATGGACCTTACCCCCTGGCGACGCCGATTTTAGTACACGTTGGCGCTTGATTAAAAGCGGATTTTCGCGGGCGTTACCCAAGATCGAACGCCGTTCGAAAGTGCGTATCGCAGCCGGGGAGCGCGGCATTTGGCAGCGGCATTATTGGGAGCATTTGATTCGCGATGATACCGACTATCAGCGCCATATCGATTATGTGCATTTCAACCCGGTGAAACACCGGCATGTCCAGCGTGTCGCCGATTGGCCTTATTCCTCATTCCATCGCTATGTTGCGCAAGGCATTATCCTGTTGATTGGGTGCGGGGATGTGGATGTTTTGGTTAACGGGGATAAATGACGCGCCTGCCATGCGTCCGATTACGCTTTGCTAATCGGACGGACCTACTCGGGCTTTTTATAATGTTTCCACTTTGTTAACGATTTCCGGAAATACAAGGCTGTACTATGGTTCAATAAATCAAGCAAGCCTTCTTCTTTTGCTTTGGTTCACAGAAATTTAAAAAAAAGATAGGTTGTTGAACAACAACTGCAATTTATGTGAAATCGCCAGCAGATACATTCCTCGTTTTGCAAAATAATTATCCCGTAGTTTTAAAAAAACCTTAATCCATTCAAATGGATATTAGTTTTTTTCAGGTCTGGCAAAGGCAGACCATGCGAAAGCATGGGACGCAAAACCCTAAACAAAGTCCGGGATAACCGGATATGGTCGTCAGGTTACCGGGCGGTTAGATATTTCTTACTCCGGCTTTATTAGTCTTTTTTTGTTATCTCAATTTTTTTTATTTAGCACATCATGAACACTATCCCGATTCATAATTCTCGTCAAGATGCCAACTATTTGACTTCGTTTAACAACCTTTATCTTCCAATTTGGCTCCTGCGGGCTTTTCGCTTTGCTTTCTTGCCGTTAAGAAGTTTGCTGCTTATCGCGCTTTCCATTATGTTCTTTGCACCCCTTGCCAATGCAACCACCTACTATGTAGCCAAGACCGGTAACGATAAAAACCCTGGTACGTTAGCCTCGCCCTGGCTTACCGTCACCAAAGCGGCGAATACCCTTGTAGCAGGCGATACCGTATACATTCGCGCCGGTTCTTACCTGGAACAGGTCACACCGGTAAACTCCGGCAATTCCGGAAGCCTTATTACTTACACCGCTTATCCGGGAGAAGCGGCAATAATAAGCGGAATTAATGGCCTGAACTGGACGTGGAATGGTGTATTTGATCTAACCGGCCGCAGCTATTTACAAATTTCCGGACTGATAATCATCAACTCTCCAGGATTCGGCATTTTCATGTCAGGATCAAGCAATATACAAATTCTCAATAATTGTATCAAAAGCACTTATTATTCAGGCATATATGCTTCAGGCAGCAACACCATAACCCTTAATGGAAATGAAGTTATGTCTGCTAATACCGGCATGGATCAGGAATCAATCAGTATCGATGCTCAAACGACCAACTTCGTGGTGAGCAATAATCGGGTGCATGACGGAAATACGGAAGGTATTGATGCCAAGGCCGGAGCGTCCAATGGTAAAATATTCGGTAATATAGTTTACAATATGGCCAGGATAGGCATCTATGTAGACGCCCAGAATTCAAGCGCAAACAATATACAGATTTATAACAATACAGTCTCCAATTCGAATCCGGTTCCTTCGGGCGCAGGGGAGGACGGCATCAGGATAGGCGCGGAGCAGGGCGGCTCTGCAAGCAGTGTTTCGATATACAACAACATTGTCTATAACATTGCCGGATCGGGGATTACCTTGTCGAATTATACTGAACCCGGCTTTGGATCTCCTAAATTCAGCAATGTTTCAATCTACAACAACACCACATATAACTGTGGAACCCGAGATTCGAACTATGGCGGCGGTATTGACATAGCAAACACAATTGCTACAGGAATTATCATTCAGAATAACATACTCAGCCAGAACAGGTATTTCCCGATCCGCCTGATCTCGCAGCCGAATGTGGTGATCATAAACAATCTGATCGACAAGAGCACCTACCCACAAGATCCCAATGCCACAAACGGGACCAACTCAGTTATCGGCAGCCCTCTATTTACCGATATAGCCGGAAACAATTTTAAGACACCGTCTTCATCCCCCGCTATCAATACCGGCGCGGCTATGCCTTCGCTAACGGTTGACTCTAACTGGGAGCCAAGACCCCAGGGCGGAAAATTTGACATCGGTGCTTTTGAGTACGGTTTATGATTAACCACGGGTTCTCATGCCGATTTTCTGCTTGATAATCAACCAGAAAAATCGTGGATCATCAATTAAATAGCGGCGCCACAGGCGCTTCGGTTCAGCACCGAGGCGCCACAGCCATTCCAATCCGGAGCGTTGCATCCATTGCGGAGAGCGTCTGATCGTTCCGGCCACGAAACTAAAGCTGACCCCGATGCCAATGGCATGCCGCGCACCTGTCGCCGCTCCATGTTCTGCGATCCAGTTCTCCTGTTTCGGCGCACCTAAACCGACAAACAGATAGGTCGGCCGCGCATCGCGGATAAGCTGAAGTATTTTATTGTTTTCCTCTGGATCTCGTTCAAAACCAAAGGGGGGACAATACCATCCGGCAATCTGAAGATCAGGGTGCCGTTCCCGCAGGCGCGCCGCTGCTTTTTCCGCAGAGCTTTCTTCCCCACCCAGGAGAAAAACCGATTCTCCGGTTTCCGCAGCGCGAGCGACCATCTGCTCGAACAGATCCGTGCCGTTGACTCGGCCTTTGAGAGGCGTGCCTAGAAAACGGGCAGCCCATAATAATGGTACGCCATCGGCGACTGCCAAGTCGGTCTCCTGGTAGATTCGCCGAAACGAAGCGTCCCTCTGTAACTTGACAAGGTGATCCACATTGGGGGTGACCGTATAGGAGAAAACTTTGTTCTTGCTGAGTTCCACAATATGGTTCACGGCCTCTTCGAGGCTGATGTTGTGAATGCGGATTCCGAGTAAATCAATAGTTTTTAGCATGACGCTTCATTCCTGATTAGTTTTGCTACGATAGGGTTATTTGGAACAATTCACTTAAATCAATTAGAAAACCGCCTGAAGATTAAGACCGGCCGATTGAGTTGTGTAGTTCCTTAGCGGGTTGTTGGAATCGCGCTTTTCGGACTTCAGTGCCAGACCTATGCTGATGTACTCGACGGGCTTATACATTAAATTTATGCCGATATTGCCGACATAATCGATTTCTTGAGAATTGACACCAATGCTGCCCAGAAATTGTTGTTGTTGGTAGGAGATGGGTAGCATCAGCGTGATTTTTTGATAGGGCTGCCAACTGAGGTTAAACCACACGCCCTGAGCCAGCAAAAAGTTGCTGGTCAGGCTGCTGTATTGGTTAATTTCTCGCCTTGCCGACAATGTTAGCAGCGTGATGTCACTGGCTTTCCATTCCAGGTTAAGCCGCGCAGTGATGCCTGAAAAATCGTTGGCGCTGATATGCGCATAATCTTGTTGCGTATAGCCAAGGGACCCATCCAGGCGGGTTTTTGTGCTGGCATGCCAATCCCAGGTCACAGCATAGTTCATCCGCGTATAGAGGTTATCCAGCGGGTTGCCGGGAGTGAATTGCCGCTGGGGATATTGGCCGTTGGTTGCAAGTACCCGCACCCCGAACATGCTGTTGGTGGGGCTTAGGTATTGCAAATTAAATTCAGCGTTATCTTCAATGTTGTTGTTGATTTGCCGGCTGATATCGTCATACTGCAGCTCGGTTTCGAACACCCCAAACTTGATTTTGCCGTTGGGGTGAAATAGGTAGCCGGCATTGGCAAAATAGCTCCGGTTATTTTGCAGGTTGTTGACCAAGCTATTCAAATAATCATAACTACCCAGTGTTTGTATGTTGGTGTAGCCGATTTCGCCATTCAGTTCGTTACCTATTTGCCAGTTCCATTGAGCCTGAGCGTTCCAGCCGGTGTAATTCAGGCTGGTAAAGTTTTGGAACCAGTTCTGGGAGGCATTCGCTTTGATGATGATATGCTGTCTGCTGACCGTCCAGTCCATATCAAACCCGGCTACAGCCTGTTTTATGAATTCGCTTTTGTCGCTCTTACCGCCGGTAAACGAAACGGGAGCATTGTCGGCTACCCGTAAAAAGTTGCTGTCGTATAGCATGTTGAAGGCTGCATACGGTTTGATGGTGTCGTCCGATGAGGCAATGGCATAGCTTTTACTCGGCATTCCTCCTCCTATCAGCAACACGAAACATGACAATACATACGGTTTTCTTGTCGTTTGGCTTTTGTTGCAGCACTGTAAATAGCTTAAACACAACTGCACCGTTATCTACACCGCTACGGGGGATAAGCCCTTAACGCCTTTGTTAAATGCTTCGGCCTTGTCTCCGCCGTCAACTTTACCAAGCAAGAACTCTTTTAATAAGGAAGCGCCGGTGTGGTTTGTCATGAGCAAAACCAGGATTTATCTTGGTTTTTAACATTTTCGAAATCCGCTAATACCGCGCCGAGGCATTGACTGCCTGCGTCATGCAACGCTTCTTTTAACTGTTGTAAATCATTCAAGCGGGTTTTGTGTTGATGAACCACCAAAAGGGCGCCACCACAAATCGAGGCCGTAATTTGCGTATCATTACCTTGTTCTGCCGGCGGGGTATCGATCAGGATGACGTCAAATCGGGTTTGCAACAGTTGCAAACAGTTTTTTAAGCCGCGACTAATCAATTCGACCGGATTGGGCGGCACTGTGCCCGCCGGCAAGACCGATAAATCCCGAAAAGCCGGAATACGGGTAACAACCGTTAGATCGGAGCGCCCGGCTAACACATCCGAAAGTCCGTAACCGTCTTGTAACTTGAAAAGCGCATGCTGCCGCGGCTGTCGAAGATCCGCATCGATTAACAGGGTGCGTTCGCCTAGCTGGGAAAAAACAATCGCCAGATTGGCCGCCATGTAACTGCGTCCTTCGCCGCGGCTTGGGCTGACCAGCGCCAGCGTTTTATGGGCATTGATAAACCAGCGTAACATCAATTGTCCGCGTATAACTCTTAGCGCCTCCACTTGCGGACTAAAGGGCTGGTAGGCCGCGACCAATTCCCTGCTGAAATTGTCTTCGGTTGCCGCCAGGAATGGAAAATCGAATTGCTGCGACAAGACTTTCTGTATGTCGTCATCATTGATCAACCCCAACGATTTTGCTGCATCGCCAAAGCGCATGCCTTTTTGTTTTTGCAAAGCGATAATCCGTTCGGCATCGCCGGCGCTGATTTTCCCTGCATCCAGTAAAAGAGCGCCCATAGAAGCAGTGTTTCCGGTTTTGGTGAATTCGTTGGTTATTATTTTGTTACCGATTATTATTTCATCTGCTTGCATTTATGCGCCGCCTCGGTTGTTAGAGCATCTACTGTTACTTTCAAAATTAAACAGTCGGGCCATTCGGTTAGACTTGGAAGCCGATGTGGAAACGACGGCGAAAACAGGAACGGCCAACAGCTCCGAAATATCAAAAGCAGATCGTACGCGACGATCCAGCAACTCTGCCGATAAAGCCGAACCCGCGCCCAGCATGCCGCCAAGAATAATCGATAGAATCAAGTTCAATAGCACTTGGGGCTTAGCGGGTTTTTGCGGAGGAAGGGCCGGATTAAGAACAGCGATATTGGTTTGGTTCATTTCGCTTTCCATGCGGCTTTGTACGCCACGCTGCATGGCGATATCGTAAGCTCGCTGTGCGTTTTCCACTTCACGTTTAAGCACCGCGATTTCATCATGCTGTTTTTTCAGCTCCAGCACTTTGGCTTTTTGTTCGTCCAGAGCAGTGGCCACTATTTTGTCATGTTGTTTGGAGGAAGCGACTCCGCTGATGATGTTGCTTAACACCATTTTGATTTCGGATTGAATTTTCTGTTGCAGGTTGCCTACTTCTGCTTGAGCTTCCTTGTATTGCGGATGATTGATATCGACCCGCTTGGCTAATTCGGCAAAACTCGCTTCTTTTCCAGCTAATTGCGACTTGAGCGATTGAATTAAAGGGTTGTTCAATACCTCCTGCAATGACTCGGATGAGCCGCCTTGTTTAACGATGTTCGTCAGCAAATCTTTTCTGGACTCCAATTCGCTTGTGCGTGCCTGACTTTCCATCAGTTGCCGCGATAGCTCGGTCAGGCGAGCATTTTCCAGGTCCAATTGACCTTCGGTCGAGACGATACCGTGTTGTTGTTGGTAGGAAGACAGTACCGATTGCACAAGCTCCAATTGCTCTCGTAATGCGGTTATTTGCGAGCCGAACCAGTCCGCACTCAATTTGGCTGGTTGGGAACGTAATTCGATGCTGGTTAATATATAGGCATCGGCAAAGGCGTTCGCGGCAAGCGCGGCAAATTGCGGGTCGATAGAGGTAAAATCGATCTGTATCAGGCTGCTGTCGCGCGAAGGTTTGATGTCCAGTTTTTTAAGCAAAAAATCCGCCGCCCAGTCCCTGATGTCGCCACTGCTCTTGGCTTTTACAAAGTCATGCTGTATTTGCGGGTTCTCGTTGAGTTTTAGTTTTTCCACCACTTTACGCGCTACATTATGACTGCCGATCACATCGACCTGCGTCGCCATATAACCCGGCAGCAGTTGTAAGGGCAAGGCCTGGCCGGTTACCGGATCGACACTCCGTTGGTCAACCATTAGTGAAGTCGTGGCGACGTATTGCTTGGGTAACAACAGACTTATCGTCAAAGTCGTGAATACCGTCATCAGCAATGCCGACAGAGCAATACATTTGCGTGACTTGAGAATGTTAATAAATTGTTGAAAATTCATTTTTTATTGACTCAATCGGAGATTTTGATTGTGGAAATAGTTAAAACTGACGGTTCGCCCTTTTTAACGGTCAGTTTTCAAGATTGCTGCGTGTGTCTTACGCTTCGTGTGCTGAATGATGTATTCTTCCCTATATAGGAAAGAACCGCTGCTGTTGAACGTGGCTAAAGGCCGTTGCCTGGCAAGCAACAGGTTAAAACCAACGCTCCCCAACATAAATCACATCATCCTTTAATACCGCATCGCTCAATTTCGCATCGAGTTCCTGTAGGCCGCCATTTTCGTTATTGCGTTTAATGACAATGCCGTTTTCTGTACCCCGCAAAGTCAGACCGCCACCGATCGACAAGGCTTTCACCACCGAAATCTCCGGTTCAACGCGATAGCCGCCCGGACGCTGCACTTCGCCATAGATATAAAACATGGGCGCCTTGGGCACATAGACGACATCGCCTTGCTGCATCTTGAATGGCGCGATGCTTTCGGCGGCTTCCAAATAAACCCGCAAATTGAGTTCCTGCTTTTGCGGCTTGCCATCGGCATTGCGGGTGACCACTACCTTAATATCGCCGTTATCCTGAATGCCGCCGGCCATGGCGATCAAATCGACAATCGAACTGTCTGAGTCCAGGGGATAACGTCCGGGCTTATTGACGTAGCCCAACACCGAAACCTGTTGGCTGACATGCTCCACCACCGAGACGCTGACCTGGGCATCATGGATAAAACCGCCGGAAATTAAACGAACTGCAATGGCTTCCTCCAGTTCCCGGCCGGATTTACCGCTTACCGCAATTTCTCCGATGAGCGGAAAAGTAATTCGGCCATCGGCGGAAACACGGGTTTCGGTTTTTAAATCATCATAACCATAGACGGAGATGCGCAAGACATCGTCCGGGCCAATGTTATAAGCTGCCGAGCTTTGCTTAACGGGCAACATCAGCAGTAAAACCAGCAATAACGGATAGTATTTATCAAGCGACTGTAATATTTTGTTAATATTCATTCTTACCCTTAAGGGAAACACTAATAATTGCAATTAAAACCAGTATGCTGGTGTAAGCTGATTGTATATCAAAGTGCTACGTTAACTATATACGGGTATACACTTATCGGACAAACAAATCTTATGAACATTATCGATTCCACTTGGAATTCAAGATTTTCTTGATGCAACGTTAATCCTGTTCAATCCGGTTATTAAAATAGTTAACCTGGAATAATTCATCCAATCTGCAATAAATTAATATTCTCCTGTACAAGTTATTCATCTCGACGTTCAGTAAACATAAAATTAACGGTGTCGCCGAACTTATCGACGGTTCGATATAAATCTCTTTAATTTTGATATAAGTTTCACTCAGCCACTTTAGGCGGCAACAGCTCGTTAGCTTGCTTTTGCCGCCAAACCCAAGGGTGATGAATAATTGATGGCACCATTCATTCTTAAAGGGAATCGTATACGCGGGCTACGCTATCGGCCATGCTGCGATCCGAAAAACTCCCTACTTGCAGATGATAAGCATCCTCCCGCATTTTGCTCCAGTCGTATTTGCCGTCAATCAGATCGGCCAGCGCACCGGTCAAACTTTCCACCTCTCCCGGAGGCACCACCAACCCGGTATGTCCGTGGTCAAGCACTTCTGAAATGCCTTCCACATCCGATGCTACCACTGGAACGCCTGAAGCCATGGCTTCCAGGATCACCATGGGCATGCCTTCTCCAAAAAGGCTGGGCAGGGCAAACATATCCATTTTGGCGAATTCAGCATTGACATCCGTGGTAAAGCCGATCCAGTCGATAGCATGATTTACATTCAAGCGCACGGCAAGCGCCTTGATAGCGGCCTCATATTCGGCCGTTTCGAATGAGCCGACTGCTCGAAGCCGTACCGGCCACCCGGCTTGACGCAACTTCGCTAATGCCTCGATCAACACCTCGATACCCTTGCGCGGTCGAAACAATGCCACGCAGCCGATCACCCATTCCGGACCGGGCGCGCGCCGGTCGGGCAAAGGACCGGATGTTGGCACCCCATTGGCTACCGTGGCAATCCTTTTTGAGGGCCAGCCTTTATTTTTCATATATCTTTCAAGGCTTTGCGAAACAGCTATCAGGCGGGTAACACCGGTCAGACTCAAGCGCTCCATGACCGAATTCATTCGATTGCGCCATGGAACTTCCGTATCTCGCGATGCCGGGCTGTGAATGTGATGCACCATAGGCACACCGGCCAACCATGCCGCCACCCGTCCCACCATGGCGGTGCGAGGGGTATGGGTGTGCAATAAGGCATAGCCATCACGCTTTACGATGCGCGCGATTTCCCATGCAGGCGCCAGATCGAATTTCGACTTCATAGGCGTGTCGTATAGCGGTACGGTGGAAACCCTACAGGTTGTAAATTTTTGCATTTTCAAACAGACAAACCCCACTTCGTAGCCGTAATCGGGCAGACGCAACGCCAGCAAGTCCTGCACACGTTCGGCACCGGAGAAAAACTCGCCGTTAATGACATAAAGAACCCGTGTTTTCTCTTTGCTAATATTCATTTCTGTACCCAGTAAGTGTTGAGCTTGTCCTTCAGTTTTTAAGGCTCTAAAATCACCCAATTAAACTTTTCTAAATTTTTGTAACTATTCCGCGTAAAATCACCCGCAGTTGCTTATTGCGTACCTCCGCTCGCCGCTCATCAAGAAGACGCAGAGCGTCCAGGGATGCATTCCCACGCCGGAGCGTGGGAACGATGGTGTCCGCCTCCGTGAATACACTGAATAGTTAGAATTCTTTTTGCTTGCAACTTAACGGTTTTCAATAGATTTAAAAGTCAAATGAGCTTAGCTTGGTACCAATCAAGCGGCTTAGCAATAAACACGGTTAATGGATTATTAATCGCTCGCCGTTGCGATGAGTCGATATCGTTCCGCCAATATGCTTGCCAGTGCACGGTAACTGCGGGTCGCATTGATATACTCCGGACCTGAGGCGGCGCGCTTACGGGCAGCCTCAGGATCGCCAAGAATTTCAGAAAGCGCTTCCCCCATTGCGCCGGCGGAACTTTCTGTTAGCCAGCCGGCGCCACTCTTAGATAATACTTGCGCCTGATCCGGGTTGTCGTTGCCTACGCAGGGCAACCCTAGCGCCAGATATTCCAGTAACTTGGTCGGAGAGCTGACATCGAGAATCTCGTTTCGTGGAATATATGAAATAGCCGCATCGGCGCCGGCAAGCAATGCCCAAGCCTGACTGGATGGCAGCCAACCGGTAACGTGCACAGCATCCCTCAAGCCTAGCCGCGAGGCATAGGCCAACAACTCCTCGGTATCCTCGCGAGTATGGGAATCGCCGATGAACAGCAGACCTGCCTTGGGGTATTGCTCTCTAACTATCGCAAGCGCGTCCACCACCTCGTGCAGACGGCGCAAACGATCCAGAGTACCAAGATAGGCAATCAGCGGAATACCTTCCCAGCCGGGCAGCCGCTGCTTGACAATGCTGTCGGGCAGCAAAGTTTCGGTATCGACGCCCATGGGTACTGCGGTAAGCTTATCTAACCGAATATCTCTCGTGGCTATCGGCTTTTTCATGGCCTCGCTTTGCACAAAAATATGCCGGGCGCCGGGTAATACCAACCGATAAAGAAATATCCGTTCAATCAGTCCTTTCAACAAGACTAGGCGATAGCGAAATCCAGCGCCTGATTTAATTGCTGCACGACTCCGTGCTATCCGGTCTTCCGTCATAAGGTATGAAATCCAATAGACAAAGGGGATGCCCTTCAGCCGAGCGACCAGCATAGCGAGCAGACCGATAGACACCATATCGCGTACCTGAATCAGATCGCAGGACTGTTTGCTAGCGGCAAATAGCGTCCTTAGGCATAGCAGCAAGTAGGAGAGTTCCTGCCGCCAGCGCCCGCCGGCCTGATGAGATCGCCGCACAGAGGCGAATCGCCGGTTATCGATTTCATTCTCGCCCGGCATGCCGACAATGTGGCATTGCACACCATGGCGGGGCAGATACTTTCCGAACAGAACGGCCACATCCGCACGATAGGTAGGCAGCGGCTCCGGCACAAACTGCAACAGATTTAATGGAGGGAATTGATTCACTACGCAAGCTCAAGGGAAAAAAATAGGAGAATAAAATAAGTTCGGGCGAGTATGGAACACGGGACCCTATGCCGGGAAAAATGCCCTTCCGATAACGCTGAACAGATACTATGACAGTTGGTTACCATACGAAAACATTCCGTTTGAGCAGCCGGTTCAACCTCAAGCGCTCATCCGTCCGGAAAGGCTTGAAGAAAAAAGACACCAGCAGGAAAAGACCGCAAGCGACTACACCCATAATAACCAGCCCTAACCAACCATGTGTCGACAATTCGAGTTGTATTGCTAGGAACGCTGACACGAGACATTCGATATTTTCTAAAGAAAAGCCATTTACACAGGGCTGAATTAACCCAGCCCAAACCATTATTGCCTGTATAGTCAGCATAAATACCACCAATGCCGCCGCCATCAGCTTGAAGAGCCCGGTTGCATCGGCCCGATAAGTAGTGGTGAATGCCATAGCTGCAATCAGCGTGGTGTTGAATATCATTTGCCCCAAGGTCATAGCCAGGATAGGGCTCCACAGGCCCTGTCCCGATTCCAAAAGCCAATAAGCCAAGGGTAAGGCCAAAACGCCAAGAGAACTTCCCCATGAGCATAAATAGCTCCGGCCGCAAGCCACGGCTACTGTTTCCAGGATCTGGCGCTGGCTGAAGGGAATAAGCGCCAACAGCAAACCTCCCAGATAATACCCCGACTGGGTAAATTTACCGCCACTGAGCAAGCTCAATAACTCCCCTCCGGCAAGCCAGCTGAATACCAAGAGGGGCATTAGAACGAACAGGCTCACCTTTCCCACAAGATTCGCGCTGCATGTCAATTGCTTCATGCCGCCTCCGCTTAGATACGAAGCCATCAGCTTGGGCCGGATCAGGCTAAACAGCAAAGTGGTAGGCAGATAACGGCAAATTTGCCCGTACAGGTTGAGCAGGAAGCCGAACAATGCAGTACTTTCCACGCCGAGGAAGCGTTGGGTCATGAAGACGAATACTTGTTGACAATAAGCTAGAGTAACGAGATGACTGAAGTACATATGGCGCGCGGTACGCCACATTTCCGGCCAGTTTGGAGACTGCCAGCCGTCTTTGCCCGGTAAACAGCGGCATGCGCGTAAGTACTGAACCAGTCCGCGCAATGCCGCCGCAGTACCAAGAATGGTTCCCGCCAATTCGGCTAGCACCACAAGATGTAGATGAACCGCGCCTTGAACGGTTACGGCTCCCAAGTACAATAAAAGCCCGACACTACGAACCGCTTGGCTAAATTGCGATTGACCCTGCTGTAACAATGGCTCGAGGATACACTCCTGGATATTCCGTCTCAAGCCCTCAAGTATCAACACCAGTAAAAAAAGCCTTGCCACATCCGTTTGTTGCGCAAGATTTAGCGGTATTAGAAGCCATGGCATCGCCACAAAGAGCAATAGCGCGCCTGCGATCGTAAATAGACAGATTCGGGCAATGATCTGCCAAGCGAATTGTGAAAGCTGTTCCCCGTTGGCGTTTAGCCGAAATTCCGGGAAATAGCGCGCTGCCACCCACGGTAGGCCAAGAGAAGTGATGGCGAGTGCCAGTTCCATCCCCGCCACCAGGGTCACATAAGCACCATAATCGTTTAGGGGCAGTAAACGCACCAGCCAAAAAATGATGCTCAAGTTGAGCAGAGCCGAGGCGGACTTGCCGACCAGGAAGTGTGCCGTACCTCGCCTGATTTCCACATCGGAATAAGGCAAAGCGTTCATGGGCGGTTCCTGTCCATCGAAGCCGCATGCCGACGGTGCAACCAAGCCAGATAACCCAGAACAGCAGCTAATACGATCTGAAAACTGACGTTTTCCAGCAATTCCAGGCGGTAAAAGATGTGAAAGATAAACAGCGACAAAGCTGCCTGAATGGCGGTGGCATCAGCCCTGACCATAGCCTCGGTTGATTCCCGGAACAATCGGCCGGCGGCTTGCCAGGCCATGGCAAAAACGGCAGCGAACAGACTACAGCCGAATACGCCCGTATCCCAAAGCAGGGTTAAAGCAGCCGTCATGCCAATGCCGTAACGCGGGTAACGGATGTCTATATGGCCGCCCGTTCCTTGATGAGAGCTGCCAAGACCGTTTCCAAACACGAAGGAGACCGGGTCGTGGGCTCCCTGATGGTTGGCCCAGAAGGTTAACACGGTGGTGCGGTTTAGGTAATTTATGCTGCTATAGCTCTTTTTATTCAAATTATAGTCAATGGTATCCGCAAGCACTTTATCCATGGACATTTGCATGATGTTCAGGTAAGCGTAACCTGCGCAGACCATGAGCAAGATACAGACGAGCAGCACCATCAGACCGAAAACCGGCCTAAAAAGCAATTCTCTCCGAAAGAGTACCAGAAACATAAGCGGCAACATAATGATGACAGCTTTTGTCTCACCCAGGAACAAGGGAGCCAATACCCAGGGAATCAGCAGGACGAGACGTCCGGCCGGTAGTGTCTTTTCCATTCTTCGGACCAGCAGAAAAGCCGATATGATGACGAGAAAGGAAGCCATTTCCCCACTATTGCCTCCGCCGTAGATAGTAGAACCGAAAGTTCCCGCAACGGCGTCGATCGGCACCATTTCAGGCAGTGAACTTTGCATGCCCTTGCGCAAGGGAACCAGCACAATAAGTTCGTAAATTGCGAAAGGCAATTGTATCAAGGCTGCGATTATAAAAAACACCCGCCAACGCTGGAGGCGCAGCTCATCGAAAGCCATCCAGCAGAGCGCGAACAACAGGCCCCATGTCTGGAAGTAGCGCTTAAACCCGCCGATAAACTCTTCCGGGGAGTGCCACTGTATGAGCGAATTAAGCACTGCATAAACAAAAAAACCTAACAAGAGCCAAACAAAGGCAGGCGTGTATTTCCTTGCATCCGGCGTTGTGATGGCCTTGAAAAGCGCTAAAAGCATCAGCATAAAACCAAGAATCGAGACAGCCCATCCTGCCTTTGAATCCAATCTCGCATCATAAATGGGCAAAACGCCCACGACCAGCAAACCCAGAGCCAAAACAGTCCACACGATCCAAACGGGACGGGCCAACAAAAATACCCCTGCAAAGAGTGCGACCGCCATGCTAATGAGTATCAAGTTAGCGGTGGTCGAAATCAAACCAAACAAGATTGCCAATAACAAACTTGTCAGCATGATTGCAAGCGTTCTGTTCCGGTCTAAAGGATTGGCTGTTGAATCCATCGGTTTTTTCGCAAATAATTAAAATGAATAAAGCCTACTTATCTGCGGGCAAGTTTTCATGCTCAAACCATAAACAACAAATACAGGTATGTTTTCATAAGAAAACTATCCTTTTCGTATCATATGAGGGGGGCTTGGCGCCTTGCAGTTTGACTACTCGTAAAACTGCAAAACGCTACGGCTAACCGCGGCTAAAACTCATCCAAAGCATTGTACTTTCGAACCGAAGAAAAAATCATTGAAGCCTTTTTTTACTACGATTTCACCTGAAAGTTCTAAGCTTCTAATATACTCCATAGCCAAGTCCCAGGTAGATTGGTACATAGTAACGTTATCTTTATATCCGGAGCCATCGCCAGGATCACCCAAGGCAGTGACGGCATGCCAATACAGGAAATTGGTATCTTCGTAGGCGGCTATAATATCTATGTTGGTTTTGATTTGCGAAAAAGTACTTAGATCCATAGAAATAGCCCCCATATCCTGAGGGTTATCGACGCCGAATGGCGTAACAGTGGTATTCGGCTTCCTGAAATTACGTTGGGCGATAAAGCCTAAATTTTTTATAATGCTTTCCGATAAACGCGAGGAAGAGCTTTGAGGCGAGCAAAAATATCTGAGGCCCTTCTTTAAACCCATTAAAGTTAGAAAGTAGGTTTGCGCCACAACCTCATAAGTGATGTCGCTCACACTGGTCAATTTACCTAGGTCAATATGATTGACCGTGATATTGGGCGTTTCCCACCCGGCTTTCGCGGCAGTCGTCAGCACAGGCCGGAACGTATTCCAATTTGTAACCACGAGGGGGCCTGAAGTCCATGCCCGGTAAGGAGTGGCCATATATCCGGTCCAGTTATAGCTTTGAAATACCGGAAGGCAATAAGTCAGGAAATCGGGCGTATCCTCATCAACACCCAAAACGACTTGAGGCTTATTTTTAAAGCCTGTCCACAATGAATCCAAATACCATGTAGCCCCGGTATTAATACTTTCATTTGCAATAATCTTGATGGCATAAACAGGTTGCAGAAGTATGTCTGCATGAGTGGTAATTCCCCATGAGTAATCGCCTATTCCCAAAGGGTGCCCAACCGGATTATTAATGTATTTCAGAAAGTTCCAGCCTTCTCTTAGTTGATTTGAATTAAACGAAAGACCAAAGCCGCTGCCGAAATTCCCGGTCGCATCTGTCGACATCTCGATATTGATAGAGCTATCCACTGTTTGATTCGGGCCATAACCGGGTTGATTCGCACAGTAAATCCAAATTCCAAAGCGCCCATTAAAAGATATAGGATCGCCGTTCGGTAGTTCGTTTAATTCAATCAAAATGGTTTCATTGCTGTTTGTTATTGGCCCCCAACCTAGCGTAGCCTTAACGCCGGTACGAGGCTGGATTGCTGATGTATTTATTTGTAGATCAGGAGAACCGACACTAGCCCCCCATTTGGTTCCCGTAAAATCGAGGACTCTAGTTCCCGGATTAATAATTGACGAAGTATCCATGTTGGGGGGAGTAGTTGGTGAAAACCCGAATAAGGGCAGGGAGGCTGCGGTGGTTGTAGTGTTTGCTAGGGCAGTATCGATCATTCCGAATCGATCCATTAAAAATGATGCTGCACCTGTCGCAAGGCCAAATTTCAGAATTTCACGTCGGGAAAACATAACCACCACCTTAAAAATTGCAAGAGAAAAAATAATAATTGTTATTGGTTTAATTTAAACAAATGACAGAAATAGTCTTAGTATTTCAAGTATCTTTTTAAATTAAGCTGCGCCGGAGCCTCTAATGACAGCTGGAATGGTTCCCAACAAAATTTTCATATCCAACCAAAGAGACCAATTGTCTATATATTGGATATCGAGTTCCATCCATCTGCCGAAGGAGACATTACTCCTGCCTTTGATTTGCCAAAGACAGGTTATTCCCGGTTTAACACTGAATCTTCTACAGTGCCAAACCTCGTTAAATCCCTGGTAATCCCTTATAGGAAGGGGCCTTGGACCGACCAGACTCATATCGCCTTTGAAAACGTTAAAGAGTTGCGGGAGTTCGTCTATGCTAAGTTTTCTCAAAAGTTTTCCAGACGGTATGATGCGGGGATCATCCTTGATCTTGAAAACCGGTCCGGACGCCTCATTTAACTTTTCGAGTTCCGCCTGTTTCTTTTCTGCATCAATGACCATTGTCCTGAATTTGTACATTTTGAAAATTCTTTTGTTGAAACCGACTCTGTCCTGAACAAAGAACATCGGGCCGGGCGAACTTCTCTTTATGACAATTCCTGTGATGAGGAGTACCGGCGACAAAAGCACAAGCAGTATTGCCGACGCGATGATGTCAATCGCCCGTTTTAGCATTAGTCGCCAACCGAACATAGAACCGGTCACCATCGTAATCATGGCCTCTTTACCAAAATTTTCGACTTTCGACTGAGCCACCCTGAGGTTGAAGACATCGGTAGGCATACGGACCGTGATACCCTGGTTTTCGCAGAGCTCGATGATCCTGGCGACATCATGATAGAAAGTGCCTAAAGGCAGGCAGACTATCGCTTCGTTGACAGGATTATTCCAGAGGAAATGGGGCAATTCATCGATTGTTGCCACGACCTTATGACCGCTTTTAATAAACCGGTCGTTCTGCATCCGGAGATCGTCAACGAATCCCTGGATGCGATAACCGATCTCCGGTCGTGAATCTATCATTTCGGCAAGGTCCATAGCACGATCATTAGTTCCAATAATGAGAACGGATGTAAGGTTCAGACCTTTCGGACGTAATACTTTTTCGATGCCTCGGGTGAAAACCCTGTTCAGAATGATCATTAATGCGGATGCAAACCAAAAAATGAACAGGAATTTGGTGTTAACCATGTTTATATCGGCGACCAGCGTGATAATCGTCAGTACGCCGGTCCCTAAAAACATGGCACTCACAATATTGAAGGCCTCAACTTGAGACATGGGCATTGTTCTTACCCGGTAAAGCCCGCATTGAGTCATGATGATAAGGCAGGAAAATATGAAACCCGCGAAGATAAGAAAATTGGAGACCATAATCCGCATCGAGAGAAAGTCGGCGAAAGATGTGTCAATGTCCGGGTAGGTGATAATGCCGGCAGTGAGTAGGAAAGCGATCACTAAAGTCGTAAAGTCTATTAGCCTAAGTGGAATATTAAAAATCTGCATAATGCACTCCTTTTTTCATGTTTCTCAGCAGTAAAACCAGTAGCCGATTAAAGCTAAAGGTATCTATGAATGAATTCTGTCATCTAGTACTGTTGCTTATTCAACAATTCCGTAAGCTACTCTCTCCCATGTCTTAAAACCTGTTTTATGGCTCTTCAACTTCATAACTCCGGCTTAAGTCATATCAGGGTCTTTGGCATTGTAATAACCGGCAGGATTAAGCGGGGTTAGTCTCAAAAAGCGCAAGCTGTGGGATAGATATGTCCAAGGATTGTTTAGTTGAGATCAACTCTCCGGCAAGTAATTTGCGGAAGTAGGCTATCGTTTCTTGTAAGCCGTCTTTTAAGCATACATTAGGTTCCCAGCCGAGCTTATCCTTGGCCAGGGTAATGTCGGGCTGGCGCCGTCTGGGATCGTCGAAGGGTAGCGGCAGAAATACCAGGCGGGATTTGCTCCTGGTAAGTTGAATCACCAATTCGGCCAATTCCAGCATGGTAAATTCACCTGGATTCCCGACGTTAACAGGACCTGTAAAGCCTGCGGGCGTATCCATCATCCGTAACATGACTTCGACGAGATCATCAACGTAGCAGAAACTGCGTGTTTGCGTCCCATCGCCGTAAATGCTGATATCCTCGCCCTTGAGTGCCTGAACGATAAAATTGCTGACGACACGGCCATCGTTCGGGTGCATGCGCGGGCCGTAGGTGTTGAAGATACGCAGAACTTTGATGTCCAGCCCATGTTGACGGTAGTAATCAAAAAATAGCGTTTCCGCACAGCGTTTACCTTCGTCGTAACAACTGCGTATTCCTATCGGGTTCACGCTACCCCAGTAGGCTTCGATTTGCGGGTGTACCTCGGGGTCTCCATAAATCTCACTGGTCGAAGCTTGCAGAATTCGGGCTTTGACGCGTTTTGCCAAGCCAAGCATGTTGATAGCGCCATGCACGCTGGTTTTAGTGGTTTGTACCGGATCGAATTGATAGTGGATAGGGCTGGCCGGACAGGCTAAATTGAAAATTTGGTCCACTTCCACATACAAAGGAAAGGTAACGTCGTGGCGCATCAGTTCGAAGCCTGGATTTCCGGATAAATGGGCGATATTGTGCTTATTACCGGTAAAAAAGTTGTCAACACATAATACATCTTCACCGCGAGCAATTAGACGGTCGCAAAGATGTGATCCAATAAATCCCGCCCCGCCGGTAACTAATGTTTTTTTCATTATTTAATATTAGTTTTTTGTAAAAAATACACTATTATATAGGCCGTTTAATGATGCCTTAATCGTAATTATGACAGTTTAATTGTTCATTATGGTGAAATATCGATAAGACTATAATTTTGAGTAAAAGCCTGTATCGCTATAACCATAATTCTTAATTGCTTTGTACAATATATTCCATTTAATCATTTCACATTAAAAACAATAAATCTATACGTAGCAACACTTATAAGTGTAAGGTATTCATGCTTTCATGATCAGTATGCCGAAAAATTGTAAACGCTAAACATGAGTGAAACTTTTATCGCAAAAACCGCCTCAGCCGGTTGTTTAATAGAACTTCTCGATAATGATTTCACATTAGAAACAAGAAATCTATACGTGGCAACACTTATAAATGAGCGATATTTTGCCGGCCTGTTAATTATTTTGAATGCTTGGTTAAGTAAGCTATGCATGAGTGTAGTCTTTATCACAATAACCGTGCTTGCCAGTAGCTCAATAAAACGAGCTCTCATTTTAATATTCACATTCGAAATAAAAAATCTATACGTGCCAATACTTATATGGAGAGCATGCGCTGCCGGATGTTTTAACCATATTTACAGCCGGCAAGTAATTAATTTGTGTAGCGTCTATGCCGTGATTAAAAAGTCTGCTGCGACTTTTACAGATTTGCATTATTAAATTTTAGGCTTTTGGCTGGACTACATTTTTAATATTGCGCCGGTTGATTTCATTTTGACTTTTCGGGTTAAACCATGGGTATTTTCCATATCCCTGTAAAGGCACAGTTGGCTTCGGCAATTACTGCCTCGACGGCCTATTCGGGAATTGCACAAAAGGAATATACAGGAATGCTTTTTTTCAATACCATCGACAGTTAAAGATCTGCATTAGACTTGGCATTAAACTCATCATGCATCGTTGCATGATCAAGCTCATGCTCCGAGTGCGACACCACAATGGTTGCCACGGCATTACCGATAATATTGGTGAGGGCGCGTGCCTCGGACATGAACCGATCTATGCCGAGAATCAGCGACAGCGCGGCGACGGGAATGGACGGTACGACCGCCAAAGTGGCTGCCAGGGTTATGAAGCCGGCACCGGTGACGCCGGAAGCGCCTTTGCTGGTGAGCATCGCCACCAGCAGCAGTTTTAGCTGATCGGTCAGCGGCAAGTCGATATTTAGCGCCTGGGCCAAGAATAACGTTGCCATGGTCAGATATATATTGGTCCCGTCCAGATTAAAGGAATACCCGGAAGGCACCACCAGACCGACAACCGAGCGCGAACAACCCAGACGTTCCAGTTTTTTCATTAGCGGCACTAATGCCGATTCGGATGACGAGGTGCCTAAAACCAGCAGCATTTCTTCCTTGATGAAACGCAGCAGCTTAAAAATATTGAATCCGTGCAAAGCGGCTATGCTACCCAATACAAAAATCACAAACAGTCCGCAGGTTAGATAAAAACAGCCCATCAACGCCGCCAAAGGCTTGAGTGCAAGCACGCCATATTTGCCGATAGTAAATGCCATCGCCGCACCGGCACCGAAGGGTGCCAGTTTCATAATCACGTTCATCACCGCAAAAAAGATATGCGAACTTTCTTCAATGAATCGATAAACAGTTTGGCCGGCAGCGCCCATCTGTTGCAAAGCAAAGCCGAACAGCACGGCAACCAGCAATACCTGCAACAAATCGCCGGACCCGGTAAAGGCATCGGCAAAGGTTTTGGGAATGATGTGCAGCAGGAAGTTGGCTAAACTTTGTTCGCCCGCCTGTTTGGTATAGACCGAAACCGCGTTGGCATCCAGAGTTGCCGGATCCACGCCGAAACCTTTCCCCGGCTGTAGAATGTTGGCTATCAGCATGCCTAAAGCCAGCGCAACGGTTGATACCACTTCGAAATACAGCAGAGCTTTAGCGCCGACCCTGCCGCATTTTTTCATATTACCGGCCCCGGCTATCCCCAACACGATAGTGCAAAAAACCACAGGCGCTATCAGCATCTTGATCAGGCTGATGAAACCATCGCCTACCGGTTTGAGGGTGACGGCATGTTGCGCATCCAGGTAGCCGAACAGGCCGCCGGCCGCCGTTGCGATCAATACCCAAAGGTAAAGCCGGGCAGGGGTGTTGTTGGGTTTTTGCGGTTCAGCCGAGGTTTGGGTATTTTGTGGCATGGGGATTTTAACGAAATGGGAAAGGTTATATCGCGGCGTTATGGCCACTTTACATAAAACTGCTGGAACTTCCGGGGCAGGGTATGCTTGTCTATTTAATAAGTCATGAATTAATAGCCGGCGAAAACCAAAACCTCTCAATCGCAATGTTCAACATAGGCTAATAGTTCCTGCAAAACCGCTTCGGTGACGTATTTTTGCATGGCTATTCGACTCAATCCGCTGCCAAGTATCTGCTTGCCGGCGATGTTTTCTATTTGATCGCCGCTTTGCCGGCATATGGCAAAGTAGGCTAGCGGCTGATAAACCCGGTTTTCCGGGCTGGGTTCGGCATAACCGGTAGTACCGATACCTATATCGGATTGGAAAAGAGTGCAGGCGCCCCTGGCAAGCTCAAAGGCGACTTGTTGCGAGACTGAGTTGACGCTTTCGGCATGTGGTCTGTCGATAGCCAGCAGCCTGGATTTTTGCTGTAGGTTATAAGCCGTAATGCCGCCTTCGAAAAAGTCCGAACTGCCGCTGATAGAGCCTAGCGCGGCTTGCAGCCGGCCACAAGTCAGGCTTTCCGCAACTGCGATTTTTAACTGCTTGCCGATCAGAAAAGGTTTTAACTTCTCAAGCACCGAAAATTCTTCCACAATAAGTACCTTAAGATTAATAACTTTTTGAGTCGCTAGCCAAAATTGCGATAATGGCAGCGACGTATATAAAAAATAAAGGTGGCGTCATGTCAGCACCCAGTATATCTTTTCCCGATCAAGGCACCGGCACGCGAATGGCGGTGTCGTTCCGCTTTCTGTTGAGCTTGTATGGCATTGTTCCGCTCTGCCTGTTGGCGCAATTAGTGGATCAGTTCGGTTTCGAGTTTAGATTACGGGACATGCTGCCCAGCAGTCCCAGCCATTTTTTGCTGTTTCAGATCCTGTTCGGTACGCCGCACATTATCGCCAGTAATTTGTTATTGGGTAGCCATTTCGATTACCTGGCCGCCTATAAAAACAAAATAATCGGCATGACGGTGTTTATCATCGCCTTTTTCGGCATCGGCAGCCTGTTCATACCTTATAAGGTGCTGTATATCATTACAGCCTGCTGGACGGTGTATCACGTCCTGAAACAACAGCACGGCATTGCCAAAGCGGTCTGCCGGCTACCCGCCAAGTCGTTTTATCTGCAATTATGGTTGAGCGTCACAGCCGGGATATTTATTTATCTCGGTATTTTCCTAAAAGACGGTTTAACGGCTCCCCAAGCTGAATCGATCATGCAGATTGCAAGCGTGTTATGCATCGGCTTGCTGGCCAGCACCCTGCTTTGCCAAAAACAGGTACCAAATGCCTTCGGACTATGGTTTTTATGGGCTAATACCTTGCTGGTGATTTGCAGCTGGTATTTATTCTCGGAACATTATTATTTTCTGGCTATTTTAATGCCCAGACTGGTGCACGACATTACCGCTTACAGTTTTTACGTCAGCCATGATGTCAACCGGCATGGCACACAAACCGATACAGGTTTGTATAAACTGGCCAATGCCTGCCGTTTGCCGGTTGCAGCGGTTTTGCCCTTATTTTCACTGTTATTGACTTATCTTCTTCAGGTTTATGGAGACGATCTGCTAAATCTCATCGCCCAAACGCTGTTTTCCACGCAAGTATACAAGGCGGCGACTTTGGGCATAATCGGCTATCTGTCGCTGATGCATTATTACACCGAATCATTCGTCTGGTCGGCGGGGTCGCCGCTTAGGCGTTATATTGCCTTTGGCCGATAATTTCGAATAGGCCCGAACGGATGCCGACAGGCGATCCGCCAAGCCCGCCGCAGCTGGCTACGGCTTCCTTGAAACGATGCAAAAATTGCAGCGCCGTACCGCGATTGTTATAAGCAAGGACAAAATCCGCTTGCAAGGCAATTGCTTTATCGAAACAGATCACCGCTTCATCCATCCGATTCAGATTTGCCAAGGCTATGCCGCAATGAGAGAGCGCTTGCGGTTGATTTGGGGCAACCAGCAAGGATTTGACTAGAAAGTTGAGTGCTTGCTGAAAATCATTTTGCTGTATGGAAATAAGTCCCATAGGCTTTTTGAACGGATAGCTATGCTTTTCAAGCGATAATCATCAATTGCGGGTCAAAATACGATTACTATTTAATATGCATGATATTTAGACTAAATAAATGACATTCAGGCAAAGTTGCTATATAGTGAAACTGGAGGAGTAGCTATGCCAAAAGTCAACGAACTACAAGAATATCTTCAACCTGGGCAAGTTTATCGGCGGGCCGATCTAGCCAAATGGTCAAATGCCGTTGATCGCCATTTACAGCAACTGGTCAGCAAAGGGGTTATACAGAAACTTGCGGGGGGCGTTTATTACTGTCCCAAGAAAACGGCTTTTGGTGATGTTCCGCCAGAAGACGAAACGCTTATCCGTGCTTTTCTTAAAGATGACCATTTCTATATAACTTCCTTGAATGCCTATAACTCCCTGGGCGTAGGCACCACACAGCTTTACAACGAGAAGCTCGTATATAACCATAAGCGGGATGGCAGATATACACTGAACGGACGGCACTTCTATTTTTTGAAAAGATCGCGTTTTCCTGAGAAAAGCAGTCAGGAATTCTTGTTAGTGGATCTTATCAATAATCTTCACTTCCTGGCGGAAGATAAAGAAAGCGTTCTTAAAAGCGTCGCCGAAAAAGTACGCAGCATGGATAAGGTCAAACTGATGAAAACCGTTCAAGAGTATGCAGGGGCGAGAACGCAAAGTTTTTTTGAAAAATTATTTCGTTCTGAAGATATGAAACATGCCGTCTAAAATTTATCTCCATGAACACCCTGATTTTACCGATCTCATTCGGGTCGTGGCGGGTGAGCACAAGATCGATCCGTACCTGGCTGAAAAAGATTATTGGCTCATGCATTGTCTTTATGGACTCAAACTGGCTGGGTACGAGTTTCAGCTTAAGGGTGGAACATCGCTCTCCAAGGGGTGCGGTATTATTTATCGTTTCTCTGAAGACATTGATATTCACATCGCACCGCCGGAAGGCAGGCAAATCCGAACATCCGCAAACCATGATAAGGAAAAAGACCGCCAAAGCCGCAAGGACTATTATGATTATCTGGCCAGTAGCATCAGCATTCCTGGCATCGTAAAAATTGATCGGGATACACAGTTTGACAGTACGCCGAAATATTTTAGTGGCGGCATTCGGCTTTACTATGAGTCCAAATTTCCATCAGACGACAGCGCCAAGGAAGGGGTTCTTCTCGAAGTTGGGTTTGATGATGTTATGCCTAATCGACCATTAGACATCAGCTCATGGGCTATGGACTTTGCCTTTGACTAAAAGGTCAATGTCATAGATAGTAGAGCGCGGCAAATCCATTGCTATGATCCCGGCTATACGTTGGTGGAAAAATTACAGGCTATTGTCACGAAATACAGACAGCACCAAAATTCAGACGATAAGTTTCCACCCAATTTTATGCGTCATTACTATGACGTTTTCTGTCTATTGCAGAATAACGGAGTTCAGGTATTTATTGGAACCGATCAATATAACGCGCATAAGAACCGGCGTTTTCCTGCAATTGACCGCCAGAAACCACTCATAGAAAATGAAGCCCTTGTCCTACAGGATGTTCACACGCGAGCCATTTACCAAAAGGAATATGAACGCCGTGCCGCGCTTTATTACCAGGGACAGCCGCCCTTTGATGAAGTGCTTGCCGTTATTCAAAAGAATCTGGCGAGGTTATAAAGAGAAAAATCATGGCAGATGACATGGCTATAGGTGTAGGTTAATCGATGAAGGCCCGTAGGGTGGATGCCGACAGGCGATCCGCCAAGTCCGCGACAGCAAAATACCCGACAATTTATCCAATAAATGATAACAGCCAACAATCTGGAAAGTTGCTCGGCTTCGAGTGGCGGAGTTCCGCCCTACGGCCCTAACCCCCATATTTACCAATTAAAAACCAGCGGCATGCCGGGTTTAAAGACTTGCGGAAGTGGAACGCCGGAATTATTGGCCGGGTATGGATTTAATGTTCCATCGCACGAACCATTATCAGGTATTGTTACGCTGATGGCGTTTTGTCCGGCTGGGATTAGAGTGTGTGTATTATTTGTGACTTGGGTTTTAGTTGAATCATAAGAGGAAAATCCAGAAAAAGTTACAGAATGTGGCTGACCATCGGTTTGAATAATAGCTGACGCAGTTGCAACAATCATCGGTGTAGCAGCTGGTCCAGAGGCAGTACTAGCATTAAAGTCTCTATAAAAAATATTAAGGCAAATGTTCTGTGTGCATTGTAATGGATTACCTGAGATGCAGGCAGCTGGAGTAAACGGCAAAAGCGGGGCTGCAATAAAGCAAGTACCATTGATATAAGTGGCGTTGGCATTTGTGGGTTGAAGAATACTAAATAACCCTTGTTACCATGTAGTTAATAAACTACAATAAGAAATGATCGAGATAAAGCAAACTGAGACTTTCAGGAAATGGAGAATGAAACTTAAGGATGAGCGGCTACGCGGTTTGATAGCGTCCCGCTTAGACCGCCTTGGCTTCGGTCATGCTGGGGACGTGGAACCTGTGGGGCAAGGGATTAGCGAATTACGCATCCATTACGGTCCCGGATACCGCATCTATTTCCACAAACGAGGCGATACGATCATTGTTTTACTGTGCGGTGGTGATAAGAGTACGCAAACAAAAGATATCAAGGTGGCTAAACGCCTGGCTGCTGAATGGAGTGAATGAAATGGCTGAAAAACTGACAACCTACGATCCTGCTGAGGATTTAGCTTCTGACGAAGCAATGGCAACCTTTATGGCCGAAGCGTTCGAGACGAACGACGCCAGTTACATAGCTCACGCACTTGGCGTCCTCGCCCGTGCAAAGGGTATGGCGCAAATTGCCGGACTAACCGGGCTTTCCCGCGAACAACTTTACCGTTCCTTTAGCGAGAACGGAAATCCGACCTTGAAAACCACGCTTGCCGTAATGAAAGCACTTGGCCTTGATTTGACTGCCAAGATTCACACCTGACTATCTTAATGTCGATTTCAATTTGCTAATATAGAAATTTACTAACGCACAGACGCTTCCGTTTAATGCCTGGTAAAACTTTTAAACGGCGAGCCGTTACAAATTTTTCAAACTCAGCCCATATTCCATTAACTGTTTCAATACCGGCTGCTCTGCTCCCATCCCGGCTTGCAGCATCCGGATTTTTTCGAAGAACAAATCCAAAGTCAGATATTTACTTTCATCAGTGTTAGTTAAACGTTCGTTACAGAACTGCCGCCAATCCAGTAACTCCTGACTCGACAGGGTTTGCGGGTAATTACGGGCGCGGTAGCGAAACAGCATTTCCGGCAGGCGGGCGTCGTCGAAATCGAGTTTTAAATTCGCAAGTTTTGCCGGGAGTGACGATCTGATTTTGGTCATCGCCGCTTTATCCCTGTTGCTGAAAAAGCCGCCGCTGTAGATCATCAAATCGGGATCGCTGATCGTATTTGAATATTCGGAGGTAAACACTACAGCCAGTTTTTCTTTAAGCTGGCCGGCGGCCTGGATACGTTGAGCATTGACAGCGCATTGTTGCAGATCGAGTTCCAGGCGTTCGGCATCTTTCGGCGTAATCACCGAAAGCGGCGCCAATACCGGACATTTATTAATGTGTACGGTTTTTAAAGGCATTCTTTCCACGCCTGCCGGTAGGGCATCGGTGGCGATAAACAGCCTTTGCTGAATTTCCGTGGCGCTAAGTTCCAGCAATGGCCCCGGATCGACCGATAAATCGTAAACCACGGCTTCATTGCTTTTAGACGGATGTTCACAAATTGGCAGGACAATAGCCAGGCAGTTTTTTCGGGCCGGAAAGCGGCCGGAAATATGCACAAGCGGCGTAAAACTGCCTAATTGCAATAATCTTTGCACGGCTGGTTTTGAGCGATTTTCCAATAAAAATTTAAATAGCCTGGGTTGGCGCTCACGTATCAGGCGGGCAACGGCAATGGTGGCATAGACATCCGATAGGGCGTCATGTGCCGACTGATGACCGATGTCATTGGCCGCAGTCAGTTCTTCAAGTCGAAAACTCGCAACGCCCTCGCTATTCAGCGGCCAGTTGAAGCCTTCCGGTCGTAGGGCTCTGGCGGCTCTCACCACATCGATCATATCCCAGCGCGAGTTATTATTTTGCCACTCCCGTGCATACGGATCGTAGAAATTGCGATACAGCAAATTCCGCGTGACTTCGTCATCGAAGCGCAGGCTGTTGTAACCCAGGGCACAGGTAGCGGGTTGTGCCAGTTGTTCATGAATCAAGGCTGCAAATTCGGCTTCGCAAACGCCTTTTTCCGTAGCGATTTGCGGGGTAATGCCGGTAATCAGGCAGGCTTCCGGATGCGGCAGATAATCGTCGGCTGGTTTGCAGTAGGCCATAATCGGGTCGCCGAGGATATTAAAATCATAATCGGTGCGTATGCCTGCAAATTGACAGACTTTATCGCGTTGCGGGTCGGTGCCGAAGGTTTCGTAGTCATGCCAGAAAAAAGTCGCGGTAGTCATTAATTTGTTTAGGGCCGGTTGGAAGAAAACCTGTAGAATTTCCGGAAATTTGCTTTTGCGGATACTCACGGCTGGATTTTATTTTATAATCTCCGGCTTTATTTTATGTGACCACCATAGGAAAGTGTTATGAAAAAAACCTCGCTATTTGTTTCCGCCGTTTTATTTTTGTTTGCAGGCATGGTTAACGCCCATGGCCCGGTCAGAGCAAAAATGACAGCGACCGTGACTATAGACGCACCAGCGGCAAAAGTTTGGGACGTGATCAAAAATTACGACGATATGTCCTGGCATCCCAGCATTAAAAGCGTAAAAGGCGACGGCAGCAATAGCAAAGGCGCTATCCGGACACTGACGCTGGCGAATGGCGGCACCATCACCGAAGAGCTGAAAGCCTATGATGCCGGCAAAATGGCCTATAAATACAAAATTACCGAGATGAGCAACACCGGCACCCTCAAACACGCCGGTCAGGACGAACACATTCCGGTATTGCCGGTCGGTAACTATGCCGCCGAAATCTCCGTTGCCGATAAGGGCGGTAAAGCCGAAGTGGAATGGGTAGCGACTTACTATCGCGCTTATGTTAACAACAATCCACCAGCCGAATTGAATGAAGAAGCTGCCGATAAAGCGGTTACCGATGTTTTGACCAAGGGTCTTAACAGCCTGGCGCACAAAGTTGCCCCTGGCGGCACTGCAAACGTGCAAATCGATATTAAGCGATAAGTGCCTGCGGTTCCTGGTATGCTTGACCGGGCCTGATATTAAAGCGCATCGTTCGCGATCGATGCGCTTCGCTACCGCTCAGCACACCCTACGGAAGTTATATAAATAGTTACAGTTTAAGTTCTTAAGGCAAGCGAAGTTAATTCTTCAACAAGGGCCGGTTCTCTGCTCCTAGGGGAACCGGCTTTCCGACCGCAGATTTTTGTCAGTACATGCCGATGCAATTGTTCCCAGTTTTGTTGTTTTTAATCTTCTTTGAAAGCGCCGTTTTTGCCGCGCCGCTTGCTTTCATCACTAATCAACTCGACAACTCGGTTTCGGTGATCGACACCCAAAATCAAAAAGTCATCGAAACCATTAAAGTTGAGGGTAAACCGGCAGGGGTGGCCATTAACGGCAAACTGAAACAGGTTTATATCAGCACCCCGGAGGGCGGCGGTTTTGCCGTGCTGGACAGTGAAAAGTTCAATGTCCTAAGAAAAGTCAAAGTCGGCGGCGCTTCGCTTGGCATTGCCAGCGACAAGACCGGCGAACTTGTGTTCGTGGCGGACTGGTATGAAAATTCGGTGGCGGTTTTCGATGCGAATAGCTTTGAAAACATCAAAACCCTGACGGTCGGCAAGTCGCCATCCGGTATGACGGTCAGTCCCGATAACCGCTGGTTATATGTAGCCAATCGGATCGACAATTCGATTTCGCAAATCGATTTAAAAAAGTTAACACTCAGAAACACCACCAAAGTCGGCGTGCATCCTTTCGGGATTGCTGTGGATAGCCAAGGCAAGAGACTGTATACCGCCAATGTCGAAAGCGATGATATCACCGTATTGGATGCCCAGCATCTAAAGCGTTTGGCAAGCATTAAAGTCGGGGCAAGACCTTACGCGGTGGTATTGGCTTTAAACGATAGTTTGCTGTTTGTCACCAACCAGGACGATAGTACGGTGTCGGTGATCGATACCGCCAGGTTAAAACAGATTGCGGTGATCGATGTCGGCGATAAACCGGAAGGTATCGGCATTTGCCCTGACGATCGGCATATCTATGTCGCCAACTGGTTCGATAACAATGTCTCAGTGATTGACGCCAAAACCTTAAAAGTCGTTAATACCATAGCCACAGGGGAGGGCAGTCGGGCTTTCGGTGAATTTATCACGCATTAAGCGTATTTGAATTATTAATATTTATGATAGACTCCCGCCGTTTTTAAACATTGCTAGAGGGAATAATGGCTGAAACCGTTGAAGAATTAACCGTTCGTTACGAAGACGGCGGGGTAGAAACCGTCAAGGAACTGGATAAAAAAGTCCTGAGCAAAGGAGCTTGGGCCACTGTCATTTACCGCTATCAGGATTGGGAACCCGCTAAAGAGCAATACAGCCAGGACCGGTTTACCATACGCCGTTATCAAAAACGTAACGGAGAATATCAGCAGAAATCCAAATTCAATATATCCAGCGAGAAACAGGCGCAAGAGATTATCGAGGCCTTGCAGGGCTGGTTGTCCGAGTAACAGGCTAATGGATAGTATATACGAAATATTTCAGGTTAAAAAAGTGAAGCGCATCAATCGCGAAAGATGCGCCTCCTATCAAGAAACCGGCATAGGTATTAAAGCCACCGCTTGAGTTTATCGCTTAGAATATCGTAATAAATAACCTCCCTGAATTCGGTGGCGATTTACTCCCTCTCCTCCGGGAGAGGGTTGGGGTGAGGGGATTAAAACAAGGGCATTTTACAATATTGATGGCTGAATTCTTAGCCATTTGACTATTAATTTTAAATTATATTTTTTGTTATCTGTAACAAAATAAATTTTAAGACTTGCTATAATAAAAAGACCTTTACCAGTACCAATATGGGGAAATGTTATGCAAACAGAAACCCAGCAACACACTTCTCGCCGGGGCCGCCCAAACTCTGCAAACCCTAAATCCAATGCCCAGCGTCAGCGCGATTACAGATTGAAAAGACGCTCCGCCGGTGACAACGGCGAATCGAATTTGAATGTCTGGATCGATAATGCCGCCAAATTCGCGCTCGAACGCCTGTCTATTTACCGAGGGTTAACAGAGCGCGAAACCCTTGAGCAATTGATTATCTCCGCCGATCAAGTTGTCCTTTCCGCATTTGGGAATATTCAGGAATCATATGATTACCTGGATAAAAAATCGTTACAAGTAACGAAAACCGGCTTATCCGACCACTCTGCCGGAGACAGGTTTTATTAATGCTCTGGAGCCGTTCCACTGTTGTAAAGCTTGGCCGCTCAAGAAGACGCAGAGCGTCCATGGATGCATTCCCACGCCGGAGCGTGGGAACGATGGCGTCCGTCCACGCCTCTGTGAATACGCTGAATAGTTACGAAAATTTGAGTAACAGAGAGTCATACTTAATGCACACCGTAAATATGTTGGAAGCCAAATCCTCCCTGTCCCGCTTAGTAGAGGCCATCGAGGGGTACGTTTAAACAAACGACACCAAAGTCCCATAGGATATTGCGGAAACCCACAGCTGACAAGGCTTTGCGTCAATTATCCGCTTCCCAATTTTAGTCATCAAAAACTGGCGTTTTTTTGGGAAATTAAACAATAGTTCGGGTACAGCCGAGATACGTGTAAAAATAGGACATAGTATCTAGACTAAGTTGATTATATCGGCAATGTTGGGTCAATAGGCTCTGGAATCGCATTTGAATCAATGATGTAATCTCCAAAACGCTTGATATGGCTTGTGACGTAAGGACTTAAAGTTGCAACATCATCGCGGTTTATCGGAAATCCCTCTTCTTTGAGCATTCGCAGTATCCGTGTCTGATCCACCACATTCTGGAAGATAACGGCATTAGCCACCAGATCGTTATACTTAATGACCTTTTCCTGTTCTTCGGGATCGTTGTCGGCGATAACGCTATCACCGCCGAAAAACAGCCATTTGGAAAATCCGTTGTACGCTTCCACCTTATTTGTGGTCGCCGTAATCTGTTCGCGTAATTCCATGTCGGATATGTAATCCAAAAGGAAGATGATACGCACCACTCTGCCTAATTCCCTGAAAGCCTGATATAGCCGGTTTTTACGGCTATAGTTGCTCAACTTGCGTAACAAGGTCGATGATGAAACCTTTCCGGCCTTGATAGACAGGACTACCCGTAGCAAATCTTTCCAATGGGTTTCGATCAGCTCCCAGTCGATGACATCCTTGAACAGTATATCGATATGCTTGTAGGCAATGTCTTTGCTTGGCCGGAAAAATACCAGATCATGCCAATTGCGGATGCGCGGCATCAGCTTAATGCCCAACAAATAAGACAAAGCAAACACGGGTGCCGACTGGCCTTGGGTATCAGCATGAACAGTATCCGGCTGTATGTCTGATGTATTTTGCAGCAAGCCTTCAATGATGTAAATAGCTTCCCATACCCCGCAAGGTATAAAATGGCTGAACAGCGCCACATAAGTATCGGCAATATGGTGATAGGCAATGCCGCCATAACCGCCGTAGCGGATATGGTATTCCGCCAGTAGGTTTTGAACGTATATGTCTAATTTCGTGCCGTCTGCTGCGACTGATTTTCCAGTGCCCCAGAGTTTTGGCAATTCAAACGTATGGTAGTGGTTGATAATGTCCTTAAGCGCGGCATTTAATTTATTGGTATTGGCATGTCGGCGGTTGATGAAAGACAGCATGTGTGGCGTGACCGTACCGCGTAGATGACGCGAGGCTTGTGCCGGCCCAAGGTTGCAGCCATAGGTGAATGTAGTGAGAATATACCGTTCGCCGGGGTTTTCAATCTTGGGATCGGAACCTGACAGCGGCCCAAAGTGTCGGTTCCAGCCAGTCCAATGGGCGACATTGCAAAGCACGTCGATGACGTTGCGTTCATCCATCCGTTGCAGTAAAGCCGCTTCGAGCGCACGAGCCGTGGCTTTCGATTCGCGGGGTTCACTCCGTTTCAGAATCGGCATGCCGCTTTCATGGAGCCCCAGTGCTTTATTGTTCGGAAACCCTTCATCGACTTCCGCGGCTTTCTGGGTTAACACTTCACGTAGGTTGTTAACAAATCCCTGTGCGTTGTTAGGAAAGCCTAATTGCTGGCAATAATCATCCACCAAGGGTTCGCATTCTTCCCAACTCAAAAGTTGTTCACGATAATCGGCATAGGCTTCCGAACCCCGAATTGCCACATCGCCCGATTTTATTTCCGCAGCCAATGCCGAAAAGACGCACACTTCGAAGTATTGGCGGTTAATTCGTTCGCCATCCTCGGTTTTCACCTGGACCGTGCGTTTCCAGCGCTCGTTAGTGAAAGAGAAATCCACCGTATCATCGATCAAGACGCTTTTTCGGTGCTCGTGCTTCAGCAAGACATCCAAAGCCTGCATCAGAGACTTGTCTTCCGTTGTCGAAGTCATGGTCAACAACCGCAACATGCGGAATAATGTTGAGCGGTGGCTACGATAAAAACGCCACAGAAGAGGAAAATAGTTATCACCGCTATAAGCGCTGATGGCCGCGCAATCGTCATGCAAGGCCGTAGCGCCGCCGCGTTTCGTCAGCAAAGTGCGTATGGTGCGCCCGGCCTCCTCATCTTCAGGCTGCGTTTCCAAAACATCTATGACATCGGCCAGCGTTGCAACCAGATGCTCGGTTTTCTGACGGAATTTGATGCGTAGCCGTTCCAGTTCATCTTTACCTCGCCGATGGATTTGACTGATACGCTTGATAAACATGTTGGCAAGATCGTCGCGGGCCTGAATGCGTGCACGATGGATCATGCTGAGGATCAGTACATACCGCTTTGGCGGCGAAAACTCCTTTATCTCAGCAGCATCCAGGGCCTTAGCTTCTGCGGCAAAATGCTTGATCTTGGCATAAGGAATATCCTGCAAGTGCTGGTCGCTTCCTACCGTATCGGAAAGCTTGACGATATGATCCAGCAAATCCTGTAGATGCATCAGGGATGAGCGTTTAGGCAGTTGCTTGATGGCAAAGAACAGGGACTTTTTTTTGGGATTAGTACCGACTTCCAGTAAGGTGTCGAGTTCTTCACGCTCTGACGGCGATAAGCGTTTCAATACCGTCTCGAATATGCGAGTATTGGCCAGGGTACGAATTCGCCGTGAATGCCGGTCAAGCGTACTGAAGGCAGGTAGCTCGATACGCTGCCGTACCAGCTCTTCAATGGCAACGTTGATCAGGTCAGCTGGGTTTCCATCACTTCGGCAGCAGTAGCCATGGCCTCGCTGGCTACTCGCAGTCCATCATCATTCCAGGCCGCTACGCCTAAGTGTTGCCGGATAGCCTGATGATGCCGATACAGTGTTTTTAAGTCAGAATAAACTGGTGAAACTTCGCTACTGATACTGCTGGCAGTACGAACATGCTGCACGATGTCCAGGGGTATAATGTCTACATCCGGAAAGTAACCCAGCCGTTGAAAGGCCTTGAGCAGCAATAGAATACAAAACCGTGTCGGTTCTTTACGTGACATGGTATTGGCAAAATGCAGCTCATCCTCGCTTGGGGTATAAAGCGCATCTAATTCCTTAACAAGCGGATTTCGCTTGAAACGTGGGTAGGCGATACGTTCGATGGATGCCATACAGGAAAGGGATATTAGGCCTTTCGGATTACGTTCGAATATAATTGTTTAAGGTTACGATGACGGGTAAACACCGCCAACGCGTATAATTTCATTTTTCGCGTTTTATCAGCAAAGCAGCGAGTGCCGGACTCTGACCGTAAAGATTTTGGGCTATCCCTATCCCAAAATCGGTCTGCACCGGCACGGTTTAATGCCTACGGCACCCTGGCAGTCCACGTCGCTTGAAGGTAGTACTTCTCGCTCTCGGGCAGCCTTGCAGGTTTTCGAGCAAACCCGCCCGGCACCCCTGTGCGCTTCCATGGACTATTTGGCCGCCGCTCGCTACCGCTTAGCTTCCTGGCCAAACAGCGTCAGTGTCCTTACAGCATATCTACCCCTACCTAGCTGCTTTTGACTCTAAACCAGATCGCATAAAGGGTCGGTAAGAACAACAATGTCAAGACTGTACCAACGGCAGTTCCGCCTATGAGTGTGTAGGCCATCGATCCCCAGAATACGGAAGAGGTCAGCGGGATAAAGGCCAGTATGGCCGCAAGCGCTGTCAATACCACTGGTCGCGACCGTTGAACGGTCGCTTCGACCACCGCATTGAAAGTATCCAGGCCTTTATCTTCGTTATGCTTAATTTGATCGATCAGGATCAATGTATTTCGCATCAGAATGCCCGACAGACCGATCAAACCAAGAATCGCATTGAATCCAAAAGGCTGATGAAATAACAGCAGGATAGGAACTGTCCCTACCAGTCCCAGCGGCCCAGTAAGAAACACCATGGTCATGGCTGAGAACGATCTAACCTGGAAGATAATGACTGTTAAAGTCAGTATCAACATAATCGGAAGTATGGGCAGCAACGCCTTATTGGCCTTCTCGGCTTCTTCAATGGAGCCTGCCATTTCGATTTTGTAATCAGACGGAAGCGTTTGAATGATTGGTGCTAATGCCTGCCAGACTTCCGTAGAAACTTGTGGAGGTTGCAGCGTTTCATCAATATCCCCACGTACTGTAATCGTTACATAGCGATCACGACGCCTCATTAAGGGATCCTCAGGTCTAAATTCAATCGATCCGACTTGTCTTAGAGGAATGATCTTCCCTTCTTTATTGGTCAAGTTGAAATCATTAATACGAGCGGGGTCGAGCCGTTGCCCACCAGCGCTTCTGGCAACAATATCCACCGTCCGTATATTTTCCCGAACTTGCGAAACGGGCGCGCCTGTCAGCAGGAATTGCAATTGTTCGCCCACATCGTTTGGCGTCATACCGATCAGTTTCAGTCGTTCCTGATCTAAAACGAAATGTACCGTCGGCTGCAGATTACCCCAATCCTGATTGACTTGGCGCAGGTGCGGGTTTTTCCGCATCAGATCCGCCACTTCCTTACTGATGGCTCTGACTTTATCGGGATCGGAACCCATAACCCGGAATGCCACCGGAAAAGCTGAATAGGGGCCAAATACCAGCTGGGTAGCCCGGACTTTTGCTTCAGGCGCCAGTCCATTCTGTACTGCTTCTCGTAAACGGGATTTCAGTATTTCCCTTGTTTCTTGATTGGGAGTCAGAACAATAATTTTAGCGAAGGAAGGATCCGGCAATTCAGGCGCAAATGCCAGGAAAAATCTCGGTGCTCCCTGACCAATATAGCTGGTCACCACCTTGGACTCCGGTTGTTGTTGCAACCATTGTTCTACTTTGTCGGCAGCCGCGCTGGTTGCTTCAATATCTGTACCATAGGGCATCTGAATTTCCACCAGCATTTCCGGGCGATCCGAACTTGGGAAAAATTGCTGTTTCACATTTGCCATGCCGACTATGGCGGCAAAAAATAAAAACAGCACAGCCGCAGCTACTTTTTTCTTGTTAATCACTGCCCAGCTTACGACAGACCGAAAACGCCGGTAATTCGGTGTAGCGTAAATAGCCTCATGCCCACCTGCAATGGGCTCGATTTTAGGCAGCAGCTTGACACCCAAATACGGCGTAAAAAAGACCGCCACCAACCAGGAGGTCAATAAGGCAAAGCCCACGATCCAGAATATATTGCCGGCGTATTCACCCGCCGTGGATTTTGCAAAGCCGACGGGTGTAAAGCCAATGATGGTGATTAAGGTGCCGGTTAACATGGGAGCCGCGGTATGACTCCAGGCATAGGCAGCCGCTTGGATACGATCAAGACCCTCTTCCATTTTGACAACCATGATCTCGATGGCAATGATGGCGTCGTCTACCAGCAATCCCAGGGAAATAATCAAAGCGCCCAAGGTAATCCTATCAAACATGCGGTCGGTGATCATCATTATCACCAGCACGGCGGCCAGCGTCAGAGGGACAGCCGCAGCGACCACGATGCCTACCCGCCAGCCCATACTGACCAGACTTACCAGCATCACAACGCCGAGCGCCACAAAGAACTTAAGCATGAATTCATTGACAGATTCCTTGATGTTTACTGACTGATCCGTTATTTTTGTTAGTTGGTACCCTAGCGCTAGCTCACTGCTGATTTTCTGCTCTGCTGTTTCCAGGGCTTTACCCAGTTTGAGGCCATTCCATCCCTCCTGCATGACTACGCTCAATACTAACGATAATTTTCCCTCATGCCGAATCATAAAGGTAGCGGGATCCTCGTAACCGCTTTTAACTTCAGCAAGATCGGCAAGCTTGAAGGAGCGCCCAGCGGCTATTATCGGCGTATTGCGGATCTTGTCGAGACTATCAAAAGCGCCATCCAGACGAACAAACAGCTGTGGACCGGCAGTTTCGATTGATCCCGCAGGCGTAATGGCATTTTGCTTATGCAGCGCTTCAATAATTTGGTGCGCATTGACGCCCAGATTGGTTAATCTCTCATTGGATATTTCTACGAAAATGCGTTCCGGACGTTCACCAAAAATATCGACTTTTTTTACGCCGGGCACGTTAAGCAGCTTTTGGCGGATATTTTCCGCTTCCCGCGTCAAAAATGGCAAAGGTAGCCCCTCTGCCTTTAGCGCATACAAAGCAAAAGCAACATCGGAATATTCGTCATTTATAAAAGGCCCAAACGTGCCTTGCGGAAGTTTATGCGTTTCATCACCCAGTTTCTTTCTGGCTTGATAGAACTGCTCAGGCACGTCAGCAGGCGGAATATCATCTTTCAGAGTTAACGTCATAAAGGCGAGTCCTGGGCGTGTCATCGTTTCGACGCGATCATACCAGCGTAACTCCTGCAAACGTTTTTCATAGGGCTCGGCGACAAGATCTTGCATTTCTTGTGCGGTTGCACCTGGCCAAGCAGCAGTAATGACCATTTGTTTATTCGTAAAGGCAGGGTCCTCTGCTCGACCTAAATTAAGGAAAGCGTATATGCCGGCCGCGGTGATAGCAATAATGAGGAAAAGCGTAATGGCACGTTCTCTGACAGCGAATGCCGATAAGTTGAAATTATTCATTTGAGTACCACCTTGCTATTGTCGGCAATCTTAACCATTTCGCCTTCATGCAGGAGATGTGCGCCGAGTGCAACGATTTGTTCATCTTGACTGACTTCGCCGACGACAAACGCTAATTCTGCAGAGACCTGCTTAATGCTCACTTTACGGAGCGATACACTGGAATTTAGGGGATTGACAATCCAAATACCTGTTGTGCGTCCGTCATCATAAATGGACGCTAAAGGCACCTGGAGTACATTTTCTCCTGCCTCATTATTTAATTCGATAGACACTGTAGAACCAAGTGGAACTGAAGACGAATCAGGAATGACATATCGCGCTGTATAAGTCCGAGAAACAGGATCAGCCGCTTTACTCAACTCTCGCAAGCGAACTTTAAATTTTTTCGGCCCTTCACTATAAAGCATGGCTGTTGCCTCGCTATTAGTTTCTGGTCTGACAATTTCCGGTAAATACACTTCAGCTTCGCGAGGGCCGTTTTTGGCAAGGCGTATCACAACTTGCCCTGAGGCAACGACTTGTCCAGGCTCTACAAAAATGCCGACAATAATACCGTCAGCATCCGCTACCAGGTCTGCATAGGAATCCGCATTTTTTGCCAGGTTAGCTTGAGCCTTGGCTGCATCTAGTACCGCCTTTGTTGCATCTAATGCCGCTTTGGCGGCATCATAAGTCTGAGCGGAGATAGCTCCCTGCTCACTCAAGCCATTTAAACGTGCTTCATCGGCTATAGCCTGTGTATATTTTGCTTTAGCAGTTGCGACGGATGCTTCCTGAGCAGAATAGTTAAGCACGAAGTCGTTACGATCAAGGCGCATCACGACCTGTCCCTTATGGACCTCCTGTCCTATATCCACTAAACGTTCGGTCACTTTACCGGAAACCCGGAATCCAATATTGCCTTCTACTCGAGCGGTCACCACGCCTGTGTAAACAGACCGATCTCCGACTGAATAAGTTGCTTGTGAAACCACTACCAACGGTGGTTCAAGCCGCGCGTCAGTTGCCGGGAGCTTTGAACAACCCATAGCTAGAGAAAATATTAAAAGAGAAATTTTCCGTACAGGGAGTTTACAAAACGTTTTCATGAATACTGCTCCACATAAATGCCATGGAATTATTATCAGTTACAAGTAACGTTTTTGTCAAATTGTAACTTAATGGAGCAATAAAATTTCTTATGATAGCTTAAAATATCAAGGAGCAAGGCTTCTTAGGACGAGGTTTGAGACAGCAATGGCGCGTTGATGCAACACATCCGGTTCCGACTGTTGCAAGAGAATGGGATGGGAAAAAGGGTATAGCGTTTCGACGATTGCCATGACCACCTCATCTAAGGGTGTCTTTCTTTCGAATTCGCCGGATGCTCTACCGTCCTGCAGGATTTTGGTGATAACTTCGTATTTTGTTTCATGATATTGGGTGGTGACGCACCAGCGCTCTTCAACGGCCGCGATGGTGATTTCATGCAGCTTGCGTTCATTGAAGAAAATCTCCAGCCCCTTGTCCAGTAGGGTTGCATAAAGAGTTCTTAAGCGATTGGATGCTGACATATCGCTATTGGCTACCTCGTGCATGGCAGTAATAATTTTGCCGAGCGCCATACCGCAAATTGCCTCGCCTATAGCTTGTTTAGACTCAAAAAATCGATATACATAGGCGCTAGAAACGCCAATAGCCTTAGCCAAATCGGCAACTGAAGTTTTTTTATAGCCGTATAGGAGGAAGTGTTCGTTAGCCGATTCCAGAATCTGTATACGTCTTTCATGAGATGCGGACCGCGCTGTCCACTGCCGGATTGAGCGGAATCTAAGATTTCATTTTTCATAGGGTACTACCGGTAAAGTTTTATAAATAAGCAGATTCATATTACAGAATTTCAAAAGTGTTGACAATAAGTAACAATTTTGTATAATCGTTACTAATATTCTTTTTGGGGCAAACTTATGAACCAACTTGTCAAAAAGACACTTTACCTGTCTATTGTTATCGCCTTGAGCGGATGCATGGTCGGACCGACTTATGAAAATCCAAGCCTTGCCGCCCCTGAAAGCAAATTTAACAATTCCGCCGATATTGAGCGGAATAATGCCAAAACTAAAACCGAAATCGCCGATATCACTCAATGGTGGCAGAGCTTTAACGATGAACAACTCAATCAATATATTGGGCGAGCACTGGCTCAAAACCTGACACTTAAGCAAGCTGGAGCGAGGGTAACCCAAGCACATGCTCAGGTTACCAGTCTTATCTCGCAGTTGCTGCCATCCGGACAACTCAATTCTCAGGCAACGAAAGCGCATATTTCCCTTCAAGATTTAACCGGTCGAGTACTTAATTCCATCCCTGGTTTTAATCGTAATGTTGAAGTTTACGACTTAAATGCCAGCCTAAACTGGGAGCTTGATCTTTTTGGGGGAACTCGCAGAGGAATTGAGGTCGCTCAGGCTGAATACCAAGCGGCTCATGCTTCAGTATCTGCGGCACAGCTAGAAATCACCTCAGAGGTAGCTGAAACCTATATCACTATTCGTACCCTTCAAACTCGCCTTGGCATCGCCAAGGAAAGAGCAAGTACGCAAGGCAAGCTAGTAGAGCTCATTAAATTGCAGTTCTCGCGGGGTATCACGTCAGAGGCCCGGTTAAGACAAGCCGAAGGAGCATTGGCTGAGGTTCAGACCACTATTCCTGCACTTGAAAACGGACTCGAAATTGCAATGAATGCTTTCGATGTACTGCTGGGCGATCAGCCAGGCGCCAATCACGCTCAGCTTGCAACCTTCAAAGCGATTCCTGCTGCGCCCGGTATTGATACCGCAACCGGTCCTACTGAGCTATTAAGACGAAGGCCAGACATTATTGTGGCAGAACGGAGGTTGGCGGCAAGTAGTGCGCAGATAGGCCAAGCCATCTCGGAATATTACCCAAAAATATCCTTAACAGGCCTAATTGGGACTATCACAACTAAGTATGGAGCGCTATTCAGTTCTGGCGCTAATCGAGCGGCAGGCGTGGTTGGTTTGCGTTGGCGTTTATTTGATTTTGGCCGGGTAGCGGCTGAAGTCGCGGCGGCTGAAGGCCAAAATAATGAGGCCTTAGCTGCTTATCACCTGGCCGTTTTGCAAGCTGCTGCAGATGTTGAAAATGCCTTTTCGACAGTTGTGAAAAAAAGTGATGAACAGCGTATTCTGACTTCCGGCCAAGCGTCGCTTACAAAAGCGCGTGATGCCGCTTTTGCCGGCTATAAAAGCGGAGCTTTAAGTTTACTAGAAGTACTTGATGCGGACGAACGCCTACTGAAAATGCGTGATGCCATGATACAGGCACAATCGGATTCAGTGCGGGCCACTATCAAATCATTCAAAGCACTCGGCGGAGGCTGGGATGCGCAATCATTCTCATGATTCCCTTGGAGCCCTGTCGCACTGAGTTGAAACAGATTAATTTAGATACCGCAGGAGCCGAGCTAATCGAATGCTTCTCTTAATACAAAAAATCACACCTATGGAGTTTTTATGTCTAACCCTTAAGTTGTAATCGTAACCGGCGTGTCGTCGGGTATTGGCCGTGTAGCTGCGGAAAAATTTGCCCTGCGGGGATGTCAAGTGTTCGGTACGGTGCGCAGCATCGCCAAAGCCCAGACTATCCCTGGAGTAAAGTTCATTGAGATGGATGTTCGAGACGAAACATCTGTTCAAAAGGGCATTCAATCTATCGTTGAACAAACTAAACAAATCGATGTACTGGTCAATAATGCTGGTTTTATGCTTTCGGGTTCAGTTGAAGAAACTTCGGTTACGGAAGCTGCATCTCTCTTTGATACCAATGTGTTAGGCATCCTTAGAGTAATTAAAGCAGTACTACCGCATATGCGAGCCCAGCGCTCGGGAAGAATCGTCAATGTCAGTTCGGTGTTAGGCTTTTTACCGGCACCTTATGCAGGCATTTATTCGGCTTCCAAGCATGCTGTTGAAGGATTATCCGAGTCGCTGGATCATGAAGTGCGTCAGTTTGGAATCCGTGTGGTACTGGTCGAACCTGATTTTACCAAGACCAATTTGGATGCCAACTCGCCACAGGCCACTTCATTAATCTCTGCATATGACGAGGAACGCGGGAGAGTATCAAAGGCTATTCATAAGAATTTGAGTAAAGCCCCCGGACCCGATGGAGTTGCGGATACGATCATCGAGGCAGCTTTCGGAGCATGGAGAATGCGACGTCCCCCTAAAGGCCGGGCTTCATTATTGAGCAAATTACGGCGTTTCATGCCCGCCAGCGCCGTGGATTCAAGTTTAAGGAAGGATTTTGGTCTCGATTGACGGTTTTTCCCGGAAACATCAGGTGCAAAGCGGCGGTGAAATAACTCATTCTCACCAGCGCCTAGCGTAAGTACGCGTCGGTAACCGCCTTGCGGGTGAATTATGATAAATAAAGTAATCTCAAAATGAACGACCTCACCGCCGCCGCGCACTCCAGCCCAGAACAGGTAGTACGCGATTTCTTGACACCTCGACTTCCAAAGCGACGCCGGACATCCGCACTCCATGGCGGCGAGACTCTGCGCATCGCCACGAAGGAAGGCGAGATCGCGCTACAGCGCGCAGGCACTGGCCCGGCAATAATGCTGTTGCATGGTTGGGAGGGAAGGGCTTCGGACCTCGCCGCCTTCGCACCACCGTTGCTCAAAGCCGGTTACACCGTGCTGGCAATGGACCTGCCGGCGCACGGTGCTTCGGCAGGACAGCAGTCGTCGGTTCCCCAGTCGGCACGTGCATTGCACGGGGTGGGCGAGGCTTTGGGTCCTCTGCACGCGGTGATTGCACATTCGATGGGGTCGGCGATACTGGCCGAAGCGCTATACGCCGGTTTGGCTGCGCAGCGTGCGGTGCTGATCTCAGCCCCCGCTTACTATGAAAGTTATGCACGTAACTTTGCTGTAACCGCCGGGCTGGATTCAGATGACACAGAAATGATGCTGACACTGCTGTGCGATGCAATTGACGCCGATGTGCGTGAGATCTCGGTGCCGCATCACGCGCCGTACCTGCATCAGCCGGCACTGTTCATCCATTCGACAGACGATCCTGTTATCGCAATCGAAGATAGCTTGGCTAGTGCTTCCGCCTGGCCGGGTGCCAGACACCTGCGCGTCGAAGGCCTGGGCCATAAGCGCATCCTTGCTGATCAAGCGGTAGTCGCAGCGACAATTAAGTTTGTCACCACCTTTCGCTGAACTGAAATTGCAAATAGATGCAGCCATGGAAAAAGAAAAACGTACTCATGCACAGAAAGAGTTGCCACACTCGAAGCGCATATCAAATAGCATCCAAGAAAAAATATTACTAACGGCATCTCACCTTTTTTATAACAACGGTATTCGAGCCACCGGAGTCGATACCATTATAAGAGAAGCGGGTATTTCTAAAATGAGTCTTTATAAATATTATGCCTCGAAAAACGAACTAATTATTGGCTATCTTCTTAGGCAAGAGCAAATATTTATGGGGCGTTACGAAACGATTACGTCTAAAATTGATTCCCCAAAAGATAAATTGCTGACTTTATTCGACATCAACAATGAATCAACGGAAGGAGAGGAGTATAGAGGCTGTCCATTTTTCAATGCATTATCAGAGTTTCCGAGCGTTGAAGAGCCAGTGCGTCAAGTGGTTTTAGAAATATTTAATAGGTTTTGGCTACTTATAGTGAATCTTGCTGAACAGAGTAAAGTCAGTCAACCTAATAGCTTGGCGTCACAACTTACTATGTTGCTGTATGGCTCAATTGTATCAGAACAAGTTAATCATTATGCTGGTGTGACCAAGCATGCCAAAGAAATTGCAGAAATTATTTTAACAAATAATTAACGATGCGCTCAGTCTATTCTCAATATCCGTGATCGCATTTATCTAAAAGGGTGTTGGGTGTTGAACAGTAGTTAAGCTGCTATTGACACCGACAAAATTAACGGTGTTCTGACCGTCAATTGTCGGCCATTATTTTAATTGTCCTTTTATACATAGCGGGGTTGCCGTGAGCGAGAGGCGATCTGGCTTGGAAGCCTCTATCTCGCTCACAAGCTTTGCATAATTGCCAATACCGGACGTTTAACAGCCGTTTACATAAGGTTTGGCGTCAGAGTTCATTGCTTTCGATATGCTTTCGCTAATGCAATACTGGACATTTTTGTTTAACTACTTTGGAGATACTTCATGCCTAAGCCTATCATCAACATTGCCGATGTCGAGCTTGAACCACGGCCTTCGGGATTTGCTCCTTCAGAGCCAGCAGTGGAACGCTTCGACGCAAAGATGGGATTCATTGGCCCCCGTATTGGAGCTCAGAAACTTGGGTACAACATTACCGCCGTGCCACCTGGTAAGTGTGCGTTCCCTTTTCACAATCACCACGTAAACGAAGAAATGGTCTTCGTTTTGCAAGGCATTGGTGAAGTCCGAATTGGAGAGAGTACCTATCCCATCCGCTCCGGTGACGTGATCTCTTTCCCGGCAGGTGGCAAGGAAACTGCCCACCAAATCACCAATACTGGTACTAATGAGCTGCGGTATTTTGCGGTGAGTACCAAACTCTCTCCTGAGATCTGCGAGTATCCGGACTCTGGAAAGTTTGGTGTCTTTGCTGAGTTCGCCGCAGACTCTGATGGCAAACCGCAAAAGTTTGTGTTTGTCGGGCGCGATAGCGACTCCTTAAATTATTGGGAGGGAGAGTGACCGTACTTACGCCCAACCCTTCGGTCAACCGGACGCTTGATGAGCGCTTCGGGTAGAGAAACGGTCACTGATGTCTGTGATGTTGAAAGGACAAAAATACGACTTCTAGATGTTTACGAGGCGTCGGTGCCACTATTCATAAAAACCGCGAATGTCGAGATTGTAACCCGAAAGTAAAAACTACCGTTCTTTACCCTATATTAGAGGTAATCAAAGCAATCCTTACAGGCACCCAATATTTGGTAGTTTGTCACAAATGATAACCAGTTTCATTTTCGCTTCATATCAGTGAGTGCAAAAAGTACACTTTTTGCACTCATTGTTTGTATGGTCTTTCCAAATGCCATTCCTTTGATTTTTAGTGCAAAAACCTTTGCAAGAATCATAGTGCATTTAACTGTATTATGTGTTAACTTTTTGCACTATTAAACTTCATTTTTGCTCTAGCTATGACTTCTCATCGAATCGGTTATGCACGAGTCAGTAGTACTGGCCAAAATCTAGATTCTCAAATCGATGCATTACAAAAAGCAGGGTGTGAAAAAATCTTTACCGACAAAATGACGGGGTCGCACATGGATCGACCTGGCTGGGATCAGTTTTTTGGAATATGCTCGCCCTGGTGATACCTTGGTCGTCAGTGAATTAAGTCGAATGACTCGATCACTAATGGATTTATTGACAACTGCAAAGGTCTTGGAACAACGGCAAATTAACTTGGTGTCATTACGTGAAAATATTGATACCACAACTGCAACTGGCCGTTGCTTCTTATCAATGATGGGTGCCATTCACCAAATGGAGCGAGAACTTCGTGCAGAGAGGGCAGCAGCTGGCCGTTCATCGGCTAAAGCGCGTGGCAAAACGGGTGGAAGACCTAAAACTGACCCCGAAAAATTGGAAAATGCCAGAATCTTATACGAAAACTCTGGAAAAACCGCTGCCGAGGTTTGCGAGATTGCAGGTGTAGGTAGACGAAAGTTTTTTTCCCACATCGTAGAAAAACGAAGTGCTTCTGGTAAAAATTAATATCTTCGAAGGAAATGAATCCTGTTATACGGCTTAGACTAGCCGCTATGTCCTATTTTTACACGTATCTCGGCTGTACCCGTAGTTCAAATTCCAAGCATTACATAATTTAACATAATATACATTATGCGAATCTTGATAAATACACTTAAAAAAAGCTAACATCTAACACTCGTCATTTCCCTGTCACACAATTCACCTAAAATCAGTTACTAGTATTCCTGTTTTACCAATAATCTTTAGAACCATCCATTATGAAACCGTTAACCATCCGCCTGTTAATCCTCCTGTTTTTTAACTTGCCGCATCTCAGCCAGGCAAGCGCCATGAAACCCAAGCCCGGCCAAGTCTCCACCACATGCTATTTCAATAATGGACCAAAAACCGGAGAATCCGAAATTCTCAAAGGCCATAAACCGGTCGCAATCGGCAAACCTTGCAGCGATGACGCCGGCAACACCGGCATCGCCGTATTCGACAAACAAGATGAAGAAGCGGAAGAAGCCGAAGAGGCGGAATTGGAAGCCAAACGCATAGCCAAAGGTCTAAAACCCGGCAGTCATAAAATTTTATCTACCCTCTGCCAATTCCAGCTAGGGCCTAAAAACGGTCAACAGGAAAATCTATCGGACAAAACTACCGCCTTGCCGATCGGCAGCCCTTGCAGCGATGGCGTCCGCAGTTCAGGCCGGATTATCGCTGAACCGACAGCCCAACAATAATGTACGTTAGAAGGATGTTCCGCTATGCGTCACAGACGTTAGTATCTAACTTAATTATCTTTGTCATTAAACTGCAATAGACTAATCATACAATCGAAACATTGCAAAATTATACTTCCTAAGCATTTTAACCCTTCGGACTTTGCCCATATGTTTCATAATAAAAATTTAAATAAACACAAAACACTGACTGCCACCATACTCGCCTTGCTGTCTGTTCTATCAGCGACGCCCTCAGCGGCAACCTCAGACCCGGTAGTCTTTACTTTTTCCACTGTCGGCGACTCCAGACAAGACAACGCAGCCCCTGACGCATCCGTTGTCAACAGTGCGGACGTCGGCGTCGGCTCCTGTCCGTCAACCTCCTCCACCACCGGCCTTGTTGCAAATCCCGGCTTAAGCGGACAAGATTGCAAATGGCTGCAAAACACCAAAGCCTGGGCACGCATTATTCGCACCATTCAATCGCAAAAAGCCAATATGTTGGTTTTCAATGGCGACATGATCATGGGCTATGGTTTAGCCGATATTCCGGTTGCCCGCGCCGGCAGCGTTACCATTGCTAAACCAACCAGCGCTGCTCCACTACCGGCTGATACCGAAACCGCACAACCTTTAACCGTCAGCAATCCAACCAGCATTCAGAACGTGGTCACCTCCGATTTGATGCAACACTATCAACAATACAGCTTCTGGCGCGGCATGGTTGCCACCCTAATGGAAACCGGCACCTACGTGGTACCCGTTCCAGGCAATCATGAAACCCAATGCAAACGTTGCGGTAAAAAATCACAATGGCAAAATGAAAACGCCTGGCGCGACAACATGGGTGATCTGATTCTAGACACCAACCGCCTGGCAGGCCTGCTGCCTAGCGGCTTAACCCTTGGCAGCAACTGGAGCGTCAACCACACCCCAAGCACGAGCGATATCTTCAACGGCACCAGCAACCCGGATGGCATCACCACCTCGCAACAACAATTGAGTTATTCATTCGATATCGGCACTTACCACTTTGCAGTCATTAACACCGACCCGGTCGGCAACGACGGCCATGCGCCCAGCTACTGGCTGGATAACGACCTAAGCAATGCGGTTGCCAACGGTGCCACCAATTTGTTCGTATTCGGCCACAAACCGGCTTACTACTACAGCTATGCCGGCGCAGCGCCTAGCTCGTCTTCTTCCTTGTATTTGACCAACAATGCAGCCGGCGACTATTTCTGGTCCGTGATCAGTAAACACAACGCCACCTATTTCAGCGGCCACGAGCACATTTATAACGTGTCTCAACCAGTCAGCAACAGCGTGCCTAATGGCGGCACAGCTTACCAGGTCATCGTTGGCGCCGCCGGTTCGCCTTTTGACGATTTTGAAAGCAGCACCTCGCAAATCTTCCCAACCGGCACCCTGGCTAGCGACCGTATGTATTCCTGGGCAACCGTCAGCCTCTACAAAAGTGGTAAAGCAGTCTTGAACACCTATGGCTTTGACACCACCATGACTAACCCAATTCAAAGTCTGGGCACTTTTACTTTACCCGCCGCGAAATAAGCATTATTCCGGTTATAGCGGCGGCATGTTAATCAAGCATGCTGCCGCCCAAACGATTAAACGACAATCTTTAGGACATTAAAATGAAAAGAATGGCTTACTGGGCCGGCATAGCCCTATTAGCGACCATTGGCCAACAAGCGCAAGCTGATATCAACACCGGAGCTCCGACCAGCGCCGGCGGTTTGCTATTGGATAGCAGCGAATGGCTGGCAGCGGAATTTACGTTGATGGCCCCCTCATCTATTCAAAGCCTGGAAGGTTATTTCTACACCAATAACGATCCGAACCAAATCGGCAACAGCTTTACCGTTTCTGTTTACGACAATCTGGCAGGCGTACTTCCTGGGCAAAATACTCCGGATATGAGTTCAATCGAATTTTCCGGTTCAGCAACCTATACTGCCGATGGCTGGAATGGCATCAGTAACATCTCCAATCTGCTGCTTAACCCTGGCAATTACTGGTTAGCTTTCGAAATCGGCAGCAACGATAGCCTGCAGGCCTTAATGCCTACCGGCGTTGCAACCCCCCTGCCAACCGCCTGGTATGATGGCATCTCCACTGCAGGCTATATTCAAACAACCGGACCCGGCTACGACTTCGGCATTCAAATCGGCACTGTGCCAGTCCCAAGCACTCTATTGTTATCCATCCCCGGCATATTAGCTTTAAGCCGGTTCAGCAAACGCCGCTCGGCTTAAACAAAACGCATAGAACCGGAACGGGGTAAGCCACCCTGTTCCGGCCTTCATTAGGCTTGCACATACACGGCCCCATTTTTACTCCACCGAATTTCAACAAGGCTTTTCCCGCTACATACGCCGGCATCGCATCGAAGAAGCCAAAAAGCTGTTATTGGCCGAGCCGAATGCCTCGGTATTATCGATAGGCCTTTCAGTCGGTTTTAGCACCCAGTCCAATTTTTACTCGGCGTTTCGCGACATCGCCGGTATCGCGCCGGGGCAATACCGCAAAAATCATTCATAGCCGATATCGTTGTCTGCGCTCCCGCTTCCTTTATTATCATTTTGCAGTCCGGTAGCACATTGTTTTATATCTATTTTTATTCTTTTTAAAAATTTCTATTCCAATCTTATCAATTTGGAAGCCCTGCCCCTTAGTGTTCGCTAATCTGTACCTGCCTCTCAACTTTAGGAGCACAAACCATGATCATCCAAATCGATTACCGGCATTCGTTGATTTCACCGACCGCTTTATATTCATTGCCTCACTGCAGGAGTTTGGCATGAATATTTTATTAACCGGCGCGACCGGTTTTATCGGCAACGCAGTATTGCGTGCCTTGCTAACTCAAGGCCACCGGGTAACTGCTTGTTGCCGCCACCCTGAACGCCTGTTGATCCATAGCCCAAACTTAAAACCATTAAATATCGATTTTACCGTGACCGGCAGCGTGCAACAATGGCTACCGCATCTTGACGGCATGGATGCGATTATTAACTGCGTGGGCATTATTGCGGAACACAAAGGCCTATCCTTTGACCAATTGCATACGCGAGCCCCCACAGCCTTATTTAAGGCCGGAGCGGAAGCCGGCGTTACAAAAATCGTGCAAATCTCAGCCCTGGGCGCGGATAACGACGCAGAATCGGCTTATCATTTAAGTAAAAAAGCTGCTGACGAGGTGTTAAGAAGCTTGCCTTTGGCGTGGTATGTATTGCAGCCATCCCTTGTCTACGGCGACGGCGCGCAAAGCACCTCACTATTACAGGCCTTGGCCGCGCTGCCTGTGCATTTGTTGCCGGATAAGGGCCGGCAATTACTGCAACCTATCCATATCGACGATGTGGCCGCCGCCGTATCATGCTGCCTTGAACCGGCTTCCGCAGTGCAAATAACCGTGGCGCTGGTCGGTCCAAAGCCAATCACCTATGGCAATTGCCTTAAAGGCCTTAGGCATAGACTGGGTAAACCGCCAGCCGCCGCATGGCCGGTGCCGTATTCTTATGCTCTATTAGCTGCAGACTTAGGCAAATGGCTGGGCGAACCGATTTTGTCAAAAGACAATATCGCCATGCTTAACCGAGGCAATAGCGCCGACCCGAAAGCCGTAACAGCCTTACTGGGCCGTCCGCCGTTGAGCATGACAGCGCAATTATTCGAAAAACCGGCCAGCCAGGCGGAACGCTGGCACGCGTCCGTGTATTTTCTAAAACCCATGCTGCGCTTTGCCATCGCTTTGGTTTGGCTATGGAGCGGTATCACTTCGCTGTTTTTTTACCCGCATCGGCTAAGTTATCAGCTCTTGGCCGACACGGGCATCACAGGTAGCGGCGCACCGCCGATGCTGTACGGACTGGCGTTGATGGACATAGGCTTGGGCTTGGCGACGTTATGGCGTTATCGCCCCGGCACATTGCTGCTGTGGCAGTTCTGGATCGTACTGGGCTATACCCTGGCCGTAGCATTGAAATTGTCGGCGTTTTGGCTGCACCCCTTTGGCCCTTTATTAAAAAACATCCCGTTTCTATTGTGCCTATTGATCTACAGGCAATTGGAAGGAGAAAAGCCATGATTTATTTAACCCTGAAAATGATTCATATACTCAGCGCCATCGTTTTGTTCGGCTTAGGATCCGGCACAGTGTTCTACAAAATCATGGCGGATAAAAGCGGCGACCATGCCGCCATAGCCGTCACCAGCCGCCATGTAGTGCTGGCCGATTGGTGGTTTACCACGCCGACCGTCATTATCCAGCCGATCACCGGCATTTTATTGGCAGATCAATTATCGGCCTCTTTCGGCGATGGCTGGTTGTGGTGGACGGTGGTTCTGTATCTCCTTACCGGGTTGTGCTGGTTGCCGGTCGTCGTACTGCAAATCCGTATGCGCGACATCGCCGCCGATTCCTTGGCCCAGGGCCAGGCCCTGCCTTATCTCTACAGTTATTATGCCAAAATCTGGTTATGGCTGGGCGTACCGGCATTCTTCGGCATGATAGGCATTACAACGCTGATGATATTCCACAATTCGCTTTGGAGCTAAACCATGCCACTATCGCTAATGCAGAAAGTTCTAGGCCCCGATTGGCAGACTTTGCCGGCCGCCATTCAAAAACATTATCAAATCACCGGCGAACAGCAAAGCCTTCTTGCAGGCTCCATGACTATCGGGTATCCGCACGCTATGTTCCCAATGATCTGGCTAATGCATCTGTTCGGCGGCTTGGCGCTTTGGAGCGGCAACCAGGTGCACGCTCAAGTGCAAAAAACATCCGCTCCGGGCGGCGATATTTTGCACTGGCAACGCACCATGACTTATACCGACGGCAAAGCCGATTATTTCCATTCGCAAATGCGATATGCGGCGGAACATGAATTGATCGAAACCATAGGCTTCGGCTTCGGTTTGCGGCTAATAGTGGAAGTCTGCAACGGCGACTTGCACTACAGCAGCAACGGTTATTTTTGGCAATGCGGAAAGTTCGAATTAAACATTCCCGAGTGGCTGTTGTTAGGCTCTGCGACCATTAACGAGCATGCCCTTTCGGAAGATGCGTTTTATTTGGATTTTACTATCAAGCATCCGCTATGGGGCATCACCTATTATTACCGTGGCAGTTTTAGTTATTGCTAAGGGATTAAGTTGAAGAACGATAATTGCAAGAAAGTTCAGGTTGTAGCGACTACAACCTGACATTTCTTGCAAACAGGGTTTGATGTTCTTGAATATTCAAATTTTGAAAGGACCAGTCCGGCTCATCGAGAATTAGGCTCAATCATTCAACCTGCCCCTCTTTTCGCAGACTCTTTTCACAAAGATTAATTCTGCACTAATCCACAGTTTTCCAATTACTTCTACAATAATCAAATTTCGGTCTATTCTTATGAATGTGACATAACAATACGGAACTGACTTAGCAGGAAGCTATGTTTACCTAGGAGAAATGGCGTGAGGTCAAGACCAAAATTAACTTGCGAAGTAAGGATACTGGCATTAGCGCCAATGTTTACGATTTTAGCGTTAGGTGTGTGTTTTTTCTTTGCCCGGAATTTGCTGCCCTCCTCTTTGCCTACCGAAGTTTTCATATTTTGTACAGCCATTATCCTGATACCGCTCAGCTGTTATGCTTATGGCAATGCGGTGCTATCCCGCATACTGGGTTCCGATGTTGATCAAACCGCCGAATTTGCCAAGTCCGCAGCACTGGGTACTCAACCGGCATGCAACTCTTCTTTGAAGCAAAATGAAAATTCGATTATTGCTTCTCTCGAAAAACTGGCTGCCCAGGTCGAAAAAATTTCTCAAGGTGTTACCGCCAATGTCGAAAAAATAAACTCCGAAGTCGAACAACTTTCCGCCGGAGCGAATGAAATCCTGTTTACCACCCAAATTCAGGCTGCTTCGATCAGCGACACCAAACAAATCATGGACGATATGGCTAAATGCATACAGGCGGTTTCAAGTCTTACCCGGGATACCGAATTGAATTCCAGTAAGGCAACCAATCAGTCAGCCAATGGCGAGGCGGTTGTACAGGATGCCATGAATGTAATGACGCACATTGCCGAAGCCATGACCCGCGCGTCGCAACAAATATTCAATTTGGCCAGCCATGCCAAGGATATAGGCAAAATTGCCACAGAGATTAAATCCATTGCGGAACAAACCAATTTGTTGGCCCTTAATGCGGCCATCGAGGCTGCACGTGCCGGCGAACAGGGCCGCGGCTTTGCAGTAGTGGCCGATGAAGTCCGTAAACTGGCAGAAAGGACAGCACATTCCACGCAGGAAATCACCAAAACCATCACCGTCATGCAGAAACAAACCCAGGATGCAGCGGATGGCATTAACCATGCCATGCCCTTGATGGAAATGGGCGTGGAAAAAGCGAATCTAGCCTCTGATGTCCTTAAGAGCATCCACGAAGAATCGCAAAATACCTTGGAAAAAGTCTCTCTTCTTGCTGTTCAGATTGATGAGCAATCGCGGCTGGCAGGCAATGTTGTGGACAGCGTGACCCAGATTTTGGATATGACGGCGAACACCGATAGCGTTGCGGAAAGGACTCTGCAAACATCAGTGAGCATTTCGCGCACAGCCATGGAATTGCTTAATCAGGCCAAAGAAAAAACCAGAGAGGTTTTAACCTGAGAACAAAACGTTAAAACGTAGCTTCCAACTTATTACTTAGCAATTATTAAGGAGATTGAAATGGCTCTAATCACTTGGTCCAACATGTTTTCCGTGGGCGTCAGCGAAATAGATACTCAGCACAAAAAGCTTGTTGAGCTTATCAACCAGCTAAATGACGCCATGCAGGCCGGTAAAGGCACGGATGTACTCGGAAAGGTATTGACGGAATTGGTAAACTACACTGTCTACCATTTCGGCTATGAGGAAAAACTGATGGGACAATACAATTACGAGGATTCCCCGGCCCATAAAGATGAACATAAAAAATTCATTGTAACCGTAGGCGATTTTAAAAAGAAATTCGATGCGGGTAGCGCGGTTATCTCGGTCGAGATTATGAACTTTTTACGTGATTGGCTCACCACTCACATCATGAAAACCGATAAAAAACTCGGACAGGGTTTGGCTAAGCATGGGGTTAAGTAAGCGCAGTATTATTACGATTTAATGCCTATTGCAGCACTTTCCGTCATGGCTTGGAACAAACACGCTTCAAATTTCAGTAGAGCGTCATTGCAGCAAATAATGTAGGGTGCATTTCATGCACCATTAGGCCTTAACTTTATGGCAGTGACGCTGAGCGTGGCAAGATATACCAGTCTGGCGTTTCATTGAATACGCTACTGCTTTACAGCCAACGTTGATCGCGAGTTTCAGTTATCATCCAGACTGCGGTCAGGCTGATGGCCGCCGCAAACGATACATAGCCGCCGACCCACGCCAGACCGCCCGCACTAACCAATTGTTGCGCAACATAAGGCGCGAACGAGGCACCGAGTATCCCGCCTAAATTATAAGCCGTTCCGGCGCCGGTATAGCGCAATATCGGAGGGAATAATTCCGGCAACAACGCTCCCATAGGTGCAAAGCAAGCTCCCATCAACAGCAGTTCAAGAGACAAAAAGGCGGTGATGACGAATGGTGAATTGCTATTCAGCATCGGCTCAAGTGCAAAACCGGACAGGAAGGCGCCACTACCGGCTATCAACAGAACCGGGCGCCGGCCGTAACGATCGCCGGCCCATGCCGACAGCGGCGTGGCGGCAGCCATAAACAATACCGCCACGCACAGCATACCGAGAAACTGCTGGCGCGGGATATGTAATGCGCTCGTGCCATAACTAAGAGAAAACACAGTCGAAATATAGAACAACGCATAACAAACCACCATCGCCAAGGCACCGAGCACCAAAGGCTTGACATGAGCTGTCAGTATTTCTTTCAGTGGAAACCCGGCCTGAGCATGCTGTTGCAATACTTTGCTGAATACCGGGGTTTCAGTTAAAACCAGCCGCACATACAAACCGATCATGACCAGCACGGCACTGGCAAGAAACGGCAAGCGCCATCCCCAGTCTTTAAACTCCTCCTCGCTCAGCAAATTCGCCAATAGTAAAAAGCTACCGGTTGCACAAAGAAAACCCACCGGCGGGCCCAACTGCGGAAACATGCCATACCAGCCGCGCTTGCCTGCCTTGGCATTTTCGGTAGCCAACAGCGCGGCTCCCCCCCACTCTCCACCCAGACCGATACCCTGTCCGAAGCGCAACAGGCACAATAAGACCGGCGCCGATATACCGATTGCATCATAGCCCGGCAACAAGCCGATCAAGGTTGTCGATATACCCATGATCAGTAACGACGCAACCAAGGTGGCCTTGCGCCCTTTACGGTCGCCGAAATGACCGAATAGCATTGCCCCCAAAGGCCGGGTAAGAAATGCCACTGCAAAAGTAAGAAATGCACTAAGCGCCTGGGTTGCAGGATTATTGCCTGGAAAAAAAACCGGACCGATCACTAGCGCTGCCGCCATACCGTAGATGTAGAAGTCGTAGAATTCGATAGTAGTGCCGATAAAACTGGCAAAGGCGATGCGGATTACAGAGGGAGGCGTGCTTTGCAGGGACAATTTGAGTCCTATTTCCTGACGATATTTTTAAATAGAATGATATTGATAGATTGCCCTAAATTCGACATAAAATTTATCGAATGCGGCCTTGAGACATACCTCGAAGACAATCCTTTATTTATTCCAATCCAAGATTAATGACCGCATCCCTTATAGGTCTGACTATATGGGATGCGGCTATCGAATCGAGGCGTGTAATTCCCTAAAGCGATTGGGGAATCAGTGTAAATTAATTGAAAATGCTTTCAAACGAATAACCGCTGCTTTCCAGAATTTCTTTGAGCCGTTTCAGTCCGTCCATCTGGATTTGCCTGACCCTCTCTCGGGTTACGCCCAGTTCCCAGGCGACCTGTTCCAGGGTTGCGCTTTCGAAACCGCATAAACCATAGCGGCGGCAAATAACCTCACGCTGTTTTTCCGACAGTTGGCATACCCAATTCGTGACATTATTATGGATAAAATTATCCTGTAAAATATCGGAAGGAGAACGGGCTTCCTCTTCGGTGATGCCATCCAACATGGGTTTATCGTAATCTTTACCCACAGGCACATCTACCGAACTGACACGTTCGTTAAGCTTTAACATTTTACTGACAGTCTTTACCGGTTTGTCCAGATGCTTGGCGATATCATCGGCGGTGGGTTCGTGATCAAGCTGTTGAGCAAGAACGCGTTGCGCCTTTAAATAGACGTTCATTTCTTTGACAATATGAATCGGTAACCGTATGGTCCGGGTCTGATTCATGATGGCTCTTTCTATGGTTTGCCTTATCCACCAAGTAGAATAGGTCGAGAAACGAAAACCCCGGTCCGGATCGAATTTTTTAACCGCTCTGATCAAGCCTAGATTTCCTTCTTCAATCAAATCCAGCAACGGAAGTCCCCGATTAAGATAACGCCGGGAAATTTTCACCACCAGCCGTAAATTGCTTTCGATCATGATTTTTCGGGCAGCCTCATCTCCATTGAGCGCACGTTTACCGTAAAGCTTTTCTTCGTCAGGCGTTAATAAACAGGATTTACTAAGCTCGTTGAGATAAGCGCGAGTTGCATCGAAACTGCTCTCATTATGCGATTCGCCGCTTTCGGTATCAATCAGCTTAAATGTTTCATGAGGATCGATATCGGTGCCGTCATCTTCCAATTCCTCGAAAGAAATCAGATCGGGTACATCCATCTCTTTTACTAAATCTATCGCTTCTTCCATCATGACTAATCTCCAGATTGTGGGCTTGCTAAAACAGTTTGTTTTATTTCACTGGTAAAAATTTAATCTGTTTGACCGACAGAAGCTCTAGCTACCCTATTTCTAAAGCCCGAGCTGGTTTGCGATCACAGGTTTTTAAAATTAACTGCCTTCCAAAAATTCATTCATAAAAAATCTGTCTTCATGACTTTCGATCCAAAATGCAGACCCCTGTTCAAACCGGAACAAGCCCGCGCTCAGCGTCATTAAGCCAACCTTACTAGCGAGAATACCTAGGTTTGGCAGCTCTATCCTTTTTAACTATCTGCAAAAAAATAGGTTTCTTGCTTTAACCAAATCATAAACTGATTGAGAGTATAACTTTAAATTAACGGCGTTATCAATTGAAAATATTGGCTATTTTTGCGGGCAACTTCGCTTTTTTTATAAAAAAACTCTGTTTAAGGGTGGATTAATTAAAAGCAATGACTAAATTGATAACCAATTCACAAAACCATGAATTATGATTTTGTAGGCTTTGAATTTTTTCAATCGATGGACAGCATCGGACCGGTTTTTAAGTAGAACCTAAGCTATCTATTCGGCATGAACCGGAAAACCTTTAGGATAAATTCAACAAATGCTATTGGAGAGGAGTGGGGAAATGGCGGCCATGCCGCCCGCTTCGTACCTGGTCAGCAGCCGCGACAGAATCGCCGAGTTATAGTAGATGATTGCATTGGCAATCAACTGCGCGCACTGGTTACTGACTTCGATTTCGATGTCGGTGCGTTCGGCAATACGCCCTCGCTGGGTGTAATGCTCATGGTTGGTTATCGGCTTCCGTAAGCATCAGTTCTGTTTCGGACAGTGCCAGGTATTCCAACCGCTGAGCGTCATCGAAATCCGGCAGGCCATACAGGGCGTACTGCTCGGCTTCCGATAGTACCGTCAGCAGCTTGTTTTTCGCCGTCGTTTATAACTTAAACTCCATTTATCCAATCTTCGATAGTCAAAACACCATCGGGAACTAGGCTGAATGCTTTATCATGGGTGACAAGTATTGTATTGGCGGCTATTGCATGCGCGGCGATCATCATGTCGAGTGCCCCAAGTGTAATACCAACCGACATGCAAGAAGCGCGTAAATCGCCATAAACGGTGGCGGCTTGCTCGTCCCAGGGCAATGTCTCAACACGAAATAGAAATTCCCGGATAAGTTTTGCAAGGGTGGCAGGATGTCCCTTGCGAGCTAAGCCATATAAAAGTTCGCCTTGTGTGACTGCGGATATGGCAATACTGTCCATCGGCAGCGACGCCAGTCGGTTACGAATCTCCGGGGGATGGCTTTTGATAATATAACTGGCCATATTTGTATCCAGCATATAACGCATTAAAACAAATCCCTCTCTTGGTTCGGCAGGTCTTCGCGATCCGCCATGAAATCGGCAGGAATCTTTGTGCGGTCGGCAAGCTCGAAAAACTCCGCCCAGGATGCCGGTTTGGGCGATAGTATAACTTCGCCAGTCACGGGATCACGACGAATAAATACTTCCGCTCCCGGAAAACGAAATTCTTTCGGAAGCCGTAGTGCTTGGCTCCGGCCAGTGATAAATAACTTGGCAGTAGCATGCATATTAATCTCCTATTAAATAGATATCAAAAGTATATACTATATATTGGTATGTATCAATGATATTTATCAAGCCGGTTCGATAAGGGTAAAGATCAAAAAGACCTTCATGAGAAGAATTTCCATTGGCATCTTTGTACACTTCTTTCTCTGGGATACGCCAAAAGTGATGTTCATGCACATTGGCGGTATGGGCAATCTGGACAAGCTTGCAACGGGTGTCGGTAAAATCTTCAATCCGCCGGTCTTTATGCTATCTCATTTAATCTGAGCTAAACGGTGCGCTGATTGCGAGCTGGAACGTTTTCGATTGCAAGCCGCTACAAATAGGTTTAATTCTGTGTGACAAAATTTTCTGGGGTTCCGGCTTACAACCCCTATTTTAATTGATGAAATAAAGATCTTTGCCGATTAGCAGGATTCATATGTCGGTGCGTCGAATTCCTTAAGGTTACATCGCTTACCGTTAGGCCTTTAAGACGAATTGCCATCCTGAACCGGAGTGGCTCAAATGTAAGCTGTAAGCACCCCACCCTGCTAGTAAGCCATTGATAGATAGAGAATCTGTCTTATGATTTATGGCGGTTTGCGGCTAATATTTGAGCGTAGCAGAAAAATCTTGCTAATCGGGAAAATCTTTACGGTTTAGCGAAGGATGTTTCGCAATAAAGATTCAGCAAGCGGCTTTAGAAGCCCAAGAGGTGAAATATTATATTATAGTTGGCGGAGCGGACGGGGCTCGAACCCGCGACCCCCGGCGTGACAGGCCGGTATTCTAACCAACTGAACTACCGCTCCGCAGCTGGAAACCGGGCATTATATAGCAAATCGTGTTTGCGTCAAGCCAAATTCGAATTGCCACCCTATATGGCAACCTTTACAGAACATTTTCTAGAAAAAACCGAAGAATTATCGGGTGTTTCAAGTTAGCTTCGCTCCCACTGGGCCAAATAGGGGCCGTGTTAGCGACCCCTTTTACCGCTTTGAGCGGTTCACAACATAAAGCCCCCGGCTTTGCCGGGGGATATTTACTTACGACAATGTTCAATGCCGATAGCCGATTGCGTCAAGCCATCTTGATAGCTAACCCAATTGAGATTGTGTGCTGTCACCTCTTGAAGATAAGCTGAAATCATAGCATTGAAATTTACCTCAATTGACTTTCCCTAAATATAATACAAATTTATGTCTGCGCTTTGTCAATTGAATGCTCTCCCAACATGAATCAAACCTACTGCCCGCTTTGCCTGGGCATTGATACCCTAGCCTTTCACCAGGATAAAAATCGCGACTATTTTCGTTGCAATACTTGTCTGCTCGTGTTTGTGCCGAAGCACCAACATCTTGATTTGCATCAGGAAAAAGCTATTTACGATTTGCATGAAAACCATGCGGATAATGATGGCTACCGGCAATTTCTATCGCGGCTGGCCACACCGCTACTCGCCAGATTACAACCCCGCTCAGCCGGCCTGGATTACGGTTCCGGTCCGGGGCCGCTATTGGCGGAAATGCTGACACAGGCCAGCCACAAGCTCGATTTGTACGACCCTTTCTACGCCGATGATCCGCGTTATCTGCAAAATCGTTACGACTTTATCTGCTGTACCGAGGTGGTTGAACATTTTCGCCGGCCCGGCCTTGAATTCCAGCGTTTGTTTAGTCTCTTAAAACCCGAAGGTAGTCTGGGTTTGATGACCAAGCTAGTCCGGGATGCCGATGCTTTCGGGAAATGGCATTACATCCAGGATCAAACCCATATCAGTTTTTTTTCAATAACGACATTTCGCTGGCTGGCAGCCGTTTATCATGCAGAAGTCGAGTTTATAGGGCAGGATGTGATTATCTTTACGACCTCCGCAACGAAGCCGCTCAAAGAAAATTCTGTTTAGTTTTGTTTGTGCAGGACGGAGGCTCTAATCCCCTGTCCTGCCGAAATACACATGAATTATTACGAAATTCCTCTCGCAAATCGAATTTTAATCGCGGTGAGTCCATCAGGCGCGTAGGGTGGGCATAGTAATGCCCTCGCGTTTAGGCCTTTGAACCCGCGAGGGCACGAAAAGCATGTGTCCACCCTACGTGAATCTGTAACGTAATGAAGTCTCAGTAGTTTGCCTGAATCATCTTGCTAATCAGATAAAGTTTAAGCCAACATCACTGGCAGGCTGCCGACACTGCCAGATTGCCTAAATAACCGTTTTTTCTGGCCAGATATTCTTCAACAAATGCATCCATAGGTTCGGATTCGTAATCGCGCAAGCCGCTGACTGCCAATTTTTTAAAACCGGTACCGACCACTGCATCGCCGGATTTGATTTGAAAATGCAAATAAGCGGTAGCGCGCTTGCCATTGACTTCCATTTTCGGCTCCAGCATTTCCAGGCTGGGTTGCTGAAAATCCAGATGCTGCAATTTCAATGTCATGCTTTCATAGATAACCAAAGGTCTGTCAATGTTGAACATGACGTTTTCTTTGGCTAACAAAGGCACCAGTACATAAGGAAAATTTTGCCCGGAGAAAGCCACGTAATCTCGAATCAAAACTTCAATCAAAGCCTGATCGCGGTTAACGGCGCCTGAGCGCTCTATTTGCAAATAAGTCTTGCCTTGATTATCGGTGACATCTATCCGGTCGGCATCGGTATCGGGAAAATTCAGCAATACGCCATGCCCTACCATGCCGGAAAAGATAAAGTGCATGTTTTCGCTAAGGCCGTATTTTTCCAAAACCAGAGAAAACAACAAATCGCCGGGAACGCAAAAACGCTTGGCGTCGATATCGTGCAAAGGATTGAAGTCATGCGCCACTTCTTTGGCAAACATACTGGCCTGTTCGGCGGAAATACTGATGCTATGATCGTAAATATCGTAAAATTCTTTTAAAAACATAATGTTATTATTTTAATAGCGTGGAACCGAAGGATCGCAAGCCACAGACCAGGCATCGATCCCACCTTGCAAATTGAATAAGCGGTTAAATCCCGCCTGTTGCAGAAACAGGCAAGCCTGTTGGCTGCGCATGCCATGATGGCAAATGACGACAATATCCTGTTCCTTGTCTAATTCGTTGAAACGATTGGTTAGTTGATTTAAAGGGATATGCACGCTGCCCTGAAGTTGGGCATAGGAAAATTCGTTATCCTCGCGCACATCCAGCAAGAGCAGAGGTTGATCGTTTATTAGATTTTGCTGTAGTTTTTCGGGTAACCATTGATTTATCGGCATAAAAATCGTTCCAGTCTAGTTAACGCGGCGGTCATTCTATCGATTGAAGCAGTATATGCAAACCTCAGATGTTTTTCTGCCTGATTGTAGCCGAAATCCTTACCCGGTGTAACGGCTACCCCTTCGACTTCCAACAAGTCTTTGGCGAATTGAAAACTGTCGTCTGTAAAAGCGCTGCAATCAGCGTAGATATAAAATGCACCTTCCGGCTTACAGGCAATTCTAAACCCTAATCGAATTAGGTTTTCATATAAAAAATCGCGGCGGCTTTTAAATTCGTCTCGACGGCGATGCAGTTCAGCCATATTTTCGGTAGAAAACGAAGCTAAAGCCGCATACTGGGATTGAGTGGGAGTAGATATAAAAATATTTTGCGTTAATCTTCCTGCGGCTTCAACAAAAGCATCGGGCACGATCAGCCAACCCACTCGCCAGCCGATCATGCCGAAGAATTTGGAAAAGCTGTTAATCACAAACACGTCGTCACTGAAAGTCAGAGCCGAATTAGGCGGTTCGCCATAGCTGAGGCCGTGATAAATTTCGTCAGCATAAAAACAACCGCCCAGATCCTGCGCCTGCATGACGGCTTTCTGCAATTCGGCGTTGCCGACCATAGTACCGGTCGGATTGGCGGGCGAAGCGATCAATACCCCTTTGGTGTTTTCGTGCCAGTGCCGTACAATCAGCTCGGCATTCAGTTGGTAGCCGGTGTCTGCGCCGACATGGATAAATTGCGTTTGAGCATCGAAAAGCCTGACAAAATTGTCGTTACAAGGATAACAGGGATCGGCCATCATCATTCGTTCGCCCGGATTAAGGCTAATACCGAAAGCCAATAAAAAAGCACCGGAAGCGCCGGGAGTAATAAAAATACCCGCCGCGGTTCTAATGCAACGCCGTATTGATGCCGGTAAAAATTCGCAATGGCTTCGCGCAGTTCCGGTAAACCGGCGGCGGCCGTATACTTTACTTCGCCGATATTCAGACAGGCCCGGCCGGCATCCAAAACCGCTTGCGGAGTGGGAAAATCCGGCTCGCCGATTTCCATGTGAATAATATCGCGGCCTTGTTGTTCCAATTGCTTAGCACGTTGCAGTAACTCCATGACAAAAAAGGAAGTAATACCCTGCATTCTCTGTGCAATGTGCTGATTCATTACCGATCCGATTGTTTAAAAGCCGGGCCATCATAACAAACTTCTTGCTTGCTACCCGGCATTCTGTTAAAAAGCCCCGGTTTTTTTATATTGTTGACCAGGAGTCAATGGATGAATAGTTCCAAGTCAGAATACACCTTTAAACCTTATGTTGAAAAGGAAGGCGAAGAGTACATGAACGATGCGCAGTTGCAGCATTTCACCGGTATACTCAATAATTGGAAATCGGAATTGATGCAGGAAGTGGACCGCACCGTACATCACATGCAGGACGAGGCCGCTAATTTCCCGGACCCCAACGACAGAGCAACACAGGAATCCGAATTCAGTCTGGAACTCCGCACCCGTGACCGCGAGCGCAGGCTGATCAAAAAAATCGAGGAATCGTTGAAAGACATCGAAACCGGCGATTACGGTTATTGCGAAACCTGCGGCATCGAAATCGGTATTCGCCGTCTGGAAGCCCGGCCGACCGCAACTTTGTGCATAGACTGCAAAACCCTGGATGAAATCCGGGAAAAACAATTGGGCTAAAACTGTCCGATTCCGCCTCGCCGTATATCGGCCGGTTTGCACCATCGCCAACCGGCCCGCTTCATCTTGGTTCGCTTTATACCGCTCTCGCCAGTTATCTGGATGCGCGTCAACATCAAGGACGCTGGCTATTGCGCATCGATGATCTCGATACGCCACGCAACATGCAGGGTGCCGACTCGGCCATTCAAAAGTGTCTGGAACGTTTCGGCCTGTTTTGGGATGATGAGGTGTTCTATCAAAGCAGCCATCTGGCTGCTTATGAAGCCGCCATTTCCCGGCTGCAACAGCAAAGCAGGGTTTACGCGTGCGTATGCAGCCGTAAACGGCTAAGCGGCTATCCGGGCGTTTACCCGGGCTTTTGCCGGGATAAACCGGTATCGGGAACGGAACATGCCATACGGGTTAAAACCGGGGATGAACAAATTTGCTTTAACGATGCCATTCAGGGTCTAATCAGTGAAAATATCGCCTTGCAGCACGGCGATTTCATCATTAAACGCAAAGATGGAATTTTTGCCTATCAGTTTGCAGTGATAGTTGACGATCATGCCCAACAGGTCAGTCATGTGGTGCGCGGTTTCGATTTGCTGGATTCGACGCCGAAGCAAATCTATTTGCAAAATTTGCTAGACTATCCTTCGCCGGAATATCTGCATGTGCCGCTGATTATCGACCGGCAGGGTAACAAGCTCAGCAAACAAACTTGCGCTCAGGCCGTAGATGGCGACCGGCCGGCGCAAACCCTGTTTTTGCTCCTAAATTTATTAAAACAGGAACCGCCCGCGAACCTTCGCACAGCGGCTATACGAGACATAATCGACTGGGCAGTGGCGCATTGGCAACCGCAGCAGTTAAAAAAAATCCATGCAATTCAGGAATCCATAGTCTGAAGTTAAATACAAAATAATAAGGATAAGCTATGTCAGAGCATCACATTTACCCCGTCAAACCCGAAATAGCCAAAACCGCGCACTTCAATGCCGAAACATACCGGCAGCTTTACCAGCGCTCGATTGACGATCCCGAAGGGTTTTGGGCGGAAAATGCGACTGAGTTTCTCGACTGGCAGGTGCCTTGGCAACAAGTGATGCAATACGATTATCCGAAGGGCGAAATCCATTGGTTTATGGGCGGACAATTAAACGTCACCGTCAACTGCCTGGATCGGCATCTGGAAAAACGCGGCGACCAGATTGCCATCATTTGGGAAGGCGACCACCCGGATCAGCAGAGCACGCTCAGCTACCGCGAACTGCACGCCCAGGTCTGCAAATTCGCCAATGTACTGAAAGCGCAGGGAGTAAAAAAAGGCGACCGGGTATGTATCTATCTGCCCATGATAGCCGAAGCAGCGGTGGTTATTCTGGCCTGCGCTCGTATCGGCGCCGTGCATTCCATCGTGTTCGGCGGATTTTCCGCCGATGCGCTGCGCGACCGCATCATCGATGCCGACTGCCGTATACTGATTTGCGCCGACGAAAGCTTCCGCGGCGGAAAAATCGTTCATTCCAAACTGAATGCCGACAAAGCCGCCGATCAATGCCCGAATCTGCAAACCATCATCGTCATCGAACATACCGGTCACGATATTCACTGGGTAGAAGGCCGCGACGTTTGCTACCGCGAAGCCATGCAGCAGGCATCCGCCGACTGCCCGCCGGAGATGATGGATGCCGAAGATCCGTTGTTCATTCTCTATACATCCGGCTCGACCGGCAAACCCAAAGGCCTGTTGCATACCACCGGCGGCTATTTACTGTATGCGGCCATGACTCACAAATATGTTTTCGATTACCAAGATGGCGACATCTACTGGTGTACCGCCGATATCGGCTGGATAACCGGCCATTCCTATGTACTGTACGGTCCCTTGTGCAACGGCGCCACCACCCTGATGTTCGAAGGCGTACCCACCTACCCTAGCGCCGACCGTTTCTGGCAAGTGGTGGATAAACATCGGGTCAATATTTTTTATACGGCGCCGACCGCCATCAGGTCATTGATGGCGCAAGGCAACGAGTTTGTCGCGCACACCAACCGCAGTTCCTTACGGATACTCGGCAGCGTCGGCGAACCTATCAACCCCGAAGCCTGGGAATGGTACTATCGGATTGTCGGCGATAGCCGCTGCCCGATTGTCGATACCTGGTGGCAAACCGAAACCGGCGGCATTATGATCACGCCATTACCGGGCGCCATCGATTTAAAACCCGGTTCGGCCACGCTGCCCTTTTTCGGCGTTAAACCGGCCATAGTCGATGCTGACGGCCATTTGCTGGAAGGAGAGGCCGAAGGCATACTGGTACTCTGCTACCCTTGGCCAGGGCAATCCAGAACCATCTACGGCGATCATGAACGTTTCATCGACACCTATTTCAAAAAATATCCGGGCTACTATTTTGCCGGGGACGGGGCGCGAAGAGATCAAGACGGTTATTACTGGATTACAGGCCGGGTCAATGACGTTATCAATGTAGCCGGACATCGGTTGGGCACCGCAGAAATCGAAAGCGCGCTGGTATTGCATAGCGATGTCGCCGAAGCGGCTGTAGTCGGCTTTCCGCATCCGATCAAAGGCCAGGGTATCTATGCTTATGTCACCCTGAATGCCGGCCTCGAGGGCAGCGAAAAACTAAGAAAGGCATTGAAGGAACTGGTTAGAGAAGAAATCAGCGCCATCGCCCTGCCGGACATTATTCAATGGGCGCCTAGCCTGCCTAAAACCCGTTCCGGCAAAATCATGCGCCGCATATTGCGAAAAATCGCAGCAAACGATTTCGAAAACCTTGGCGATATCTCAACGCTGGCCGATCCCTCGGTGGTTGAAGAGATCATCTATCACCGTCAACGCCTGTCCTGACAGCGGTGGCGGTAAGATTAGCCTATTTAGGAGTTGTTTTAGTCTGGACCACCACTCCATTAGCGATCAAATGGAGTACCGAAGGCCAAAGCTTTGTTTTGGCCGTCACCGCCCGCATGAGCATAGGCGCCGTGCTTTTGGTGCTGGCCCTGTTGGCAATGCGCCGACGTCTAGCCTTTAACAGCGCGGCAAGATGGACCTATCTGGCCGTCACCGTTCAATTGTATCTGAGCATGATCATCACTTACTGGGCGGCGCCATTTATTCCCTCCGGCTGGATCTCGGTGATCTTCGGCCTGAACCCGTTCATTACCGCGTTTCTGGCGGCGGGACTGTTAAAGGAGCAAAGCCTGGGCTGGGGCAAGGTATTTGCTTATTTGCTAGGTTTTGCCGGTTTGCTGGTGATGTTCATGTCGGCACAGGATTTAAATCGACCAGCCATGCTCGGGGTCGCAGCGATACTGATCTCGACTGCCTTTCAAGCGCTGAGCGCCGTGTGGGTGAAACGCATAGACGCCCGATTGCCTGCCATGCAGCAAATCACCGGCGGCCTGCTGTTCTCGCTGCCGCTGTTTTATCTATCCTGGTATTTAATCGATAAAGGCCAAATCCCCGCCGAAATCCCGGAAAGAACTCTCTATGCCGTCATTTATCTGGGCGTGATTGCTACCACCCTGGGGTTTACCTTTTATTATTACATCCTCACCCATCTACCTGCCACCAATGTCGCCTTGCTTAACCTGTATACGCCCGCCCTATCCTTGCTGCTGGGCTACAGCATCAACCACGAACCGCTAAACCTAAAAATCGGTATCGGTACGGCGCTGATTTTAACGGCGCTGGTGATTTACCATTTTGCGGAGCGGCGGCGAGCAATGGCCGTAGGTGTTGAACTGAGTGAAGCGCATCGATCGCGATGATGCGCCTTCTGACAATGTTATAATTACAATGAAAATATAGTCTTGTAATAATACCTTGCCTTTAGCAGTGTATTCTTACAAGACCTGATTCCGTGCATTGCTTAACCCTGTGTCCGTAAAACGTTAACACATAGAAGCAGTCGAATTAATCAATGATTAATCCGTTATCTTGTAGGCTGAAAGGCGTTTGCTTTTCAAACTTTTTTACCTAAACCATCCGATAATCACTACAAAGGCTTTTTTTCATGAAAATAATCAAAAACACAGCATTAATTTTATCCCTGGCTTTCTCTTTAGGCGCGGCCAGCATTAGCGCTTATGCAGAAGAAGCCGCCAAAGGTGCAGTTTACAGCCCAAATGAAGCCATTTCCCATATTGAAATAGCTAAAGTCGAAATCAGCAAAAGCGATTTCAATACCGCCCAGTCACATTTAAAACAGGCGCGTGCGGCTTCCGAAAAAGTTACAGGCAATCCGGATATAGTCAAAAAGGCCACCGGAAGCATCATTCAGGCGCAAATCCAAGGAAAACTGGGAAATATAAAAGCTGCGACTGACGAATTGAATAAAGCGTTAGAGCTTTATAAATCACTCTAAGCCGGAATAAGAGGAACCCGGTTTTTTGTAGTCGAATGAATATCGGCGTCAGTTCTTGCGATAAATGATTGCCTTTGGCAATGTATTATTGCAAGCCCTCTCCTCAGTGGATTGAGGGTCCTTTCCAGTCGGCATGGATACGAGGTTTAGCCCTCGCCAAGGCAGCATCGGCGGGATACCAGCCTTCACAGCTGTTACGTCCGCTATGGCCTCTGGTCAGATTGATCAGACTTTTGGCTCTGGCGTAGATCATAAAAAATAGAAGGATCAAGCGTTGTTGCCTCGGCGAAATGGGCGTACAACTACAAATCAGTTTGTCGTCAATCAAGCCCCTGTCGATCATTCTAATAGCCCCCAAAACTGGAACGGCAACCTTTGTACCTGAAGGCAGCCTAGGGCCAAGCACTACCGCATCTAATAAGTCGCCATCCATTCCGATGAAATCCGGAATCGAGCCATAGTTGAATGGGCAGGGAAAGGGAGAGATAAAATCCAATTCGCCGGTGGAGCCCCGCTTCAAAAAACTACCACGCGGTATCTCGATAATGACATTGACCAGAAGAGCTTCTTTGTACATATCCATGGATTCAGATGGAATTTCCGTTTTCTTTGATTTTATCAATTTTCAGCCGATCCTGTGTACAAAAAAGGATGCCCACTTTATTATTGCTATTTATGATGACACCCTAAACAAACATTAAACAAATGAAGTTTGGGACATTCTAAAAAAATGAAGGGTGGGCAATGCTATGTTTGTCCACACGGACAAGTCATTCACCACCTACCGCAGTTTCTTCGCCTTTGCTGCTCATCCGATATCCTTGCCGGCAGCGATTCTCTGCGTGTAATCCAATAACGATTCCTCTATCGATGCGTACGCGTATTCCGAAACGGCACGTACGCCGATGGCATGGACTTTATTAGTCGGGCCATCGCCAATTCTGGCCACAAACACGGCGTAGCAATCCTTGATGGCTTCCAGTATGCCGCTCATGGCAGACTCGTCGGCGTGCTGACCCAAACAGTAATGCGCCACCTCACGGGTTTCCAGAAAATCGCAGTTACCCGGCGAGGCACTATAGATACGAAACTGCCTGGCGTGACCGAAATGTTCGCTGATCGCGATACCATCCTTGCCGGCAACCGCCAGTTTTATCGGAAACTCAGTCATAACGTTATCCTTTTTTTGGCGACTTAGCAGGGAAAAATTGGCCGGTAAGAATAATACCGGGTGACATATTTTTTGATTATATTCATGGTCATAAATGCAATATTAGGAAGGCAGCTTATAACCAAGCAAAACCGATACCAATCAGGAATAGCCATTGGTGCGTGGTTTCGGGGTAGATATGGATGTCCATAGCCGGAAACTTTGTCCTCTTTCTGACAAGAACAGCAGACAATTTATCTTTGGCATGCCGTGCCTGGCGCACAACTCAATGACACTTCGGTAGAGCCGGTATAAAAACAATAGGGTTCAAGACCTGCTATTGGGGGGTATTGATAAAACCGGTAAGGGGATGGCGGTTAATGAAGCGGCGGGAAATAATCTGCGGAATTTCGAGCGGTAACTGACTTGCCAAGTCTGGATTGCGAATAATTCGGCAAATTTTTGCTGGTTAACTGTCTTTTTTCAATAACAAAATTTAGTGATAAAAACCATGGCGAAAGTTAAACGTGACTCTAAAAAACTTTCCGGCTTTGAATCTATGATTGTTTGTTCGTTTTTGGAAATCTGCGCTCAAGGAAACGAATAGGGTTCCCGGCATCTGCCAAGTAATCTTCTCCAAAATCCGGAGAACCATTTTCCAGGTACACGGGTACCGCTGCAAATCGGGCTGACTGGTAAATACCGACCCCAAGCCGTCCTTGATGGTAAAAATTTCATCATCCGCTATTGCTGACATAGCTGGCCTTTAATCCAGTTAATATTTAATGTATTTTCTTAAGCTATTTGCTAGTCATTGAAAACTTTCTAACCATGCCATCTGTTTTAGTCAGTGTGTAAAGCTCACTATTACCGTCCATGCCAAAATGAAGGTCGGCGCGAGCTTTATTAACAATTTCAAGCATGGTTTTTATATTTCCGGATTGCTTTATCCGGATAGTTTTAGGTTGCGTTGTTGTTTTTTCACTGATACGTTCATTAAATCGCAGCATTAAACTCATGGAGGGCGGTAGGATGTGCCAATTTCAAGTGCCTGCAAACAGCAATCATGCTTGTCTCAAATTGGCCGATTTTTTGCCCATCAGAAAGCTAAGTTTCCTGTCGATGCAAATACCGGGCTGCTGCGATGACCGCTTGTCCCATAGCCAAGCCGCCATCGTTCGCAGGCACTTGCGAATGCCAAAGACATCGGTAACCTTGTTGCTGTAATAATAGGATGCTGGTTTCCAGTAGTATTTTGTTTTGAAAACAACCGCCGGATAAAACAACGCTGGAGAAACTTGAACCTTGCCAATGCAATTGTTTAGAGAGTTGATTAACCATTGCCGCCAATGCCAGCGCAAGGCCGGCATGAAAACGCGTGGCAATGGTTCTAACATCGGTTTTGCGCTTAATATCCTGTAATAACGCCCGCCACATCGGCGCAGCATCTAAACGGCATAATGCCGAGGATATGTTAGCCTCGAGCAATTCGAAGCCGTAAGCTTCGGCTGGATGGCTAATAAACCGATTTAATAATGCTTGATCGACCAAGTCTTCCAAACTTATAGCGCCCTGCCCTTCAAAATGCGCATGATCCCGGCACAAATTCACCGCTGCTGCGACCGCATCGAATAATCGCCCGCAGGAGTTGGCCAAGGGAGTGTTGATGTTTTTTGCCAGCATTTTATCGAGTGTGTCCAGCGGTTTGCTGCTGAAAAACTCAAAGAGCTCCGTGTCGGCAAATTGTTCGGTAAAGACCTGCCGGCCCATCGCATTAATGATATGAGCATAGGTATTGCGCCAGGGTTCTTTAATAGCTTGCGCTCCGCCCAACATTGCGACCGGCGTGAAACTGGCCAAGCGCCGGCTTGTGCAGTAATTTGCCAATAAAAACTCACCGCCCCAAAACGTATGGTCAGCGCCGTAGCCTAAGCCGTCCAGGACAATACCCAGCACCGGTTCGGTATTCAAGGCAATATTATTGTCCGCAAGGCAACTGGCAATGTGTGCGTGATGATGCTGGATGGAAAAAAGCGGCAAGCCGGATTTTTTCGCAGTGGATTGGGCCAGTTTTGTGGAAAAATAGTCAGGGTGTTGATCGGCGGCCAGACCTTGAGGCCTATGCTCGAAGATTTGACTATAGAGGGCAAGATTTTTTTCGAAGTCCTCATAGGTTTCGGCATCTTCCAGATCGCCTTGATGCTGAGACAAAATAGCCGCACCATCTTTTAGCAAGCAAAAAGTCGATTTTACTTCGCCGCCGTAAGCCAGCACATCCGGAGCCTGTTCGAAACCATCCGGCAGTTTAATGGCGCGCGGCGCATACCCGCGTGCCCGGCGTATTAGCTGGGGCGAGCCCGCCATTATTCGCACGACGGAATCGTCAATGCGGTTAGCAATATCACGATCATGCATGAGAAATACATCCGCAATGCCGGCTAACGAGCTTCTTGCACTACTCAGGCTAGTTACTTGCGGTTCGTCACTTAAGTTGCCGCTGGTCATCACCAGCGGTCCGCCAAATTCCCGACTCAACAACAAATGCAAGGGCGTGTAAGGCAACATAAAACCCAAAGTAGTTAAATTGGGCGAAATACCGGCAGAGAGTTTTTGTTTATTATGCGCAGTTAATAAAACAATCGGTGCTTCTGCACTTTGCAATAATTGCTTTTCCTGTTCCGACACCCGGCAATATTGCCCGATGATTTCTAAATCCTCAGCCATTAATGCAAAGGGCTTGGCATAGCGATGTTTTCTTGCGCGTAGTGTTTGTACCGCATGGCCGTTGCTTGCATCGCAGGCCAGTTGAAATCCGCCTAGTCCGCGCATGGCGAGAATTTTTCCCTGTTTTAGCGCCTCGGCGGCTTGTGTAATGACGGTTTTGCTATCCGATAGCACAGTTTCGCCGCCGGCACCGGGATGCTCCAACCAAATTTTCGGTCCGCAGGCGGGGCAGGCAATAGGTTGAGCGTGAAAACGCCGGTCAAGCGGATTGCGATACTCGGCACTGCAAGCAGCGCACATTGCGAAGTCTGCCATGGTGGTAACGGCCCTATCATAGGGTACGGCATGGACAATCGAAAACCTGGGGCCGCAATAGGTGCAATTGGTAAACGGATAGTAATAGCGTCTTTCGCCTGGAGTTAGGCATTCGGCACGGCAATCATCGCAAATTGCAGCATCGGCGGCAATTCGGGTGTGATTATCGGTTTGTTTTGAATCAACGATGTCAAAACCATGAAAATCTGCTACAGGGAATAGCGGCAGTACGTCCATGGATTCGATTTGCGATAAGCGCGGCGCTTCCAGGGATAATCTTTGCAGAAAATTTTCTATTTGATCTTCGGCGCCGACAACGCGAATCAAAACGCCATCGCCATCGTTACAGACATCCCCAAGTAAATGATGATCTTGGGCTAGACGCCAAACAGTGGGTCGAAAACCGACGCCTTGAACGGTCCCGCGAACCCGAACTTGCTTTGCCTGCTTATCGTTCATAAACATCAATCGTCTGAAAAAAATGAGTGAGCCGGAAGTTTTATTGATTTTCAACCCCCGCATAGTCACCTAATTCAGGAATCGTATCAAACTTGACCCTACCTTTTCAGCTTAATATGAATATCTGGATTTTGCGGCCTGTACCAACCAAAAGCCGATGAAGGTGGAACCGAATAACCATGCTGCCGAGGGAACAGGAATGGAGCTTATGGTTAAGTTATCGAAAACTAACTGCCTTCCGGCACCCAGGGGAGCGGATTGGTGTAATGTGCCGCCCGAGGTGGTAAATGTGACCGAATTAATGTCCGTCCAGTTGAAGGTTTCCAGAGTTGGGCCTGAGGTATTAACCGTGAAATTTGCAGTATCGACAATATTACCGGCCAAGGAACCGGTGACATTAACGTTAAGCCCATCATACCAAGCGGCTGTCAGATAAACGCTATTGAAATTAAAGGCGTTTGCACTAGAGATGGTAGCGGGGTTGCCGGAACCGCTATAAGCAACATTGGGAGCCGAAACCATTCCGTTTTTGTAACCGGATGTTCCGCTTGACGAAAAGAATCCCGACGCATTGAAGGTCGCGGCATCCATCACATAAAAATTAGACCAGTTCATGCCCTGATAACCTTCGGCTATGGCTACAGGAACTGGTACTGATAGGTCATCAAAGGTGATTAATGTAGCGTTAGCAGTTGCCGAGAAATAAAACACCATGGATATTGCATGTTTAATTGCAGCCTTTAATATCATTTCAATCTAAAAATATGCCTTTGAAGGGATTTTAGGGTGATAGAAATCTGCAAAAAACCGGATTACCGTACATGAAGACGAGCAGTCCGGCATAAAAAGTCTTTTCTTGCAACAACTCTAACGTTACACACTTACGGTCTAACAATAACATAAGCCGACAAGATTACACAATACATACATGTAAAGAAGTTGTATGGTTTATCGCGCTTTTTGCTTATCCCGGACGGAAAAACGTCATCCAGGCAGTAGCCTTAATTGAAGGATCATAAATGGAACGGCTAAGCCATTGCACTCCGGTAAAACAAGTCTGGCCGGAAACCTACTCCTGGAAACACGCCTCAACCAGCTTTACCCAATAAGTCGCCCCTAGCGGTAAAATCTCATCGTTAAAATCGTAGCTGGCGTTATGCAGCATGCAAGGCCCGGCACCGTGTCCGTCGCTACGGTGGCCGCCAGTGCCGTTACCGATAAAGCAGTAGCAGCCGGGAATCCTCTGCAACATAAAAGAAAAGTCTTCCGCACCCATAGTCGGCTGTTGCTCCAGAACATTTTCCGGGCCGGCTATCTCCGTCATCACTCGCCGGGACACCGTAACCGCTTGCTGATGATTCACGGTTGCCGGATAATTCCGGCTGAATTCGAAATCACACTCCATGCCATGCGCCAAAGCTGTGTGCCGGGCAATTTCCGCCATTCTGCGTTCCAGCAAATCCAGTAGTTCATTCGAAAAAGTTCGAACCGTACCGGCTAATTCACAGGTATCGCCTATGACATTAGTGGCTTCGCCGGCCTGTACTCGGGTGACCGACAACAAACCGGCGTCCAATGGGTTGGCATTGCGGGTTAAAATGGTTTGAAAGGCCAGAATCATCTGCGCTGCCACCGGTACCGGGTCCAGACCCAGATGCGGCAGTGCGGCGTGGCAACCTTTCCCGCGTATCGTAATGTTAAAGGTATTGCTGGAAGCCATCACCGGACCCGGACTAACGGCAAACTGACCCACCGCCAATCCCGGCCAGTTGTGCATGCCGTAAACCGCCTGCATGGGAAATAACTCGAACAAGCCGTCTTCGATCATGACGTTGGCGCCGCCGCCCTCCTCTTCCGCCGGCTGAAAAATACAATAGACGGTACCGTCGAATTGACGATGCTCTGCCAGATATCGAGCAGCCGCCAGCAACATTGCCGTATGGCCGTCATGGCCGCAGGCGTGCATTTTGCCGGGATAGCCGGAGCTGTGTTCGAAGCGGTTTTGTTCCTGGATAGGCAAGGCATCCATATCGGCCCGCAAACCGATTGCCCTTTGCGAGCTACCCGCCTTGATGATCCCGACCACGCCGGTTTTCCCCAAACCTTTGTGTACAGTAACCCCCCACTCTTCGAGCTTGGCAGCTACCAGTTCGGCAGTACGCAGTTCGTTAAAGCATAACTCCGGATGGGCATGAATATCCCGGCGTAAGGCGCGAAAGCCGTCGATATTGTCTGCTATCCCGGCTAGTACTGGATTCCTGTTCGAGCTTGTTGACCGATTAGCGTTAGAACTTGCGGATTCATCCATTTCGATTCCTGTATAAAGCCATTACATTTTCCCGTCGTTCCAGTTATTGTTGTGCGCCATTTCCGTCAGTTCCGGTTCCCTTACATAATTTCCTGGGTAGGATTTCCCATACCAGTTGCGGACATGCAAATAATGGCGAACCGGGGTTTTAATGAGTAACAATAGCAGACCGATGGAATAAAGACACCATACCGCAGCCCATTCGTTCATATTATCAGTGGTCAAAAACGCCAATAGCGGACCGGTGATAAAATGGTATCCGACCAACTTCCAGGACCCGTACATCAGCGGCAATAAAAACGCCGCATAAACATAGACATTGGCCATATCGATACTGCCGTTGGCCGGAATGGCCCAGGCGATATGCCAATCGCCGGAAGTGGAACAGATTTCCCTGCCGCAAAAAGGCATGCTGAATTTGATGCCGGTTGCCAGTAAAAACTGATAGCTTTTCTCATAGCAGTAGCTGGCCCAGGCAAACGGGTAGATACGCAGCATAAAGATCACTGCTGCGGCAAAACACAGCAGGTAAACCCAGGATGCGATTTGCCGCTGCACCGGTTTCGGAATGAAATGCATAGCAACCGCGTTTACGAAAAACGGTTGGAAGGCGATATGCATATAACCCAGCAGCGTAGCAATCTGATTTCGCGGATTAAAGCACTGATCTATAACTGTATAGGTGTATGCCTGCAATAATTCCATCAGGGAAAAGTAAACCAGCGCAGCGCATAGCACCCCGGACTCGCCTTTACGATAAAAATAGCCGGTACTTATAAAACCTGTCGCTGCGAGGCATGCCGAAGCCTCTCCACTCCAACACATAACAAACTCCACGGATAAAGATCTGAATAGGACTTGATCGATGCATAGCAGCGAAAACGACGCGAAGCTAACTAGTTTAATCTCCGCACAAGTCAAGCGCTTTACAGACCTTATTTTATTTAGTAAGTTTTGCCTTGTCAGCAAATTTGTATGAAAAAATAGCCGCTATTTACGGAAGTACTACGTCAAGCGCATCCGCGTCACTGCCCTTAAGTTACGCTTTCGATAATAAGTTGAAGGCTGTTCTTGACAGGCTAAGCCAAACTGAAACGATCTTTGTTTTCCTGATTTGCGATAAGTTATTGCAAGGCAGAGGATAAGCACATCTTTCTCTATGTTTGCCGGAACAAAACGCTGTTAACATATTTAACACAATATGCTGAGTTTACTGATAGTATTTAGCCTTTAATATAAGGGGCTTTTTCGTATTCCCGAATTCACCAATCGCCCATATTCATAGCAAACTTCAACGTTTACCGATATAAGTTTTTCGAACCCGTGTTAAGCAAAACGCATATTTCTTATCTTGATTCAATCCGTGGACTTGCAGCACTAAGCGTCATCAGCGAACATTATGTGATCGCTTACGGCTTACCCTGTGAAAACCGTTTATGCCAGCGTTTACTGGATGACTCGCCGCTGCATTTTTGGTGGGATGGCGGGGCTGCCGTTTCCATGTTTTTTGTACTCAGTGGTTTAGTGCTTTCGCTGAAATATTTTCGGAACGGACACAAGCCGGACTTAAACCAGTTTAGTTTAATCGCTTACCTGACAGGACGGCTGTTCCGGATCTGGCTGCCATATTGCGTGATATTACAGGTTTCCGCCCTGCTCTATCTGCAAGTTACGGATACCCCGTTTTTAATAACCCATCTGCTGCCAAGCGATTGGATAATCGACATGTGGCATAAGCACCCTCTAAGCAAGACGGATATGCTGCGCGAAGGCTTTTTGTTGAATTTGCCGGCCAACAATGTGTTATTGCCGCAAGCCTGGACATTGAAAATAGAATTAATACTCTCCTTGCTGTTGCCGATCGGCTTATTACTTGCTGACAGAGGTAGCGTATGGCTGATATTTTTTACGCTATTCGCCGCGATGTTTTTAGGGGTGTCTATTTTTCTTCTACATTTTTTGTTAGGGTTGCTCATCGCCCGATATTACGTACCGGTTAGCGAATATTTAACACGCAAGACTTTGCTACGCCGTTTAACCTTATTAATCGGTTTTTTTCTGTATACCTCAGGCAATGTATTGCCTAACACGATTAGTGAAACCGTAATATGGTTAAGCTCGGGACTGGGTGCGGGTTTGATAATATTGTTTGTATTGGCTTCGGCCAGAGCGCAAAAATTTTTGTCGCAGCCCTTATTGAGGCAAATCGGAAAAATATCCTACAGCGCCTATTTGATTCATATGGCAATTTTAATCTGCCTAACCCCGAATCTATTGAAAGCACTTGAAGTATTAACCCTTAACCGATGGGTACTTTGGGTTGGCGGCTGGTTATTGACTTTGGCTGTTGTGCAGTTGTTTTCCCTGCTGTCCTATCATTACCTGGAAACACCCAGCATTTCTATCGGGAAGCGCATTGCCGATGCAATTAAGGCTCCTAATAAAAAACTAGCATGTTCTTAATGGCGGACAAATCTTAATTTTGACGATTGGGCATGAAGGGAACACCGAGCCCCAATTCGGCTCAGGACTTGGCGTTCTCGACATCCACTTTTTAATCGTAGCGTCCGGCCAACTTATTTTTTTCCGGTAACATTGTCATTATTATCGAATATGCCGTCCTCATCCCGGTCAAGAGCGATACGCCGACCGGAACCGGGCGGCGTGCAGGTATAGGTAATCTCGCCATCCTTGACCGAAGCGGTGGCACGCAGGGCTGCATCGTTGATCAAAGCAGTTCTATGTCCGGAACTTTGGAAATTGCCGTTACCGACATACAGGTAACCGCCTGAACGATTCCTGGCCACCAGATCGCACTCATGGGCATCGGCTCCAGCTATCAACAAATCGATACGCGGCCCTACAGCTGCGCCGTTGTTTTTGCCAAGCGTTGTTTGCTGGCCGACGATAGGCGCCAGATTACTATCGAACACCAGCAGGAAAGACTCCAGTTGCCGGCGTTGCAGAATACCTTGAGCCGTGAGCGGCAGGCCGTCGAGATTGCCGGGATCTTGACCGTTGACCAGCAGATCGTGCGGGGTACGCGGGTCTGAACCCAGAAGAGGGCTTATCGGTCTTTGCACGAATACCGAATCACTGACGAATCGGAATAGCGTATCGACGCTGCCATCGTGGGTATATCCGAAGCCGCGAACTTGTTGCTCCCCTCCGACCGGCAACGGAGTATTGGCCAACGCGATAAATACTGAACTGCCGTTCGGAGCGATGGCCGAAGGTATAGGCGGACTTGCAGGCATGCCGAATTTGCCGACCTTTTGGTAAAGATTGCGTAAATGCGGAATCTTGAAGAACTGCGAATTGCCTTCGAAGGTGAATTGCCCGTCAGTCCCGAAAAAGCCCGGTTTCTTCACTTCCGGAAATTGGCCGTTGCCGTTCCGATCCAGGACGTGGCAACCGTTGCACGCAAAAAATGTATCCGAAGGATTACCGGCATTGCATTCCGTGCCGGTTAGCGGACCGCAAAAGAAATCCCGGCCGGCTTGCTGTTCGCTGTTTAAGCTGTTATCCAGGTTGCGGTTAGGATTGGGCGGATAACTGATCTCAAGTATAAAATCAGTAAATTTTTGCATATCCGCATCGGGTATAAAGGCATCGCGGCCGACGAGATGGGGAAAAGCAATATTGAACTTAAGGAATGCGATTTCCTCGTTGAAGGATCCGCCGTTCGGTTGCTGATTGGGACCGGCATCGATATTGAGGATGGCGGTATTGCCGCCGGTGCGGTCGCCGCGCCAATGCATGGAGCCATGGTTATCCATGCCGCGCAGGCTTTGCGTGGTCATCGGACCTTTCATGGGCCGGAAGTGCGGGTTTTCGGGTTGCCCGCGCAGCAGGAAAAAGCCTATGCCTTCGCCAACCCGGAACGGTCCGCTGTTTTCGGTTTGATCGCCGTCCGGGTCGCCCAGATCCCAGGCCAGGCTGTCGAAATCGCCGAAGATATGGCAACTGGCGCAAGCCGAATCACCGTGGCTGGAACTGAAGGAGGCATCGTAGAGAAAAGGCCGGCCTTTAACAATGTGTTCAGGTTCGGGGTTAAACATGGCGATATGATTGATCTCGCTACGTTGTTTGGTATCAATGATGGAAATCGAGTTATCGAAGCGGGTCAGCACGTACAGGCGGCCGTTGCGCTCGTCCAAAACCAGTCCGCTTGGGCCGCCGCCGCTGACATGGATCTGGTTGGAGGTGTCGGGAACGAAGCTATTGTTTTCCAGTTCCTGGGTTTTGTAGATACCGACCTCGCTGGTGCCGAACATCGCCGCATAGAGCGTGGCGCCGTTGGCTGTGATGGCCATTTCTTGCGGGAAAGCGACGCTTTTGGCGTTTTCCGCATTGGGTATGGCTGCACAACATTTGCTGTAATCGATGTGGCTGTTCAGATGCCGGGGATTAACGCCACCCTGATTGTCCAGCACAGTAATGCGGCTTTCGTAAAGATGTCCTCGCACGGAGGGAGTCCCGGTAAAGAGCCCCAAGCCCTCGAAGCGGTTCTGGTTTTGAGCGTCGATATTCGAAACATAAACATGCCCGTTGACCGGATTGGTAATCATATTGAACAGCACCGTACCGACACCGCTGAAATCGCCATTCATTCTGGCTACCGGCGGATTGGCGTTAGCATCGATGGTGAACACATCCTTGTCAGGTAGCGCATAAGGCACCATATCATCCCAAATCTGTCCAAGCACATCGTACCAATGAGCTTTGTCCGGGGAAATCTCCGGTTTGAATTCATACTTGACTACCAGGCTTACCGTGGGTTGGACAATACCGGCATAATTGGTGACGGGGCCGCCGCCGGGCAGATTAAGCAGCGGACCAGGGTAAACGCGGGTGGCTGAGGGGTTATAAGGCTTAGTGCCTTGGCGGACCAGATATTCGTTGATCGTGGTGGTGCGGTTGCCGGTATGGAAGCCGGCGGCGTAGACTACGCTACCGTCCGCTGTAGTTGCCAGAGCGCGTGGCGTATCGGTAAACAGTGTAATGACGGTAAGTTCGTCACCTGCCAGAGAGTTACCGAGTTGGTTGGCATCGTATACCCAAACATCGGCGCGGCCAATGCCTGGGGTGGTAAACTGCGGATCGCGCCCGGTATTTTGTCCGCGGTGTGCGGTTGTAATAAATGCCCGGTTTTTGTTGCTGCCGGCAAAGACGATGTCGCGAGGTTCGTCGCCGACCAGCAAGGTGCGAACCACATGCGGCGTACGGCCTTTACTCAGATCGATAATGCTGACACTATCCGATAAATGATTGACCACCCATACTTCCGTATCGGAGCGAACCGCGACTGCGACCGGCTCCAACCCCACCTGTACCGAGGCGTTAAGAGTCAGGCCATTTTTGTCAACCCTAAAGATTTCCAAACGGTTATCCGGTGTGTTGATGGCGAAAAGCTGCGTACCGTCCGGCGACATCGCCATCGGCCGAACCTGACCGCTTTCGAACAAGGTGTAGGATGAAGCCGATAGCGCCGGAGTGGCTGCTACGAGGCAGAACAAGCTTAGCCATAGCGGTAGCCAAGCCCGGTAGTTGAAATGAAAATTCACCATAATCATAGTCGCTCCTCAATATACCGATCAACGTTATTATTATATGTATGTATATTACCTATATACATGTATTGTTGTTATGTTCGACACCACGCAAATTAGCCGCTTCTGCTCATTCTCTAATTCCGGGATGAATAAAATACCGAAACTCGAAGTGCAAACACTTTTGTACCATTGAATTCAACTGCTTTATGTAAAGAAATTACCGATTCAGCGCTTAATTTATGCAAAAAATATCTAGGTATCCGAATCTGTTAAAACACAGTACGCGAAACTGATTTCTTCGCAGAGCCGGAATTTTTCAATCAAGGCGAACTAAGCTGATTGCCCAACCCTGAAACGAATTCTTAAAAGGCATTTACTGACCCTTAATCAGGTCTTTATTTCACATGGAAAATGAAAGCTCGCCGATTGACAGGCGCTTTATAGGATTTGCTGGGATAGAAGGCACACAATAACGCCACTAACGGCAAATCGTGATTATATATAATAAAACTGAGCATTAAAATTTCCGCCACTCATGCATAAAAGAAATTAGCACAAACTTAGGCAATTAACACGTTAACTACGGTATCAGGCTATAACAAAATATATAACTTTGTCAAAATATATATTACTGTTGTTGAATAATAAAAACTACCGAATATATACATTTATCTATTCTCAGCTTAAGAAAATCGGCTTGTCCGGCACAATAGAACCATCCAAACAAAGTTTGTCTAGAAATTTGCACGGGAAGCCTGCCGTTTTGGATTGATCATAACCACACCCTCTTCCTGCAATTTTGCAATCGCCTCGTTTGTAAGGAATAGGCCGGCTTCACGACTAATCTGCGGAATCGTAATACCGATGCCAATTTCCTTTAATCCTAAATGAGGAGTTTCCGATGTCACTGATGTGCAAAATGAACGAAAAATGCTGTGCAACCAAAGGTCCATGCATTCATGAATGGATGGTGATGGCGATTATGATGATGTTGGTGCTTGGATCGCTCGGACATTGGGTATTTAAATGGTTTTAAAACCCAACGGGTCATGAAGAAGCTTTCATCACCCCTCATCATGAAAGTCACTCGAATAAACCCGGTCATCATAGGATGCTGCCGAGCGATAGCGCATCAATCGCGGCTTTTTCCTTAAAGCGACTTTCATAACAACCAAAGTTAAGCTCATGAGGCCCGGATTTTAAACCAGGCGCCGGAATGGTTGATCCGGCTAAGTACGTCAATCTGAAAGTACAGGAAACCAGGACAACCACTGAGGGGTGATTTCTTTTTTTCAACTTAGCTCGTGCAAAGGCAAGATGTTTTGTAAAAGATAAAATTTATTTCTGCCGATGTAAGGAATGTCTGCTGAACCCGACTAAACCACGGGAATGTCTTTTTAATTAGTTTCAATCAGCATTTTCATATAAACAATTTTTAAATTTAACGATAACCGAGATTTTAACCATGATTAACAAAAAAGCACTTCTTTCCGCCAGCCTGCTGACTTTGACGCTTGGCTCCGGCGGCTGTGCGATGATGTGCAAGCCTTGCGCACCGAAAGCCAGATCATCACAACAAAATCCTTGCGCTGCAAAAAACCCTTGCGCAGCCAAGAATCCCTGCGCGGCTAAATAAAAAGTCCAAACCAAAGGCCGGTGGCTTATGTTGTCCACCGGTTTATTTGAGCCAAGTATTTTATGTCTAACTTACAAAAATTAACCGACTCCGACGCTTTGAATATTTAACCTGAATTCGATCTAACCGAGTTGAGCAGCGTTCAAGTCGAAAGCATGGCTGATGCCGGGACTAAAATCATCGAATGTTATCGGGTATTACGCAAAGGCGGACTTAATATCGTTGGCGAGGTGCTGCGCGATCAGGGAGAATTTTACGAATTCGAACACTACCCGAAGGACGATGTGTTTGATGATGAAACCCATAGCCAGTATTACTACCATGCGCATCGAACCGAAGCCGGCGAGCATGGGCATTTCCATCTTTTCATTCGTCAACCGGGCATGCCGAAAGAGATGACGCCGGTTCCCTATAGCGGAGACGAGGAATGGCCGGCCGGCGATCAGGCCCTCTCTCACTTGGTTGCCGTATCCATGGATAGCTACGGCTTCCCTACCGGTCTTTTTACCACTAATCGTTGGGTAACCGGCGAAACTTGGTATCTAGCAGAAGATATCATCGCTATGCTGGATTTATTTCGCATTGACCATGCCTTTCCTTCCTGGCCGGTGAATATCTGGATGTCCAATTTGCTTATCTTGTTTCGGCCGCAAGTAGAATGGCTGTTGCGTGAGCGGGATTTGGTCCTGGAAAGATGGCAGGCGGAACATTCAGCGGTTGATGCGTATGAGGATCGTACCCTGGATATAGCGTCATATCTGCCGATCAATGTCGAGGAGCAGATCAAAGCGGTGTTGGCAGCCATGGATGACTAAAACGGAGGCTTAACTAAAAAACGGTAATTATTAAGTTAGATAGCTATTAGTTTTATTTATCCGAATGATGCGCTTCGCTAATCAAAATCTGGTATCGGTCTGGGTTGTGTTGACAATCCTCTCAACTTAAGAAAATTTCTTACGCAATCAAGCTATTACATAATGCCTTTTTTCCCAGCTCGCTCATCAAGCCGATCTTACCCGCGAAGCCGGCGCCCAGGTTTTCTCGAAAGCCCGCAAAAAATTCTCTAATTTGGCTTTTTCACTTATTAACCGGTATGGCTTAAGTTGATTAAGCTTGGGAAGTCGAGACTGTAATTCAAACTGTTTAAAGAGTCCTGAGTTGTAATTACTCATGAAAGACGCTTACCAATGCCGTTAGACAATAATTCATGTGGCTCTCCGACGAAAATCCCCTGCGCTAAAATCAGCTGTGCATGCAGTCAACTAAACCTTAAAAGGCAGATTAAAAAAGTGCAAGTGCTTCACATTTTTTGAAATTTTAAAAAGGTTTTTGGAATTGTAATAAGTAAAAGTACCTAGGTATATAGGTAAAAGTACCTGTATATATTTTATAAAAATCAAAAACTTAGCGAACAACATGATTCCTTTTTCCTAAATTTAAGAGTGGAATCGTTAGCGAATTGTTCTTTTAGACAGCTTGACACATCAAATTTCCTCACATACTTTAACAACTAAATCATGGCTAATAGTTAGTGACATGACATAACCATATGATAATTAAAATTTATTTAATAATTGTTAATGCAAATAAACTATTCTTATAATTTGATGGTTTTCTCTAGCATTCAATTTTATATGCAAAAGCCATTTTATTAATAACTGATACCTAACTCTAGTCGTCACTCATGTAGTGAGAATGACCCAGTGCTGAAATATTAGTGATCACTGAAATAGATCGGCTTGATTATTTGAGAGTCAGGCACTTAAAAGTTCGGCTGATTGAAACTAAAAATAGCAATCCTTAGGATAAATGCGGAGTCCGGAATATGACTAACAGGGTGTTGAAATATGAAAAGGTAAAACATTTTTTGTAATTTGAGGGGGAATAGAAGTTATGGCAACAAGGCGTGATGTTTTGAAGATAGGTCTGGTTGGCACCGGATATGGGATATTGGCACCAAAATTAGGTCAAGCGGAATTAGTGTTTCCGGACGGGTTTATCCCAAGTTATGTGGGATCGCCCAGCCCACCGGTGACGCCGTTTGTCGTACCATTGAATGTAATGCCTATTGCAAAACCGGTCGATCAGAACTTTCTTTCAACAAAGGCTGGCGGCGGAGTTCCTCCTGATCCGCAGCGCCATCAACGCTATAACGAATTTGCGCCACAGAAATTTTACGTACATTATTTGGAAGAATTTTTATGGAAATACCATACGGATGCACCCTATAACAATGGTTCATGGGCCTGGGGATTTCGCGACCCCAGCATGAAAAAGGGCATTACGCCAGGCATGACGTTTCAAGAGAAATACGGCACTCCGATTTTTGTCAGACGCGTGAATAATTTGCCGCAAATAGGTGCTGCAAACGTCTCTTTTGCCCTGCCCAGTTTCACTATACATCTGCATAATGCCCATACAGCTTCGGAAAGCGACGGCGAACCGCAAGACTATATCAACCCCGGTGAATTTTGGGACCATCATTATGCCAACTTCCCGGCCGGTCACGATCCAAGGGAAAAACTCAGCACTTTGTGGTATCACGATCACCGGCTTGATTTCACCGCCACTAATGTCTATGCCGGCTTGTCCGGTTTCTATACACTCTTCGATGAGTTGGATGCCAACGATGAAACCAAAGAAGGCACCTTTCAGCTTCCGAGCGGAAAATATGATGTACCGCTAATCATGCACGATGTCATGTTTGATCAGCACGGTCAGCCGGCCTGGGATTTCTTTAATCCCGCGCCGAACAATAACGACCTGCCAAGCGCTCTGTATACCACCCACGGCATGGTTGGCGACCGTTTTACCGTCAACCGCACCATACAGCCCTTTTTTGTAGTTGAAGCGCGCAAATACCGTTTTCGTTTGCTGAATGGCGGGCCTTCAAGAATTTATGATATAGCTTTTCAAACCGGCCAGGCTGACGGCACCCTGTCAGGCAGCGACGAAGCATTTTATGCAATTTCGACTGACGGCAATTTGCTGCCGGCACCGCTAGAAATCGATACAGTCAGGATGGGACCTGCAAACAGACATGATCTTATTATCGATTTTTCTAAATACCAACCCGGCGAGTATCTCTATTTGGTCAACCATATGGAAATTCGCCAGGATGGCGCCGGCTGGACGGGCAGAAAGCTAGGCAATCCCGATAAAATCATGCAATTTCGGGTCGTTGCGGCTCAAGGCAAAGATCATAGCAAAATCCCCGCTAAATTACGTGATCTTCCACCTATTAATTTAGAAGAAGTCAGGAAAGAACGCTTATTCGTGTTTGATTATACCAACGGTTTATGGACGATCAACGGCAAACTGATGGACCCTAACCGCCCTGAAGCTCTCATAGAGGAAGGTAGCGCGGAAATCTGGACGTTCAGAAATGCCGGCGACAGTTGGATGCATCCGATTCATAGCCATTTTGAAGAGTTTCAAATACTGGAGATAAACGGCAAGCCGGTTCCCGCGAACAGTTATTTGCATTCGAGAAAAGACGTGGCGTTACTCGGTCCTAACGATGAAATCAAATTATTCATGCGTTGGCGGGATTTCCACGGCAAATACGTTCTGCATTGCCATAACGTCGTGCATGAAGATCACGCCATGATGCTGCGCTGGGACATTGTACCGCGTGGCCGCGGCGATTGATCAAGCCTGGTAGAACTCGATAAATTTGACTTATCTAGAGGTAGATATGAATAACAAACACGATAAGAACGTTTCTGCGGACGCCAATTCGAAAAAAGCGCTCAGAAACCGGATAGCAAAAGCCTTATTGCCGCCACCGGCCCAAGGCCGCGGCGGAAACCACTTTCCCGATGTCTCACTTACTTCGCATACCGGAAAAGTTTTTAACTTTTACACCGATTTAATTCGCGACAAGGTTGTTTTATTGCATTTCATGAGTTTGGAAAGCCAAAAACAATTCCCATCGCTCGATCATCTTTCGCAAGTTGCCCAGCGCTTAGGAGAAAAGCTCGGAAAAGATGTCAACATGTATTCGATCAGCATCGATCCTGAAAACGATACGCAGGAAAAATTGGCTGCTTATGCACAAGACCATTCAATTCCCGTAGGTTGGCATTTACTTCTGCCATCCGGCGACGGGCATAAATTGATCACTGAACGCTTTGCCAAACATCTTTCCAATCACCATGGAGGAACCAATATGCGCATGGTGCATTATGGAAACGGCGGCGCCGGTATCTGGGGAGCTTTTGCAGCAGATTCCGATCCCGATTTGGCCGCTACCCGTTTGAGCTGGGTGCAGAACGGTCAGAGAAAAGATAACGAAATCAGGCGCGCCGGCCCGGTCAAACTTGACGGCCTGCAAGCAGACAACAGTAGCAACCTCAATGTTTAAACCTTTTCGGCTGACAAAGCACAGGTTTTTAAGAGAATTTTAAGGAATGGTGTCAACTATGTTAAAACAAAAACACAATCACAGACGATTGCTGTTAGCCATGATGGGTTCATTATGCGGTATATCTCTGGCGAACGCGAACTGCGTACCGCCGCAACCAAGACCCGGACCGGCGACAGTAACCGTTTCCCCTGACGGCATAACAACAACGGTAATTACCCCTGCTAATAACATTTTCCCGCAACAGGACCCGTTTGCTGATCCGCCGGGTAGCAATATGTTACCGACCCAGTACCAGAACATGTGTGATGGCAATGGTGTAGAAATGCCGAATACGCTACCCTCAACACCTTCTAACCCCTATAATCTGCATCCAACGCCGACGGTCACTTTGATCGATAAAACCTCGCCATGGGATGACATAATAACAGCATTAAAATCGATAAAGGAATCCAAGGGAAGCGATTCCTCAAGCGTTCAAACTGTAATCGATATCTTAGAAGGTAATCCCCTTGCGAACGATACGCTGCGCGGCCAATCGCTGGCAAGCCGCGTATATAGCGGCATACCTTTGTTACATTATAATGGCCCTAACAAGGTTCAAGTTGTTCAGCCTACCTATGACAGTAACGGTGTGTTGATTGGCGGGGTTGTCAATGTTCACCAAATCTGGTTTGAAGACCGCATCGAATCCGATACCGCCTTTGTAGACCCAAGTGCCGTAAAGACCGTGCCTTGGACTATACATTACACCATTGATACGCTGAATCGCGGACAAGACGATTTTGCGCCTATGGTTATGTACACGGACGATCCTGCGCTTAGTGCAACAGGTATGCCGCCCATGCCGCATGTGATGATGGATCAGACTTTTTTTCCGATGAACGACGGCACCAGAACTGTTTTTGATGTGGCTATGACCAAGGGTAAATATTATAATTTAAACTACCATTGGGGTTGGCGCAAACATCCGCCTAAAGCTCAAGTCCATGAAAACGCTACTAAATATTTAGCAGGCAAAACCCTGCCGCAGTGGGAACAAGCTGTTTTCGGCACCAATCCAAGAGCAAACCAGGCCGCTAAATTAACGGCTATCGGCATGATTAGTGATCTGGCTCCGGAAAAACGCATGTGGAACCTGCTTTACAAAATCCAGGCGGCACATCATGCCTCGGACAGTGATATTGCAGCGTTGAATCGTGCCTTTGATCAGTCGAGAAACCGTCTCGCATTACCTGACGGCGTAACGGAAGATCCGAATAGCGACTGGACGATATTTTACGCCAACAACACTATTTACGGTCATGTCAAAGGATTTACGGACACCACCGAAGCCACCTGGTATGATTGGACTGTCAGAGGCAAGACCGCCAATATTAGCTTGCTGAACGGTGACTACTTTGATCATGCTTATTTTAGTGTTGATTTCGGCGGCAGGCGCGGATACGAAAACACTTTTCAATCAACCCAGGCCATCGGCGGTTCAGGTCAGTGGTTTACTTTCGGACGCGACCACTGGTGGGTTAATGCCGGCATGCCTCCCGGTTCGCCTAAAGATCCGACATTGTACAACAAGCTGATCATCTCGCCGGCGGCAACGGGTTCCGGTGACAACACAGTGGTTGGCGTACATAAGTTATCTCTGCAATTAAATTTCGAACCAAGTAGGCGCTTACGCATCTATCAATTCGATCCACTGCATCACGAAACCGCCATATGGTCTTTGCACTAGTAATTTGACCATTAGGTCTGTAGCCCATCGGTAAGCGGCGTTTATTGAATAATAGATTGCCGCTTACTTTTTTGAGGAGAGACAGTTGATTATACGGTTTGCGATTCTGGCCGGACTTTTGGTTTCCGGATTTTATAATGTTAACGCAAATGCAGGCGACATATCCCAAGCTTTAGCCTTAACCGAAATTCAAGCTACGGATGCCGGATTGTCAAACCGGCAAGTGACTCAGGAAGGCGCAAAACCAGCTATTGCGGACTATACGCGCAATGCGGCCTATTACACTATACCGGATGTACTCATGGTTGACAGCGCAGGCCGCGATCAAATACTACGCGAAACCATAGATTACGGCGGGCCGGTGATGGTTCAATTTATTTTCGCTTCATGTTCCACCGTCTGTCCGATATTAAGCTACTCTTTTTCAGTCGCGCAGCCGGAACTGGACACAATATCCAATGGCGTTTATCGGCTGATTTCCATTTCCATTGATCCGGAACAGGATAGGCCTGAAAAGTTGCATGCATACGCAGAACGATTTAAAGCCGGAAAAAACTGGTATTTTCTAACCGGAAAGCAGACCGATGTTGAGAAAATTTTAAAAGCTTTCGATGCTTCATATGTCGGAAGCAATAAAATGTTCCATAAATCACTCACTTTTATGCGCGGCCGCGCAGGTGAAAAATGGATAAGAATTGAAGGACTATTAAGCAAGAAAGATATTATTGCGGAATATAAAAATATGCCGGGCTTAGCCAACCCATCTAATTGATTCGGGGTTTAGTATTTAATTATCACCATGGTTCAAACACTTTTATTATCCGCTTCGGGACAGATGAGACTCCCGCTGTTCTGCATACTGATAATCTCTTTGCAGAACGTTAGTTTTGCAGACGATAAGCCTACTGCTTCGCTGCTTGACGAGACTTTGATCGGTGAACAAATCTATAATCATGGCATGGATTCATCGGGAGAAGCATTGCAGGGACAGACCGAAGGCGATATCGAGTTCAAGGATGCGCATTTCAATTGCGCACAATGCCATAGGCGTAGCGGTTACGGTTCAAGTGAAGGCGGGAATTACGTTTTGCCGGTCACGGCGGCTAGTCTTTTCAATCCACGTAGTTTCGATCGTACAGATATATTCCAAAAATTATTTAAAGAAAGCCAGTCCAAACTGTTTTGGGCAAGAATGCGTTCCGCCTATCCTCGACCGGCCTATACAGATGAGGCTTTGGCAAGCGCGGTCCGCGAAGGCATCGATCCGACCGGCAGAAAATTAAGTGCTTTGATGCCGCGTTATAAGATTAATGACAAAGATATGTCAGGCTTAATCGCTTATCTAAAAAATCTCTCGTCCCATAACGACCCCGGTGTAGATGACAGCACAATTTATTTCGCAACGGTCGTTAGTAAAAATGCCGATCCCGACCATAAAAATGCCATGCTATCAACCATTGCTAAATATGTGGATTGGTTGAATATAGAAACCAGAGGAAATCAAGGGCATCCGAATTTTTCGCCCAACTACCGTTCCGACATGGCTAAAGGATTTCGTATCTGGAAACATGAGATATGGGAGCTTTCGGATAATCCCAGCGAATGGCCGAATGAATTGGCGGATTACTACCGGAAACAACCCGTATTTGCATTAATCGGCGGCATGGTGGTTGGCGATTGGTTACCGATCCATGAATTTTGCGAGAAAAATAAATTACCCAGCTTGTTTCCGTTCACGGAATTACCGCCGCTAGCTCAAGCCGATCATTATTCGATCTATTTTAATGAGGGGCTTGCATTGGAAGCTAAAGCCATTGCCAAATATCTGCTGAAAGACAAAAATCAGCCCATCGTGCAAATTTATGCGGATGAGGTGGAAGGAAGTTATCCGGCTAAAATTTTCAGCCAAACTATCAATACAGATAACAGCCGGGCAATTGAAAATATTTCTGTTGGAAATTTCGAAACTTTTCGCAGCCGGTGGTTGCAATACCAAAAAACTCATGCCCATATCGGCACCGTTGTAATATGGTCGGGAAAAAACCAGACGGCGATATTAAGCGAAATTGAAGGTAACATTAAAAAAATAGATCGTTTATTTTTGCCGTCAGATGCCCTGCAAGCAGAATGGAAAACTCTTCCAAAAAAAACCAGAGAAAAGTTCAGGTTCAGTTATCCATACGAACTACCAAACGCCTATACTCCACACGCATTTAGGGTTAGAGCCTGGATGAACACCAGAAGGCTGGAAATCACCAATCCCACCATTCAATTCAATACTTACTATGCCTTAAACATGTTGCAGTATGGATTGGAGCCGATTGTTGACCACTTTTCCCGAGATTATATGCTTGAATACATTGAGCATGAAGCTGAAAATTCCTTGAATCCCGGCATCTTTCCCCGGCTAAGTCTTGGACCGGAACAGCGATTCGCGTCAAAAGGCGCCTATATCGTTAAATTGGACGTTTCCGGAAAACAGTTTATAACGCCGGTTAGTGAATGGATCGTTCCCTAGTCATGGATGCCGGACTATACCAGACCAAGAAACTCCCAAATACTGCTCCTCAAGCTGCGTAATTTACATGCTCGTATCGATAGCTAAGGAAAAATTTCCGGGGATTATCGCTGTTGTCTCGCCGGAAGAGATGCTCTTCTGCTTATCCAGGCGTCCAGGCTTAAACGGCCGCTACCGCTGAACAGTAATGAACTTAACATAAACAAATACATTAGCGGCAGTTTGAAATTGCCGTAACCCTGGTCTGTAATCGCATAACCTAGCCATAATTCCGTAAAACTATGCCATTCGCCGGGCCAATGCACAGCAGCAATCGCTACCGTAGTTAATACTATTAAGGCCAAGCTAAATAATCTGGTCGCCAAACCCAGGATAAGCGCCACCGGTGCAATAATTTCCAAACCGGCAGCTAAAGTCCAACTGAAGTTGACAGGCAACAGATTGACTGGAAAGGGAAACGTTAGATCGGCAAACCAGTTTTCGCCATTGAATTTTTCCAGCCCGGACTCCCCGAATTCATAAGCCAGCAGTAATCTTGGAAATAGAGGCGCCAAGCCCTGTGCCGGTTTGTCAAACCATAAGGATAATTTGCGAGGCAAAGAGCAGAGCTTGTTAAATGTTGAAGTAAAATCGCAAAAACCGCAGGCACGGTTAGGTGACATATCATTGTTCATAAAATCTGTTTTTTAAATGGTTAGTGGCGGCAAATGCCAATAATCGCACCTTGGCGGTGCAGTTCAAGCAGTATATCCGTGCCGAATTTCAGCAGATTTGCTTGATCGTCCGGTTTTAATCCCTTGCCCATATCTTGCAACACCTGGATAGCTGTGTTCCGGTTTTCCAGACTCAGGAACAGCCCGGCAGTTGCAGCGGAAAGTGTAATAAATTGAACCTGGCCTTCGGCATCGCGGAATCCGAGAATATGCGTAGTTGAGGCGGGCTTTATTTCAGGCTGATAGTTCCGGTTGATTTCCTGCACCGGCCAGAGGTAATGCAACAATTGCGCGACCGGCGTAAATACCGGTACATTGTGCAGTAATTGCTTAGCGTCCAGCGTCTCATAAATAACCGGCTCGGCTTCAGCCAGCGATAACACGAGCTCCATCCATTCAAAATGCGCCAATTCGGCCAGAAACGGCAGATCGTCGCTTGCAGAACGTTCGCTTTGCAGATACAGTACAAACTCGTCGGGAATTTTCCGATAATAAGGCGTGAGACATCGGTGTTCGGCTATAAAATCTTTCAATAATGCTCGCCATCTTGTCTCTTCCAGAATACTACATAGCACCGGAAAACAGGCAGACAGGCTTTCGTCGAACTTGTTGTAAAGCAGTTCGTTATAGACCGCCAACCTATCTTCGGCAAAGCCTGCCGGTTGATTCTCATTCGTAGGGTGGCGTAAATAATTTAGAAACTGCCGCTTCATCCCGTAGCTCAACAGGCTGGCAACGAAAGGCGTGCAACCGTCATTTTCAAAATGGTTGGAGTAGGTCAGCGTCGCACCGGGATTCACTACCGCGTGAGTCAGAAGCGGATAGCCGTTGTAAGTGACGTAACCCTGTTGCGCCGCCGACGAATTGTTTTGCATGGACAAAACCACGGTGAGAGATACGGCGGAACATTCGACGCCTGCGAACTCACGCCCCACACATAGAACGTGAAAAAGTCATTGCCGCCCATGAAACCGGTTTGCCAGCAACCTGATTGCGGCTGCTCGCCATACCACAACGACACATTGACCACCGCCCCCGCATAATCTCCCCGGGGACTTCAGTGCCGTTCAAAGCGTAATTGCAATCCACGGTGATGTTGGTGCTGCCGCAGCCGGGCAGGTTGTATTCAATGTTTGCGCCCAGGTTCAGATAACCGGGCCATTTGTAAGTGCCTTGCGCCCCGAAGGAGACCGGCGACGTTGACACGTTCACAACGTGGATCAGTTCATACACTTCCGTTGCCGGCGCACCAACAACGGCCACGCACCCGAAGCAGAGCGGCAGCGCCAGCAGGCGGGAGGTAGAGTTTTGAGACGAACCATAATGGAAAAACCATTCCCAGGATGAACATGAGAGCTTGCATGGTTCATTTGCGGTCGCCCGACACCACCCAGGCAATCCAGAACAGCGCGATGACAAAGCAGGTTGGAATGCAAATGCCGGAATACCACCACCAGAACCCGAGGCATTCTGAAATCACATGACCGAATTGAACGCCCGGCAACACCGGCAAAACCCCATCCACCGGCAAAGGGAGGCTACACCCCGCAAGAGAGTGCAGCCCACAACCGGCACAAACCAATCGCCACGCGATCAGCTTGCGGCGCGCAGGAGTTTCTTAACCCAGCGCGCCCCGATGACCACCGCGAAGATGGTCGCACCAACCGCCGCCGCCGCGAGACCCGCAGCCGAAGCGCCAGTGTAGAGGGCAGTGAAGTCAAATGTTCCTGTATGGTTCCTTTTTGTTACGCTTCATCCCCGGCGCCGACAGGCAGCGCCCGTCAACCAACGCCAGGGAAATTGGGTCCGGGGCGGGGATTTGAACCCCGTTCTCATCGTTACAAACGATGCGAGTTGCCGATACTCCACGCCCGGATATAAATTGTGGGTTGCGATTCACGCGCACAGATTGACGGGGTTTAGGAAGATTGATAAGTTGCCAGTATGACTATGGGCAACGCGACTATCCTTCAGTGGTTTGCAGAACACCCGACGTGGATTTTTCCTGGCACTTTGCTGGCTCGCCTTAACAGGACTTTCTTGCGTTTCGTTTGCGTGATGCTTTGGCAAATTCGGAACATTCCGCAGCGGCACTAGACGAAATCCGCCTTCTCCGAATGAATCAAGACGACCAGATGAAAGCAGCTGCTGAATCCGCTGGCGGCAAACGCCGAGAAGCCATTGCGCGAGGGCGGGACTGACCGAACCCATTTTCCCGCCCCGTTGCTGAAAGCTGGCGATGCGCGCCAACCGTTCAGCTAACACTTTTTTATCGTGTTTCATGGCTGCACCTCGTAAATGTTGAACCCCAGCCCTTGCATCAGCATTTCTTGTTCAAGGGAAAACACGCTCAACTCCAGCAACAGACTCAATCCGCGTCCACGCAGGAATTTAATCAAGGCAAGGATTTCCAGACGGGCCGCTGAATTCGCTCCCTTGAAGGTGATATGACCACACTTCACCCATTTTCTTTCTCGAACCGCCGGTAATCCTTCACCGCTTGAATCACCACCGCCGCCGCCAATCGTTGGTAACCCCGGTCAATGGAGCTTTGCATGGCGCGGTGGATTTCAGGGTTTGAACTGGCGGTGCCCGGCAGTTCCCCGGTGTATTTGATTTTTATTTTCATAATGTCGTTTGCTTGTTTTGGTTGGTTGTTGTTCATCGTTCAAAAGGGAATGCTGTTTTCGTCCCGCTCCGCCTGGAATTCGACTTCCGGCAGCAGCCACGCTTTGAGGCCGGACAATTCGCCGCAGACGCGGCAGAGATAAAGCAGCCGCGACTTGTAGTCGGCCCACTCGGGGATTTGGGCGGCATACCAGAGGGCTTGACAGTAGTTTTTGCCAAGGGTGCTGATGGTTTCCCTAAGGTCAACGCCCACCGTTTGCCGAACTTTTCTTTGTATCGCTCATAGGGAAGTTCCAGGATCAGGGACAGGATTTGGC
>CAVXZR010000065.1:0-13818 GCA_963765965.1 uncultured Pseudomonadota bacterium
TATAGACAACGCCAACGATGTCGGCGACCTGGAACAACACTATGCCGCGTTGCGCCGCTGCCCCAATTTCCATATGTTGCTGACCACCCGCATCAGCCAATTTCAGCAGGCGCACTGCTATACCATCCAGCCCCTGGCGGAGGAAGACGCGTTGCGGGTTTTTAAAACCCATTACGGTAGGCACAACCCGGCAGAAGACGAATTGCTGAAAAGTATCCGCAAGGCAGTGGGCGGCAATACCCTGGTGCTGGAACTGCTGGCGAAAAACCTGGCGGTCATCAATAGCGACGACTGTTTTTACAGCCTGGCCGGTTTACTTGGCGATTTGCAGAAACAGGGCTTGCTGCAACTTAGCCAAACCGAAGCGGTGGATGTAATCGGCAAAGGCCGTGATCCCAAATTGAAAACCGCGCTGCCTACCGACATCATAGCCGCCCTGTACGACGAAATGGAAATGGTGGTGCCGTTGACAGAGTATGAGCAACAAGTGCTCGGAAATCTGGCGGTGCTGCCCGCCGAAAACCTGCCTTACAGCCTGCTGAAAACCCTGTTTGTACCCCAGGACGCCAAGGCGTTTTCCAAAACCTTAAGTAGTCTGGCCCAGCGCGGCTGGCTGGAGAAAGGCCTGAAGGCGGAGGCGGTGTTTTACAAAATCAGCCCGGTGGTGCAGGACATTACCCGGTATAAAAACCGCGGCAAATTGTTGGCGGGTTGTGGCGGGCTAATTGCTACGCTGCTGGATAAGCTGTCTTATGAACCCAGCACCGGACATTTTTTGAAGGCCGGTTATCAGGATGCGGCGCTTTATTGCCGCTACGCCGAATCCGTGCTGCGCTGTTTGCGGGAAACCGATTACCAACTCAGTCTCCTCTGCGACTGCATCGGCAATTATTACTGGGTAACCGGCAGACTGGAACTGGCCTGGCGCTGGTATAAAGAATATCACCGTTTGGAACAGGAACTGCATACATCTTATCCAGATAGTCAGGACTTTAAATATAGCTTGGCGGTTGCCTGCCAAAGGTTAGGTAGGACGACAACTGCACAGGGCAAGCTGGAGCAGGCTTTGGGCTGGTATGAAGATTATCACCGTTTGGAACAGGAACTGCATGTCGCCTATCCCGATAATTCAGGCTATAAAAACAACTTGGCGATTGCCTGCCAATATTTAGGTATGACAGTTGACGCACAGGGCAAACTGGAGTCGGCCTTGGGCTGGTATGCAGAATATCATCGTTTGGAACAGGAACTGCATGCCGCGTATCCCGATAATGCGGATTTTAAAAACCAATTGGCGATTGCCTGTCAATATTTGGGCATTACGGCTTCTGCACAGGGCAAGCTGGAGTCGGCCTTGGGCTGGTATGCAGAATACCACCGTTTGGAAAAGGAACTCCATACTGCCTATCCCGATGATGTGGCATTTAAAAATCTCTTGGCGATTGCCTGCCAATATTTAGGCATTACGGCTGCTGCACAGAGCAAGGTGGAGTCGGCCTTGGGCTGGTATGAAGAATACCACCGTTTGGAACAGGAACTCCATGCTGATTATCCGGATAATGTGACATTTAAGAATCTCTTGGCGATTGCCTGTTGCTATTTAGGCATTACGGCTGATACACAGGGCAAATTGGAGTCTGTCTTGAGCTGGTATGCAGAATATCACCGTTTGGAACAGGAACTCCATGTCGCCTATCCCGATAATGTGGAGTTTAAAAACAACTTGGCGATGGCCTGCCAATACTTAGGCAAGGTGGCTGACGCACAGGGCAAGCTGGAGTCGGCCTTGGGTTGGTATGCAGAATTTCACCGCTTGGAAAAGGAACTACATATCGCCTATCCGGATAATGTGACGTTTAAAAACTGTTTGGCGGTAGCCGGCCTAAATTTAGGCCGGATTTATGAAAAGCAAAACCAATCCAGCGAAGCACAGGAGTGGTATCTACAGTCAAAACATTTGCTGGAACAACTGGTGTGCGGTTGCCCGCTACAGGTGGAATTCAAAAACAATCTGGATTGGGTTAACACTCAAATAAGCAATCAGAAGCCTATGCCTATATCTGGCGCTGAGGAACTATAAGCCGCTTAGCGGCGCAGGAAAGCCATGCCAATCAAACCAAGCCCTAGCAGGCCGAGGGATAATGGCTCCGGGAGGGTGTTGACATTGATGTTGTCCATTCCGGCGTCGTTATCCGCACTGAAGCTGACGTTAGTCAGATTGCTCCAATTTAAAATAGCTGTTGTCGCGCCGGTCAGGTTTTTAATAGTGTCCGAGACAGTGCCGCCATTTGCAAGAGACCCATAAATGGTAAAGTCAATTTCGCCGCCGGCTAAACTGGACGGTCCCAGCAGCAGGCTAAACAGATCGAAATTGTTGGCGCCGTCAGAGAGTATTATGGTGTTGCCGGGAGCGAACCCAAACCAGCTTGTGGTATTGCCGGGCATGGCCGTGGCAGCGCCGGCATCGAAAACGGCAGCTTGGTTGTTAGTGGGCGTGAGAGTAAAACCGGATTCCGTATAAGCATTTGTCGGGCTTACATTGATGAAGGAGCCTGCCGGAGCGGCTTTTTCAAAGTTGATAGCGACTGCGTTGCATGCTGCAAACGGAACTGCAAAGCTTAAACCCAAAATCCAGCATATTCTAATCAGGATATTCACTTTAAGTCCGATTTCGGCTTTTTCTTGGCAAGGAAAATGGCACTCTGTCAGTTAAGAACCATTCTTGCAAGACTATTCCTATATGTCTACGACAGTGAAACTTTTCAATTTCAAGCATATTGATACCGCATTTTATATTTGATAAATAAAAAATCCGATTAGTTTCCAATCAGAAATGGATTGACACGCTTTGGTAGTGTTCTGCCAAAAACGGAAGTTGCCAATAGAGCCATATAATCCTCGTAGATACCATCTTAATAACACTCCGGCATGAGTATTGGATTAATAATTAATTAAAATTAAATTAAGATTGACTGTTATTATTGACGACATAAGAAAAATCTGTATTAAAAATATTGAAACCAATTTAGAATAATCTAAACTTCCGATACGTACAAAAAAAATCAGCATAATGAATGCCATATATTTTTATAGCTTACATATCATATGTTTGTAGTATTTTTGTCAGATTTATAAATTGCAGGGTTAAAACAACGCGAGATCAACAGCGATTCATTGCCGAACTTGCACTCGTACTGATTTTTTGTTCGGGAAACGCGGGACAGTATACGTATAACAGTTAAAAAACTTAATTAATTCAATAATATACTAACCTTATGAATTCAATCTCCGATAAAAAGAATCAAGGATGGCGTCGATAACAATCTTGTTTAATGATCTCTTTTTCCTTAAGGTTGCCGATTTTGAAACGACTTCTTCGGGTATAACGAATTGAAACAAACGAAGAAAGTGTAAAATTTTCAGACACTTATAAATGATAAAGTTATTGTCTGCCGATAAAGGAATATCAATAATAAGTTATTGAAAATAAAAATATAATTTTTTATGATGCTCGAAATTCGAACGGTTTTCAGCCCCTTATGAGCTTGTTTTTTACAAAGTAAACTGTAAAAAATATTGACACTTACTAATGCTTAAGGTAATTCCTTTATGAGAGGTAAAGGCTCCAAGTCCCGAATGGCGCGCATTTGATAAAATAATTGTCGTGTAAATAATTCAGACACATGTTCTCGTTGAGGATGCTGGCCGTGGTTTTGTCGTGTCTCTCAAAATCGCTGTATTCCAACAGCAATTAGGTTCCAAGATTTAAGTTTCCAAGGCGCTCTGCGCTTCAAAGCGTATATCTTTCAGAAGACCCAGATGTTTTTTATCGATTTCTATCGTCAATTCCCAATCGCCGTGTTCGTTGCTGCTTTCTTCGATAATACGCGCAAAGCCGAACAATTTGGCTTTATAGCCGGCTTGGCCGGCCGGTAAAAAGCATTTTCGTATCACCTTGCTGCCTGCGAACAGTTCGCAGAGCGCCTGTTGCAGCAAATCGCAGCCGCTGCCGTTTTGCGCGGAAATCCAGACGCTGAGCGGCTTGCCGTCGGCATCAAAGTCGATATGCGGTTCAACTCCATCCAGCAAGTCGATTTTATTGAAAACTTTTAATTGCGGGATTTTGTCGGCCTCGATGTCGCTGAGGACTTGATTGACATGAAAAATGGTATCGTCGCGATCATTAGCGCCGGCATCTATGACATGCAGCAACAAATCGGCTTCACTGGCTTCCTGTAAAGTCGAGCGAAAGGCCGCCACCAGTTCATGTGGCAAATGGCGGATAAAACCGACCGTATCGGCCAGAATGATCTCATTGCCGTTATTCAGGGAGAGCTGCCGCAAAGTCGGGTCGAGCGTGGCAAATAGCTGATCGGCGGCATAAATATCGGCACCGGTCAGGGTATTGAACAGGGTTGATTTGCCGGCATTGGTATAACCGACCAGCGATACGGCAGGAATTTCGGCTTTTTTGCGTTTGCTGCGGCCTTGATGGCGCTGCTTCTCGACTTTTTCCAGACGCTGTTGTATCTGTTTGATGCGGACAGCCAACAAGCGGCGGTCGGTTTCCAATTGAGTTTCGCCGGGTCCGCGCAAGCCGATACCGCCTTTTTGCCGCTCCAGATGGGTCCAGCCGCGAATTAAACGGGTAGACAAGTGGCGAAGCTGCGCCAGCTCGACTTGCAGTTTGCCTTCGAAGGTTTGAGCTCGTTGCGCGAATATATCCAGAATCAGGCCGTTCCTGTCCACCACTCTGGTTTCCAGAGCTTTTTCCAGGTTTCGTTCCTGGCTGGGGGAGAGCGGATGATTGAAGATAATGATATCGGCCGAATGTTCAGCAATGGCGGCTTTTATCTCTTCAACTTTGCCGGTTCCGGCAAAATATTTAGGGTCCGGGCGGGAACGGCTGCCGGTTATCACATGAACAGGCTGGGCGCCGGCGGATTTGCTGAGTTCTATCAACTCGTCAAGATCTTCCTGTCCGGTTTGTAAATTCAGGTGAACGAGAATCGCCCGTTCACCTGCATCAGGGCGTTCAAACAATCAACAACCTCTCAGACGTCATTTGTTGTGTCGGGTTCGCGAGTCATGGTGACATTTTTGCCGGGCACGATAGTCGATATGGCGTGTTTATAGACCATTTGATTGACGGTATTTTTTAGCATGACGACATATTGGTCGAACGAATCGACGCGCCCCTGTAATTTAATGCCGTTGACTAAAAAAATTGATACAGGAGTATGTTCTTTCCTTAAGGCATTTAAAAAATTATCCTGCAAATTTTGGGCTTTCGACATCCTATTTCTCCTTATTATTTTATTGTTCGTAGTGCTGATACATTACCTGCTAGACAGATTGATTACAATACTTAGCAGGCCGATAGTAAACATAAAAAACTATCTTAAAAAAAGTTGGGACCGATACAGCATTTTTCAAGTATTAAAAAGGCTCGTTTTAAAAATAAAGCAGGCGAGCCAACAAAAAAGAATTAGTCTGCAAGCCGTAAAAAAAGTTCAGTAACTTTCTGAAAAAAGTCCGTTAGCCTCTTGTGTATCAGCACGGTAGGCCATTTCAAATTTTTTTAACGGCTTGCAGGTTTATAGCAGCATTTTAGCCGATTTTGTAACTATTTAACTTCTATAAAGATGGCTTATAGGATGCTGCAGGTAGGTACGCGCTCGCGATTGATGGGCTTCACTTTGTTCAGCACATCTTAAATATAAGCCTAAACATTTAAAAATGCTAAATTGTTAGCCGATTTTTTTATACTTTAACCGATGCGGGTTATCGGCATCGGTACCCAGGCGGCGATGGCGGTCGGCTTCGTAATCGGCGTAATTGCCTTCGAACCAGACGACTTCGCTGTCGCCTTCAAAGGCCAGCATGTGGGTAGCGATACGATCCAAAAACCAGCGGTCATGCGAAATGACGACCGCGCAGCCGGGGAAGGCCAATAAGGCTTCTTCAAGCGCCCTCAGGGTTTCCACGTCCAGGTCGTTGGTCGGCTCGTCAAGCAGCAATACATTGCCGCCGCTTTTCAGCAGCTTGGCCAGATGCACCCGATTGCGTTCGCCGCCCGATAATTCGCCGATGCGTTTTTGTTGATCCTGGCCCTTGAAATTGAAGCGTCCGAGATAAGCCCGCGAAGGCGTTTCGTATTTACCGACAGTAATAATATCCAGACCGTCCGACACTTCCTGCCAGACTGTCTTGCTGCTGTCCAGGTCATCGCGCAACTGGTCGAACATACGACATCTGTACGGTTTGTCCGATGTTGATCGCGCCGGAATCGGGTTTCTCAAAGCCTGCCATCATTCTGAACAGCGTGGTTTTGCCGGCGCCGTTAGGGCCGATAATGCCGACAATGCCGCCCGGCGGCAATTTAAAGGTAAGGTTATTGATTAACAGCCGGTCGCCGAAGCCCTTGCTGATATTTTCGGCTTCTATGACCACATCGCCGAGACGCGGACCGGGTGGAATATAGATTTCCTGGGTCTCGTTGCGTTTTTGGGTTTCCGTGGAAGACAGTTCCTCGAAACGCGCCAGACGCGCCTTGCTTTTGGCATGGCGGCCTTTCTGGTTAGAGCGTACCCACTCCAACTCGGCCTTCATGGCTTTCTGGCGGGAGGATTCCTGTTTTTCCTCCAGTTCCAGACGCTTTTCCTTCTGCTCCAGCCAGGAAGAATAGTTGCCTTCCCACGGGATGCCCATGCCGCGGTCCAACTCCAGTATCCAGCCGGCGACATTGTCCAGGAAGTAACGGTCATGGGTGACGGCCACCACGGTGCCTGGGTAATCGAGCAAAAAGCGTTCCAGCCAGGCAACCGATTCGGCATCCAGATGGTTGGTCGGTTCGTCCAGCAACAGCATATCGGGTTTGGACAGCAATAGCCGGCACAGTGCAACACGGCGTTTTTCGCCGCCGGACAATTTGCTGACGTCCGCATCCCAATCCGGCAAACGTAGCGCGTCGGCAGCGATTTCCAGGGTTCTATCCAGATTATGGCCGTCGCAGGCGTTGATAATATCTTCCAGTTTTGCCTGTTCGCTGGCCAACTGGTCGAAATCGGCGTCGGGATCGGCATAGGCTGCGTAGACGGCATCGAGTTTTGCCAATACGGCCTTGATTTCGGCGACGGCTTCTTCGATATTGCCGCGCACGGTTTTATTGGGATCGAGTTGCGGTTCTTGCGGCAAATAGCCGATATTAGTGCCTTTTAGCGGGATTGCTTCTCCCTCGATTTCCTTGTCGATACCGGCCATGATGCGCAGCAGAGTCGATTTACCGGAGCCGTTCAAACCGAGTACACCGATTTTTGCACCGGGAAAAAATGACAGGGAAATATCTTTGAGGATATGCTTTTTGGGCGGTACTACCTTCCCGACCCGGTTCATGGAAAAAATATATTGCGCCATTGTTTTTCTGCTAAAGAAAAAGAAGGTGTCATTATACCTTGCCGCTTAGAATTTTTAAGGTGGAAAATTTTTTTCGATCGCAAATGGCAGTTGCCGATTCTATGGCTTTAGAATAAACCGGCTTGTACTGACCTGATAGGCACTATGCTTCTGTCAAGCCCAAGGAGCGGACACAAACTGTGTTTACAGGGCATAGCTTGTTCGATTGCATCCCAACTTCGTAGGGTGGAACCTGAAAGGGTTCCGCCATTTCGAAGCCAATAAGCGTTCAGATGGTTTGTTTAAATTGATCTGTTGGGAATTCGGTCGGTTTTTGATAACCCGCGAATGGCGGATCGCCTATCGGCATCCACCCTACGGTTTTTTGGGTACTTAACATGAATGACCATCCATTATGCATTTCGCCGAATCCGGCATCGCCGGAGTTCGCTTTCATTAATATGCATTGCCACAGCAGAACCGCAAAAGACGCGCTGGAAGTCGTGAGCTTCGATACTTCGGAATTTCCGCCGCCTGCCGGGCAGGGTTTTTATACGCTGGGTATTCATCCCTGGTTTATCGGCCGCCAGGAAACCGAAACGGCTTTGCAAAAACTGCTTGCCGCAGCAGAGGACCCGAATTTGCTGGCTATCGGCGAATGCGGGCTGGACCGAGCCATTAATACGCCATTTAGCTCTCAGGTAACGGTGTTTGGCAGTCAGATCAAGCTGGCGGAACGCATCGGCAAACCCTTGATTATTCATTGCGTACGCGCCTTTAATGAACTATCTGCGCTCAAAAAGGCTGCAAAACCCAAGCAGCCCTGGATAATCCACGGCTTTACCGGCAAGCCGCTGCCGGCACGGCAATTATTAAAACAGGGTTTGTATTTTTCGTTTGGCAAGGCACTGCTTCAGGAAAACAGCAATGCCTGTCAAGTATTGGCCGAGACGCCTTTTCAGCGTTTTTTTTTTAGAAACTGACGCTGCCGAAGTGCCGATTAGCGCAATATACGCTACTGCGGCTAAAATCCTTGCCCTGGATGTCGAGACCTTGCAACATCAGATTCTTATCAATTTTAAAAGAGCATTTCTACATGAGTGATTTAAGCTGGCTATCCCGTACCGAATTATTAATCGGCCAGGCAAAACTGGAAAAGCTTCAACAAGCGCATGTGCTGGTGGTCGGCATGGGCGGGGTGGGGTCGTTTGCTGCCGAATTCATCTGCCGGGCCGGGGTAGGGCGGATGACTATCGTCGATGGCGATGTGGTGGAAGCCAGCAACCGCAACAGACAGTTACCGGCACTGTCTACCACGCACGGCCTATCCAAAGCCGATGTAATGGGCGAACGCTTGCTGGCGATCAATCCCGATTTAAAGCTTACCGTCAAACATGAATTTATTACCCCCGATACCGCCTCCGAGCTGTTGTCTCGGCATTACGACTATGTGGTAGATGCCATCGACAGCCTAACCCCGAAAATCACCCTGATCTGCGCAGCCAAAATGCAGAAGATGAAAATCATCAGTTCGATGGGGGCCGGCGGCAAACTCGATCCTACCCATCTTAAGGTAGTGGATATTTCCAAAACCTATAATTGCCCCTTCGCGCAATTTATAAGAATACGTTTGCGCAAGCTCGGTATCAATCGCGGTGTCAAAGTGGTGTTTTCGCCGGAAGTGGTCGTTAAGGATTCCTTAATGTTTACAGACGGTAATAATTACAAGAAATCGGCATACGGTACAATTTCTTATTTGCCGGCCGCTTTCGGCGGCGTCTGTGCTTCAGTAGTGATCCGTAACCTGATACACGATCCGGTTCATGCAGGAAAAGTTATAAATGATGAAGAACGATAAAAATCGAATAAATATCGAAACCACCAGTTCGGCTCTGGTTAATCCGGGCAAAAGCAGCCGCTTGCAGGCCATGCGCGATAAAGCCATGTCCGCACAATCTGCAACGGTTATTGCCGGTCAACAGCCGGATAAAGCTGTTTTACATGGCAAGGCAGCGGCTTTAAGTCCGGAAATGTTGCTTGCCAGGCAAATCATTGATCGACAAGCTGATGAAATTCTGGCTATGCTGCCGGCGGGCAGGCAGAAGCGGCTGTTTAAAATTCGCTTCGGTGTCGAACTTGAGCAAATCAGGGATTTGCCGATCAAACATATCGTCGGCATTCTGAAAATCAAGCACCCGCAATTGAATAATCTTTCAGCCGATATGAAGCGGATCGCCGATCTGAATTATAATGGCGATTTACCGGCCCCTACGGCGGATTAACAAGCTTTATAGCTATTTTTATCGACGGTTCAGTTCATCAATTTAATTAATAATGTACACCCTAGAGCCTAATCAAGATTATCGGGATCAAAGTCTCCGCCATAATACCGAACTCAGTAGCTCCGAATTGCAGGCGGATGCCGCCAAACATTACGACGATTGTTATCGCGACTATTTGGTCGCCTGGTGCAACCGCGACAATCTGGCCCTGCATTACGGCTATTGGGACGATGCGGCGCCCTATAATCAACATCGGGCACTGCTGAATAAAAACCGGATTTTATATGAACAAGCCGGCATAAAATCCGGCGACAAGGTTTTGGATGCCGGTTGCGGCATTGGCGGCAGCAGCATCTGGATGGCAAAACAGCACGGTAACAAAGTTACCGGTATTACCATCAGCGCCAAACAAGCCGGATATGCAAAACAACATGCCGGCCGTCACGCTGTCGGGGCATCGGTCGATTTCGAGGTCACCGATTTTTGCGCTACGCCTTTTGCAGACGAATCCTTCGATGTGGTCTGGGCTTTGGAAAGTGCCTGTCATGCGCTGAATAAGGCCGATTTTCTGCGCGAAGCCTACCGGCTATTGCGCAAAGGCGGCAGAATCGTGGTTTGCGATGGCTTTTTACTGCAACGCCGGTTCAGCGCGCCACAATGGCAGGCTGTGGTCACCTGTCTGAATGGTTGGGCCGTGCCTAATCTTTGTTCGCGGCAGGAGTTTACGGAGTTATTGGCACAACAAAATTTTCAGTCCGTGCTGTGCCATGATATTACGGCCCAGACCTTACCATCTGCCGATTACATGTACAAAGTCGCCAAGCGCCTGCAACCGGTACAAAAAATCAGCCAATGGCTTGGTCTGCGTTCCAAGGCGCAAACTGCTAATTACCTGGTCGGTTTGGCACAACACCGCCTGTTTACCGAAAAACTGACGGAATACTGTATATTTACGGCAGAAAAAATTTAATGAGTTCTTAATGATATTAACCCGCTTGAAATTTCTATTGCTGTTTGTCTGCCTGGCTTCAGGCATGATAGGCTGTGCAACGCCGCCGGCTAATAGCGGACACAGCAGTTTTTCCGGTTATGCGGAATCGGTTTTCCGGCATCAAAATGATGTCAGCAGTCGCTTGATGATGTTGAACGATGCCGATCAACTTCCTGATGACGACGAGTTCGAGAAAGCCGAAGAAGCGATGACAGACGCTTGCCATCTTTTAAATGAATATGCCGAGCGCGAAAGCAGTGGCGAAGGCATGAGCTGGCGTTTCAAATCCGAAGTTCAGGCTAGCGTTCAAGGTTGCGATGCCAGTGTAAAGCGGATGGAAACCTTGATTGCAAAACCGGAAATGAAGCCGAAACTTTAGCAATATGTCACCATTCAGCGCAAATCCGTAGCCCGTAGGGCGGAACCTGATAAGGGTTCCGCCACTCGGAATTGTTGGGACGAAAAATGTTTCGCCCCTACTTTCCCGGTTTTTGGCTGTCAAAGTTTGTTGGGCTAACCTGCGGGTATTTTTTGTCCCTGGTTTGGGATGAGTTAATTGGTTATTGTCACTTTGTTTTGCAGGTATTGATACCGAATAATTGCCAGGCCGGACACCAGCTTATCAGTCCGGTTACTATCGGTACCAGCCCCACATAACCCCAAGGTGTCTGCGGTCCGACAAAAGCCAGGCTCAAAATACCAAGACCGGCGATGATACGCACGGCACGTTCCACACCGCCAATGTTGCGATTAAACATGATAAATTCTCCTTATTTAATGAGTAAGAAAACTTATTAGACCTTTCAAAACCGGGGTTGTCAGTGACAAAGTCACAGAATCGCTACAAACAGGTTTCAGCCCGATTGATTACGATGAACTCAAAACTAAAACTTGCTTTTAGTGTTTGTTTTCTGATTTTAGCGGGCTGTTCATTATTACAGGTGGGAAATGCTGAAAACGATCCAAACGGTACAACTTCGGCTAACGAAAATAATAAGAAAAATATTTTAGTGATTGCTCATAGAGGCGCTAGCGGTTATAGGCCTGAACATACCCTGGCTGCCTATGAGCTGGCGATAGAAATGGGGGCCGATTTTATCGAACCGGATTTGGTTTCAACAAAAGATGGGGTTTTAATCGCTCGCCACGAAAACGAAATTTCCGAAACCACCGACGCGGCACAAAAATTTCCGGATCGAAAAACCAAAAAATATGTGGACGGCGAGCTAAAAGAGGGATGGTTTACAGAAGATTTTACCTTCAGGGAAATTAAAACATTAAAAGCTAAACAGCGACGAGCCGATAGAAGCCATGATTATGATGGACAATACGAAGTCCCGGCTTTTGCTGAAATTCTCGACATGCTTAGAAAAAAAGAACGGGAAACGGGCCGGATCATCGGTATCTATTCCGAGATAAAACATCCGGCGTATTTTAACGGATTGAAATTAGCGCTTGAAGAAAGATTGGTAACGGAACTCAATCGATATGGCTTTAAAAATAAAGAGGATGCCGTTTTTGTACAATCTTTCGAGCCTGAGAGTTTAAAGAAAGTCAAAAAATTAGCGCCTTTTAAACTGATTCAATTGATTGAAGATCAACCTGAAAAAAAACATCCCTATGATTTTGCCGTTAAACGAGACTTCCGAACCTATCGGGATTTGCTATCCGAAAGCGGACTTAAAGACATTAAAACGTATGCCGACGGCATAGGCCCGCCTAAATGTTTGCTCTTGAAACAGCCGCTAGCCGGTTCGAATTGCCCACCCCTCGATTTAGTTACCCAAGCGCACAAGGCAGGATTACTCGTACATACCTGGGTTTTTCGTAGCGATGTACTTGAGCTGCCTGAGCGATACCATGGAAATCCTATCGAAGAGTATCTGGAGTATTATAAGCTCGGGGTGGATGCGGTTTTTTCGGATTTTCCCGATGTGGCCGTCGCTGCCCGGAACAGGCTGCAATAAAGCCATTTTTGCAATGATTGGGTTATTCCAAGGTTGGCTTACAAAAAACGCAACAAAGATTGTTAACTACTTGGCAAAGGGAGGGAGATGACATGCCTTTAACAGCAAAAACAATTGCAATTTACATCGCTCTGTTTGCAGCGATTTGTATCGGCCCGGTTAATGCCGCACAAATTCCCAAGCCTAAATACCCAAAAACAATTTTGATTTCTTTGGATGGCGCCACGCCGCGACTGGTCGAGCAGTATCTCGCCACCGGGATTTTACCGGCAGATCAGGGCATTGGCCTGCTGAGCCGTCAAGGATTGAAGGCGAATCAGGTTATCCCGGTTACGCCGTCACTGACAGCTCCCAACCATATTGCCCTGGCGACCGGGTCATCGGCTGCGAGCAACGATATTATCGCCAATAAATTTCATAGTGTCGCCAGTCCGTTTAGAACGGACAGCATAGGTTTTCAAGCCGCTATCGGCGGTTACGACTATTCCGGCTCCGCGAGTTCAGCTAAGCAAGCCGCAAGCCCGAAGGCGCTGCCGTTATGGGTGACATTGCGTCAGGCGAACAAGAAAGTAGTTGCCGCCACCTTTCCGGGTGCCGATGGCATGGATGTGAGTGTGCCGGGAGTCGAGAATAGTCCAATCATCCAAACCAGACAGGTGCGAACCGTCGATTACACGGTGCCGTTTGGTGAATTGGTTGAAGACGTGGGATTGAAAGCTTACGTTTTAAAAGCCGGGGATTTTTCGGTTGCAGTTCCCGAGGAGACAAAAAGCCAGTTGCTTGCGGCTGGAAAATTTTTCCAACATATCCGGCAAAAAACCGCGCCGCTCGATATCTTTACCGTTTCGGGCGTCACATATAAAATTCAGGTGGCAGCGCTGGACACCAGCGATGACCGGGATGAGAATTACGATACCTTGGCGTTCTTCAATTCGTCCGAAGGCATCCGCTCCGGTCCTTTCTCTTTGCCGGTTACCGGACCGGCTTATGTCAAATTCGCGGACAAAATCTCCAGTCCTTTTTTTCTTGAAGGCTCTGCCAGGCAGGCTGGATTAGCTTTTTATGTTTCCAAACTCGATCCGGACCTTTCGACTGTGCACATTGCCCGTTACAGCGCCAGCTATATCCCGGACAATGTCAACGCGCGCACACAAAGCATTGTCAAGGACATTAACGCCAAGGT
>CAVXZR010000066.1:0-38750 GCA_963765965.1 uncultured Pseudomonadota bacterium
CCCGGCTGGCGGAATTACTGAAGGAAAGCCGCTTTGATACGCCTGCCAATTCGATTTGCGGTTATTCGGCCAACGTCAAATGCTTGTATGGCTCCGGCTTTGTTTTGCTTGGCAATGCCGGGGAGTTTCTCGATCCGGTGTTTTCCTCCGGCGTGACTATCGCCTTGAAATCGGCTGCTCTGGCAGTTCCGCTGGTGGACAGGCAACTGAGCGGTTTGCCGGTGGACTGGCAAGCCGAGTATGAAGACGCTTTGCGTAAGGGCATCGAAGTGTTCCGTGCTTATGTGAATGCCTGGTACGACGGACGTTTTCAACAGCTTATTTTTGAAGAGCACCGGTTGGCAAGCATTAAGGCGATGATTTGTTCCATTCTGGCCGGTTTTGCCTGGGATGAGACGAACCCCATGACCCAACGTTGCAGTAAAAAGATCGAGGCTATCGCCGAAACATGCCCGCCTTTGTAAGCGCTGCTGCCATTCGCGAGGCAAGTTATTGTATTTGAATGATTTAGGCATCGTCTGCGCCCTGGGCGGCGGCAAGGCCGAAGTATTGTCGGCATGGCTTGCGGGCCAGTGTCCGCAGGCGGCGCCTATCCCATGGCTGGGTTCCGGCATGCCTGCGCTCAGCGTCAAAGTCGAACTGCCCTTGCTCCCGCAAAGCCTCCATCGTTACAATTGCCGCAACAACCGCATTCTGTTGTCGGCCTTAAGCCAGATCGAGCCTGCCGTCCGGCGCATGATCGAACGTTATGGCCGGGACCGCATCGGTTTGGTGGTCGGCACCAGCACTTCGGTCATAGCGGAGGGCGAGCGGGCAGTGGGCGTCCTGCGAACAACGGGTTGCATGCCAAAGGATTACCATTACAAACAGCAGGAATTGGGTGGAGCGGCTGAGTTTTTAGCCCGCTACCTGGATATTCTCGGCCCCGCCTATACTGTGTGAACAACCTGTTCATCCAGCGCCAACGCCTTGGCTTCGGCCCGCCGCCTGATACGCCTGGGCGTCTGCGATGCGGTGCTGGTGGGCAGCGGAGACGCTTTGTGCGACATTACCCTGGAGGGCTTCGCCGCCTTAGGCACGCTCAGCAAGACCCGCTGTAATCCCTTCAGCAAAAATCGCGACGGCACTATCATAGGAGAGGGCGCCGCCTTGTTCCTGATGAGCCGGGAACCGGCAGTTATCGCCCTGTTGGGTGCCGGGGCCAGTTCCGATGCCTACCATATTTCCGCGCCGCGTCCGGATGGCGCTTGCGCCTTTGCGGCGATGCAATCCGCCCTGCGGGAGACCGGTTTGGCTGCCGAACAAGTGGATTACATCAACCTGCATGGCACGGCGACCTGGCAAAATGACGCTATGGAAAGCCGGGCAGCCGGGCAATTGTTCGGAAACCGGACGCCTTGCGGTTCAAGCAAACCGGCAACCGGTCATTGTTTGGGGGCTGCGGGCGCCATTGAAGCCGGCTTGTGCTCGCTTATTCTGTCCGGTTTAAACAGGGAAAATCGTCTGCCGCCCCATCTGTGGGATGGCGAAGCGGACCCCGAAATGGTGCATCTCGGTTTTGTCGGGCTTGAACAGCATGGGTTTAAGCCACTACAATACTGTCTTAGTAATTCTTTTGCTTTCGGCGGCAACAATGTCTCATTGCTCCTCGGTCATCCGCGAGAAACCGGCGGATTTCCCTTACCCAATAGAAGTACTGCTCCCCCAATCACAAGGTATGATGCTGCTTGATCGGGTGGTTAAGGCAGGGGAAGACTATATCGTTGTTGAACTCGATGTGCGCGACGACGGATTGTTTTCCAGCCCCGACCATACGGTTTCCGCCTGGGTGGGGCTGGAATATATGGCGCAAACCATTGCCGCATTTTCCGGTTATCACCGGAAATGCAGAGGCGAGGAAATCGGTTTGGGATTTTATTGGGTACCCGTTATTACCAAAGTTCGGTGGCCGGCTTCCACTGCGGTACGCGCTTGCGCGTGCGGGCGGAGAGAGTTATCGAGGCCGCCAACGATATGTCCGTTTTCAGTTGCAGCCTGGAAAGCGATAGCATCATTGCGACTTCGCAGCTTAATGTTTTGTTACCGCAGGATTCGAAAAAATTTCTCACCGGAAAAGGAATATGAGCCAAAAAACCATTTTGGTCACTGGGTCCAGCCGTGGTATCGGCAGCGCCATCGCCTTGCGTTTGGCCCGTGAAGGATACGATATCGTTGTGCATTGCCGAAATCGCCTGGCGGAAGCATCGCAAGTACGCGACAGTATCATGCAACTCGGCAGAGAGTACCGCGTTCTCAGCTTCGATCTGGCCGATCGTACCGCCGCCAGGGATAGCCTGGAAGCGGATATTCAAGCGCATGGCGCCTATTACGGCGTCGTGTGCAACGCCGGTCTTTCGCGGGACAACGCCTTTCCTGCTCTGAGCGGGGAAGATTGGGATCAGGTTTTGCGCAGTAATCTGGACGGCTTTTATAATGTGCTAAGTCCCCTGGTTATGCCTATGATTCAACGCCTGAAGTCCGGCCGCATCGTGACTCTTTCGTCAGTCTCGGGGCTGATCGGTAACCGGGGCCAGGTAAACTACAGCGCGGCTAAGGCGGGCATCATCGGCGCCAGCAAGGCATTGGCGGTGGAATTGGCAAAACGCAAGATTACCGTGAATTGTGTCGCTCCGGGTCTTATAGAGACGGAAATGTTGGCAGGCCTGTCTTTGGATGAGGCGATAGCGGCCATCCCGGCAAAACGAATGGGAACACCGGAAGAAGTTGCAGGCTGGTTTCTTTCCTGATGTCCGAAGATGCCGGCTATATTACCCGTCAAGTCATTTCGGTGAATGGGGGCTTGTGTTGAAAAGGCGCGTCGTGGTGACAGGCATGGCAGGTTTTTCACCCATCGGCAACGATTGGGACGAGATGTGCATTAGCCTCCGCAATCACCGTTCCGGCATACGTTATTTGCCGGAGTGGGAGCAGTATAACGGCCTATTGACCCGGCTGGGCGCCCCGGTGGAGAACTTCGTGCTGCCGGCCCATTACACGCGTAAAAACACCCGCAGCATGGGTAGGGTTTCCTTGTTGGCTACCCGGGCAACCGAGCTAGCCCTTGCCGATGCCGGCTTGCTCGGCGATCCCGTGGTTTGCGGAGGGCGTACCGGCGTGGCTTACGGGTCTTCGGTGGGTTCGACCCCGGCTATCGCCGATTTCGGCAGAATGCTGATCAACCGCGATATAGGCAACCTCAACGCCACAACCTATCTCAAAATGATGGGGCACACCAGCGCAGTGAATGTGGCTTTGTTTTTTCAGGTGCGCGGACGCATCATTCCCTCGGTCAGCGCCTGTACCTCCGGGAGCATGGGTATAGGCTATGCCTATGAGGCTATCAAATTCGGCCTACAGGAAGTGATGCTGGCGGGTGGAGCGGAAGAACTGTGCCCCACAGAGGCAGCGACTTTCGATGCCTTATACGCCACCAGTACCCGAAACGGCGAGCCACAGCTGAGCCCCCGGCCTTTCGACCGCGGCCGCGACGGCTTGGTGATAGGCGAGGGGGCTTGCACTTTGGTGTTGGAGGAGTTGGAGCGGGCCCTGGAGCGAGGGGCGCGTATTTATGCAGAGGTAGCGGGTTTTTCCACCAATGCCGACGGTTCCACGTCACTCAGCCCAATCCGGATACCATGCGGGAGGTTATGCGCCAGGCTTTAGCCGATGCGGCGCTGGACGCCGGTCAAATCGCTTACGTCAGCGCCCACGGTACCGCCACTAGCAGGGCGATATCGCCGAAAGCCATGCCACGCAGGCAATATTCGGCGCCAACACCCCTATCAGCAGCCTGAAAAGCTATACCGGCCATACGCTGGGTGCTTGCGGGGCTTTAGAGGCCATGGTTGCCATCCGCATGATGCAGGAGGGCTGGTTCCATCCGACGCTTAATCTCGATGATCCCGATCCCCGCTGTGCCGAGCTTGATTATATAATGGCCGACGGGCGCAATATTGCCGCCGAACATGTGATGAGCAACAATTTTGCGTTCGGCGGCATTAATACCTCACTGATTTTCAGGCGCTGGAGAAACTGAAATGACGGTTAGCATGGCATCGTCCCTAACATCGCCTAAAGAGGTCGATAGCCATGAAACCCGTTTGTGCTTCACGCTTCAATACTGGTGTCTGTGGCAATCCAGGGAAAACGTTTCCGGAAATCCATGGCCGGGCGGAGAGGTTTTACCCTGTCACGGCGGTCGTGCCGATGTAACGTTCCTGCCCATGATGCAAAGCCGCAGGCTATCGCCCTTGGCCGGAGCAGTCAGCGCCGTTGCCTGGCATAGCCGGCAACAGTGTGGGGATATGCCGGCGGTGTATTTCTCGAACCACGGCGAAAGCCAATATTATTTCGAGATGTTACAGGGAATAGCTCAGGGCGATGATGTCTCGCCCAGCCGCTTCAGCCTGTCCGTGCATAACGCCATTGCCGGTCTTTCCAGCTTTCATAGCGCCAGTTACCTGCCGTATGTGTGCCTTGCCGGCGGAACGGAGGGTATGTTTGCCGCCTTTCTGGAAGCCGGCGGCCTATTAATGGAAACACCAAAGGTTTTGGTGATCTGGTATGAGCAGGCCTTACCTGAAGCCTATCAGGAATACCTAACCACCTCGGAAACCACTTTTGCTCTTGCCATGGTTCTGACCGGGACTGCCGGACCGGGAAACCGGCTGCGGCTTGTGCGCAGGGCCGAACCAGGCCGAATAAATGCGGAAGATTGCGCACAAAGCCTGATTCGGGCCATTCTGGACGGCCGGCGCAGCGCGGTCTGCCGCCTCGATCATTCGATTTGGGAGTGGAGCCTGGGCGATGCTTGAACAACTCAATTACCTGTGGAGACTGTTAGGCACGGGCGTCAGCTTCTTCGTGTTCGGCGCCGTGGGGGTATTGTTTTGGGGATTGCTATTTCCATTGATAGGGCTATTCCTCGGGGAAGGCATTCAAAAAAAATTAAGATCCAGGGCCTTGATGCAGCGGATTTTTCTGATTTACATGGACTTCATGCGGGCAATCGGCATCCTGTCCTACGAAGTTCACGGCGCCGAACGGCTCAACACCCCCGGCAGGCTGGTGGTTGCCAACCATCCTTGTTTACTGGACGTGGTGTTTCTCATTTCGCAAATTCGCAATGCCACCTGCATCGTTAAGCCGGACCTGGCTGTGAATCCTTTCATGCGTATCCCCATTCATGCCATAGGCTATATTTACGCCGAGGAGCCTGAAGTCTTGGTGGAGCGGTGCGCCGACGAGTTGCGGGAGGGTTGCTCCCTGATTGTCTTTCCCGAAGGAACCCGGACCATTCCCGGAAAACCGGTCAGATTTAAGCGTGGAGCCGCAGCAATTGCTTTGCATTCCAGGGTCAGTATTCTTCCGGTGACCATCGGATGTTCCCCTACGACCTTGACCAAGCGGGAAAAATGGTATGAAATACCCAGACAAAAGTTTATTTTAAGCCTTCATGTGGGACAGGAAATTGAAGTATGCCCGCTTGATGATAACGCTAGCCGCTCAAAAGCCACTAGAAGTTTAACCCGGCAATTAGAACAGTATTTCAATGAACAGCTGGCGCAACATGGAAAACCTTGAAGCCGAAATAAAGCAGTTGATTATTGATACCCTGGAATTGGAAGGGATAAGCCCGCAGGATATTGCGTCCGATGCTCCGCTGTTTGGCGTTGGCTTGGGCCTGGATTCCATAGATGCGCTGGAACTTGGCTTGGCCTTGAAGAAAAAATTTAACGTTCACATCGATACCAATTCAGCCGAACTGGCAAATTATTTCACCTCGGTTAAAAATCTGGCTGGTTTTGTTGTATCGCAACAGAATAAAAACATCTTATGAAAACACAAGAAGAGTTGTTCTTCACCATTCGGCAGTTAATGTCGGAAATGTTCGAACTGGCGCCTGAAGACATAGTGCTGAATGCGAACCTGATCCAGGATCTGGATATCGACAGCATAGACGCGGTGGACTTGATGGTCAGGTTGCGGGACATCACCGGAAAACGGATTAACCCGGAAGATTTCAAGAACGCCCGCACCATACAAGATGTGGTGGATACGGTTTATCGAATCAATCTCGCCTAGCCGGCCCCATGCCCAATGGCCTACTGTGGTTGATAACCGTCAGTTATCCTTTTTTGGTTTGGTTTTCACTGGATTATCTTCAACCCCGTTATCTGGCCTTGCTTTTGGCGGCTGTTTTCCTGTTGCGATTGCTATTTCGTCAGCGCAGCCGGCCAACCGGCGGGGTGTGGCCGCTGGTTTTTCCGGCTTGCGCCGTGTTCCTGCTGCTCGTAGCACTGATCAACGAGATTAGCTGGTTGCTAGCCTATCCGGTTTTTGTCAGTCTGGTGTTTTTCGCCGTTTTCGCCTATAGTCTTGCCTTTCCGCCAACCGTCGTGGAGCGATTGGCCAGGCTGGAAGACCCGGATTTGCCGCCCAAGGGCGTAGCCTATACCCGTAAGGTCACGCAGGTGTGGTGCTGTTTTTTCATAATCAATGCGGCAATCTCTTTGGCCACCATCTGGTATGGAGACCCATGGCTATGGAGTCTGTATAATGGTATCGTGTTCTACCTATTGATGGGGCTTTTGATGGCTGTAGAAATGGCCGTCCGCCGTAAAGTAAAGGCAAGTTTTTGATGTTGTCAAAGCAGACGGATAGGAAACCGGTGCTGTTTCCGGAAATACTTGTGGAAAAGAAAGTGGACAAAGGTATTGTAATGGCTTTGCGCATACCCGAAGGGCTGGCTTATTTTACCGGACACTTCGATGAAGTCTCCGTCGTTCCCGGTGTCGTGCAAATCCAATGGGCTATGCACTACGCCAGAGAACATTTGGGTATTGCCGGGGGCTTCAGTCATATGGAAGTTGTCAAATTCAAAGAGTTGTTATTGCCGGGGCAATGTCTGGAACTGAGCTTGCGTTATTGCAATGAGCATTATAAATTGACATTTAGTTATCGATCGGAAACCACCGAATATAGCTCGGGAAGAATCTATTTCCATGACCAGCCAGTTTAATCCCTGCATACTTATTCCCGTCTACAATCACGAAGGGCCTTTGCCGAAAATTGTGGAACAACTGGCCTCTTGCAAGTTGCCATGCATCCTGGTGGACGATGGCAGCCGGGAATCCTGTGCCGGGGTTATTCGCGGTTTATCCGGCCAATATGCCTGGGTGCAATCTATCCGGCTGGATATTAACCGGGGCAAGGGCGGGGCGGTTAAGGCGGGTTTGCTGCTTGCCCATGAACGGGGTTTTTCCCATGCCGTGCAAATCGACGCAGACGGCCAACATAATCTGCTCGATCTGGAAAAATTCCTGGCCGCTTCCCGGGAAGCCCCGGAGGCGGTTGTAATCGGCGAACCGGTTTTCGACGACTCCATTCCCAAACTCCGCTATTATGCCCGCTACCTGACCCATATCTGGGTGCATATCAATACCCTGTCATCCCGTATCCCCGATTCCATGTGCGGCTTTCGGGTCTATCCGGTCGATACTTGTACAAAATTGATGCAAACCACCACATTGGAAGACCGCATGGCCTTCGATGTGGAAATCCTGGTGCGTCTCGACTGGCAGGGCGTGCCTGTTGTGTCGATACCTACCTTTGTCGGTTATCCGCTGGACGGCGTTTCCCATTTCCGGGGCGGGGAGGACAATCTTCGTATCAGTCTGACCCATGCCCGCCTGTTTTTCGGCATGTTGCTGCGCGCGCCCAAATTGTTGGCCAGACATTTTCGATGAAGCCGGCCGACGCAGAAAGTCATTGGGCCTCTCTACAGGAAACCAGCTTCCTCTGGGGTATCCGCGCCCTGGTATGGGTTTATCGGATTTTCGGGCGCTGGTTGTTTCGGGTATTTTTGCGTCCGGTGGTCAGTTATTACTTCATTACCGGCCGCATAGCCCGCAACGCCTCACGGGAGTATTTGCGCCGCCTGGGCCGCTGCTTCCCGGAATTGAAGCTGTCGGGCGGCTGGTGGGAAAGTTATCTGCATTTTCTCAGCTTCGGCGAAACGTTGCTGGATAAGATTATCTGCTGGACGGGAAACATAGATCAAAACCTGATCGATTTCCCCAACCGCCCGATTCTGCTTGGCCTGCTGGAGCAAAAACGCGGGGCCATGCTGCTCAGCGGCCATATCGGCAACCTGGAAATTTGTCAGGCGATAGCTACTCTGCGCGGTCACATCCATCTCAATATCCTGGTTCATACCAGGCATGCCGAGAAGTTCAACGGCCTGCTCGGCGGCTACGGGGGAAGCTCCACCATCAAATTGATCGAGGTTACCGAGTTAAATCCCGGCATTGCCATAGAATTGCAGGAAAAAATCGAACGCGGAGAGTTTCTGGTTCTGGTGGGCGACAGGATTCCGGTCAATGGCAGCCGAACGGTGAAGGCAAGCTTTCTCGGTAAGGATGCCGAATTTCCGCAAGGCCCCTATCTGCTCGCCTCGCTGCTGCGTTGTCCGGTCTATACGCTGTTTTGCTTTAGCGCGGCAGGGCGTTTTCATATCGATCTGGAGCCTTTCGCCGACTCCATCCGTATCCCAAGAACCGAACCGCAACGCCTGCAGATGCTTGAAGCCTTGGCGCGGCGCTATGCCGAGCGGCTTGAAACCCTGTGCCGCGCCCAGCCCTTGCAGTGGTTTAATTTTTTTCCGTATTGGGACTCGCTATCCGAAGCAGCGGTTGGAAAGGCCGATCCAGAGGCAGACTGCCCATGATCCGCGCTGAGGTGGAATTGCTAGTGCCATTTCATGATGTTGACATGTTGGGCATCGCCTGGCACGGACATTTTTGCAAATATCTGGAAATCGCCCGTTGCGAAATGCTGGACAAGATTGATTACGGCTATATGGCGATGAAAGCCACCGGCTACGTTTGGCCCATAGTCGATTTGCAGTTGCGCTTTGTCCAGCCCGCCCGGTTCGGCCAACGTATCCGGGTGGCGGCGGAATTGACGGAGTGGGAATACCGGATGAAGATAAAATATCTGATAGCCGATGCCGAAACCGGCATGGCGCTGGCTAAGGCTTACACCATTCAGGCGGCCGTGGATGCCGCTACCGGAGAAATGAGCTATGCTTCTCCAAAGGTTTTTCTGGAGCGATTGGGAAGCAAAGCGGATTTTTCTTAGGCATATTGGATATTTTGCTTCCGGTCCGGATGGCAAGCCATTAGGGCGAACGCATTTGCAACGGTGCTCGGAGCGGCATGACGGGAAGAAACCCCGGCCTTCGGCCCTTTTTTCGCTTCGCGGGATCATCGTTCCCACGCTCCGGCGTGGGAATGCATCCCCGGACGCTCTGCGTCTTCTTGATGTTTGATGGGCTTGGGACGTGATCCAGCTTCGATTGTCGGGTTACGCTATCGCTAACCCAACCTGCGCGGGGCATGGACTCCCGGCAAGCTATCCCATATAGGGAAGTTTATTCAAAGTGTGCCGGCTGAACGGTCCGTTTAACACTGTCTAAGGAGTTAATATGATGAAAAAAAAGTACACTCTATTTTTAGCGCTTTTACTTTTAATTGTATTCGGGGGGTGTAGGAATCAAACCAAATCCAACGAGCTTCCTGCCGGTTTGCAAAGCGGGCAGACTTACTATACGCAATTCAGTTTATACCAGGAAGAAAACAATTTTCGTACCACCAATTATCGCCGTGGAATTTTGATACCCATCAATACCCCGGTGACGTTGGTGTCTATCGATAGCGATAAAGCCTATATCACACTCAACAGCAGCGGTCAGGCGCTTACTATCGAAAACGTTCCTAAATATACCAAGGATGACATGCCGACGGCTTTCCAGAAAATCGCCGGTTTGAATAAAGTCGATCTAAGCGCCTTTACCAAGAGCGAACAAGAAAGCATTCTGGCCGGGAAAGTGAAGAAAGACATGCGGAAGAAGGCGGTTCTTGCGGCTATAGGTTATCCGCCCCAGCATGAGACGCCAAGCCTGGATGGCAATGATTGGACTTACTGGTCCGCTCGTTTTAACAAATTCATTGTGCATTTCAATAATGACAAGGTCGTAAACATTGTCGATTAACGCCGGGATTCCCAAACGTTGCGATGTCCTGGTGATCGGCGGCGGTCCCGCCGGTTCCAGCGTCGCGGCATTGCTGGCAAAGCAGGGGGTGGAAGTGGTGTTGCTGGATAAAGTTTCCCATCCGCGTCCGCAGGTCGGCGAGAGCCTGATACCGCATTTCTGGAAGTATGCCGACCTTACCGGCGCAACGCCGCTTATCGAAAAGGAAGGCTTTGTCGGTAAGGCCGGTGGCATTTCGGTTTGGAACGGCAAAATACACCGTATCGCCTTTGCCGATTTCGGCTTTACCCGTCCTGCCCTGCATGTCGAGAGAGATGTTTTCGACGAACTGCTGCTGAATCACGCCGAAAGTCTGGGTGCGAAGGTTTTCCAAAGGGTTGCCGCTAACGAGGCCGATTTAAGTTTAGACTCCGCCTGGGTGGGTTATACGGACCGGCGCGGAAACGATGCCTACCAGGGACGGATAGCTTGCCGTTTCGTTATCGACGCCAGCGGGCCGTCGGCCTTGCTGGCCGGACAGTTTAAGTCCAAACGGCTGGTGGATTCGCGGATGAGATTTCTGTCCTTATGGGGCTATTTCAAAAACTCCCGCTTTGTCGCTGCCGACGGGCGTAGCTATCCAGCCGCCGATATCGGCAAGCACCGGCCCGTGACTTTCGTCACTTCCTTCGAAGACGGCTGGATCTGGCATATTGCCATGCGCGACACTACCAGCGTCGGTCTAGTCATTAATACCAACCGGGCCCGGTCCATGGACAAGGCGGAGCGGGAACGGTTTTTCCTGGAAACCTTAAGACAGGCGCCCTATCTGGACCGCCTGCTGGACGGCGCAGAGTATCTTGAGGAATCTTTCTGCGAAAGGCCGGATTATTCCTATTACTCTACAAAGGTTTGCGGCGAGAATTTTTATTGCATAGGCGATGCAGCTTCTTTCGTTCAACCCAATTTATTCCCATGGGGTGCTGAACGCCTTTTACAATGCCAGCCTGACAGCGCTGGCGGTCTGCGAGTCTTTGAAGGACCCCTCACGGCGTGCGCGTCATGCGCAACTTTGCGAGAATCGCATCAGGCAGTTTTACGGGTTTTCCCGTTCGCTGGCGTTGGGAGAATTCGGCGGTGACGGCGTTGATGCGGACTTGGTCAGGTGCTTTATGCGCCAGATACCGCCGGTAGAGCTGGAATTGATGCTGGCCGCCTCGTCCATAACCGATCGCTCGGAAAACTTCTATCGCTTGGTGGCTGACGCAGGAATCGACCCGCATCGTGTTCAAGCCGGCGCACATTTAATGGAAGAGCTGCAGCTTTAAGCGGGTGGGCTTCTGGTTCGATGTTCAGAACCGAGTGGCGGAACCTGAAAGGGTTCCGCCACTCGAAGCCGGTCAGCGTTCCGGGTTTTTGGCTGTTATGCTGGTTGGATAAACTGCGGGCTATTTTGCTGCCTGAGGCTTGGCGGATCGCCTATCGGCATCCGCCCTACGGCTTTACGGCTTAAATGGCAGAGCAATTTTAAGTCTTTATGGTAAAACCTTATCATGCAGTATGGTAAGCGGTATTGCAAGCCTTGAACGCGCTTTTGCCGGGAGACCCTGTTGTGATAAAAAATGCCACCATCTGCGATCAACAGATTCTACATGAAGATTGCCGGACTGAACCGGGGCAGAATCTCAGGAAGGTGTACAAAAAGCTGGTAAGGAACCCTCCTTTGAAATATCTTTTGAAATATCTGGTGCTGAGAGGCTGCCGGCATCCCGATATCGGTTTGACGTAGATTGGCCAGTATCAAGCCATGATGAGTAAGGCTATGCAAGCCTATTATCATGACTGGCAGGATGCACAGTGGATAGAAACGACCTTCCAGCCCCTGGTTAGTCTTCTGGACAGGCTTGAAAGCCCCTGTTGGCAGGTTCGGGAAAAGATCGGCCCGGTCGAATATGAGTCCGATCCTGAGGACATCCGCCGGCTGATCGATCACTGTTTGCGCGATATACTGCGCGTCTGGGACAAGGACCAGCCTGATCCCTGGTTTCCCGTAGCGGCGATATCCAGCTGTCCGGCGATGACCACATGGATGGAGAAAGCTTTCTGAATGTTCTTCGCGGGGTTGGGAGCTTTGAATATAAAAACATCACAGTGGTTTAAGCCGTAAGGGCTTAATCTCGATTAAGGGAAAAAATTTAGAGGTTTTGGATTAGCAGTGTAGGTTGGGTTGCGCTCTTTGCAACCCAACATCGCCTGTTTCGAAGGCAACGAACTTTGCAAAAATAGGTTTGAATGGTCGCGAAATTCCAACTTTCAATACCACGGTGGATTGGTTGTCATGACCGTTGATTCTTGAGCGGAATAAGGATTCAATTGCTGTCATTCAACTCATCTTTTACTAGGTTTATTGGCTTCGAAATGTTGGGTTGCAAAGAGCGCAACCCAACCTACGCTGCTTAATGGTAATGAGGCAGAACATGCGCTATTTTCGCGATTCAGTGCGGGTTTCGACCCAGGGGCGTATTTGCTGTAAGGTGTCTGCAAGAGATTCCTCTGCTATTTCCATATCATATTCGACTTGAGCACGCAGCCAATATCCACGGCTTAAACCAAAAAAGCGGCAAAGCCTTAAATCGGAATCAGCCGTAATAGCTCGTTTACCGGCTACAATTCCTCCAATTCGTTGTTGAGGTACACCAATTTCCTTGGCTAGCCGATATTGAGAAATACCCATTGGTTTTAAAAACTCTTCCAGTAGTAACTCGCCAGGGGTAACGGGTTCAAATGTATTCATAGTAGAATCCTAATGATAATCAACAATCTCAACATCTTCCGCGCCAGCTACCGTCCAGCGAAAGCAGATACGAAACTGATCATTGATTCGGATACTGAACTGGCCGTCTCTGTCGCCTTGCAATGCTTCCAAATGGTTACCCGGTGGAATTTTAAGATCACTTATGTGTTCAGCGATCTGAAGCTGCCGAAGTTTACGCAGAGCAACTCTTTCAATATTTATAAAGCGAAGAATCCGACCTCCTTTTGCCAAAGCTTCAGTATTCCGGCATTTAAATGAGATGATCATACACTATACTAACGCAACGCGTAGCTAACGTAAAGCATGTCAAAGGGGTCGCATGTCAAAGGGGTCGGGTTGAATTAAATTTGCATGATATTGATCATTGTGTAAGTGTCTGATAAATTGTTAGATATTTTGCTGTCCCACGTTTGGCGGATCGCCTATCGGCATCCGCCCTACGGGTTCAATGGCAGAGCAATTTTAAGTCTTTATGGTAAATTTACTTATCATGCAGTATGGTAAGCGGTTTTGCGAGCCTTGAACGCGCTTTTGCCGGGAGACCCTGTTGTGATAAAAAACGCCACCATCTACGACATCTGCGATCAACAGATTCTACATGAAGATTGCCGGACCGAACCGGGGCAGAATCTCAGGAAGGTGTACAAAAAGTTGGTGGCGAACCCTCTTTTGAAATATCTGGTGCTGAGAGGCTGTCGGCATCCCGATATCGGTTTGGCGGAGATTGGCCCGTATCAAGCCATGATGGGCATGGCTATGCAAGCCTCTTATCATGACTGGCAGGATGCACAGTGGATAGAAACGACCTTCCTGCCCCTGGTTAGTCTTCTGGATAGGCTTGAAAGCCCCTGTTGGCAGGTTCGGGAAAAGATCGACCCGGTCGAATATGAGTCCGATCCTGAGGATATACGCCTGCTGATCGATCACTGCTTGCGCGATATACTGCGAGTCTGGGACAAGGACCTGCCTGATCCCTGGTTTCCCGTAGCGGCACAGATCGTGCTATCCGGCGATGACCATATGGATGGAGAAAGCTTTCTGAATGTTCTTCGCGGGATCGGCAACTTTGAATATAAGAACATTACTGTCCTTTTTGCATTGATCCGCTGCTTTCTGATGTCCACCCCATCCAAACTTATGTTAATTCGCAAGCCTTATAACGGCGTGTGCGAACCCATGTCGGGTTCCTTGGGCTGGTTATGGCACAGAATCGCATTTTCGGATGTCAATTTCTTCGAACACTTATTGGTATTCCTCGGCTCGGACAACTCCCATAAAAAACACTACCCGCAAATTGTCCCGATTCTGGATAACCTGCTGAGATACTGCGTGATTACCAGCCGGGAGTGGCTGGTGACACCCAACAACAGCGTTCGGCATCCGGCTATTACCTGCCTGCCCCAGGATGCCGAAGGGCGCCAGTTGTGCTATTTAACGGATAGTGCCTGGCAGATCAAGCGGGATTTAGGTTTCGGAGATTACGTTCCCGACACGGATACCACTTTTCTGACTTTGGCTATGGCCAGAAAGTGGCTGGATTGGGTTGAGCGGGAACAACTCACGGTTGATAGGGAACTTATCGAAGAGTGCGAACTGATACTGGCCTTCCCCTGGGTGGAGATCATCGGCGAATATCAGGTCGGCGGCAGATATAACTCCAACCCGCCGACGATTCATAATACCAAACCGCTGGATTACGACGGTGCGGTGCCGATCTGGTTCGATAAACAATTCGAGAAAGCCGAGGGGCGGATAGAACGGGAAATATTCGGAAACCTGATCTGCCCCGGCCATAACATGGACATCCTGGATTCCATACTCCTGAACAGGAAACAGTGGCGAGCCCTGGAAGACAAAAACCTGCTGTTTTTGCATAAGCTTCTGGATTTTCACCATAGGGCCTTCGTGAGCGGAAATTTCCGCATTGAAACATCCTTGCAATATTATCTGCCGGAAATCTACACCTATTATATGGGGCGTTTTTACCAAACCTGTAAAACGCTGAACGATCTCGAAAAACGGACGCTGGATTCCGACGGAAAAATCGAAGAAATGCGCCGCATAGCCTTACAGTATTGCCGGGACGAACTTCTAGGCTATACTCTGAATGCCTTCGATGCCTCATTGGCGGTATCGGCGCTGGCGCTGCTGGAGTACGAGCCCAGGCATGACGGCTTGATCGCAGCGGGGCTCAAGGTGATGAGAGACGCTGTGGGCGAAGGCGGACAGGGGCATCCTTTCAAAGCTTACGAGTGGAACCGTATGCGTGACCCGACCCGGATTCTTGTCGGCAGCGGAGTGTTGACATCGCTATTCGTGCTCCGGGCTTGCAGCGAGGCCATGCGTTATCTGAATGGAGAAAACTCGGCAGATACGCTTCCTTGAGCGGTCAAAGAAAGCATGGTTTACGATGCTAGACTTCGCGGCCTTGCCGGCGCAGTTGCGGAGCGATGGCAGCCGCCATGGCCTTTTCGTCCAAACCGCCGCCCAGGAAGGCGTTAAGCCGGGCTGCTGCCGCTTGCGGATCGCGTAAGGCTTGGTGGTAGTCCATGCCCAGCACGCTGGTTTGCGCCTCGGGGCGGTTGAGCACGCGGCGCACCGTTTGCAACTGACCCAGGAAAGTCCGCGCCAATTGCGCTTCCGTTAGATGCCCGCCTTCCCGGCCCAGGCGTTGCAGCATGGTTTTTTGTGAGGCAAGGATTTCACCCAAAGGCCGTTCCATGAACACAACCCGGTAGGGCCGGCCCAGCGGCAGGTTAGGCAGCAATTGCGCTACCAGTTTAACGGCCTTGCCGTTGGCCTGATTCAGCCAGGATTGGTCCTGGCGCAATTTTTTGACCGCCTCCAATTCATAATAGCCGCGCGGATTATCTTCGTCGGCTTGCCGGGCCTCATCCGCCAGTACGGGCATGCCGCCGGCCGCCAGCATTTGCATCATCATGGAGGTGCCGGAACGCGGCAGGCCGGAGACAATAATCACAGCATCTTCCGGTAGCGGCCCCTGTACAGGCAAGGCGTGTTCCAGTTCGCCCAGGGAGGCGGTGGTCTGCCAGTCAAAATCCGCCGCATCGTGATTGCTTGCCTCTTCTTCTTGGGTTTCGGCCTGTTGTCTGCGCCGTTGCAGAATCTCTCTCGCCAAATGGCGGTGCTTGACCGCCAATCCCAGTTCCAGCTTGCGCCAGTACAGCCGGGCCAGTTGCAAATGTACCAAGGCATATTGCGGGGCTTGCTGCAAAGCCGTGCGAAAGGCGCTGACAGCTTTCCGGTCCTGGCCGAGTTTGGCTAGGGCAAAGCCGCAGTAATAGTGCAGTTGCGGTTGGTGATAAAGCATCCCCAGACTGGCGGCGGCGGCGTCCAGGGCTTGCTGCCATTCGCGCCGGCTCAGTTGGCAACGGCACAGACCAGCGTAAGGCTGGGGGTTGACCGGATCCAGCGCCTGCATCTTCCGGAAGCGTTCCTCCGCCTCTTGCCAGCGCCGCAGTCTCAGCAGGATTTCGCCTTGTTTCTGGTAGAGACTGGGCAGATTGTGGGTCTGCACGGCTTCGGCTTCGGCTAAAGCTTGCAGTGCCTGTTCCGGCTGGCCTTGCGCATCCAGCAACTGGCCGCGCAGCCAGGCGAAGGTGTGGAGATTGACGCCGGCGCACTTGCGTAGTTTATTGAGTTGTTGAACTTCGTTCTGATTCAGGTCTTCCGGTTTACGGTCTTTCCATTCCTCGTTCAGCTTTGTTAATTCCGCTACCGCTTCCGCCGCATAGCGTTGCTTTTCGCGGCTTAGCCGTTCCAAGGCCGCCTCGGCTTCAGCCGTTCGGCCCAAAGCTAAAAAGCTTTGCAGCACTAATACGCCGAAGCGGCTTTCATCGGGAAACTCCGTCCATAACGCTTGCAGAATGGCTAAGGCTTCGCGATGTTTGCGGCAGTCGATATAATCCCGCGCCAGATTGTAACGCAGTTCGCGCACGGTCTGGGCGATAGCTGTTGCCTGATCGGCGTCGGGTTGATCCATATAGCCTAGCTCCACCAGATGCTTGATGGCTTCCTGGGCATCTCCCTCGTCCACTTGCATATCGGTGTCTAGATGGGTTCCGGCATCGCCGGGTACGCTATCCCAACTGTCGATCGGGGCTAAGTCCGGGGTAGTCTCAAAGGCCGACAGTAGGGGTTTGCCGTCCATATCCCGGCCCATGGGCAGGCCATACAGGCTGAGGATGGTCGGTGCAATGTCCAGCAGGGTTGCGCCGTATACCAGTTCATCGCGCTTAATGCCCGGCCCTTTCATGGCGAAGATACCGAAATGCCGATGTTCGGCGGCGGGACCGGCCGGTTCGTTGGGTATCTCCTTCGGGCGTAAATGGTCGGGGTGGAAACCGTGGTCGGAGCAGACGATGACTGTGACGTCATCGCCAGCTAATTGCATTAGCGTTCCCAGCATCAGGTCGTGGTAGCGGTAGACGGTGTTGACTACCTCCTTATACAACTCGAAATCTTCCTCGCTAATCCAGTCCAGCCGGGGCGGGTGATATTTCATAAAGCCGTGGCTGAAATGGTCGATGCCGTCGTAATACACCGCCATAAAGTCCCACGGCTCCAACTGCATCAAGGCGGTCGCGGCGGCGTGGATGCTGGCATTTTCCGCCAGAACTTTGGCTATGCTGCCCAAGCGCCGGTCTTTTTCCTGATCTATCTCAGCGGCTTTGGAGACGAAGGGTAGAATCTGTTCGCCTGCCAGTTCCTGCGGGCGAATTCGGCATTCTGCTAAAGCGTCCGCCAGTCGGGGAGGGTGTACAGCGCCGGGATGCAGGGGCCAGGGTTGGTTTGGATTATTGGGGGCCTGCTGGAACAGATTGGAGACCATGACGCCGTTGATCGGCTCGGCAGGTTGCGAGGGCCACCAGCCGACCACATGCGAGCGCAAGCCTTGCTGGTTAAGGATATTCCAGATGGCTTTGGTTTTCCGGCCCAGGTTGGTGATAGGCCGGACCGTGCCGGTATGCGGGTCCGGTTCGGAGAAGCCATGGATGCCGTGCTTGTGGGCGCGTTTGCCGGTGGCGATAGACGTCCACAGCATCGGCGAAAGAATGGGATAGAGGGTGGCAAGATTACCCATCACGCCTTCCGTGACCAGTTTTTCCAGATTGGGCATGAGACCCGCATCCAGCAGCGGCGTGATGACTTTCCAGTCGGCGGCGTCCCAGCCGACCAGTAATACTTTTTTGTTCATTTCAACGGTTCTGATTGGGTAATCGGCAATTTTTCAAACTGTCAGGACGGGGTTACCGTTCCTGGTCTGTCTAGGGTTTCTTATTAGTCTGTCAGCAATTTTCCGCAGTAAAAACGCGCCGTCGTAGCGGCCCGTTTTCAGTCAACGTAGGCTGGAACCTGAAAGGGTTCCACCATTTCGAAGCCAATGGGCTTTTACATTGTTTGTTCAAAATGATCTGTTGCAAACGTGGCCGAATTGTTGATGTCCAGGGAATGGTGGATCGCCTAACGGCATCCACCCTACGGTCCTGGCGGGTCGGCGATTTTTCGTCCTAAAGACGCGCAAGCCGTAGCTGCGCGTGTTCGGTAAACGAAGCCGGTCTTAAGCGTTCAATGCCGTGTGTTTCTTTTTGTTACGGAACGCCCGCAAGCCGCCCAGGCCCAAGCCCAGCAAAGCCAGTGAAGAGGGTTCCGGAACAGTCCCGTTCGGGTTAGGGGCTGGCGGGTTAGGGGCTGCCGGGCTAGTAGTTTCGCCTACGGCTATGCTGCCGTTTGCGGTGTCGTTATAGGCCCACTCGGTAATCGTGGCAACGCCATCCGATGGATTGCTGACATCCAGATTGAGGTCGGCCCAGCCGTAATAGGTGTTGCCGGCATTTTTAAATGAAATGCCGATGTAGTCGTTACCTGGTTGCAATGGATTGGGAGTCTGCGCAGAGGATGAGGCTGATTGCATCACAGTGCCGTAGCTAGTTTTTCCTGCCCATGCTAGTCCGCCGGCTAGCGCCCCTGAACCGACAATTGCTCCTAGAGCCAAAGGAACTGGGCGATTGAATTGGCCGGCAATCCAATTGCCATTGCCCGAATTGCTTAAAAGGATACTACCGACAGAGTTTTTCCAGAGACGGAGTTCCGCTATTCCGCTGCCGTCAATATCCCAGTTGACGCCGTTGCCGGAAGGGGTTGCGCCGCTTACGGATATTGGGTTGGTGTCGTCAAAGACAATCCCTGCTTGAGCGCTGGCGGGGAGTAGCGCCAGCACAGAGAGCGAGCCGGCCGCCTGGGCCAGCTTGAGGGTATGGCGGCCCTGGGGCTGGGCGGCGATGGATGAAGTGTGTGTCATCGAATTTTCCTTTGTTAGTTATATTAATTGAAATGCCGGAAGAATGAGCATGCTCAGGCTAAATTTCAATTCCAGCGGTTATTTGCGGTACTAAATTTAGATTTGTACAAGTCAATGCCGATTTTCTTAATGGGTAATGGTTTGAGTAATGTACAGATTAAATTTAAATATAAAGTTCATGTGCATGTACTTTAGTACAATCATCTATTTAGCAAAATTGGAGCCAACTCTGTTTATTATGTAGTCTGCTCTTTTTAATATATTGTTTAATAACAATTTATTGTTATTGTTATCTATCGATAGTCCTGTCCGTCCTTTGAAACGGTTCAAAAAATTATCGAAACTGTAAAGTTTTCCGACACTTGCTTTAGGGTTTTTCGATCAGTCCGCATTCTTCGCAGGCATCGCTGGTAATGAGCCGAAAAACCGGGGTTGGAATAGGTTGACGAGCGATTTTTGGCGATTCTTCCGGCTTTAGAGAGGGCGCTATCTTGACTCAGCTTGGGATGGTGTCGGAAAATTTTACACATCGAAAAACCATCTGCCATGCCGATATGAATTTTATAATTAGTCCAGGATGAGTTGCAATTATTAGTTGACTTAGCATAGCAGTTTGATTTAGCTAAATTTATTGATGGATTTTTACAGAAATTATTTTTATAGAGAGACTCATAACAAGCTGATAGTGCCGAAATGCGTCGGTATAAAGGCCAAAATCGCTATTTTGCCATCAATAAACTGTCGGAAATTTTTACACTTTGAAAAACCTTTGCCATGCTGAGCAGATTTTTATTTTTAACTGCAAAACAGTCGCCAATTTAGTCAACGTAGGGTGGAACCTGAAAGGGTTCCACCATTTCGAAGCCAATGAGCTTTCTTATTGTTTGTTCAAAATGATCTGTTGGAAATATGACCGAATTGTTGAAGTCCGGCGAATGGTGGATCGCCTGTCGGCATCCACCCTACGGTTCTATGGATTGTGCCTTATCGTGTTGAAGCAATACGTCATCCGCTTAAAAATCAGTTACCCCCATTTTGCCTTGATGCGCGAAATTTCCGGCATGATTTCCAAAAACAGGGCCATTAAGCGCGGATCTAAATGGCTGCCTGCAATCTCCTGCATTTTTTTCAGCGTGTCTTCCATGCTCCACGGCTCTTTATAGGGGCGTTTGCTGGTGAGTGCGTCGAAGACGTCGGCGATGGCGACTATCCGGGCCGCCTCCGGGATGGCTTCGCCTGCCAATCCCGCAGGATAGCCGCTGCCATCCCATTTCTCATGATGATAGCGAGCGATTTCCGCCGCCATTTTAAACACCGGATTGTCGGATTTACGCAGGATTTCGTAGCCTATTTGCGAGTGGGTTTTCATTATGGCCCATTCTTCTTCGTCGAGCATCCTCGGGGCTTTGAGAATCCCGTGCGGAATACCGATTTTGCCGGTGTCGTGGGTTGGGGCGGCCAATTTGATCATTTCGACTTGCGAGGATGTCCATTGGGCGGCTCGGGCTAATGCCTCCGAATAATCCGCCATGCGCCAGATGTGGTCGCCGGTGTAGGGATCGTTGTAATGACCGGCATCGCCCAGCATCTCGATGGCTGCGCGGGCTAGCCCATCCAGTGCCTCCACCCGCACCAGCGACAGATGCGTCTGCACCCGGCGCAGCACGATAGGCGCGGATACCGGTTTTTGAATATAGTCGACCGCCCCGACATCGAAACCGTGCGCTTCGTTTTCCGGCTCGCCCATCGCCGTGACGAAAATCACCGGGATGCCGGCGGTCAGCGGGTTAGCTTTAAGATGGCTGCAAACCTGATAGCCATCCATGCCTGGCATCATGATATCCAGCAAAATGATATCCGGCAGGTGTTCAATCGCGGCGGCAAGGGCTTTCTCGCCATTTATGGCAAAGATAAGCTGGTAGCGGTCTTTAAGGATTTGCTGGAGCACTTTCAGGTTATTAGGTTCGTCGTTGACCAGCAGGACCTTATAACTGTCTTTCATGTTGTTTCTCCGTTTTGTGTTATTTACGGTCGTACCATTAAACGTTTTTGGTTGTAAGGGCCGTAAGATGGGTAGAGCGAGAGCGAAACCCATCAAGACAAACTTTGATTTATCAAACCAAATTTCAATTGCGCCATTATGGTTGCGGGTTAATCACGTTCTTTATGACGGGTTTCGCTGATGACGCTTTACCCATCCTACGTCCTGAGCGACGGCGTGCGCATTGATTGCGACAGATACGCCTCCTTTCGCCGGCATATATCCTACAAACTTTGCCGACCGGCATGCCTTTCATCTTTCGCGGCAATGCAAAACCTTTATGAAGGGTGGCCTTGTCGAACCGTGCAGGCCGGATGGTAATCCTAGACCGGGCCGTCTTGCTGAATAGCCACCCCGAGTCTTTCCATAAGATGTTTTACCACGGTTTCGGCTGAATCAAAGTCAAAACTATCTAGTTCGCGGCGAATGGCTTTTATATCGGAGTCGGGGAGATAGGGGGCCAGTTGCCGCAAAACTGGTTCCACGCTGTCCGGATTCAAGGTATTCACTGCCAGCAGTAATTGTTGGAACAGTTCGCCGGTTTGTTCGCTGTTGAACGATTTCTTTTCTGCCTTGCTAGGCTTTTCCGGCAGTTGCAAACGGTTAATCGCAGTATTTGCCTTGGCAAGCGCAGCATCCAGGCGGCTCAAGAGTCCGGGCATATTTTGCAGATTTTCCGTTTTGCAGCAGGCGTCGATTTCGCTTGCCACTGCCGCAATCTCCGGTAAAGCCAGATTGCCTGCCACCCCCTTAAGGGTATGAGCAAAACCGGAGACTGTGTCGATATTATCGGGATTTTCGGCAAATAGCCTTGCCATTTTTGAGGCATCGGCCGTATGTTGTCCGGCAAAATTCAGCAGGGCGTCGGCGTAAATCAATGGGTCTAGCCAGGTCGCCAGGCCTTTTTGGTAATCCGCCACGCCGGCCAGCGGACTAAAATCGACAAAAATTTCCGGTTGGCTGACGACTTGGATGCCGGTATTGCTTATCCCGGCCCCCTTGGGCGCCAATATTTCCATTTGTTCCAGCAGTTCGTCGATATTAATCGGTTTGCCGACGATGGCATCCATGCCGGCTTGCAAAGATTTCTGGCGTTCCTGGCTGAAGACGCTGGCTGTCAGAGCCAGAATCGGGATACGCTTTCCGCTATGCGTTTCCAGCTCGCGAATTCGCCGGGTGGCTTCGATGCCGTCCATGACCGGCATCTGCAGATCCATGAGGATGAGATCGTAACTGCTCTCGCGGAAGGCATCCACCGCTTCCTGGCCGTTTTTCACCCAGCTTACCTGATGCCCCTGTTGCTCAAGCCGCAACCGAGCCAGTCTGGCGTTGGCTTCAATATCCTCCGCCAGCAAAACCTTGAACTGGCGTGGCGACCTATAGGCCTGGCTATGCGGCGTATCGATTTGATACAAACAGTTTTCTGTCGTGGTCGATTCAGGCAAATGGACAGTAAAATGAAATATCGAACCTAATCCCATACTGCTCTCTACCCAGATACGCCCGCCCATCAATTCGACGATTTGCTTGCTGATGGTGGTGCCCAGCCCGGTGCCGCCGAAGCGGCGGCTGGTGGTGGTATCGGCTTGAGAGAAGGATTCGAAGATTTTTTCGGTTTGCTCGACGCTCATGCCGATCCCGGTATCGCTAATGGCAAAATGCAACATATCGGTACCTTCTGCGCGATCGACACTAACGGATATACGGCCGGTGTCGGTAAACTTCACCGAGTTGCCGACCAGATTTAAAATCACTTGCCGCAGACGATTAGGGTCGCCGATAAACAGCTGTGGCAAATCCGGGTCAAATTTCAATTCCATTCGCAAACCCTTTTCCGAGGCCCGCAACCCTACAGTTTGCAGCGCTTCCTGCAAAGCGACCGGCAAATTAAAACAAACCGATTCCAGTTCTACCTTTCCTGCTTCGATTTTGGAAAAATCGAGAATATCGTTGATCACGCCCAGCAAATGCCGTCCCGAACTGAGTATGGTCTTAATGTGGCCGCGCGTATCCGCCGACAGACTGTCGTCCAGTAAGGCCACTTCGGCAAAGCCGATGACCGTATTCATGGGGGTACGAATTTCGTGGCTCATATTGGCAAGAAAACTGGCTTTGGTTTTGGCGGCTGCTTCCGCTGCTTCTTTGGCTTGCCTTAATTCGCGTTCAGCCAATTTTTGCTGGGTAATATCGGAAATGAAGCCTACGAACATATGCCGGCCCTCGGAGATAATGCCGTGGCCGACCGCCAAATTGGCCGGAAATAGGCTACCGTCTTTACGGACAGCGGTAACCTCCCGCTCGATGCCGATGATCTTGGATTGATTGGTGTCCAAAAAATGCCGAATATACCGGTCGTGCTGCGAAGCATCGGGTTCCGGCATCAATAGAGATATACTTTTGCCGATTATTTCCCCGGCTGTCCAGCCGAACAGTTTTTCCGCCGCCGGGTTCGAACATGCGGATCAAGCCGCCGCTATCGATAGAAATCACGCTATTCACTGCGGTTTGTACTATCGCTTTGACTTCTGTGGTAGCCATGGAAACCAGTTCTTCCAGATGTTCGCGATATTTATTGAGTTCGGCTTCGGCGGTTTTACGTTCGCTGATATCGGTGATGGAGCCGACCATCCGCACCGGCCGGCCATCGGCATCGCGGATGGCTTCGCCGCGATCCAGCACCCAGCGGTAACTGCCGTCCTTATGCCGTAAGCGGATTTCGCTGGCGTAGCGGTCTTTGTTCTCCAAGTGCCTTTGAAATTTCGCGCTGGCCTGGGCTTTATCGTCAGGATGGATCAGTTCGAAGAAAATCGATTCGACATTAGGCAGTTCGCCCTCGCCATAGCCGAGAATTTTATTCCAGCGCGGCGACAGGTAATAGTCATGGCTAAGAATATTCCAGTCCCAAATGCCGTCGTTGACAGCCCGTTCCGCCAGCATATATCGCTCTTCGCTGATACGCAGGGCTTGAGTTCGCTCTGCTATCCTGGTTTCCAGATTATGCTGGGCATCGGCCAAGGCATCGGTCATGCGGTTAAACGAGTTGGCCAGTTCGGTGATTTCGTCGTGACCGATCACTTCGGCTCTTACGGAGAGATCGCCGTCGCGGATACGGCGGGCTGTAGCCGTCAGGCGGGCTATCGGTTTGACAATGCGCCGCGCCAGTAAAATCGAAATGACTGCGGTTAGCAGCATAAACAGTCCCAGTGTGGCCAGCATTTGCCTTTCGAGCGTGTTTAGGGGGGCAAACGCCTCTGCCTGATCGGTGTGCGCCATGATGCAACCGCCGCCGATTTCGGGAACATAGCGGAAGCCATGAATAATCGGCTCGCCACGGTAATCGGTATCCATGACTTCCGTGTTTCGCCGATTGAGACAGGTTTCCATGGGTTTAGTGGAGATGGGGCGCTTATGGCCTTGATCAGCCGGATAACGTGCTGCGGTGATAAAAAAGCCGCTGCTATCGGAAAGAAAGGTTTCGCCGGATTTGCCCAAATCGGGGTGCGCAAAAAAGATAGGCTGAATCAGGTTGACCGGGTAACTAATCAGCAGTTGCCAGGGCTGATTTTCGTCCTTGGCAAGTACGTAAATGGCTCGTGGCCGATTCGGCAATGCCGGCGTGACACCGGCCAGTTGACCGGGCAGGAATTCGCCGATATCGGTAATCGATACGGCGGGCAGGCCAACGCTGATCGAGACTTTGCTATCGCGGCGGAACAATATTGCGCCGCCGGCGGCCTCGGTATGTAAATAATCGTCGGTAAAACCGTTTGCACAGCTTTGATTGAGGGTATCGGCGACGATGCATTTACTCAGTACATCGGTCAGAAAGGCATTGGCGCGATTATTCGCGCGCTGCAAGATGTTGGTTAGTTGTTCGTGACGGCTTTCGGCGACATGGCCGACAATTTTAATACGCTCTTCGCGTATATTGGTTGTGGCAAAATGGTAGGCCATTCCACCAATAATCAAGGTTGGCAGCAGGATCAGCAGCGACAACAGAATAATCAGGCGTTTTTGCAGCATGTTGATGTCTCGTGATTTGCAGGATTTGCCGATAGTCTGACATGAGGGCCGGCGACAAGTTTATATCCTATGCATGTAATATTTTAAACCGGCCTTTAAAATACAACACGGCATTCATACAGAGACCGAGTCGCGGCTGCGATTAAAAGCGCACCTTGTAGGGCGGATGCCGATAGGCGATCCGCCAAGCCTTGAACAGCAACATGCTCGACAGTTTATCCAACCAACCTTGACAGCCGAAAACCGGGAAAGTGAGGTCGAAAAATTTTTCGCCTCTACAATTCCGAGGGGAGAAACCCCTTATCAGGTTTTACCCTCCGGCCCTATAGATGGTTTTTTACTAATCAGCCCCTTTAATTGTTTAAGCAAGGCATCATGACATTCATTCAGTTCGTCGAGTCTTGCCAAGGCCTCGGTCTGCCTACCGTTTGCACGAAGTTCGCACAGAACTTCTGCAAGTTTATGCGCATGATCGTGCAGTTTTTCGATGAGCTCGACGGTTGGCTGGTTGCCGTAGCGGTCGAGATCGCCGGAACCCAGCCATGTATCCAAGCGGCAATGATGGCGAACCAGCGGCGGCTGAATTTCCGTATGGCCTTTGATATAATTTCGGATGGAGGTCATCCAGACGCGATGTTCTATGCCGGACAAGATTAAAGGCAAATCGATTCGATTCACTGCGGATGCAGCAGCCCAGGTTAAATCGATACGCCAGGAAGCCGACCATTCGAGCATTTCCTGAGCCGGCATAGGGTGGGCGATACCGAAGCCTTGGGCAAGCTCGCAACCCAACTGTAAAAGGATTTCTCCATGTTCGATAGTTTCAACTCCTTCCGCAAGAACCAAACGATCGAAAGCGCCGGATAAGCCTATCACTCCATCCAGAATGGCAAGATCATCAGGGTTGTCGAGCATTTCGCGCACGAAACTCTGATCGATTTTAAGTAGTTTTACCGGTAGGCGCTTTAGGTAGGTCAATGAAGAATAGCCGGTACCGAAATCGTCCAGAGCAAACGTTACTCCGAATTCCCGGCAGGATTCGATGATTCGGGAAATGTGAGCGACATCTTCCAAGGCACTGGTTTCCAGTACTTCTATCTCCAGGTAGCCTGGCTTGATGGTAGGATGCTCAGCCAAAACCTTGCGCAGGCGTTCAACAAAATCAGGCTGTTGCAAATGACGGGCGCCTATATTCACGCTTACCGGAACATCCAGTCCTGATGCGTGCCAAAGTTCCATCTGTTTGAGAGCGGTGCGGATTACCCATTCGCCGATTTCGACCGATAGGGCATGACCCTCAATGACCGGAAGGAAAACCGCCGGCGGTAAGAGTCCTTTTTCGGGGTGTTGCCACCGAATCAAAGCTTCCGTGCCGATGATCGTTCCAGTGCGCATATTTACTTTGGGTTGGTAATACAGCAGGAATTCTTGTTCGTCGAGGGCGCGGCGGATATGCTCCAACGTTTCGTGATAGCCCCTTATGCTGTTGTCATAGTCAGGATCGAAAATATGATAGCGGTTTTTGCCCGCCAGTTTGGCCTGATACATGGCCTGATCAGCCTGGCGTAACAATTGATCTGCATCCACATCTCCCGGTTGCGGGAAAAAAGTGACGCCTAGACTAGCCGAGACCTGGAGGACAAGATGACCGATCTCAAATTCTTGAGAGGCGGCGACAAGCAGACGGGTAAACATGGTCACGCTAGCTTCGATGTCTTCCAGGTCGAGCAATACGGCAACGAACTCATCGCCGCCGATACGGGCAAGGGTATCGGCTTCCCTAAGTACTTGCCGCATGCGAGCCGCGACAGAAATCAGGACTTGGTCGCCGATTTCATGTCCATAAGTGTCGTTAATCGCCTTAAATCCATCCAGGTCCAGATAGACAACCGCCAGCCGTTTCGTTTGCCGCTGAGTCTGTACCATGCCCTGGTGGAGGCGGTCAGCCAGCAGTACGCGGTTGGGCAAATTGGTCAGGGCATCGTAGTGGGCGATATGTTCGAGTTGGCTTTCATGCTCCTTGTTAGTGGTGATATCCGAAAATAATGCAACGTAGTGGGTAGGGTGGCCCATGTCGCCGAGCACGGCGCTGATGGTGAGCATTTGCGCATATTCTTCCCCATTTTTACGGCGATTCCAGATTTCACCATACCAGTGGCCTTTATTTATCAGATTTTGCCAAAAAGCAGCGTAGAACTCCGATTCCTGACGGCCTGATTTAAGTATACGGGGATTATGACCCAAAACTTCCTCGCGGCCGTAACCGGTAATGAGGCTAAAAGCATTGTTGACATCGATAATCCTGCCATCCAGTTCAGTGATCATGATGCCTTCCCGGGCATGGCTGAAAACGCTGGCGGCGAGGTGAAGTTTTTTTTCAGCCAGCTTGCGTTCGGTGATGTCTTCTTTGATGCCGAGGTAATGGGTGACTGTTCCATCGGACTGGCGTACCGGCGTGATTAAAGCCAGTTCTATGTATTCCTCGCCATTCTTGCGTTTGTTGATGAGTTCTCCTTTCCAAACTTCCCCTTTGTCCAGTGTCGCCCAAAGATCATCGAAGGTTTTTTTCAATGTCTTGCCGGATTGCATGATGCGTGGATTCTGCCCGATGATTTCATCATGGCTATAACCACTTCTTTGAAGATAAGCCGTGTTGACGTATTCGATGTTCGCATCAAGGTCTGTGATGACAACCGATGTTGGGCTTTGTTCTACCGCTAACGAAAGTTTTCCGAGTGTCTCTTCGTTTCGCCTTTTTTCGGCAAGTTCATGCATTAACTGCAAGGTATTGGTAGAGAGTATTTCATAGATGGAAAGTATGATGTTTATCAGAACTGACGTCGAGCCGCTCATTTGCTCGTTAGCCCGTTGTTTGGCTGCTTCCAGCGATAAGCCGCTTTGCCTTGCCAACACCACCATGGCAAGGTACCTGTCGCTTTCGAGTATATGCGAAGTCAACCAGCGGGTCAGAAATGCAAGAATCCCTTCTATCACTGAATTGACAGGCTTATGAATTTCTTCTGCCTTTAAGCGGATGACATTTTCTAAGAAGCTGTGGTGGGTGATTTTGTGATTGGCCTCTAATAAATCTTCCGAAAGATACTCATGCCAAATAGCCTCTTCGGTCCGGAAATGATAAGCGGCATATTCAGCAAGTTCATCGAAAATGATATTCAATGCCGGAATGTCGGTTTTAAATGCGACATGACTGGCCAGTTGATTTAATAACTGCACCAGTTTCCTGTGCTGTTCATCAATGATGGGTACTCCTGTATTGAAATTTTCATTCCATGGAAAAATATTAACGGATTTCATGACTGGAACATTAAGTCCGGGAACACGCCAACGGCAGCTTCCGGCCTATAGATGCAGGCCATGGAAAATGCTGGGTGTAGAGAATGTTTTGCAGAAAATTTCAAAGTAAACATAGAACAAAAAGGCTGGCATTCGGTATTCCTCGTTCGTTTGCCAATTAACATATATTGCTCCTTACTGCCAATTGACGATTTTCAGGGCTAATAATACTATTTTCAGGTTTATTTGTTTGATTAACGTTGCTCGCTACCGCTTGTTATGCCTGAATAGCCAACTAAGAGAGGGTGGGAACGATGCAATGCCGCGAGAAAAATTCAAAGCTCGACTTGAATGCCGATTTCCACTACATGCTCGACGGGTATTTGGAAATATTCGATGGCGCTGGCGGAGTTGCGGGTCAAAAATCTGAACAGATGCCTACGCCATTTTGGCATCGGACTTTTACGGCGAAAGGCTATATTCTCGCTGCCGATAAAAAACGAAGCGGTATGTTGATCGATCGTTATGCCTTCTTTGGCGAATAGTTTCCATATGCAACCGACATCCTGTTTTTCCTGAAAACCAAAATAGAGTTTTACTCGGCAAAATTGCCCATTTTCGCCAAAGGTGCGGATTTTTCCACGCTGGCTCTGATCGACATAAGGCATTTCCTTGGTGACTATGGTGAGAACAATGACTTTTTCGTGTAGTACATGATTGTGTTCCAGATTATGGAGCAGTACTTGCGGTACGCCGTGTAAATTACGCGCCATATAGATGGCGGTGCCCGGCACCGTGAGCAGCGGCTGATGATGGAGGTGTTCATCCAGATCTTCAAACAATACCCGTCTTTCATCCAGATATTTTGCGAACAGTTCCTTACCTTTGATCCAGGTCGTCAAAATTAAAAACAGCACCAGTCCGACCACCAGCGGCAACCAGCCGCCGCTTGGGATTTTTAGGCAATTGGATGAAAAAAACAAAAAATCGATGGTGATAAAGATCGACAAAAATATAAGGCTTTGAGTCTTTGTCCACTGCCAAAATGCCTGTATGACTATATAAGCCAGGATGGTTGTTACCATCATCGTGCCGGTAACGGCCAGCCCATAGGCAGAGGCTAAGGCAGTCGATGACTTGAATCCCAGCACTAATATAAAAACCGCAACCATCAGTAGCCAGTTTACAGCCGGCACGTAGATCTGTCCCATTTCGTCGCCGGAGGTGTGCTGTATGACCATGCGCGGGCAATAGCCGAGTTGGATGGCTTGCCGGGTTAACGAGAATGCGCCGGAAATGACGGCCTGCGAAGCGATGACCGTTGCCAGTGCCGATAATCCCAGCATGGGATACATTGCCCAGGTGGGCGCCAGTAAATAGAAAGGATTTTCTATGGCGGCAGGGTTGCTGATTAACAAAGCGCCCTGACCGAAATAATTCAGTAGCAGCGACGGAAAGATCAGCGAAAACCAGGCGTAGCGGATCGGTTTCAAGCCAAAATGCCCCATGTCGGCATACAGCGCTTCCGCACCGGTAATCGCCAGTACCACCGATCCCATGATGACAAAGCCTTTCCAGCCTAAGCCGATCAGTAAATTTAGGCCGTATGCCGGATTAATTGCCAGCAATACCTCCGGTTGTTTGGCGATATTAAGCAATCCGAGCCAGGCTATCGTCACGAACCATATTACCATCACCGGACCGAACATTTTGCCGATTTTGTCGGTGCCTTTGGCCTGAACGATGAATAATAAGCTAAGGACTGCCAGGGTGATAGGCAGAATGTAATGTTCCAGGCTGGGTTCTATGACCTGTAAGCCTTCAACTGCGCTTAATACGGAGATGGCAGGGGTGATGATGCTGTCGCCGTAAAACAATGATGCGCCCAGCAAGCCGATAAAGACGATAAACGCCTGACGTCTCGGGTTGTTAATATAACCGTACATGGCTAGCGCCATCAATGCCATAATGCCGCCTTCGCCTTTGTTGTTGGCGCGCATGATAAAAATGGCGTATTTAATGGTCACAACCATTGTCAGCGTCCAGAAGATCAGCGATAAAACGCCGTAGACATGAGGCGTATCGGTTGGCAAGCCGTTAAGAAAAACTTCTTTAAGAGCATAGAGCGGACTCGTGCCGATGTCTCCGAACACCACTCCAATTGCACCTATCGTTAAGGTTGCCAACTTTCCCTTGGAGTGCGGGGTATGTATTGCTGTCATCAATAAAACCTAAAATACAAGCCAACTGTGTATTGTACAGTTCGACAAGGTATGGCCGTGATATTTGATTGCTTTCCGGATGTGTAGCGCGAACGGCTTACGTCCATTCCATGAAAGGAATGCCGGGCGGCAATTTTAACCAATGTTTTTCAATTGTCTTTCGATGTCCTGCATATAACGCTGAATTGCGGATTCGAAAGCGGGTGTCAATTCAGCAAAATAGCCGCCGATTCTTAAGTCCTTATTAGTAGCGTTAACTTTGATTTCGCAGATGTTTTTAATGATAAAGCCGATGTTCGAACTTGGGCCTTCATGCAAATGCAATTTGCATTCCTTATATTCTTTGCCGGGTTCGAACAGGCCGGAAAAATTCGGCTGGGAATTCAATAGAGCAAAGCCCTTGATGCTTAGATCGGCGAGTTTCAGAGAGACTGTTTCGATGCGCGGCGTAGTAACGGCTATCTCCTCCCGATTTCGGCTCAAGTCGATTTCGCAATAGCTGCCGGTATGCGATAGCGGTACTTTTATCCGAAAAAAATTGCGGCGCTGCAACCAGAAAATGGCGTCGGGGATCGGCATTTCAAAAGCCGGGTGCTCGTTGTGTTTCGACTTTTTAATGTTTTTACCGTTAAAAGAAACCTTGATGCCGTCAATTTGGGTTCGAAACAGGACTTTTGTAGAGCCTAACAGCAGTCTGTTCAATAGTTCGGTGGGTGCGCAGTTGACTTTGAGAATATGCTTTTTAATATCCAGTTCGATAATAGCAGTCAGAAATGAGGTGTTATTCTCGCCGAAATGTGCGGAGATGATGCAGTTGCTTTTGAAAATTAAAGACAGGTGTTCCGCAATGAGCTTAGGGTTTCTGACCAGGTAATCATTTTCTTTTTCCATGCGAATAACTAACTTTTACTGTTTACATAAGTTGCTATTGTAAAATAACTGGCTTTATTATGTATATGAGTATTCGGAGTGGAAATTTAGATGGGTTGGCTGTTATTGTTTACCGCGGGTTGCGCAGAGATCGTTTTTGCCTTAAGTCTGAAATACAATCAAGGCTTTACCAAGTTATGGCCAAGCGTTATAACCTGTTTTTCAGGTGTAGCCAGTTTTTATTTGTTGATGCTGGCGCTCAAAACCCTGCCTTTAGGTACCGCCTATGCGGTTTGGACCGGGATGGGTGCGGTTGGCGTGGCAATTATCGGCATTGTCTTGTTTAAGGAATCGGCTGACTGGGTTAGGCTGACATCCATCTTTCTTATTGTCATCGGCATTGCCGGCCTGAAATTGACGCACGTCGAATAATGCTGCATTTGCTTTCACAGCCGCCTTTACAACAGGCGCTAATTGAGCGTATCGCAGATGGAGACGATGTTGTCCTGCAGCAAGCCATGGTTTGGTCGGCATTCACGGGTCATGCAGACAACAGCAAGCTTTTGCAACTGCTTGCCCGGCAATGCCGGGTTTTTGTCATGCAGGAAATGCTGACGGTTAACGGCATAGAAAACTCGCAAATCCTGGCTGGCGTTGACATTATCGATTATGCGTTTCTGGTTGATTTGACCGTTAAAAATCCGGTGGTTCATTCATGGTGCTGATGGTGGATGGTATCTGCCTGGAAACGACTGACGAGGGTTTTTTGCGAGACTCGGGGCAATGGAGCAAGCGCGTAGCCGAAGAACTGGCTGGTATCGAAACCCTTGAACTCAGTGAAGCGCATTGGGAAATACTTATTTTTATCCGGGATTATTATCTGACATTTAAGCATTTGCCGAATGCCCGCATGTTCGTCGCCGCTATCCGCAAGCAGTTTGGCGAAGAAAAGGGCAATAGCCGTTATTTGCAAAGACTGTTTCCGCAAGGGCCGTTGAAATACGCCTGTAAAATTGCCGGTTTGCCCAAGCCGCCCACCTGTTTATAATGTTATTTTCGAGAAATTTATGAGTAATCCCCGTGTAGGATTTATAAGTCTGGGTTGTCCCAAGGCACTGGTCGATAGTGAACAAATCCTGAGCAGATTACGTTCGGAAGGCTATCAAATAGCGGCTAATTACAAGGATTCCGATCTGGTGATCGTTAACACCTGCGGCTTCATCGATGCGGCGGTGGAAGAGTCGCTGGATAGTATCGGCGAGGCTTTGGCCGAAAACGGCAAGGTGATCGTCACAGGCTGTCTGGGGGCAAGGCAGGACGAAATTCTGGCCCGCCATCCGCAGGTTCTAAAAATTACCGGCGCTCATGCGACCGATGAAGTGGTTTCGGCAGTGCATGAGCATCTGCCGCCGGCCCACAATCCATTTGCGGATTTGCTGCCGCCGCAAGGCATCAAACTCACGCCTGAGCATTATGCTTATTTGAAAATATCGGAAGGCTGCAATCATCGCTGTACCTTTTGTATTATTCCGTCTATGCGTGGCGATCTGGTCAGCCGCCCGGTGGACGATGTGCTGCAGGAAGCCGAACGTTTGGCCGAAGCCGGGGTCAAGGAATTGCTGATTGTCTCGCAGGACACCAGTGCTTACGGCTTGGATTTGAAGTATCAAAGCCGCCGTTGGCAGGGGAGGGAAGTTAAAACCCAGTTCTACGATTTGGCGGAAGCCTTGGGTGATTTGGGTATCTGGGTACGCATGCATTACGTTTATCCCTATCCGCATGTCGATGCGGTACTGCCTTTAATGGCGGCAGGTAAAATCCTGCCCTATTTGGATATCCCTTTTCAACACGCCAGCCGCCGCATTCTAAAGTTGATGAAGCGTCCGGCTGCGGCTGAAAATAATCTGGATCGGATACAAGCCTGGCGGAAAATTTGCCATGACCTTACCATCCGCAGTACGTTTATTGTCGGTTTTCCCGGTGAAACCGAGCAGGAATTTGAAGAGTTGTTGCAATTTTTGACGGAAGCGCAAATGGATAGAGTCGGCTGTTTCGCCTATTCACCGGTTAAAGGCGCCTCAGCCAATGCCTTGCCGGGCGAGTTGCCCGAAGCTGTCAAGCAGGAACGTTTGGCGAGGTTTATGGAACATCAGGCTGCAATAAGTGCTGCGCGTCTGCAAGGCCGGGTCGGCAAAATTGAAACGGTACTGGTGGACGAGGTGGTAGAAGAAGGTGCGGTAGCCCGCAGTAAAAGCGATGCACCGGAGATCGATGGGCAGGTGTTTATTGACGGCGCCACGCATTTGCAGATGGGCGATTTCGTAGAAGTGGAAATTGAAGAAGCTGACGAATACGATTTATGGGGGCATCTGGTTTGAGGGCTTAAAATCCAGATCATCCGGGTATTTAAGTCTGCTTAGTGCAAGAACTTATGAAACGATTAATATACAGAAATTTGCAGTGTGTTAGGCATATCACCGTTAACTTAGGGGACAAATACCATGACCGATTGTTTTTTTTGCAAAATGGTTTCCGGCGAGATTAAGCCGGATGTGGTTTATGAAGACGATAGCTTGCTTGCTTTTCGGGATATTCATCCGCAAGCGCCGCTGCATGTGCTGATTATTCCCAAGCGTCATGTCCGCGGCCTGAACGACCTTGACGATAGCGGCTTGGCTGGGCATTTGCTGCAAACGGCGGCAAAAGTCGCTAAACAGGAAGGTTACGCAGAAAAAGGTTACCGGACTGTTTTTAACTGCAATAGCGATGGCGGTCAGACGGTGTTTCATTTACATTTGCATCTGCTGGCCGGCCGGCAGATGGTCTGGCCGCCGGGTTAGATAATATTTCGTCTTACAGGCAACCCAACCACCTACAACTGCAATCGCAATACGCCTAAAAAATTTACCGGTAATTCTTGACTAAATTAGTTGGTATTGCCATAATTAATTATTGTTTTATCTGCTTAAGGAGAGCTTATATGGCAGAACCAATTGTTTTTACCGATAGCGCCGCGCAAAAAGTCGCGGGTTTGATTCAAGAAGAGGGCAATGATAACCTTAAACTCAGAGTCTATATTACCGGCGGCGGTTGCTCAGGGTTTCAGTACGGATTTACTTTTGATGAAGAAGTGAACGAGGACGACACTGTGGTCGAAGAAGGCCGGTGTGACAGTATTGATCGATTCCATGAGTATTCAATATCTTACCGGTGCGGAGATCGATTTTAAGGATGATTTGTCCGGTGCGCAGTTCGTGATTCGCAATCCGAACGCGAGCACGACTTGCGGCTGCGGTTCGTCATTTTCAGCGTAAAACCTTGTTTTTGCCAAGATAAATTCCGCCTAAGATCACCGGAGCCACAGCGCCTGTGACGCTGATCAGATTGCCGGGCAGATAGTTAAGGGTTTGCCGTGCCAGCCAGGCAAAGGCGCAGGCTTCGACATGATCGGGATCTATGCCCAGTTCTGCTGTCGATACGACTCGGCTGCCGAGGTTTGCTGACAGCGACTTCAATAATTGCCGATTATGCGCACCGCCGCCGCATACCAGGGTTAAAGCGGTATGCGGGGCATGATGCTTGATCGCCTCGGCAATGCTGTCGGCGCTGAGCCTTGATAACGTGGCTTGAACGTCTTCGGTTCTAAAGGCTGGGAAAAGACTTAATTTTTGTTGCAGCCAGGCCGGCGAAAAATATTCTTTACCAGTGCTTTTCGGCGGCGGCAGCCGGAAATATTCATCGTCTTTAAGTGCTGACAGCAGGCCGGCCTGAATTTGTCCGCTTGCTGCCCAGTCGCCGTTTCGGTCGTAGGGCTGGTTGCGATGCTGTAGGCACCAGTGGTCCAATAGAGTATTGCCGGGACCGGTATCGAAACCGATGACCCGGTTTCCGGCCAGTACGGTAATATTGGCAATACCGCCGATATTCACAACAGTTCTGGCTTGCTGCTTATCGAAAAATACAGCCTGATGAAAGGCGGGAACCAACGGTGCACCCTGACCGCCTACGGCCATATCGCGACGGCGGAAATCGGCCACGGTAGTTATGCCGGTGATTTCGGCGATGCGGTTGGGGTCGCCGATTTGCAGCGAAAAACCGAAGCCGGGGGAAGGCGAGTGATAAACGGTTTGTCCGTGGCTGCCGATGGCCTGAATCCGGCCGGCCGGTAGCCGGGCTTTTTCCAGCAGGCTGAGTACGGCTTCGGCGAACAGGCAGCCGAGCCGGCTATCCAGCGTACCGTAATCTTGCAGCAGAATGGCCCGGTCTGCCTGGCTGATGTCTTGAATTTGTTGTCGAAATTCCGTAGAAAACGGCTGATAGAAAAATTCTACGAGCCGGACTTTGCCGTTGCTAAAATCAACCAGGCCGGCATCGATACCATCGAGGCTGGTCCCTGACATTAAGCCAATAAATAGTTCGGCCACTTGTTTAGTTTTTGGCGATCTGTGCTTCGCCTTTAGCTTGCTTCAGTTCTGCTATGAAAGGCTGAGTTTGTGCCTTGAATTTAGCAGATAAGGCATTATCTATCGGTATCGAGCGCGGCAGTTTGGCGGTGACGGGGTTAACGTGCTGGCCATCTATCCTGAATTCATAGTGCAGGTGAGGTCCGGTTGCCAAGCCGGTTTTGCCGACATAACCGATAATGTCGCCTTGTTTAATCGAGCTACCGACTTTCAGGCCCGGTTTGAAGCGGGATAAGTGCGCGTACAGTGTTGAGTACTTTTGGCCGTGTTCGATTTCGACAACGTTTCCATAACCGTTCTTATCGCCACGGAACACAATTTTGCCGTCTCCGGTGGTTTTAACCGGCGTACCGATAGAGGCGGAATAATCGACGCCCTTATGGGCGCGGATGGTGTGTAGAATGGGATGCATGCGATGCAGATCGAAATTCGAACTGATGACGGCAAAATCCATCGGTGTTTGCAGGAACGCCTTGCGCAAGCTATGGCCTTCCGGTGTGTAATAGCCGGTGTTGCCCTGGTTGTCTTCAAAACGGACAGCCGTATAAGTCTTGCCTTGGTTGATGAATTCGACCGAAAGTATTTGGCCGCTATCGAACTCTTTGCCATCGACAAACAGTTTTTCATAGACGACGGTAAATTGGTCGCCATCTCTTAAATTAAGTGCGAAATCAATGTCCCAGGCGAAAATATCGGCTAGTTTCAGGATCAGTTTTTCCGGCAGTCCCGCCTGTTTGCCGTCCTCGAACAGAGAAGATTTGATGCTGCCTTTGGCGGTGGCGAACTGATAGTCGATCTTTTTGCTGAGCAATTTTACATCGAAATTGTCCTCATGCCGGGTTGCAATCAACGTTTCGAAAGGGTTTTTGGTGTAAGTCAATTGTTCCAGTTCGCCGGATGCGCTAACGGTAGCGACCAAATCGCGGCCGGGTTCGACATCGGCAAACATTTTGCCGGTCGCGTTGGCATGAACTATTTTATGCAAATCTTCGCGGCTTAAATCCATCTCCGAGAAGATACTGGAGAGATTTTCACCTGATTGTATAGTGTGTTCCAACTCTTCGGAGATATCTTCTTCCGATACCAGAGGGGTTGGTTCAATATAATTAGTGTATTGGTTGATCTTGGATGAGATCAGTCTGTCTTGTTCCTGTCTTCTGATGTCTTCAAATGTTTTTTGAGGGATCAGTCCATAACTTGCACCTGCAACAGCAACTGTGCATGCGCCTAAAAGCGCCGATTTTAGTATTCTGTTATTCACAGTAACCACACTTCATTGTTTTTCGAACCTTTGATTGTAGGCAATTTTGGCCGATAAGGCTAATAAAATGGGTTTTTTAATCCTGAATTAATCTGCCAATAACATATAATATCCCGTTAAAACAAAGTTTTCAGGAGATGAAATTGACACAGGAAACCTTGGCGCAGCTGCGTTACGGCGCTGATGAAATATTGCTCGAATCGGAATTAATCAAAAAACTGGAAGAGCATCGGCCGCTGGTTGTTAAGGCCGGATTCGATCCAACCGCCCCCGACTTGCATTTGGGACACACCGTTCTCATTAATAAATTGAAGCAGTTTCAGGATGCTGGGCATAGCGTTCAGTTTCTGATCGGCGATTTTACGGCCATGATTGGCGATCCGACCGGAAAAAACGTCACGCGTAAACCATTGAGCAAGGAAGCCGTGCTGGAAAATGCCAAAACGTATCAACAGCAGGTATTTAAAATCCTTGATCCGGAAAAAACCGAAGTCAAATTCAATTCGCACTGGATGGGGGTCATGACCAGTGCCGAGTTGATACAGCTTGCCGCCAAGCATACCGTTGCGCGTATGTTGGAAAGAGACGATTTTCATAAACGCTACAAAGGCGGGCAGCCTATTGCCATCCACGAATTCCTTTATCCGCTGATTCAGGGTTACGATTCGGTGGTGATGAAAGCGGATATCGAACTCGGCGGAACCGATCAGAAATTCAATTTATTGATGGGGCGGCATTTGCAGGAGGTGTATGGACAAAAACCGCAAGTGGTTCTGACCATGCCTATTCTGGAAGGTCTGGATGGCGTGCAAAAAATGTCCAAGTCGCTAAATAATTACATTGGCATTGCCGATGCGCCCGACGAGATGTTCGGAAAAATCATGTCGATTTCCGATGAGCTGATGTGGCGTTATTTTGAATTGCTCAGCTTCAAGCCGATGCCGGAAATAGAAAAATGGCGGATGGAATGCCAAAATGGTGCCAATCCGAGAAATTATAAGGTCAGTCTTGGGCAAGAGATCGTGGCTAGATTTCACGGCCGGCAAGCCGCAACGCAGGCTCTGGAAAATTTTGAGGCGCGGTTTCAGCGCGGCGCTATGCCCGATGATATTCAGGAAATACAAATAAAAGTGGAGGCAAATGGCCTGGCTATTGCCAATGTTCTTAAAGCGGCCGGATTGGTTGAAACCACTTCCGAAGCTTTGCGGTTGATAAAGCAAAGCGCAGTGAAAATCGATGGCGAAAAACTCGACGATCCGAAAGCCGTTATTGCCGCTTCAAGCCGGCATGTTTATCAGGTGGGCAAAAGAAAATTTGCCAGGATTGAATTAATTCTTGACTAAATCCGAGACTTCGCTAGAATGTAC
>CAVXZR010000067.1:0-12453 GCA_963765965.1 uncultured Pseudomonadota bacterium
AACCTTGTCAAAAGCAAAAATGGTAAACGCAGAATTTAAAAAATGGCGACATTGTTCAAATACAATAAAAACATATTTCTGTATTTACGATATTATACAAATACGCTTTTACGCTTAATGACAAATAAAAAAACTTCCTTGCTCAGCAATCTTAATTAAACAATCAATCTGTCGTCTTATGTCAGGTACTGTTAAGGTATTAGCCTTAATCGCTTAGCCAGTGCCAAGTTAGCCGGGTAAAATTTGAAAAAACGAAAGATGCGCATGATAAGTCAATTACGAAAACCGAAAAACCCATCCCTTCCCATAATTGCCATCCTTGGCAATTATACCAGATAAACAGTTGATCCACCTTTTTTAATATTTTTAGTAAGGCATCAATTCCTAATCACTCAATAGCACCGACAAGGTAATCCCCTTCAATCAAAGCTTTTTGTTTTACGCCAGGAAGGAATAGGGCAGGGCGGCCCCGATGAAATCCTTGTTCAATCAGTTGTGCGTAGCTGTCGGGCATGAAAACCCGCCGAATAACCTAATAATCGACGGGTTTTAAAGACTAAGAGATTTTTAGTTAGGTGTTGTTTTCTTTGCTCCAGTGGTTTTCGCCGGCTGATGGCTACTAAGCGCCTGTAGGAGTTCGGCGGCTTGGGCTTTCGTGGCCTCAAGTTGTCCGCGTAATTGAGCGGCTTCCTCACGGGCTGTGGCCGCTTGTTTGTGTGCGTCGTCTCTGTCGGCCTCGATCTTCGTTAACCGCTCGGCAATACGATGAGTTTCTTCAGCAGTGCGCTTACGTTGTTCTTGGTGGGTTTCCTCGGCGGCGGCGGCTTGGGCTTTTACGGTCGCCAGTTCTGCGCGTTACCTGGTCACGCTCAGCGGCTAAGGTTTGAACGGTTTTTTTCTGCTCGGCCAGTTCCGTCCGGATTCTTTCCAGTTCAACGGCATGTTGTTCGCCGGCGCTCTTGGCAGTCTGTTCGGTTAACGCCAGACGTTCCCGCAATTGCGCCAATTCTACGGCCTGGGCCTGACTGGTTGCCTGGGCATCGGCCAGGCGCTTTTCAAAGGCTTCCGATTCGGCTCTAACTTCATTCAGTTTGGTTTCCAAATCATCGACCGTGCTGGATGCATCCGCTAATTCACGTTCGGCCTGTTCGCGTTGATCGCCGGCAGCTCTGACCACTTCCCCAACCCGGCGCTCTGCCGCTTTTACGGCCTTATCGTTCAATTCAACAGCCAGCATGGAAAGGCGTTCTGTGAGTGTTTTAGTGACCATAGCCACTTCCTCGGCTACCTCGATAGGCAATTCCGCCACCGGTTCCGCTCTAGTGACAGACTGGCTGGCCAGATGTTCATCCCAAACCTGCTTAAGCCGACCGGGATTACCACCACCCACTTTCTGGCGTAAAGCAAAACCCGTGATATTACGGCCAGCGTCTCGCAGCTCTTGACCGGCTTGAATGATGGTTTCCGGCGCAAATTCGGCAGGGCGGCCAGTTTGTATCGTGGTGGTTTGCATGAGGATTTCTCCTTTGAGTTGATGAGATCAGTATAGCACAGAATAAAACAATAAACAAACTAATTTGTTAACAAATAAACGAACAAACAAAGTAATAAACAAATAAACAAACTAACCGCTTTTTCTTATTTTTATCGCTTAACCGGCATGACAAATGACCTTTATTTGTAAAGCTCACGAAAATAGCTGTATTTAGGTTTTTATTGCTTGGGATAAGGATTTGTATGGCTAGACTGGATAAATCGCCGCCACGGGCTTGAAATGGCGTTTTTTGAGCTGAAAAGGCAAAAGCAATAGACTGCTTAAAGATGGAATAGAGGATAAGCTAAAAACGTGTTGCCGGCATTGCCGCTAAAACCTTGTTTAGGGTAACTTCATCGGCTTGCACTCGCCACCGGCCAGGCGCAAAGGATTCCAGGCGGTAAACCGCCGCATTAGGCATAGGGAAGCCAGACCGGAACCGGCGAAAGGCTTTCATGCCTTGATGGTTTCTGGCGTTAAAACCCAATAGCTTCCAGGCCAGCAACGCAAACCAGATACCATGCCCGAACAGCACGGTTTTATCCGGCAGGCTATCCAGTTCCGGAATAAATGCCGCGACCCGCTGTTCAAATTCATGGAAGGTGTCGGCCTGTTCACCCATGCGTTGTTCCGGATCGGCGGCTTGCCAATAAGCTTCGGCCATCGGGCGGCGCTGTTTGCCGACCATGCCTTGAATCAAAGCCGGATCAAGGCATGAAAACTCGTTCAGTGCCGAATGAATCACCGGCTGCATCGATACCTTGTCACAAAAGGGTTGTGCGGTCTCATGGGTTCTCAGAAATTCCGAGACCACAATCTTACTGGGTTGCAGATCGAGGACGACGGCCAATGCCTGAGCTTGGACTTTGCCCAATTCGGATAAGGGAATAGCATCGTGCGCCATTGTAACACCACCGGCATTAGCGATGCTTTCGCCGTGACGAATGAAGGTGATGGTTTTCATTTATTTCATTTCAGGGGGAGTTTAAACAAACGACAGATTTGTTTCATAGGATTTTGACTAAGGTAAACGCCAACCGTAAACATCCGCCGAGCCATCTTTTTTAGCGAAGGAATGCGGATAGCACATGTTGTTTTCGACTTTCCAGCCCGGTTGATTGCAATGAATCAACGCGGTCATGCTGCCTACTTGCGCCAGCCGATAAGCGGCTTTACCTTCCGGCGTATTCGCCCAGGCAGCTGCGGCTTTTTCGTCCTTGGCCTCAGTGTATCCGACCCCGTAGCCTGAATTGTATCCCGCAGCATAGGCTTGACTGTGCAGATACCAGCCGAATCCGCCAAAGGCTAAGAAAGCCACCGCCAGACAACCCGCCGCCCACTGCCACATCTGTTTACTGGCGGTATGATTCGCCACGTCCTGAGCGGTTCTGGCGACGGCTTTGGCCAAATCCGCTTTGGTGGCTTCCGCCGAAGCCAGAAGCAAGGTATCAGCGGTTTCCTTAAAACCGGCCAAAGTCTCACTGGCGGCTAAGGATATGGCTTTCGGGAACCGCTCATACTGGTCTTGGTAATACTGTAAAGCCATCAACACCAACCACAGCGCATCATTGTTTTTTAGCTGCAGTGCATCCCTGACCTTGTAGAGCTGTTGGCGTTCGGCATCACTGGGTTGTCTACCGAGCAGCTTGCTAAAGCTGTCATCCAGACTGTTATCCCGCTCAGTCATGTATCACGGCCTCAAGGGTTTTCTTGACTTCGGTTTTCCATCGGGCCAGTTCCGCCCGGTTGCCTATCGGCAATTCTTTTAAAGCTTTGGCGATACTCAGCCGTTTACTGTAAATGTCGTCGCTAACCCGATCCGCCAAATCCGGAAAGTTCAGCGACAAACCGCCGCGCGATTCGACCGCAGTACGAATCTTAGAACCGTTGTACAACTCAAACTTCTTTTCCTCCCCAAAATAGCCGTTTCTGACCACATGCACGATACTGTCCGGAATGGCGTCCATGTATTCCTTGAGCAGTTCCAGGCTATCGCGCTGGCGGTTAATCACCCATAGCGTCACCAGATCGCGTTTCAATTCCGCCAGTGTGCTATTCAGTGTCGCGCCATAGGCGCTGACTCCCTGGTTATTCCGGGCGGCGGTATTGATCACCACAATGCACTCCGGTTTGCTATCGCAAAAATTGACTAATTGTATCCAGCCGTCCGCCTCATCCAGATTGACCAATTCAGTTTCAACGCACTCTCCTTAAGTTTTCCAGACATCCGGATTACTGGTATCCGATTCAATCAACAACACGCTTTCGCCTTGTTCTTGCAGGTAATCAATGATGGCCATCGATACCATGCTTTTACCCACACCGCCTTTGCTACCGCCGATCAAAAATATTTTTTTAGCCATGAATGATTTTTCCTTAAATGGAGCTGTTTATTAAATAAGATTGATTAAGTATCTATTCCTATTGATTAAAGATCGTCGCTATCCGGTTTTGGCGTAAACGATGCTTTCGAGTCTTTAGAGGGTTGGCCGGTTTCTGCTGCTTTCTTACTCACTGGCGTTACCGTGTTTTGCTGTTCGGTTTTTTGTGCCGTATTTGAATCTTTATTTTTCCCGGCTTTAATCCGCTGTAAATAGCTCTTCAGGGTAGGGGTGGTAATATCCAGACCTTCGCCTCTTAAAGTTTCCGCTATTTGATCCAGCGTATAACCACGCTTCTGCAAAGCCGCTATTTCTTTTGACAACAGCTTTATCGCATCCTGTTTACTGTGTTCCTGCTTCTTTTTCTCGATCACCGGCATCGTTTTCAACTTAGCCGCAATCGCCTCTAATTTTTCATTGGTGTATCCCATCGATTCACTCCACTGCTTACTTTGCTTAATCGTGTCTATCGGTGAATAGCATAAAACGAATTTTAGCTGTTGAAAAGTGGTTTTAAGGCGTCTAAGATCATTATTTTTAGATACGCCTAATTATTGATACAGGATGGCCCTTGGAATACACATACTAGCGTATGCGTTTCCAAGGGACGCCAGACCGTTCGGCGCTACGCTTCTCACAGTCCGGCTCATCCTGTCAGGGGACACCCCTGAACCCCGGAATGCGCGGCGCTATCGCTTCTTGCATTCAAGAACACCCTGCCAAACAACGTTAGTCAAAGCAATCAATGGAGATAACTTAATGGTATTTGAAACCCTTGGCAGCGAACCCCTGGACGCCATGCTCAGACTGCGGCTTACCGCCAGCGAAAAAGAACGCCTGCGCGAAGACGCAGACCTGGCGGGCTTAAGTATGTCGGAACTGGTGCGCCGCCGCTATTTCGGCAGGCCGATCATCGCTAACGCCGACGTGGTGATGATTAAAGAGCTGCGCCGCCTGGGCGGTCTGCTTAAACTCGTCCATAACGAAAGCAACGGCGTTAACAGCAAAGAAACCGCCGAAGCCCTGGTGGCGCTAAAAACCTACATAGAGAGCTTAAGCTGTGGTCGTCAAAAAAATTAAGAATCCGAAAAAATCCGCCAGCAAAGCCGCCCGTATCGGCGGACTGCTGGACTACATCCTCAATCCCGAAAGCAAAAATGAAAACGAAAAATGCGTCTATTCCGGTTCGCGTGGTTTCTTGACGGATACCCACAACAGCCAAAAGGCTGAAATGCTGGCCTTGTCCCAGGAAGCGGTCAGAAGCAAAGACACCGTAAACCACTACGTCATCAGCTGGCAAGAAGGCAAACAACCCAGCCATCAACAGATAGACGAAGCGGTAAACATCTTCATGGATGAACTAGGACTCAACGATCACCAAACCGTTTACGGCCTACACGCCGACACCGACAATCTGCACTTACACCTGGTCATCAACCGGGTGCATCCGGATACCCTTAAAGTCATCAAACCGAATAAAGGTTTTGACATCGAGGCCGCTCATAAAGCCATAGCCCGTATCGAACACGCCCAAGGCTGGCGGCGTGAACAGCACGGACGCTATTAGGTGTTGGAAAACGGTGAGCTGGGCAGGGAGCATATCGACACAGAAAAGCCACAGCAACCCGATCAGGTCATCCGCGACCGGGAGCAACGCAGCGGCGAAAAATCGGCGCAGCGGATCGCCATTGAAGACGGCGCAGCCCTCATCAAATCGGCAACCGACTGGCAAACACTGCACCGGCAGTTGGCCGAAAAAGGCATACGCTACGAAAAAAAGGGCAGCGGGGCCATGCTGTATGTTGGCGAGGTGGCCATCAAACCCAGCAGCGTTGACCGGGCGGCCAGTTTGCCGCATTTACAAAAACGCCTGGGCGCTTACCAGCCACCCAGCGACCGGTTAAACATCGTTGAGCGCAAGCCGGAACCGATCCAGGCGGCGCAGCCCGGCTGGGAAACTTTCATCACAGACCGGCAAGCCCACTATGCCGCCCGGAACGCCGCGACGCTAGCATTGCGCAAGCGCCAGGAAGCCGAACGCAAACAACTGGCCACGCAACAGAAAGCCAAACGCGAAGCGATTTTAAAAGGCAGCTGGAAAGGCAAGGGCGACTTGCTGAATGCGATGCGCAGCGTTCTCGCCGCCGAACAGGCTGCCGAGAAAGCAGGCCTCAAGGAAGGCCAGCAACAACAATGGAAACAACTACGCAAACAATACCGGCCCTTTCCGGATTATCAGCAATGGCTAGGACAACAGCAGCCGGAACTGGCCGACAGCTGGCGGCATCGCAACGGCGATCCGCAGCGCATCAATGGCGAAACGACCGAGCCGCCGACACCGCGCGACATCCGCGCCTATACGCCGACAATACAGGGCCGGCAGGTACATTACCGCCGGAAAGACAGCCAGAACCCGGCAGCAGGGCAGGGCGCCACAGCTGCTTTCATCGACAAAGGCCGGGAGATCGACATTCACGACTGGCGGAACCGGGACAGCGTACTGGCGGCCTTGCAGCTATCCGCGCAAAAATGGGGTCATTTTAAGGTCAACGGCAATGCCGAATACAAAGCCCTGTGCGTCCAGATGGCGGCGGAACATGGCTTCAAGATCAGCAATCTGGAACTGCAAGCCGGCATCGACAGCGAGCGACAGCGGATACAGCAGGAGAGGGGGCAGGCCGGGCAGAAAAAACCGGCACCGCAGTCAGAGCGCGGGACGCGCCTGGTGCGGTAAACCGTGCTGTACTTGAGTACAATTGAATTTGAAAATTTTTTTAAAAAAGGGGTTGAAAAATTTGAAATCGTCTTGATATTGTCATATTTGTTTTTTATACTGTTTCCAAAATTAAGGCCGTAACGCCTGCTTTTGCTGCTTTTGCTGCTTTTGCTGCTTTTGCTGCTTTTGCTGCTTTTGCTGCTTTTGCTGCTTTTGCTGCTTTTGCTGCTTTTGCTGCTTTTGCTGCTTTTGCTGCTTTTGCTGCTTTTGCTGCTTTTGCTGCTTTTGCTGCTTTTGCTGCTTTTTGCTGCTTTTGCTGCTTTTGCTGCTTTTGCTGCTTTTGCTGCTTTTGCTGCTTTTGCTGCTTTTGCTGCTTTTGCTGCTTTTGCTGCTTTTGCTGCTTTTGCTGCTTTTGCTGCTTTTGCTGCTTTTGCTGCTTTTGCTGCTTTTGCTGCTTTTGCTGCTTTTGCTGCTTTTGCTGCTTTTGCTGCTTTTGCTGCTTTTGCTGCTAGATTTTTCCATTTCATCCATCGTTCTCATAAAGGATTATGAAATTCAATCGCAGCGTAAGGAAGTGCTGAATCTTAAGGTATAAGCGCCGGTCGTCACAGAATGTGTTTATCCACCTAGCTATAACGAATTATTTGCAATTGACTTAGTTCAATTGAATAAAAACAAGCGCCTCCACGCTTGTCGTTACACCCGAAATAAATTTGTTATTTAGCCCTTCATTTATATGAAGGATTCAAAACACGCGCGTATAAAAATGCGCATTATTGAAGGATATATCCATGAGAATGCGCTATATCTTTGCTTACTGGCTGGATTAGGGAGGAAAAGGAATGAAACGTGTGATTTTGAGTGTATTGTGCCTGAGCATCTTCGTTACAACGACAGGGTGGGCGGCGGCTATCGATACAGCCAGGCTTAATGGATTAGCATGGCTAATACTGAACCAAACCGGTGATGGTAGTTGGCGCGACTCGTCCGGTCTGGAGGTGGCGCAAACGGCTGCCGGCGTTGAAGCGCTACTCAATGCCGGCATATCCAAGGGTAATACTTTTTCCACTGCTGTGGCATGGCTGCAAAGCTATCAAGCTTATAGTACGGATGCCCTTTCCAGGCAGGCCATTGCTTTATCAAAAGCCGGACGCAATACCAGCAATCTGATGACGCAACTGATCAACTGGCGCAATGACAGCACGCTCAGTTGGGGAGCATACGACCACTTCAGCGGCAGTTTTCCGGATACTTCACTGGCGATGTACGCCATTAATTTTACTGCGACCACCTATGGTAGCGCAGGATATGGCATTGGCTATATCGCCGCCAAGCAAAATTCCGATGGCGGCTGGCCGTATAACCCCAGCGATCTTAGTACGCCGCCCAGCAAAGTTATTCCAACAGCGTTAACCTTGCTGGCGTTGAATCAATACAAATCCATCTACGCTGTTCAGACAAACATCACTAATGGCGTAACCTGGTTGAAAAACCAGCAATTATCCGGCGGCGGGTTCGGCGAAGGCAGCGCAGGCACCCTACTGGAAACCGCCTTGGCCTATCGGGCCTTGATTACGATACAGGGCGGCAGTGATACTTCGGTCGTCAACGCCCAGAATTATCTGATCGCTCAACAGCAAAGCAATGGCAGTTGGGGGCCAAATGATCCTTTGGCGACCACCCTAATTTTGGCTTCCGTACCGGCCACCGTTCTGGCGGACGCCAACAACGACGGCATTCCCGATGCGCTGGAAACCTCATCCTTGCTTGGAATCAACAGCACGGGAACAGGTAGTTCTATTGCTCCAGCCGGCAAGACATTAGCCAAAAGCAATGGCATGAGCGTGGCCGGTGTGACTAAAGCCGCTACCCTGGCCGGAGCAACGCTCAATGTTCCTTACACAGCCACAATTTCCGCCAGCGGTTCGGCGCCCTATTCAATCACATCGGGCCGATTGCCGGACGGTCTTACGCTAAACGGAACGACAGGACAGATTAGCGGTACTCCCACGGCTGTGGGTGCTTTTGATTTTGTCTATCAGACCACGGTCTCCGGCTCCTTGGTTTCCACCGACAGCCAAATCCAGGTATCAACGAATAGCGCCTCCACCCAGGTTCCGGCCATGCCTGACTGGGCCATGTTGCTGTTGGCGCTAATGCTGATGCTGGTCATCGAACGCGCCGGAAAAACTACAAAATCCACTAACGCTTAAGGTCAAATACCAAGGAATTAATTATGTTACGCTGCTCACGGTTTTCTGCGTTTCTGGCGCTGGCTTGTCTTTTCTTAAGTTTTTCCCATAGCGCCGCTTTTGCAGCCAATCGGGCGCCATCGGCCTTACCGGCTAATGTAGTACAGACCATCATCAAAATGCATCAAAAGCCGGGTAGCGCCCTGCCTGAACTATTGCAGCAACACCTTCAGGAAACCGGCGATCTTTTGAGTGAAGCGCAGGCCGAAGATCAATTGCAACTTGCCGGCAAAGCCAATCAGCTGACCTATAAACAGCAAATGCTGGAATCCAAGCGTTTTGAGATTGCCGACTTTCGTTTGCAAGTGGAAGCGGAACTGGCGCAAACCAGAGCAAAACTGGCAAAACTCAAAGTCGGCGATCAATTAGATGCCTTCGATAACTACGCCGCAAAGGTGGGTCAACGTTTCGATAGTCTTAATAATGCATTGTCTAAGTTTAGCACGGCCCAAAAGGATGGGCCACGGCGCTTGGCGTTAAGTGCAGCCATTTCCAACCTTAATGGCTTACAAAGTCCATCAGGTGTAAGCGCACCCAATGCGATTCCTTCACCCACCACCCGGCTAGCCTACCCGGTTAAATCCACCCCGGTAACACCCAGTAAACACCTGCCACGTTATCTCAGCGCCTTGCCAACCGCGCCCAACGCCCCCAGCTTCGCCTCGCTGCTGGACTTGCTGGTCAGCTCAGCCCAGGCAGCAGCCCCCAGCACACCCAGCCAAGCCTCGGCTTGTAGTTATACCTCTGCCGATCTTGCCGCCACCGAGGATGTGGTTATAAATCCGGCCATTCAGGCGCTAGCAGCACAGCTCAACTACTCGCCGGTTAAAATTTTTCAGTACGTCTACAACAACATTAAATATGAACCTTATTTCGGTTCGCTGAAAGGTTCGCTCGGCGTCATGTATAGCAATGCCGGCGGCGCTACCGATCAGTCATCTTTATTGATTGCACTGCTGCGCGCCTCCAATATACCCGCTCGTTATGTGCTGGGCGATATACAGGTGTTGGATGCATCCAACCTGGGAGCTAATGGCCGCGCCCCGCTGTGGATAGGTGCAAAAAATTATCAGGCAGCCGCATCCATCCTGTCCACCAACCTGAATCCTAATGCCGGCGTAGTGACGAACAGTAGCAGCGTCCAGATCGGCATACAGTTGCGCCATGTTTGGGTTGAAGCCTGTTTGCCCTACGGTAATTACCGGGGCGCTGCCACCGATAACAGCGGCTACCGCTGGCTGCCGATGGATCCCAGCTTCAAGCTGAATAGCTACCAGCCGGGTATTGCCAACATGCAAACCAATGTGCCGTTTAATTACAGCGCCACGTCCCCAGGTTATCTGGCTGCCCGCACCAACACGCTGCCGTTTGAAAATTATGAGTCGCTAATCAACACCTATCTTGCCAGCAATTATCCAAGCAACACCTTGCTGGATGTACCTTATCTCGGCACCGAAATACCGCGTAACCTGGACATCCTGCCGATAACATTGCCCTACGAAGTGGTGCAATACGACGACTGGAACGGCACGACATCCTCGGAAGCTTCCGCGCTGCCTAGCAGCCACCGTTATCAGTTTACCGTCAAGGTCAGAGACTCATCCAATAATGTGCTGGTACCGGATCAGACGCTGGATACCGTGAATCTTGTCGATCAGCGCGTCACCCTGTCTTATCAGCCTGCGGACAGAGGTTCGCAAACCATCTGGAATGCCTGGAACGGCGATCTGACCAGTCTGCCGAGCGGCACGGTGAATCTGACACCGATATTGAATATCAATGGCGTAGCACAATCCATTTCCGGCAGCAGTTCACTGAAACTTGGCGTGTCCCATAATCTGGTTCTGGAAGTGACATTCGGCGACACCTCGCTCAGCCAGGCCAGTTGTCGCAATGATAATCCGACGGTTAGCACCTTGGATACCAACCTGCATTGCTTCAACAAAGTGGTTTATACCAATTTTGTGGCAGGTTCCTATCACGCTTTGATGGCCTATGCCCATCAAGGATCGGAGAGTCTGATAGCCGAACATGCCAATCAACTCATTCAAACCGTACAGGCCAATTCCACGCCGCCGACTCCGGCCAGCGCCGCCAATTACGATGCCGTCGAAGGCGAATTCTTGCACCTTAGCTTATTAAAATATCTGAATTACGTCACTGCCGCCGGGCAAACCATAGGCCAGCTCAACGGCGTCAGCGGCGAGAGTGGCGTGCATTTGGGTGTGACAGGCGCGGGCCTGCTGGTGAATTACCTGTTCGACTTGCCATACACAATCCAGCCTAGCGGCCCGTACATCGATGTGCTGGGCAATTTGCTGCATTTCGTCAAACTCGATACGACAGCGCCCACCACAGCGGAAATCTGGCCCAGCTTCAAGCTGGCCGCCTATAGCTCCTCCGCCTACGAGCATTATATCTGGCAGGAAATGATCAACACCGATGCGGTGTCTACTGTGCGCGGCTTGCAGTTCGCCAGCGAACCGGCTCAAGCCATCCCCTTAGTCACGCTGACTTCCGCCAATATCAGCAGTTGGAGTACGCTGATGGACGCCAGCATGAGCGGCTACCAGACCAACATCACCAGCTATGTCAACCAGGGCGCAACCGTCACAGTCCCTTACAAAACCATAGCTTATACCGACATAGACGGCACCACGCAAGCCAAAAGCTGGAAGGGCGCAATCTACATGGCGGAAAATCAAACGAGTGGTTATATCGCCGCCATCATCAATGGTGGCCTGGGCGGCGGTTATTCGCTACTCGGATCTACCTCAGACGCCACACTGACAACAACATCCGACGGCTTTACAGCACCCGTGGTTGTTAGCACCAGCACCAGCGATAACACGCTGGGCGATCAACTCCACCACCTTCTCGAACGGCTTAAACGCCTTGCAAAGCTGGGCCGGCGATCCGGTCAATCTTACTACCGGCAACCTCTACCATAACGAGCGTGATATTTCCGTGCCAGGCCGGGGTTTGCCGCTGGTGTTCGAACGCAATTACAACAGTCGAGGGGCCGCCGCCAATAATGGCCCGTTAGGTTACGGCTGGACGCACAGTTTCAACCAGCGGCTAAATTTCTACGGGTCGGATGGTACAATTATGTCCGAGTAGGCTGGCTGGACGGCACCGGAAATGAACGTTTTTACCGGTTGGCCGGAACCACCGTACCCGTCAGTAGCACCTTCCAGTCTGCTCCTGGCGTTTATTCCACGCTAAAACGCAAAGCCAGCGGAACCTGGAGCGTAACCGAGAAAAACGGTTTGACCTACAGCTTTGAAAGCAATGCCGGGACGACGGCCGATACGTTCGGCGAGATTGTGAAAATCACAGATCGTAATAACAACACATTGACACTTTCCTATACCGCCACTACCAATTGCCCCGGCACTTATGTCTGCACGGTAACTGATGGCCCTGGGCGGCAATTAGTCTTCAATTATACATCCGGGCTGCTCACCCAATTGAGCGTGATGGCCAGCAGCACTAGCACCACTGCTTTGGAGACCACTCAATACGGTTACGATGCCAACGGCAACCTCAATAGCTACAAAAGCCCGCTGG
>CAVXZR010000068.1:0-10353 GCA_963765965.1 uncultured Pseudomonadota bacterium
AACTTGACCTTCGTATCCTTTGGCTGAGTTGCCAATACCCTCGGCAATGACCTTCACTTCTTGCTGAATTTGCCCAACTAAATCCTGAATCTGTTTTGCGCTTTTTTCCGAGGTTTCCGCCAAAGTTCGGACTTCATCCGCCACCACCGCAAAGCCTTGCCGTGTCTTCCGGCACCAGCCGCCTCAATAGCCGCATTTAAAGCCAAGAGATTGGTTTGATCAGCGATGCGCGCCACGGCTTTCACGATATCGCCGATGCTGGAGGCCTGTTTTTCCAATTCAGCCACCATCACCACCGAGCCGGATTGACGCTGCGCGGCAACGCCGACATTACTGACAATAGACGCCACTTCGGCGCTGGTTCTGGACGACCAAGATTTGAGTGGCTTCCGCCTTGGTCTGACTCAATTCAGCATTTTGCAATTGCCGGACGATGGCTTCACCGACCAGCTTAAAGCCTGACAAGGACTCCTGGAGCAGCACCGGACGCTTCTTCCGCACCAGTAGCGATCTGATCGGCCGCACGTTTTAATTCTTCGGCGGCGGATGCCGCTTCGTTGATACCGGGACGATAATTGGCCGGTGGCGGCAGCTATGCGCTCCGCAGCTTGTTGTTGTTTACCGAGGGTGCGGGCTTTTTTACGCTGTGCCTCAGCTTCGCGAGCAGCGGCAGCGGAGCTATTTGTGCTTGCAGTGGCGCTATGAGTTGTGGTATTTTTTTTTACAAGAGCCATCGTGTTTCTCCGTCGCTATAATTTTAATTTAGGATGGATTGGCCTACCTTAAGTAGACAGGGTGGGTAACTGACATTTGTTGTTTAATAAAAGTAGCCACTTTTATTAAACAATTTTAGCTAGATCATATAAAAATATTAAAAACTGTGATGAGCAGCATGTTTTTAATGGTAAAACCGAGTGTTTTTATAAGGATTAAAACCCGAGTTCATGGTGCTCATACAGCCGCATACACACATAAAATAAGTTAGTATCGTTTAATCTAATCTGCGTTGTTAAGCTTTACTTATTCTTAGCGTATTTCAGGGATTTATAAACAGTCGCCGCACCCATAAAACTTAAGGCTTAGGCTAGGCTTAGAAGGTAAGGTGAACACACGTGAATCAACGATAAATCTCGTTAAATCCGAGGATTAAAAGATTTCGATAGACTCTAGAAAAAAGGCAGCATCAATTCTCTTAGGCCAGCTGAATGCGGGTTTTGGCTACTAAATCCAAATTTGTAACTCATTAATGTTGGCCGTCTGACGAATCATTATTGTTCTTTTTTTGGCTTGTTTTTGCGTTTCTAGTTTAGCAAGAACCCATTTTTTCTTTTTTTCGAGAATTCGTAGCAGCTCTTCAGCTGGAAGATGATCATCTAGGATTCCAAGATTACGTAATCGTTGTTCTGTTGACATGTTGTAGCCTTTGCTTATGGGTGATTTTAAACAAGCGACAGAATTGTTTCATAGAATTATTTGCAATACTATATAAATAGCGCGGCTTCGAACCACTTTTTTTCCAAAAAACGCCAATTGTTCATGACTAAACGTCTTAGCAAATACGTTCAGAAAACTGTTTCAGGAGGAACATAAAACCGGAGGCTGATCGAGCAGCTCTTGATTGGGTGTTGGACATCGCCAGGCACCTTGATTTTGCCCGTGGCAATGCCTGCCGCGAGCGTCTCTAAGATTTTGGCAAACCGGTAGAATCCGGAAAATTCCGCACACAAGGCGTCCATCTTCGGGCCGGGTGCCTTCAGCATCAGATGGTGGAAGTCCGGCATGAAATCGGCCATCTGTGAAAGTATCTCGACTTCGAGCAGTTCCTGCGCCTCCAGTTGTTTCATTCGCGCATTGATGCCGCGGCTATGCGCCGATGCTCTGCTGTTACGGACATGACGGCACACGCGCTGGGTTTTGTTGCTTCATCGATTCTCCTATAGCCCTGTCATTTGCCATGATTTTTCTCTTCATAACCGTACCAAGATTCTTTTGAATAACGGCAATAAACTTCATCAAAGGGCGGCTGCCCCTGATAATAAAGCGCGGCACGGCGTTCGTATTCCTTTTGATAAAAGGCTCGCGTGTGAACATCCCCCAGGACAAGGGCTTCATTTTCTATGAGTGGTTTCTGACGGTCAATGGCAGGAAAACGCCGATTCTTATGCGCGTAGTATTGATCAGTGCCAATAAATGCCTGAACCCAGCTATTTTGCAACAAACAAAAAAAATCATAGTAATGGCGCATAAAATTGGGTGGAAATTTATCACCTGAACGTTGGTGCTGTCTGTATTTCGTGACAATAGCCTGTAATTTTTCCACTAATGTATAGCTGGGATCATAGCAATGGATTTGCAGCGCTCTACTATCAATGACATCGACCTTTTTTTCCAAGGCAAAGTCCATAGCCCATGAGCTGATGTCTAATGGTTGATTAGGCATCACATCATCAAACCCAACTTCGAGAAGAACCCCTTCCTTAGCGCTGCCGTCTGATGGGAATTTGGCTTCATAGTAAAGCCGAATGCCGCCACTAAAATATTTCGGCGGACTGTCGAACTGTGTATCCCGATCAACTTTTATGATGCCAGGAAGGCTGATGCTACTGGCCAGATAATCATAATAGTCCTTGCGGCCTTGGCGGTCTTTTTCCTTATCATGATTTGGGGATGTTCGGATTTGCCTGCCTTCCGGCGGCGCGATGTGAATATCAATGTCTTCTGAGAAACGGTGAATGATACCGTATCCCTTGGAAAGCGATGTTCCACCCTTAAGCTGAAACTCGTACCCGGCCTGTTTGAGACCATAAATACAGTGCATGAGCCAATAATCCTTTTCAGCCAGGTACGGATCGATCTTGCGTTCACCCGCCACGACCCGGATGAGATCGGTAAAATCAGGATGTTCATGGAGATACATTTTAGACGGCATGTTTCATTTCTTCAGAGCGAAATAGTTTTTCAAAAAAACTCAGCGTTCTCGCCCCTGCATACTCTTGAACAGTTTTCATCAGTTTGGCCTTATCCATGCTGCGTACTTTTTCGGCGACGCTGTTAAGAACGCTTTCTTTATCCTCCGCCAGGAAGTGAAGATTATTGATAAGATCCACTAACAAGAATTCCTGACTGCTTTTCTCAGGAAAACGCGGTCTTTTCAAAAAATAGAAGTGCCGTCCGTTCAGTGTATATCGACCATCCCGCTTATGGTTATAAACCAGCTTCTCGTTGTAAAGCTGTGTTGTGCCTACGCCCAGGGAGTTATAGGCATTCAAGGACGCCATATAGAAATGGTCGTCTTTAAGGAAAGCGCGGATCAGCGTTTCGTCTTCTGGCGGCGCATCACCAAAAGCTGTTTTCTTGGGGCAGTAGTAAACGCCTCCCGCAAGCTTCTGGATAACTCCTTTGCTGACCAGTTGTTGTAAATGGCGGTCAACGGCATTTGACCATTTGGTCAGATCGGCCCGCCGATAAACTTGCCCCTGTTGAAGATGTTCTTGTAGTTCGTTGACTTTAGGCATGGCCCCTCCTCCACTCCTACTATAGAGCAACCTGGAATGAATGTCATTTATTTAGTCTAAAAAACATGCATATTACTTTGCATTAGGATGGTACACAGAAAAAATCGATTCCAGATAAACTTTAACCACACAAAACAGTAAATATGTATATAGCTTTAGCCTTTTGAAAATCATAAAAGCCACCTTGGCTTATTTTAGTCGATAACCTTTTTTAATTTTTTTGCCGCTGATCTTTTGGCTGGCCAGTTCCGCTTCTTCTTCCGTGGTAAACCATTCCTTCCTCACCGTACCCGGTGAACCCACCCTGCCCCATTCCTTGACCAAGGACCAATCATCAAAAAGCCCCGGCATCACAAACAGCTGATAAAAACGATGCATGTTTTGTTTGGCATCGTGCCTTTCCAGGTAAATGTGGTTCATGGTTCACCTCGGGTTTTAGTCATTGGTGGTATCCGGTATAGATCAGGCGTCGTACTCTTTTAGTATGGTGTAGATGGTTTGCCTGGTCACATTGAAATGCCTGGAAATATCGATTTTGGTCGCACCGCCGTTAAACATCGCTAGCGCCATCTCTTTATCTTTTTCGTTAAGCGCATCAGGCCGACCAAATTTCTTGCCTTTCTTTTTGGCGGCGGCCAATCCGGCCTTGACCCGCTCCCGGATCAAGCCACGCTCGAATTCAGCGAGCGAGCCAAAAATGTGAAAAATCAATTTTCCGGTTGGGCTGGTGGTATCGATATTTTCCGTTAGCGATTGAAAACCAATCTGGCGATTTTCAAGATCAGTCACCGTCTCAATGAAATGCTGCAAACTACGACCTAATCGATCCAGCTTCCATACTATTAATAGATCCCCTTCCCTGAGGGATTTTAGACATTGCAGTAATTCTGGCCGATCAGTTTTTGCTCCGGATTGCTTTTCTTCGTAAATCCGTTCGCAACCAACAAGATTAAGCGCATCCAACTGAAGCTGGGTGTCTTGATCATTGGTCGATACTCTGGCGTAACCAATATTCATTATATCGAATCCCTTCGATCCGACTCGTAATCATCTTTCAAGTTACACATGAGCATTTTTATTTTTTTTACGTATCATTGTTTAACTATAACACGCCTAGACTTTTTTTACTTAGTTTTTTAACGTTTTTTGGGGGGTGTGGAGAATTTTTTACCGCGATTTTTGGGTATGCGGTAAAACGTTAAAAAAACACTTGTTTATTTAACTCAGTGAAATCCGAATTATTTAGGTGTCACTTTTCAAAGTCGGTGTCAGAGATTTTTTAGAATGCGATACAAATTCTAATTTTCTAAGTATTCGACGTCTACTTCAGTTAAGCCGTTCATTCCAAGTTGTTTGGCGGCGTTATGAGATAGGTCGATTAGCCTATTACTATGAAACGGACCACGGTCATTGACTAAAACAGTGACTTGACGTCCGTTACGCAGGTTAGTGACGAGGACTTTTGATGGTATTGGCAAGGTTTTATGCGCTGCCGACAACCCTTTTGGATTAAAGCGAGCTCCGCTCGCGGTTCTCTTACCTGATTCCGAACCATACCAAGACGCCAATCCTTTTTCGTGGTATCCACTTGCCGATTCGATTGGGTAGTAAGTTTTTCCCTTAACAGTATAGGATTTATTGTAACTTTCTTTATCTGAATTTAACGGTTTTATCTACTTGTTGATCAGTCGATTTAAATATAGATAACGATGCGCAGCCAGTAAATAAACACATTAGCAATAATTATTAAAACTATTTTCTTGTATACTATACTTTTATGATAAGAAGAGATATTGCTAACCAATTAAACCTGCCTTTAAAATTATTCTTTATATGTAACATTTTGATTTTATATATCCATGCTTATAATAACATTAAGCTAAAATTAAAAACTAATTAAAATTGACAATTAGTTGTACTTTTCAGTTATTGTTACATTAACCCCGCATGAGGATCGGCTTCGTTAACCTAATCCTAATAAAAGCTTAAGTATCTATTAAGCAACCATGTATAGAATTTTCTGCATGGAAATATCTTACACCTTAATTATGCTTGATTCTGTAACTGCAATAAATCAAAAGCTTATGAAAAAATATGGTGGCAGTAGTTGTATTTCAACTGATGGCGTAGTGGAAAACTCACACCTACTTGGGCTACGAATCGGTTTCTGGTTTTAAAGAATAGTTCAAATCAACCCACTTTAATTTATCGCCGAACTCAATCAAGGTTGAGCATCAAGCTAATTGAGATCACTGTAATTTACACTTCCAAATCTTTAATAGCGCTCTGGAGAACAACATGAGATTAAGTGGCAGTCAATTCATATATGCAAGTAAATACTTTATTTCATCAGTCGCACTGATCGCAATACTTTTTATGTCGAACGTAGCCCTCGCCGATGATCAAGACGCTCACGAAGATAAAACTGAAATTTGCATAGAGAACACGTATACAAAGTTAAAAATCAGTCCTGATCAGCACAGGCAATGGTCAAAGGTTGATCTGGCCATGCTCGAAGATGCCGATACTATGGATGTACTGACTCAAAGTAGAATGGAACTTGCCAAGAAAATGATAGCCGCTGACGATCTTAAATCCAAGGGAGAGAGCGAAGATTTACATGCAAATAGAATCAAAAAACTGTCTCCAGTTTTTGCAGACCTAAATTCTGGCATGTCGGACAAACAGAATAAGGGAACCGACATTTTGCTCAAGGAAGGTTTAACTAAGTACGAGCTCAAAATAATGGCACATGGAATCTATTAGCAAGTAATTACGAATCAAAACTAATATTTCAGTGCGATATTTACACTCACATCATACAATCCAAAAAATCAATAAATAAAATGAAAACTTTAATACCGAAAACCAGCCATTTTAAACCCGCCGGGAGTAAGCTTGTAATTCGACTCATTATTTCATTAACATTAACCCTTTTGCCTATATCTTCAGTGCTCGCAGATCGTGACGAATGGCGTGGGCGAGGTGGTGATGAAGGTTGGCGCGGCGGCGATCATGATGATCGGGGGCGACGAGGGGAATATGGATACGGAGGAAACGGCGGTTATCAACAGCCTGTATATCCCCAATCCTATGGATACGCACAACCCGTTTATGTGCCACCCCCTGTACGCTATTTACCTCAGCAATCGCCCGGCGTCAATCTGGTGTTTCCGCTTAACTTTCGTTGATATAGTTGACCTTGAATATAACTATCAGGCAATCATCAAAATCCAAGGGGTTGTTTTGTTCACCCAATACCGGCACAGTATTGGCAAAAATTTGAATAAAAATTCTCAACTGCCGCTGTGAGGTCCGAAAGCTAAGCGACAACCGGCGTTTGCCGAATAGTCCATGGAAATACACAGGCGCAATGCGGATTTACACGGAAAAACCAGAAGGTCTCCCGAAAGCGTGTCTCGACATGCGAGAGCGAGAAATTCCGACCTGAATAGACGTGGGCGGCTAGGGTCGCCGAGGACAATCACCTTGGTGGTGTAGGGGCGACTGCCAGCCAAAGATGGCTAGTACTCTTTCCTGCCATTCGCCAACTGGATCAAGCGAATGCTGCGCCTGGTAAAACAATAACTTTATTTTTCCTTATTCCCCCATAGATCAATATCCAGTTTAGTAAACGATGAGACAAAATGTATAAGAAAAAATTACTTTTATCCAGACCAGTTATATCCGCACTCATATTTATATCAATATTTGTATTAGTCACCAAAGCAAACGCCAATATTATATCTGTAGGTGATACTTTGGACATGGTTAACTCTTTCTGTGGAACTGGATTAAACAAGTTTCAAGAACTCAACAAATTAAAAATTGAAATCGCCGCCACCGAGTCAATCGATCAAGCTCGCGCTATGGCGCTATCGCCAACAGACGATGCCATCGAAGCCCTAAACAAAACTAATGCGATCATGCCTTTTAGCGATGATTTAAACCTCGCTAAAAGCAGATTAAACGAAGCTCGTTCACGTATTTTGGAGGCGACATCTCAAAAACAGGTCGCCGATGAATTCTCTGGCATGATGCTGGCGGGGCTTGATGATAATGCAGCTAATGTCAGCATTGGTAAAGCGTCGTGTCATTACACGACGGGTGAAACCATCGCTATTGTACTTGGCTTGATTTTAGGCATTATCCCCGGACTGATTTTACTGGTCCTGCTTTGTTAAATAACGTCATTGCCACGGGAACATTTGATAGTTCGACCATTAAGCCGAGCCAATCACCATAAAAATTCCCTTTAGGTAAAGCAAATACCATTTATGATGTATGTGCAAAATTCGAATAAGCAAATACAAAATAACGCTATTGTGATTAGCTTACTATTTGCGATGAATTGCGTCATCTCCATTCATATATAAAATAATGCTTGTCATCTGACTGCCTCCCCCGGTTTGGCATGCATCTCCTTTTAGTTTTAACAGTACTCATCGATTTTAACCTACCGTAACCTTGATAAAGTTCTTGTTAGTACCATCATCATCGACGTACTCGACGGTGACATCCTTTCGGGTATTCACCTTAGTGATGACCCACAATACTACCAAGGGTAACCGGGTATATCGTAGAGGGGATATTGAATGTATGAACTGCTGGTTCTGCTGGGTATCCATTGATAGTTTTCAGAATGCTCTCAATGTAGTTTGTATTTGATTGGTTGCTCATCGCTAATCCTCACTGTTTGATGATCTACAGTTTAGTAGGGTGCATTTAAACAGACGAGAATTAGTTTATAGATTTTTTTTGCAACACTACCTCCGACCGGATGGCCGCCATTTGCAGTCCAGAGACAACTTGCCTATTTTTTGTTGCAGCGGCAATCCCGCTCATTCCGTTTGTCCTGCTTCAGACCTCAGCTCAACCTCAATATCCTCAATACTAGGCAAACTACTTTGAAAGATTCCGGCAATGCTCGAACTAATATAAGGTCCGGCCCATCCATCGACTTTGAAAAATGACATATGCAAAACAGCGCCTTTTACGGCGAACGACAAAGAATAAAAAAGCCGCGATGCGTAACATCGCGGCTTCTTGTTGATTAGGATTTAGTATTGGAGAAAGGACCCGAAGGTCCTTTCCTTTTTATCCTTACAAGCCGTTATCGACAATTAAGGAAGTTGCATAGGTTACGCCATTCAAGACGTAACCTTTTGATACTTGCACATTGTATCCAACACGTATGGCTTTTGTTAAGCCGCTCCAGTTGCCTTGCCAAGAAATGGTGGCGCAGGTAGGGACTGTTACCACGCTTGTGCCAATGGTTACGGTTGTACCTGAAACAGCCGTCACATTGGCTTGGATGCCTTTCGAAGATTTAGAGCCGGTTGGCGCGGTGCAGGACGTCGTGCCTGTAGTAGCCCAGCATTAATTACCAAGGACTCTATTTTTACAGAGCTAGGTGTTGCGGCTGTCTTTCACGGTAATAGAGACCGCAGATGTGCCGGATACCGTTGGTGTACCACTAATGGTGCTGCCGGACAAACTTAAACCGGCTGGCAGATTAGTGGCACTGTATGTATACGGAGCCACGCCACCTGTTGCAGACAAGCTGGTTGTATATGTAATGCCTTGAGTGCCGGCCGGTAAGCTGCTGGTCGACAAACTCACTGGAAACGCATTAATCGTTAAAGAAAATGTTTTAGTCAGCGAAGTTTGCGGGATTATTACTGTCTGTAATGACAATCGTTACCGTAAATGCACCATATACAGTCGGCGTACCACTAATGGTACTGCCGGACAGAGTTAAGCCGGCTGTTGCGGATTAGTTGCACTGTACGCATAAGGAAACCAAGCCACCTGCTGCATACAGGCTCGCCGTATAAGGGAACCTGCGTACCGCGTTGGCAAAGCTAGTTGTCGTCAAAAAAATTGGGACAATATTAATGGTTGAACATAGTTGTGTTAACCGAAGCTAGCCGCGATATTTGCCGTCTGTAGCGGCGAGAGTGACACTGAAAGAACCTAGACGGAAGGAATTCAGTGATATTATTAGCGAAGCGCAAGTTAGGCCGGCTGGTAAACCGGTGGCTGTATAGCGGAACGGAGAACATCGCCACTGGCAGCCAAGCTTGCACTATAGTTAACGCCTTGTGTGCCGTTTGGCAGAACAGGCGCAAATGCGACCGGCTGGTTACCCGCGGTGGCGTCACTTGAGTGCCGGTATAAGGCGCTGCATAGCAGATCGGTGCAGCGGCCGTAGTGGCTTTAGGGATTAACACAAAACCTTGCTGTAAACCGTTATGGGTTCCGGCGCCAACTATCCAACCGTTATCATTAATACCATTGACGGTCGTTAAAGCGTCGGCTGGGGTGGTTGCCAACGCTGGAACCGTATTAACATCCAATGCGCAGGAATCGCCAGTGGTCTGGTTAGGGGCGTAGGGATAAAAAACATAAGCACCCGAGGCGATGCCGCTACTGATAGTCACTTGTCCACTGCTATTGATATGTGTACCTTGACCAGTCATCAAGGTAACTACATTTTGAGTGTTCATATCATACAATCTGGCGTAATCCGCACCTGTCGCATCCGTTGAAACCTGTGTCGAACCGGTTACTTGTCCATAATTGTTGATATCTAAGGCATAGCTATTTTGACTGCCATTTGCTAAAGAAAATCCTGGAATTTCAGCGCCCGATGTAGTCCCTGTCCACAGTATTGGGCGATAATAATAATTGGTTGCCCCACCAACCTGAACACTCACAGAACTATAGCCAACTGAATACACTATGCCGGTAGCATTTGGATCAGTAATCGCAGCCGTATAGGCAATACCCGAAGTTTGGCCAGCAATACGTACGTAGTCCAAGCAGGTTACACAAC
>CAVXZR010000069.1:0-69897 GCA_963765965.1 uncultured Pseudomonadota bacterium
TCAACATCCGCCGAGGCTGTGCCCTCGCTGGATGTGCTGGCGAAACGGTCGGGCTACTCGCGCTTTCATTTCCTGCGGATGTTTCGTGACCATACCGGGCTGACGCCGCGCGGCTATGCCGAGGCGGTGCGTGCGCGGCGCCTTCAGGCGGCGCTGGCCGGCGGCGATCGGGTGATCGATGCGGTGGCGGAGGCCGGGTTCGGATCGGAGAGCCGGGTGTACGAGAAGACCGCGACGCTGCTGGGGATGACTCCGGGCGCGGCGCGGCGTGGCGGATCGGGCGAGCAAATCCGCACGGCATTCGCGGACTGCCCGTTCGGGCGGCTGCTGGTGGGCGCGACGGATGCCGGGGTGTGCTTCATCGGCTTTGCCGAACCGGATAACTCGCTGATGGCCGACCTGCGGCGGCGATTCTCAAAGGCGACGATCGCGACGGGTGACGCGGCGCTGGCCGATACCGTGCGTGCGGTGGTGGACTTCCTGCGCGAGCCGAAACAGGCGCTGGAACTGCCGCTGGATTTGCGGGGGACGGCGTTCCAGCAGCGCGTCTGGCGGACATTGTGCTCGATCCCGGCGGGCGAGACGCGGACCTACGCCCAGCTTGCCGCCATGGCCGGCAACCCGAAAGCGGTGCGCGCGGCGGCTCGGTCTTGCGCGACAAATCCGGTCGCTCTGGCCGTGCCGTGCCATCGGGTGATCGGCAGCGATGGCAGCCTGATCGGGTATCGCTGGGGCGTCGCGCGCAAGCAGGCGCTGCTGGAGCAGGAGAGCCGGCTGGCTGCGGTGGAGACGTAAGCCGCGTCACTTCGCCCGCACCAGCGAAACAAAGCCGGCCAGTTGGTCCGGTTCCGAGGTCGGACACCGCCCAGAACGCCATGCCGTCCTGGCTCCAGCGGATGAAATTGTAGCCGTTGCGGCTGCCTGAGGTGGGGCCGTGGTCGAGATGGCTGGCGTCCGGCCAGACGTACAGGTCGATCAGGTGCTTGCCTCGCTGGTAGATCAGCGCGGCGACCTGCCGGCCGTCGAGATAGTCGAGGCGGCCGCCGGCGAGCGGGAAGCCCTGCGCCTTGAAGTCCTTGACCGGCGGGGCGAAATCCAGGCGCCCGTCAAACCACGGCTTGACGGTGTGCTGGTCGGTGGACACTACGTCCATCAGGTGGCCGGGCTGCAGCGCCCGGATGTGATCGGAGACCACCGCTTCGGACAGTTCGCCGGTGCGCGGCAGGACGATCGCCAGGGCGAGGCAGGCGGCCAGGGCGAAGCCGCGCCGAAGGGTGCGGCTGCACCGAACCGGATGCCGGGCATGCGTGCCACCAGGCGGGACGGTCAGCGTTGGCAGGGGCCGTAGGCAGGGCGCTGATGCGGGCACGCACGGCGGCGCGGAGTGTGTCCGGTGCCGGGTAGGCGGTGAGGTCCTGGCGCAGCCGAGCGGTGAGGGCGATCAGTTGCGCCTGGACGGCGGCGCAGCCTGGGCAGTGTTGCAGATGGGCGGCGACGCCGGCGGCGTCGGCGGGCGGCAGTTCACCGTCCAGGTCAGCCTGGACCAGCAGGCGCATTTCGGTGCAGTCGTCGTCCATCACGCGGTTCCTCCTTGACCGTGGCCCTTGGCCTGGGTGGGCATCAGGGCTTGCCGGGCGCGCCAGAGCCGCGACATGACGGTGCCGATCGGCACGCCGGTCACCTGCGCGATATCCTTGTAGGAAAGCTCTTCGAGTTCATGCAGCACGAGACACTCGCGCAGGTCCGCCGGCAGCGCGGCCAGCGCCTGGTCGAGTTGTGTGAAGCCCTCGGCGCGCGAGAGGGTTGCTTCGGGGTCGTCGTTCGGGTCGGCGATTTCCAGCGCGATCGGCTCGCCATCCGCGGTTCGGCGGCGTCATCCAGGCTGGTCGTGTTGCCCCGGCGGCGCGCCGCGATCACCGAATAGGCGACATTTCGCACGATCCGGAGGAACCAGGCGCGGCCGTCGCCGCCCTTGAAGGAGCCGAAATAGTTCAAGGCGCGCACGACCGCGTCCTGCACGACGTCTTCGGCGCCCGCGGCGTCCCGCAGCAGCCAGCGGGCCAGGTTGTAGGCCGAATCGAGATGCGGCAGCACGGTCTGCTCAAAGCTTCCCGATGCGGGCCCGGCCAGTGGATTCCATTTCATCTTGGATGGGGACTGCCGCCGGGCAGCGCAGGGGCGAAGTCCTCCATCGTCGGGGTCAAACGCACGGCACGCTCCTGGACCTTGGGGCCGAATGCAACGGACCGTCAGCTTGCGCGATTTATTCCCGGTTCCGTGGAAAAAGTTTCCGCCGGGCTGGCGTCGAGGGTGCGCAGGGTCAGGGCCTCGAAATCGCGGACCCAGCCGGCGGTGTCGCCGATCGGCGCACGGCGCAGCGTGTCGCGCAGTCCGTGCCGCAGGGCGCGGCGGCGGTTTGGGTCCGCTGCAAGGGCGACGGCGGCATCCACATAGGCGTCCACCGTGTCGACGGCGAGGTCGCGCAGGCCGGCATTCGCCAGGTTGCTGAAGCTGAGGCGTTCGAAGAAGGCGGGTCCGACCAGGCTGACGGTGGGAACGCCCATCCACAGCGCCTCGCAGGTGGTGGTGCCGCCGGTCTGCGGCAGCGTGTCGAGCGCGATGTCGATCTCGTTGTAATAGGCCATGTGGCGGCCGCGGATGGCGGCGTGGGCGAGGCGGTCGGCGGCGATGCCGTGGCGAGCGAAGGCGCGGGCGATGTTGTCGCGGAACAGAGTGACGCCGGATTCCGGGCGCACCATCAGGAACCGGCTGCCGGGCACGCGGTGCAGCACCCTTGCCCAGGCCGCGATCGCCTCGGGGGAAAATTTGTACGGGTTGTTCATGGTGCCGAAGGTCAGCAGGCCGGCGCGGTCTTCCGGCAAGCCCGGCAGGATCGGCTGGTCGTTGAAGCCGAGACGGCCGAGACTGACCCAGCTTGAGGGCATCTCGAACGGCCGTTCCAGCAGCATCCTTGCGTCCGGCGGCTTGAGGAAGGGATCGACGAGGATGTAGCCGATCCGGCTGAGGCCGGAGGAGTGCGGGTAACCGAGCCAACTGACCTGGATGGGTGCTGGCTGGTGGGCCATGACTTCGAGGCGGTTGAGATGGGTCGAGCCGCCGAGTTCGAACAGGATGTCGAGGCGGTCTGCGGCGATGCGCCGGGCGATGTCGGTTTCCGGCAGGTTGGGCAGGCGGCGGAACGCGGCGATACGTCCGGCGATCTCGCGTTGCACCGCGTCGGGGGCGGTGGGGCTGAACGAGTAGGCGTAAACTTCGAAACGGTCGCGATCGTAGTGCTCGAAAATCGGCAGGGCGAAGTAACTCACCGGATGGTGGCGCAGGTCGGAGGAGACGAAGCCGACGCGGACGCGCGGGCTGCGCGGGGACGGATGCGGGCGCAGCGGTTCGGGCTTGCGTTCGTAGCGCTCACCCCACTGGCGGTGGCAGTCCACCAGGGTCAGCCGGTCCTGCAGGGTCTGCACGCGGCCAAGCTGGGCATGGAGGGCACCGACGACGTTGCGGCGGACCCAGTAGTCCAGCAGCACGCGGCGGTCCGGGAATAGGGCGTCGAACGCGGCCAGCGTTTCCAGGTCGGCGACGCGCAGCAGCGCGCTTTGGACGGCGTGGGCGCTGGACGGGTGCAGCACGCCGCGGGCGACCATGCGGCGGGCGAGGGCGGCGGCCTCGGCAATGTGGGCGGCCTCGTTGCCGTAGCGGCTGTTGAGCAGGCTCCAGCACAGCTTGCCCTCGATCGTGCTGTCGTCTGGGCGGAGCGCGAGGGCCTTGGCATAGTGGCCGTTGGCGGCTTCGCGCTTTTCCTCGGACAGCAGGGCGTCGGCGAGGGCGAGGTGGACATCGGCATTGTCGGGGGCCTGGGCGAGCAGTTCGCGCAGCAGGGCGGCGGCTGGGCGGGAATGGCCGGAGAGGCGCAGGACCTGCGTCTTGACCAGCAGCAGTTCGACATCGTCCGGGAGCGTGCGCAGGGCGGAGTCGAGATCGGCCAGCGCCTGGTCGATGCGCCCGGCGGTGTAGTGGGCGCGGCGCTCGGTCGCGGAGGGTCGCGGTGTCGCCGGGTAATGCGTTGAGCGCCTGCTCGAAGCGGGTCATCGCCTCGGCGTCGCGACCGGCTCGGGCGAGGGCGTTGGCGAGCAGGCGCCGGGTGTCGGTGCGTTCGGGTTTGGCTTCGAGGCCACGTGTGTAGGCGTCGACGGCGGCATCGGCCGCTTCCATGTCGAGATGGACATTGCCGAGGTTGATCCAGGCCATCTCGCCGGTGGGATCGAGCGCGGCGGCGCGTTCCAGGCAGCTTCTGGCTGCAACGAAGGCGCCACGCTGGCGGTGCAGCACGCCGAGGAGGTTGAGCGCGGGGGCGTGGTCGGGCTGGTGCGCGAGAACTGCCTCGACGGCGGTGCGGGCTTCGTCGCGACGATTGGCGCGAAACAGGCGGGCGGCCTGGTCGTAGTCGGGCGGCGCCGCAGGAGCTTGCTCACCCCACAGGTTGGCGAGACCGTCGTCGACGGAGATTGCCGTCGTGAAACCGGTTGCCTTTAGTCGGGTAACGTCGGCGAGGATCGCTTGCGGTTCGGTGCCGGGCCGCGTCGCCACAGCCTGAAGATCAGGCCGGCCGCCGATGCGGGCGACGCGGGCCGCAAGGTCGCCGATCGTCATGGGGCGACCGGAGGCGACGTTAAACGCGCCGGTTGCGTCGCTCGCCAGCAGATGTGCCAGGGCGCGGCCGGCGTCGGCGACGTGCATGACGTCACGCATGGCGTCGGCAGGACCGGTCTGGGCGCGCGTGCCTGCGCGCAGTGCGGCCAGAAGCGTGGGTACCAGGCGGGACGGCGCCTCGTGCGGCCCGTAAAGATGGAACAGCCTCGCCCAGACCAGGGCGATACCGGTTTGTGCCGCAAAGGCGGCTGTCAGGCGATGCAAAGTGTCTTTCGCGGTGCCGTACAGCGTGGCCGGATGGCGGGGGTCATCTTCGCGCCAGGGTCTGGCGGGGGGTGTGCGCCAGTCATATTCGGCGCAGCTTCCCACGATGAGGATGCGCCGCGTCCCTTGTTCCGCCGCGGCGCGCACCAGGTCGAGCGAGGCAGAGACCCAGTCGAGATTGAGCGGCGAGGTCCAGTATGTGCCATGCTGCGTGACCCAGGCGGCGTGCAGCAGCGCATCCGGACGGACGGCGGCAATCAGGTGGCGCCGCGCCGCTTGATCGAGCAGGTCGGCGCGGTACCAGCGGGCGCGGTTGTCGGTGACGGTGCTGCCGACGGCGTGGACCTCGCAGCCGCGATCCAGTAGCGGCGCGATGGTCTGACGGCCGATGAAGCCGGACGCGCCGGTCAGGAGCACGCGCGGCTGGGTCACGGCGGGGTGGGTGGGCGCATGGACGGGATGGCTCAGGCCGCGGTTCGGGTGGGGGGCGCGGCGATATAGCGCGTGCTTGCGCCCACCTGGAGCACCAATTCGATCAGCCCGTGCAAGTCAGCGAACAGCCCGGCCGGCAGCACGGCATCGCCGTTGGTCCAGCGCAGGCCGGGGTCGGGTTCGAACTTGTGGAAGCCGTGCGCGAGGCGCGGATCGGACGCGGCGACGATCCGAAACCGCGTCCCCTGGCGGATGATGATGCGGCGCAGCGCGATGCCGAGACAGCGCGAGTCGCGCGCCAGACCGATTTCCTGCGGCACGGCTGAGTTCGAAACGATACGCACATAGCCTGTCGGGTTAAGCAGGACGAACAGGTCCACGCCGTTGGTTTGGGTCGTCGGGCATATCGCGATGCCGTTCGCCACGAGATGCACCTCAGGGTCCTCGGTCAGGGGCAGGTTTGGCCTGGGGCCGGCCCGATCCAACAGCCGTCGCCAAAGGGTATCGACGATCGCGCCACCTGTCAGCACCGGTGCGCATGGCGGTTCCGGCGGCCTCGTCCAGGCGGAGTTCGCGTTGCGGAACAGCCAGCGGTTGCCGTCATCACGGTAACTTTCCGATGGTGCGCCGTTGGCCAGCAGCACGTCGTGGGCGTCCAGTTCGAGATGGAACACCGTGACTTCCTGCGCCCGGTCGTCCCAGAGGATCGAGCGGTGGTTGATCAGGAACTCGATCGGGATCAGCACGCCGTCGAGATACACCGCGTGGCCTTTGGTGAGGCGCAGGTCCTCGTGCGGCACGTTGTCGGCCAGGGCGCTCTTGCGGAGGATAACGGGGGTCGCGGGGCCGCGCCGGCCCCGTGTCGCCAGCGCCTGACCGCGCCCGATCCAGCACAGGCGGCGCGGGCGGCCGCTGATGGTGAGGATGGTGTCGCCGGGTTTCAGTTTCTCGATGGCGATTTCGCCTCGGTCGGTGCGGATCAGGGTGCCGGGGAGGAAGCAGGGAATGACCTCGGTCCCGGTGCCGGCGGCATCTTGCCGGGCGGTGAAGGCGGTGCCGTCGGGGATGCCGGAAACGGGAAGATGTTCGGTCGTGTCGCCGCTGGCGACCGAGAGGATGTCGTTGGCGACCGTCGCGGTGGCGCCGGTGACGAAGGGCAGGTTCGTGAGGTCGATAGTGTCGCCGGTGGCGAAGCCGGTGACAGTGCCGGCGTCTGCGGCGGGCGTGTTGAGGATCAGTTCGGCGCCAGGACCGGTGAAGGCGATGGTCTGGCCGGCGGATATCGTTCCGAGCACGGTGAGCGTGCTGCCGGTGGCGATGGTGACCGCTCCAGTGCCGGTGAGAGCGCCGACGGTCATGCTACTGGGGTCGAGCAGGATGGTGCCGTTGTTCGTGAGTATGCCGGCATCGGTGAGGATTGCAGCATTCACGCTCAGGGTCTGGCCGGCCACGATCGTTTCTGTGCCGGTCAGCGACCAGTCGGCGTTCGGATCGACGACGATTTGAGCGAAATCGGTGTAGCGTGTGCCGAGACCGAACAATGCGCCGGCCGACGATCCTGAGGCGAGTTCGAGCGTGCTGGCCGCGGTGGCGCCGATCGTGTTGCCGCCTTCGATCCGTCCGGTGAAGGCGGCGCCGGGACTGACGATCACGCGGTTGGCGTAGCCGGGCTGGAACAGGACCGCGTCGTCGGCACCTTCGATGGTGCCGGCGTTCGCGACGGTGCCGCCGGACTGGATGGTGACGCCGACCGCGCCGCCGGTGATTGTTCCGGTGTTGGTCACCTGGCCGCCGGCGGTCAGTGCAATGCCGGCACTGGCTGCGGCCGTTCCGGTGATGACGCCGGCGTTGATGACGCTGAGGACCCCGTAGCGGCCGTTACCGAGCGGAAATCCGGCCTGTATGGCTGCCCGGCCGCCGGTGATCGAGCCGGTGGTGGCGTTGCTGAGCGCCCCGCCGCCGCCGAGTTCGATCGCGATCGATGCTGAGCCGAAACCCGCGATGCAGCCGGCGTTCATTACGTCCACAGTGCCGGTCTCGAAACCCGGGAACCCCACGGGAAACCGGCCGGAACTGTAGATGCCGCGGTATCCGGTGATCGTGCCACCAGGCTGATTGGAGACCGCGGCAGTGACCACCCCGCCAAGGAAAATGCCGGTGCCGGCGGTCGGATTGGCGGCAATCAGACCGGCATTCAGCACGGCTTCGCGGCCATATTCGCCAGAGGTGCCGAGCGCGTCGAAGCCGCTGATCGTGCCGCCGCTGAGGTTGGTGATCTGACCGTCGGAGGGGCCTGGCTCGTCCACCTTGCTGTCGGTTTCGAGCCGCACACCGGCCCCGGATTCGGCGTTGCCGGCGAGCAGGCCGGCGTTCATTACGACGAGCGTGCCGACACCATGCACCGCATCGAAGCCGGTGATCGTGCCGCCGCTTTGGTTGGTGACGTTGCCGCCGATACCGAACTGTGCGGCCTTATCGTCGGCAAAACTGGACGTTTCCTGGATGCCGCCGCCCGAGACCATGTTGCCGGCGATGCTGCCGGCGTTCACGACGGTGAAGCGGCCATACGCGCCGCCGGTGACGACGCCGTACTGACCGCTGATCGCGCCGCCGCTTTGGTTGGTGAGGTCGCTGCCTTTCCTGCCGAAGATGAAGTCGCCCTCAAGTGCGAGATAAACGCCCGCGCCGGAGGCGGTGTCTCCCGCGATGAGGCCGGCATTCACCGCGGTGAATACGTTGTCCAGCCTGACGCCGTAGACGCCGCGGATCACGCCGCCGCTTTGGTTGCTGACCAGGCCGCCATAACGGCCGCCAAGCTCGACCGCGGCCAGCCGGTCTTTACTGAGGACCGACGACGCGGTGTTGCCGGTGATCGTGCCGGCGTTCAGGACAGTCACACCGGCGGGCGGCGGGGAAACGGGCGAGGCAAAATCCCGCTGATGCTGCCGCTGGACTGGTTGGTGACGCTGCCGCCCGCCGTGAGGTCGATCCCGGCGCCGGAGTTGGTTGTTTCGGTGCCCGCGATGGTGCCGGCGTTCACCACGGTGAGAGCCGCGTTGGCCGCAACCGCGACATAGCCGCTGATCGTGCCGCCGGCCTGGTTCGTGATGCTGCCGCCGGCGGTGAGGTCGATGCCGGTGCCGGAGGTCGCGTTCGCGGCGATTAGGCCGACGGTCTGGATGATCCAGTATCCGGTCGCCGCGTCAATCCCGTCGGTTCTGCTGGCGATGGTGACACCAGCGTCGATCACGACGGGACTGATATACGCGGGCGAGAGCAGGGTGATGCCGATTGCCGAATTCGCCGTGATCGTGGTCATGCGGCAGCCCCTCGATTGTTGGAGCAGTATTTGTAACTGAGACAATCGGAAACAAAGTAGATCAGGCGTTCCTTTCTAGGATGGACATTGATGTCCTACAAGCGTGAACGGGGCCGTTACGCCACCCGTCTCACCCCCTCCTCGACATACCGTGTCGTGGCGCCGACATGGACCACCAGTTCGACGGTCCCGGTGAACCCGGCGAACAACTCCGCCGGCACCACCGCATCGCCATCGGTCCAGCGCAGGCCGTGCGGCCTCGAACGGATGGAACCCCTCGGCCAGCATCGCGTCGCCGCGCGAGCAACGCGGAACCGCGTGCCCTGGCGCACCGCCACCGCCGCACCGCCACCCCGAGGCAGCGCGGATCGCGTGCAGTGCCCAGTTCCTGCGGCACCGCCGACCGCGACACCAGACGCACGTGTGCGGCCGCCGCCGGCACGGCGAACACATGCACGCCATCGTCGGTCCGTTCGGATGCATCGACCCGCACCCCATCGACCATGAGGCAAAAATCCGGATCATCGGTCAGCGGCAGCCCCGGCCGCGCCCCGCAGCGGTCGAGCAGCCGCCGCCATACCGCATCCACTGCCGCCCCGCCCGTCATCACCGGCGCACAGGCCGGCTTCGGCGGCTGGTTCCAGCCTGCGTTGGCGTTCTGAAACAGCCAGCGGTTGCCGTCGTCGCGGTAACTCTCGGCCGGTGCGCCATTGGCCAGCAGCACATCATGCGTTTCCAGCTCAACGTGGTAGACCAATACTGCCTGCGCCCGGTCGTCCCACAGAATGGACCGATGATTGACCAGGAATTCGACCGGAATCAGCAGACCATCGACGAAAAACGCATGCCCCTTGGTCACATGCAGATCGGTGTGCGGCACGTTGGCGGACAACGCCCCCTTGCGCACGATCACCGGTGTGGCGGCAGTCCGCCGCCCGCGCGTCGCCAGCACACGCCCCTCGCCGATCCAGGTGACCGAGCGATCCGCGCCACTCGCGGTCCGCACCCGATCGCCGACCGCCAGACGCTCCACCGGGCGCTCGCCGGACGGGGTGGTGATCAGCGTGCCGGGCAGGAAGCACAGCACGTGATCGACCAGCGCATGCGCGTCCAATGCCGCCTGTGCATTCGCGGCGGTGTCGAAGTTCACCGCTATCGTGGTCCCGCTCTCGATCAGCGATGTTCCATCGAGGATGAACGTCGCCGGCGCCGCGGTGTCGACGACGATCGTGTCGCCCACGGTGAAGTTGGCGATCGTGCCATGAAACCCGCCGATCCCCGGCGTGCCGAAGTTCGGGTTCGGCACCGACGTGAACGGCCCGGTGCCGCTGTCGGGGGTGTCGATGCTCTGCAGCGCGTCGGTGCCGATGGTCAGCGTGTCGTTGCCGCCGAGGGTAAACGTCTGCGCGGTGACGGTGTCGGCGTTCAGTGTCAGATGGTCGTCCGAACCCAGCGAGAACGCGCCGCCGCCATAGATGATCGGGGTATCGAAGGTCAGCGTGTGGTTGTTGGGGATGGTGTATTCGCCGGAATTGAACAGGTAGGCGGCGAGCGGATCGGTGCCCTGCGCGCCGAGGCCGATCGGGTTCGGCGAGCTGTTCGACAGATACGGCGAGGGGTCGGCGAAGCTGTTGATCGCGCCTGAGGAATCGGGGCCGAAATTGATGCCGCCGTTGTTCTGGATGTAGGTGACGCCGGCGCCAATGTTGAGTACGCCGAAGCCGTTGAAGCCGACGAAGATGTTGCCGCCGAAGGTGATGGTGCCGGTGGTGTCCTCGATATCGACGTTGCCGGTGCCGGTGCCGGTGTTGGCGATGTTGAGGTCGCCGGCGATGCTGGCGTTGGCGCCGTCGAGGATGGCGAGTTCGCCGGCGCCTGAATCTCCGACCGAGACGGTGCCGGTGGTGACGAGGTCGGCGTTGGGGCCCGAGACGGTGACGATGCCGGCGCCGCTGGCGCCGATGCCGGCATCGAGCGTGGTGGCGGTGACGGTGGCGCCGTTGGTGACGGAGAGTTGGCCGGTGGCGGCGGCGCCGACTTGCAATGCCCCCGCGATCTGGAGGTTGGCGTTGGGGCCGGTGACGGAGACAGAGGAGCCGCCGGCGGTGGACTGGGCGGCGATGGCGGCGGCGGCAACCGACAGGGTGCTGCCCTCGTCGATCAGTAGAGTGGCGGATTGGCTGGAACCAAAGACCGCGGTTTCGGATGCGGCGACGTTCGCGCCCGAAGCCAGATGCCAAGCCCCAGCGGCAATTAATAGCGCCGCGACCGACCCGGTGCCGATGATGCCGCCGCCGGCGCCGTCAAATACTACGGTGTCAGTGACGTTGGGCACCCAGGTCGCGGGAACCAATCCGTCCGTTGTATCGTTCCAGTTGGACGCGCTGGAAAATGCGGTGCCGGTGGCGCCGGTCCAGACGAGTGTTCTTGGATTTTCGACAGCCGTTGCGATAAATCTGGGTTTCAGTGCTTGGCAAAAAATTGAAGATGAAGAAATGGAGTTCATGATTGATTTGATGGATACCTTGAATACCTGATTTAGGTGAACATTTTTTGGAAAGTTGCGATACTCAGAAGTCTTTTTATTCAGTATAAAAAATGTCTAGGTTTTGGTGGTTAGCTCTTGCTACCGCCGTAATAATCATTCGCCTCTTGCTTGGCATTATTGATATTTGTTAAATACCCCCAGCCACTTTATTTAAGGGTGTAGGTGAACGCTTCCCGAAGGTAAATACGTTACGTATACAAAATAATCTTCATGGATTGATGGGCAATATTGTGATTCGATCTGTCAGATTTGTCCCTAGTACATGACAGTATTCGCAATTAATGTGACAAGTTTGTCGCAAGACATAAGTGAGGTATTTTCGACTTATGGACAGCATTTGTTGCAATCTTCAAATAATCGCATAGGTCGTCCGGAACTTTTTGTTTTTTATGATGATTGGTTGATCCGGACTCTTATGTTTGGAAAATGTTTATGAAAACCTGTAAGTTGCTCTTCAAACCATACTTCTGGCATAAATTTTGATAGTAACTCTAAAATGACTTTCATCGGAATTGTATTTACAAAATCGGATATAGGTTTGAACAGGTTAGCAGGTTGACATGCCTTAACTTGAGTAACTGACTCAGAGCCAGCTTATTTGTCCTAATAAGTTCGATTTTACTGTCGATTACGAGATTCATTAGATAAATAATTATTTATAACGCTATCTACCTAATCTACTTAGGTATTTAGTCCGTTTGGCTCTAGGGAAAGCGATGAAATGCTAAAAATGTTAACTAAGAAAAAATCATTATTCATCCTGATTAGGAAGAGTCTTCTGCCAGACGCAAACGGCCTTTAACCAACAGACAGCACACATAGCTATCAACGGCTTAAAAACATCTGGTTATACACTGCATACCATTATGCCGTTCCGGTTCCAGACAGTTATTCGTCTATTCGTCACCAAAAGCCAAATGGTATGCGATGCATAACTACGGGGTACAACCGGCTGGTTGAATAACCTTGCCAATTGGGGTTATTCATCGTTTTGATTTTTGATAACTTACCGGGATTTTTTTTATTTATCCTAGTATAAGTTTAATCTCCAAATATCCATAAAATAGGTGTTAGTGTTAATTATATATATGTTTATTTTCTGTATACAGTAAAAATACCTATTGGCTAATCTTAGCGAATTCGGTCATTATTAGCTTTTTTGAAGCAGAAAAAAAATATTTTTTACAAATAGGTTTTTTTAATAGTGAATACTCAGACATTAACACCAAGCAAACGGCGCTCTCGCATGACCCATCCAATCATTTATGTTACCAAGAATCAAGAGGTTCAAGGCCCATATTCTGCATCTGAAATACGCAACAGGATTCTATCGGATCGGTTCACCGGTAACGATCTTGGTTGGCAAGAAGGCATGTCAGACTGGATACCTCTTTCGGACTTGCTGAATTCGATTCCTGACAATTCACTCAAAATCCCCAATATTTCACGTAAATCCTCTGGATACTCCAGAGCTTCCTTCTATATTGGAGCATCAAGTTTATTTATATGGCTATTTATTTTTATGCCTACTGCTGCTACCATCAGCGCCGAAGAATCGGAGTCAAGCCCTTGGATGCAGGTCCTTCGTGTTATCATGTATGGGTCGATTTCTGAAAATATTTTTGGCATTATTTTATCATTGCTAGCCTTTATAAACCGGTATTCCAGCAAAACAAAAGCGAGTTACGGTCTTTTTTTAAATATTATTGTAACTTTATTGACTGTGGCTATTTTAATAAGAGAATAATACCTAACATCTTAGTTAGCGCTTACCTCTCCGGTTTGAAAAAACGACACTGGAAGATTACAACAGCTTCTCATAAATATGATATATCTGGATATAAAAATCCTTGTTTACTAGTATCTATCTAACATCCTAACTACGATTTCAGGTGAATTAAACATCTAACAAGCGTCCAGGCTGATGTTTACATTGGTACTCCATAGAATTTTATTTATATGTTGACTACTAATAGCTAATAATCATTTTCCACCGAATTTATTTAACCAGTTTGTTAAATTTTTTAAAAAATTCTGCCGACTGTATAAGCTTAAGCTTTACATGCTATTATTCAGCGATTTTGAAAAACCTACATTTACAACGTGTTCCGGTTCGACCTCTAAAATAAAGTAATTTGTAATGTTTCTCTTGTTACTGCCCCTCATTTTCCGGCCTCTCAATTCGCCGATTTAATGTCACTATTCAGTTAAAATGTCGTGAGCAAAAGCAGGATCCAGCTTATAGCTTACGCGGTTTCAGCAAGTCGCCTTATGAATTGCCACATAAGTTCTCGAATTCATTGGCCCCTATCAGTGGCGGTGGTGTTGAATAGCAAGGACTTGTTAAAGCTCATCAGAGCCCCATCTTGCCCCCCACATTCTCAAATCTATGAAACGATTAATATTATCCGGATGTTCCTCATCGGGATAACGCCGAACCTGTGAGCTATTCGTACGACCCTTGAATATCCTGAATAATTGTGAATATAAACTTACACCCTCGTTTACAGGCCTTACAGCAACAACTCGCCCCGGCCCCGCTGATGCAAATCGTCGATCCGGAATTAAGCCGCTATCAGCTTGAACTCTGGATAAAACGCGACGATCTGCTACACCCTGTCATTTCCGGAAACAAATGGCGGAAACTCAAATACATCCTTAATCACGCCCTGCATATCAATGCCGACACTATTGTCAGCATGGGAGGAACCTATTCGAATCATCTGCATGCATTGGCATTTGCCGGCAAAGCGCTAGAAATCAAAACCGCCGCCTTCGTACGCGGCGAACCGCCAATTCTGCCGACGCCCACTTTGATAGACCTGCAAGCATGGGGTATGGAGCTGCGATTTGTAACTCGCGGAGAGTATCGGCAACTTCGCCGCTTCAAAACCTATGACGGATTACCGGACCTAAAGCCCGGTGAATACTGGCTGCCTGAAGGCGGCTCTACCGGTCTGGCTCTGCAGGGAATTGCTGAAATTATCGCGGAAATTGACATCGATTTCGACGTTTTGGCCGTCGCTTGCGGCACAGGAACCACAATGGCCGGATTAATAGTTCAAGCACCGCCATCCAGCCAAGTTTTAGGCATCGCCGCTTTAAAAGCCGCTGGCTTTCTGATTAACGATGTTCAGGAATTGTTGAACACTCAAGATATTAAAAGAGATAACTGGAAAATCAAGCTCGATTATCACTGCGGCGGTTTCGCTAAAACCAATCCAGCCTTGCTGACGTTTATCCGGGAATTTGAAGACCGACACGGCATCCCTCTAGAACCGGTTTATACCGGGAAATTAATGAAGGCTATTTACGACTTGATCAGACAGGGTTATTTTGCTGCCGGGCAACGGATTATTGCTTTACATACCGGGGGGTTACAGGGTAACAGAGTAAGATAGAGGTAGTTTATTGTCTTTTATTTTAACCACTCGATAATATGATCTTCCAGATCTTCCACTTGCGATTCCTTGATGGCGTAACTGCTGATCGAAACGCCAGCGTCCTTAACCGATACAGGATTGCCGGAAACCAACGGATGCCAATCAGGCAAAGTTTCGCCATCTATTAGTAACCGATAAGCACAGGTGGATGGCAACCAATTATATTCGGCAAAATCATGCTGTTTCAGATCAATGCATTCCGGCACCAAACTGCAACGCTCGTTATAACGACTACAGCGGCAACTCTCAAGATCGATCAAATCACAGACAACGCTAGTGAATGCGATCTCGCCGGTATCTTCATCTTCCAACTTGTTCAAACAGCATTTTCCGCAGTTATCGCATAGCGATTCCCACTCTTCTGTCGTCATTTCCGCCAGTTTTTTTGTTTCCCAGAATTTCATGATTTTAATGAGGCTTGAGCTGACGAAGCTGGTAATTTAAAACTGCCCAGGAACCGACAACGGCTAATAAGGAAGAAATTATGAGCAACAGGATAAACTCCGAAAAACCCAGAAACTTCAATTCAAATGAGCCATTATAAAGTGTCGATAATTTTTCCACTGGCGTTTCCAAAGTTAAAAGCATGAAGGTAACAATTACCCAGGCCAGAAAACCGGCGATAAATCCCAACCAAAAACCGGTATACAAAAATGGCCGCTGAATGAACGACTGAGTGGCACCGACCAGTTTTGAAATAAATACTTCATCCTGACGATTTTGAAGTTCAAGCCTAATGGTGTTCCCGGTGATAAAAGTCACCGCAAAACCCAATAATATACTAATCAACCAGACGCCACGGCTGGCAATCTGCATAATTGCCTGCACCCTGCTCACCCATTGCATATCGACTTGTACGAAATCCACTTGCGGAAGCTGTTTGATTTCCGCCATGATATTTTCGATATCTTCATTACTTGCCATGACATTTTTAGGCAGGAGTTGAATGACGCTAGGCAGCGGATTGCTATCCAAGGCATTCAATGCATCGCCGAACCCGCTGTTAAGTTTAAACTCTTCCATCGCCTGTTTTTTGGTGATAAATTTAACTTCTTCAACCCGGGGGTTCTGCTTTAAGTGCTCAGCCAATTTCTGACCGGCGCTATCGTTGACATTATCATGTAAAAACAGCGACATCTGATTGCTGGATTGCAGATCGCCGGTTAGTTGCCGGATATTGGCAATCCCGATGTAAAATCCAACGGCTAACGAAATTGCTATCGCCAGCACGAGTATAGTCATGCTCGAAGTAAAAGGCGTGCGGGTGAGTCTACCCAAACTTGAAAACAGGCCGTGAGCATGGTTTAGCAAATAGGCTTGAAATTGTTCCTGTAGCCTGATGGTGAATTTTTTAGCTTGTCCTGGCTTCATCCTCAGCTCGCTACCAAGTGGCCTTTTTCCAGTGTCAAAACCCGATGACCAAGACTGTTTATTAGATCAATGTCATGCGTAGCAATTAAAACCGTTACGCCGACCTGCTTGAACTCTTCAAACATATGCATAACCTCCGAAGAAAGATCGGGATCCAGATTACCGGTCGGCTCATCCGCCAATATTAGTTTCGGCTTATTGACTATTGCTCTGGCGATACCGACCCGTTGTTGTTCTCCGCCGGAAAGTGCCAACGGATATTTCCATTCCTTGCCTAGCAAACTGACTTTATCCAGTGCAGCCCTAACTCGCCGTGAAATTTCCTGATGGTTGACACCGGAAACAATTAACGGCAATGCTACATTATCGAAAACAGTTCTATCATTCAGCAGTTTATAATCCTGAAAAATCAGCCCCAAATTGCGTCGCATATAAGGTATGCGCCTATCACTGATCAGGCTGATGTTTTGCCCATCCAAGGTGACCGCGCCGCGGCTGCATTGTTCCATCATGGCTATCAATTTCAGCAAGGTGCTTTTTCCAGCACCGGAACGTCCTGTCAAAAAAGCCATTTCACCGCGGCTCAAATGAAAACTGACATCCGTAAGCGCTTCACCGGCATCAGGATAACGTTTGCAAACGTGCTCGAATCTCAGCATGGTTTCAATCTTTCACAAACAAAGCATCAACAAAGGTACGGGCATCGAAATCCTGCAAATCGTTAATCGCTTCGCCGACGCCGATAAACCGGATTGGCACTTGCTGCTGATTGGCCAGTGCAAAGATTACCCCCCCCTTAGCAGTACCATCAAGTTTAGTTAAGGCTATTCCTGTCAAATTCACGGCTTCATTGAACAATCGGGCTTGCGACAAGGCATTTTGGCCGGTCCCGGCATCCAGTATCAACAGCACTTCATGCGGAGCGGAAGCATCAAGCTTAGCCATAATGCGTTTGATTTTTTTCAATTCATCCATAAGATTGGACTTGGTGTGCAGCCTGCCGGCAGTGTCGGCAATCAGTACATCAATTCCTTTGGCTTTGGCTGATTGCAATGCGTCGTAAATTACAGATGCCGAATCGGCACCACTATGCTGGGCTACCACCTGGACATTGTTGCGTTCACCCCAGGCTTGTAATTGTTCGACAGCCGCTGCCCGAAAAGTATCGCCGGCCGCCAGCATAACACTATGACCTTGAGCTTGCAGACGATGGGCCAGCTTGCCGATGGATGTGGTTTTACCCGCACCGTTAACGCCAACCACCAGAATAACAAACGGTCCGTCCTGCTTTGGAATTTGCAGAGGTTGACAGCAAGGCAGCAACATTTCGTATAAATTTTGTTTCAAAGCCAGACCAAGCGCTTCGCCATCCTTTAGCTGCTCGCGTTCCAGACTTTCGGTTAAATGCTTGATAATTGCCGTGGTTGTTTCTATACCAAGGTCCGCCATCAACAAACTGGCTTCCACATCACCCAACAAATCGCGGGTGACTGTATTTTGCTCCAGAGATAAGCTGCTTAACACATGGCTTAAACTACCGCGCGTTTTCTTGAGCTGGGTTTTCAGCCGTAAAAACAACGATTCAGGCTCAAGTTGTTTTTCGGTGCGAACTGCTTCAAGAGGCTCGATAAGAGATCGGCCAGTCTCTGACTCCTGCGGTTCTTCCCCCGGCAATGTATATTTGCTGAAAAAATAAATCGCCAGCAAAGGTAGCATCAACAAGGCCGCAAAGGCATTATGTGCCACAGCCGACCATAGAGGCAAAGAAAGCTTTATGTTGAATATGCCCAAAGCAATCTGCACCAGTAACAGCATGCTTAACAGAATACCAGACCGTCTTAACGGTTTCTGATTATGTTCCGAAGTGGCTTTTAGCATCATTAGCGACAATACCAGGAAACTGACCACAGAACCCAGCCTATGCAGGCTATGCGCTGCCAATTGCTCGCTACCGGATAACACCCAGGGCCCGCCGGAAAAAACCCCACGGAACAAATTCATTGCACCGGCGTAATCGGCGTTCGGCAACCAGGCACCGGTACAACGTGGGAAATCTCTACAGGCTAAAGCCGCATAATTACTGCTGACCCAGCCGCCCAAAACGATTTGTATCAGCAAAACCAGCATGGCGAATACAGCAAATCGCCAAGGACCGCTTCTAAAAGTTCGTAGAGATACATCCGGATTAGTGCGTAGATAAGTCCAGCTTATCGTCCAGAAAGTAATAAAACCCAGCAACATATGCGCCGTTACAACAACAGGCATAACTTGCATATTGACAGTCCACATGCCCAACAAGGCTTGCAAAGCAACAAGCACCAGCAAAGCCGTCGAAAGAGCAATTGCCGGCAGACGTTGTTCCCTTAAACGCCAGGCGAAAGGCAGCAGTACCGCTAACAATAAACCAAGCATACCGGCCAGATAGCGATGACTCATTTCCTTCCAGGCCTTACCGGTATCTAGCGGATTTTTCGGGAACACCGCTGCCGCATCGGCTTTAAACTGCGCACTATCGCTGACCAAGGCTTTACCATAACAGCCCGGCCAATCGGGACAACCGAGGCCGGCATTTGACAATCTGACATAGGCCCCCAATATAATGACCAGCAGTGCCAATATTGCAGCAAGCAACGTTAATTTTCTGAACATATTTCTAACCGATTTGTGAGATTCTTAATAACTTGCTTAAGTCGTTTCTGACCTTATAAGGGTCGTAACCGGCCGGATATTTCATCATCAGATTTCCTAACGGATCCATGATCAACAAGGTACCGTCCGCAGGAGGGGTGCCAATAATGCCCGACAATTTATTCTGTAATTGCACCGAGGCCAGAATTTTCAACAATTGTTGATCCTGTTGCCATTCGTTTGTCAGGTGCGATGGCTGATATTTTTCGAACATCGCCACCGCGCGCCGAATCCTGGAAATGTCCTTACCCATCATCAGGGTAATTTGCCGGGTTTTATACAAAGCCTCCAGACATGCTTCGTTACAAGGAGTTTGCGGTAAAACATTGACCAGAATCCAATGACCTTGCAATTCTTTGATATTGTTTGCTGTAAACGCGTCATTACCGGAAAATTCGCTAATCTCGGTCATAACCGGCGGCGTAATCAAGTCGCCGTTATTCGTACCCAGGCGTACCTTTTCGGGGTTATCCGCTAAATACCAGGCGATGGCAAAGGGAATAATTGACATCGCAAAAATCACCAAAATGGTGATACGATTCTTTTTAAGTTGTGTGTTCACTTTTTTTTCTAATACTGATCCAAAGAAACAACCCTGTTAGGGTCAACGCTAATCCGAACCATTGTACTGCATAGGCCAGATGTTTTTCAGGCGGAATAACCGAGTTTACTTTCCACTCGCGTCTATAGCCTTCCAAAGCATCTGCATCAAGTTCTATTTGAAAATCAAACAGATCATAAGTTAATTTGGCGGCTAAAATCCGGCCATCGATGACTTGCACCACTGACGGCCAACCCTTGGCTGGAATTTCAGCGCCTTTTAATTTAATACCTACCTGCGGAAACCGGTTTATGCGGCCTTCGATTAGTTGAATAGGTGTTTTGATGGCAATATCAGGTAACCGGGTTCGATCGCTACCCAAAGGTAACCATCCTCGATTTACCAATATGGCCCGTTTGTCCTGATCTATCAAAAAGGGGGTCAAAACAAAATAACCGGGTTTGCCATTCATCATTTGATTGTCTATCAAAAACTGATGTTCATCGTCGTAATGACCCCTTACAGACACTTTTTGATATCTGGCCGACTCAATATCGGTTACGGCTTGTCGGTTTAAATCAAGAACCGCTGCACTTGCCGCCAACTGTTGTTGTTGCAAATACTGCCTTTTCTGTTCAGCACGGTCTAATTGCCAAAAACCCAGACTGCAAAGCAAAAACAGGAGCAAAAGGTAAAGGAAAATCCCCAATAGCGAAAATCGGAATTCGAGAGATAAAAATTTAATATTAAATTTTTTCATCCTTTTCTTATATTTTTTAAAACTATTGGCAAGATATCGCGGATAGCAGAGAATGCTCCTTCTTTTCTTTATTTATATTGTGTCATGCTGATAAAAACTCTCGCCATTGTTGTTTTTCTAGCCATTCTTATTAGTCTTGGTTCGGCTTTGTTCCATTTAGTCAAACACAAAGACGGCGAAGGATCCCAAAAAACCGCCAAAGCTCTCACCGTGCGCATCGGTTTATCGTTGCTATTATTTATTTTATTATTCATTGCAGTTGCCAGCGGCATGTTTCAACCGCAAGGTTTAGGTGCCAGAATACAACAAATTCATGCCGATAAATCAGTAAACGAAAAACAGTAAGCTGGCATTCGGCAAAAAAAAAGCGCGACCCACGCAAGGATCGCGCCTTTTTAACATATCGGCTAAATTACAACAGATAAACAAATACAAACAATCCCAGCCACACAACGTCAACAAAGTGCCAATACCAGGCAGCCGCTTCGAAGGCAAAATGATTTTCCGGAGTGAAATGACCTTTCCAGCTTCTGAACAATACCACTGACAGGATGATGGCACCTATACAAACATGCAAACCGTGAAAACCGGTAAGCATGAAAAAAGTTGAACCATAAATACCTGAACCCAGAGTCAAACCCATTTCGTGATAGGCATCATAATATTCGGTTGCTTGACAGGCAACGAACAAAAACCCCAGCCCGACAGTAGCTATCAAACCTTTAATCAATTGGCCGCGATTTTTCGCCAGCAAGCCATGATGCGCCCAGGTAACGGTTACACCGCTGGATAACAGCAACAAGGTATTGACGAACGGTAAACCGAAAGCGGCCATAGGCTCGAATTTGCCGCCGACATTACCAGGACCATTAGTTGGCCAGACTGCTTGATATGCAGGCCATAACACATCGTGCGTCGAGCGGCCCGGACCACTGAGCATGCCGCTTTCGCCCAACCAGGAAACCGAAAGATTACGGGTATACCAAAGAGAACCGAAAAATACGGCGAAGAACATGACTTCGGAAAAAATAAACCAGATCATGCCCATTCGATAGGATATGCCGACGCCGTGGTTATACATACCGGATTCGCTCTCAGTCGCTTGCAAGGCAAACCAGGCACCCACCATCACAATAAAAAAGCAAAAACCGGTCAGCATCATTCCCGAACCGATTGAAGAACCGTTCAAATGATTTGCAAAACCGGCCAGCATAAGCATTAAACCAGCGGTGGCTAGAACCGGCCATACCGCCTTATGCGGGATATAATAAGCTGTGTTTGTAGACATGACCTTCCCCTTTGTTAATTTTCAACGTTGTTAGTTATATCAAAAAAAGTATATGACAATGTAATGGTTTTATAGCTTTCAGGTATTTTCGGATCAACCACAAACCTTACCGGCATAGTTTTTTCTTCCTTGGCCTGAAACGTTTGAGTGGTAAAACAAAAACATTGAATTTTTTTAAAAAATTCCATTGCTAGCCCCGGCACTATATTTGGTATGGCCTGAGCTTTTAACTGCGTATTACTATTATTTCTGGCATAAAAATTAACTGTGTAATATTTGCCAGGGTGAACTTTCAACATGCTGGTTTCCGCGCGAAACGTCATGGGTGTCGATTTGTTAAGCGTTGTGACAAACTCAACTGTTAGTTCTCTGCTTTCATCAACAGCATACTCCGGTTTAGTCACTTCCGTTTGAACTTGATCCTGAACAGCAAGCCCGGATTTGGCCGCTTCCGTTGGAATTCGATCCTGAACAGCAAGCTCCGAACTGGCAGCTTTTAGAACTTGACCCTGGCCGACTAATTTACACAATACATCGTAAAGAGGCACCAAAGCATAACCAAAGCCAAACATCAGCACAGCGATCAGAACCAACTTTTTAACCAATTTGGCATTCTTCTTAGCCAGATCGTCTTCGCTCATTGCGAAATTGCCTTCAAAACTGCATACACATAAATCGTCAAAGCGACCGCGGCCAGCACCACAGCAGTCAGAATGTTCTTTTTCTTAGTATCCATATTCTCACCGACCCCATCAACCGCGAAGATGATGGGGAAATATCAATGACTGCCAGCCGAACTTAAAAATGCTCAGTTGGAATTTTTTCCGGTGGCGTAGTAAAGGTGTGATAGGGCGGAGGAGAAGGTAAAGTCCATTCCAGACTGTGCTTGCTCGCATCTTCCCAGACCTCATTGCTGACTTTCTCGCCGGTTCCACCTCTGATGGTATCGATAACGATATACACAAACAGTAATTGACTAAAGCCATAGATGAAAGCACCGATACTTGACACCATGTTCCAATCTGCAAATTGCACGGCATAATCCGGAATACGGCGCGGCATGCCGGCCAGTCCCAGGAAATGTTGCGGAAAGAACAGAATGTTGACCGAAACAACCGACAGCCAGAAATGCAATTGGCCGATTTTTTCGTTATACATATTACCGGTCCATTTCGGCAACCAGTAATAACCTGCCGCCATCAAAATGAAGATGGAAGCCGGCACCAAGGTGTAATGAAAATGGGCGACAATAAAATAGGTATCGTGATATTGAAAGTCTACCGGTGCTACCGACATCATCAGGCCAGTAAAGCCACCTAGAGTAAACAACACCACAAACGCGATTGAAAACAGCATCGGTGTTTCAAAAGTCATAGAACCTTTCCACATAGTGGCGGTCCAGTTGAACACTTTTACACCGGTAGGAATGGCAATCAACATAGTGGCGTACATAAAATACAACTCACCTGCAATCGGCAAGCCCACTAAAAACATGTGGTGCGCCCAAACGATGAAAGACAGAAAAGCAATCGCCGCAGTTGCATACACCATTGAGGAATAACCGAACAAAGGCTTACGCGCAAAAACCGGAATGATGGTGGAAGCCACGCCGAAAGTCGGCAGAATCATGACATACACTTCGGGATGTCCGAAAAACCAGAAAATATGCTGATAAAGCACCGGGTCACCGCCTCCAGCCGCATCGAAGAAACTGGTATCGAAAAAACGGTCAGTCAGCAACATGGTTACCGCACCGGCAAATACCGGCATAATGGCAATCAGCAAAAATGCGGTAATCAGCCAGGTCCAGACGAATAAAGGCATTTTCATCAGGGTCATGGCAGGAGCGCGCATATTAAAGATGGTGGCAATAATATTGATCGCGCCCATGATGGAGGAAACCCCCAACAAGATGCACAGCGAACACCGCAAACGGGAAAGCTTTACCGGTTTGCATAACCAATGGCGGATAAAACGTCCAACCGGCAGAAGGTGCGCCGCCTTCCATGAACAAGGTACTGGCGATCAATAAAACCCGGCCACCAACATCCAGAAGCTCATGTTGTTCATGCGCGGCAAAGCCATATCCGGCGCGCCGATCATCATCGGAATCATCCAGTTGGCCAATCCTACAAAAGCCGGCATAACCGCCCCGAATACCATCACCAAGGCATGCATGGTGGTCATGGAGTTGAAAAAATTCGGATCGACAAATTGCAGGCCCGGCTCGAATAACTCGGCACGAATGACCAATGCCATACTGCCGCCGACAAAAAACATCACCAGCGCAAACATCAAATACAAAGTACCTATATCTTTATGGTTGGTGGTAATAATCCATCGCAAGAAACCCTTTTCCGGGCCATGATGGTGCTCATGTTCATGATCGTGATGATCATCATGTTCAGCTACTACAGCAGTCATACTCTATACCTCAACAATAATTAGAAAATGCGTTCAATGAGAAAGTGAATAACTTATTCATCGTCGTCAAATTTAGGGGTGATTTTATTGGGTTGAATTTCATCACCCACGTTATTGCCTAATTCCGGCGCATTTCTGATATAGGTTATCAATTCTGCCAATTGATTGTCAGGCAGCTTCCGGAAAGAAGGCATTTTGCTGGTGCCTGCCTGAATGAAGCCTATCAATTGATCTATATTACCGGTGGCTTTGGCATTGCCTCGTAAAGCAGGGGAACCAGCCTGAAATACCGTTTCCATCGATCTGATGACAAGAAACGCAGTTTTTCAGATAAACCGAAGCACCATGCGAAACCAACACCGAACGCGCTTCGTCGCTTAAATCAACCGGCTGTTTTTGTTTTTCCAGCGTGGTTTTTACCCAGGCATCGTATTGTTCCTGTTCCATGGCAACCACGACAATCGGCATAAACCCATGATCCCTGCCGCACAGTTCGGTACACTGTCCGCGATAAATACCCGCTTTATCGACAGAAGTCCAAGCTTCATTCACAAAACCGGGATTAGCGTCTTTTTTCCAGCCTAAATCAGGCACCCACCAGGAATGAATCACATCGGCGCCCGTAAACAAAAAACGAATTTTCTTTTTGATAGGTACAACCAGAGGCTTATCTACGTCTCAATAAATAATTTGCCACAGTTACGCGGATCGCATGGATTTTATCCGGTGCGATTTTTCACTGGCTTCATCCAAATGGCTTTCAAAATGAATGCCGCTATCCAGATATTCGTAATCCCAATACCATTGTCTGCCGGTGACCTTAATGGTCATTTCGGAATCCTGCACCTTATCCAGATCGATGATGGCTTTGGTGGCAGGTATTGCCATGCCAACCAGAATCAGAGTCGGAATAATGGTCCAGATAATTTCAACAGTGGTGTTTTCGTGAAATTGCGCCGCCTGATGCCCTTTTGATTTGCGGTGATGGAAAATCGAGTAAAACATGGTGCCGAAAACCGCGACACCTATAAATACACAAATCCACAAAATGAGCATATGCAAATCGTAAATCTCATTACTGACTTGCGTAACCCCTCGCATAAGGTTAAGTTGATAGTCCGCATGCGCAGTACTGAGCCAGAATGACATCAACACCAGACATACGAGCAGTTGCTTTATTTTCTTCACGGAGCAGCCTCCCGATTGTAGTTATAAACTTGTATGCGTTTTATCGTTTTGTAATTCTGCAGTCCGGACAAGGCAGACAACAATTCCATTTACAATAATTATCACAAATTAACTGAGTAATTCTACCCTATGACTGGCCTGTAAACCAGAAGAGCTTTTAATGTTTAACAAACAGACATAAAAAAGGCTTGCGGGCATGGCTGCCCGCAAGCCTTTTTCGTCCTTTTTTAATGACTTAAACGAACACTATTTGAGTGCGCTGGAATAAGCCATGTCGAAATTTGGGATGTGGTTATCTAGCCAACCCTTTACCAATTGCCCGACATCTTCGGTAACTTCCGCCTGACCGGCATGGAATTTTTTCTGTAGATCGGCACAAATGCCAATCATAGCTTCATGCTCTTCTTTATGACGATCATAACCGCCATAGCCCTTTGCCAGCATTTCTCTTTCTTCGTGAGCGAAATGATCGACAACATAAGTGATCAAAGCATCCAACGAAGCACCGATATCAGCACGCGGAGCACCACCGGTTGCTTCATCGTAAAGTTTATTCAGTAAGCCGAATAAAGTTTGATGCTCCTGATCGGCAAAAGCGACATCGGTACCATATTGCTCTTTAGTCCAGGTAATTAAAGCCATAACTCGCCTCCAAGTTGTTTTTATAATGGAGGTAGTATTGTCGCCACCCGGCCCGAATTAACTTTTGATCTGGATCAAGAATTTTTCAGATTTAAAGAATCAACTGTCCGGCGAAAAAATCGAAATCAGCACCCGGCTTATGCGGCAGCACTCCGAGTAGAGGCGCATCCAAACAATGTTTCAGATACTCCAGATTAGCTTGAAATCCGTGCATCTCTGGCACCACCTCGACTGCAACCCAGCCGGCACAATCAACACCTGCCGATTTTATAGCCTGAAATGTCAATCTGGCATGATTGATACACCCCAAACGCATGCCTACCGCAAGAATAACCGGTAAGCCCATGGCCTCGGCCAAATTTGCGTTATCGAATGCCCGGCTTAAAGGCGACAACCATCCACCCGCACCTTCAACCAGCATGGCATCGGCATTTCTCTTCAGCGTTGCAAATACCGATAAAATGTGCTGAAAATTTACGTCGGCATCGCCGCAAGCAATATGTGGTGAAATGGGCAATTCAAAGGCATAAGGATTTATCTGCTCATACGCCAACGTTAACGTGGCATTTTCCTGGATCAACAGCGCATCCGGGTTTTTAAACTGTCCTTCCCGCCATTCACAACCAGCGGCGACCGGCTTCATTCCCGCGACCGTAAAGCCTTGTTGTCGTAATTTGCGCATTAAAGCAACTGTAACCCAGGTTTTGCCTGAATCGGTGTCTGTGCCGGTAATAAAATAACCTGTTTTCATGTCAACAATTAATGCACGTCAAACTCAATCGCCTAAAACCGCCATCATAGTTTATGCGGATCATTCAAAAGCCTAAAATCCCACATTTGCAACTAAATTTGTTTAGCAACCGGTGAAGATCAGGAAAGCATCGTACTTATGGATAATAGAATTTTACAGCTGTGCCTGCACAAATATTATTTCATAACTGGCATACAAGGCTGCGCCTGCCATATTTTTTTCATAACAGCCAATCATGTGCTGTAATTGCTTGCGGGTTGTGGTTTTGCGGTTTCTGGCAAAATTTACGTTATGCGCACCGATGCCTTTTAATTCAAGCATCAAAGCCATCACTGAAGCATAACGGGATTGATAGATGACGCTATCGCAGGAAATAGATTGAAACCCGCCCTCTTCTAAAAACCCGGCAATTTGCTGCCGGTCGAAAAATTCATTAACATGCACAAAGGCATCAACCTCAGCCCAGGCCTTCTTCAATTCCTGCAAGGTACCGGGACCAAAAGTAGCGAACACCAATTGCCCTTCGGTTTGCAGCATACGCCTGCATTCGGCAAATACTGCCGGTAAATCCGAACACCACTGAAAAGCCAAATTTGAATAGATTTGCCGAATACTCTGCGCTACGAACGGCATATTTTCAGCGTCGGCACAGATATATTGCACAGACTCTGCCTGGTTTTTCTCTCGACTAGCGTGCAACATCGGCATAGCAATATCCAAGGCAATAAGCTGACTGGCAGAATCAAGAGCTAATTGGCCGGTTAAATAGCCTGTACCGCAACCTAGGTCCAGTATGGCACCGCTCATAGCCTGAACCGGAAATTTTTCCAGTAATTCCCTTCCAACCTGCCTTTGTAGCGATGCCAAACCGTCATAGCTTTTCGCAGCGGCGGAAAACGAGCGTATTATTTTGCGTTTATCCAGGCTACGCTCGGATTTCATAAAGCCGCGCGGACAATTTCCAGCAACCGCCGGCTATCGGATAAAAACGGCACATGCCCGGCATTTTCCATGACCTGTAAACTAACCGCCGGATTGATTTTCTGCATGGCTTGTCCGCTAGCCAACGGAATTAGCCTATCTTTATCACCATTAATGATAGAAACCGGGCATTTTAATTCCCTCAGGCTTTCTCTTAAATCGCTTTTTTTCAGAATATCAAGCCCGCCCTCCAAAGCTTGATTCGATACCGATTCAGTTTCCAGCATAGCGTTTTTTAAAAGTTGCAGCACATGTTTGGCATTGGGCAAACCATTGACCTGCAAAGCCATAAAACGCAGTAAGGTCCCTCTTGTGTCGCCTGTTAATTGAGCAGCAAAAGCATCGAGAAGCTCAGGGCTTACCCCCGGCCAATCATCAGACTGTACAAACTTGGCATTGCCAGCCAAAATCAACAGCTTGTCCACACGCCCCGAAAAGCGGCTAGCCATATCGATTGCTATGGTAGCACCCAAGGACCAGCCTAATAGACTGAAGTTTTGGACCGGAATAGCCTCAAGCAATGCGTCGCCAATTCCCGTCAGGCTATAGGGCGTTATCCCTCCACTTTGTCCGTGACCGGGCATATCGAGGCATATGACTCGGTAGTTTCGTGCCATATCCTGTGCAAATTCGCGCCAGACTCCGCTATGCATTGCCCAGCCATGAATCATGACCACAGGACGCCCCTGTCCATAACTTTCTATATGGATTATAGTCATGGCAAGGCTTTGCCCAGTGCCTCCAGCAATGCATCTATATGCCAATCTTCATGATTTGCCGAAAAGGTGACACGTAATCTCGCCGTACCAACCGGCACGGTTGGCGGACGAATCGCGCTCACCCAAAAACCCTGGTCCAGCAGACAATTGCTGACTGCGACCGTCTGCCGGCTTTCGCCGATAATAATGGGTTGAATGGCAGTAAAAGTATCCAGTAACTGCAATCCTTGTTGCAAAGCACCGCGCCTGAACCGCAAAATCAAATTTTGCAATTTGTCGCGACGCCAGGATTCAGTCTGCAATAACTGCAGACTGACACGACTGGCCTCAACGATTGCCGACGGTAATGCGGTGGTAAAGATATAAGTTCTGGCCTTTTGAATCAGCATTTCTATCAATTCTTCCGAACCGGCGACAAAAGCCCCGAAGCTTCCAAATGCTTTGCCTAAGGTTCCCATCAGGATAGGTACATCCTGTTGACTTAAACCAAAATGCTCGACAATGCCTGCGCCGCGCTGCCCCAACACTCCAAAACCGTGGGCATCGTCAACAAACAAGCCCGCCTGAAACCGATTGGCCAGTTCAGCTAACATAGGTAAAGGCGCCAAATCGCCATCCATACTAAATACACCATCGCTGACTATCATTGCCTTTGTATGACAAGCCATCAACCTCCGTTGCAATTCATCGACATCGCCATGCCGATAACGCTGGAAGCGGGCTCTTGACAGTAAGGCGCCGTCCAAAAGCGAAGCATGGTTGAGGCGATCCTCAACGATACAATCGCTATGACCAAGCAAGGCTGAAATCACGCCCATATTGGCCATATAGCCGGTAGAGAACAACAAGGCCCTGTCGCGACCGGTAAAGGCAGCCAACTCCTCCTCCAATGCCTGGTGGGCTTTTCCATGCCCGCATATCAAATGCGCGGAACCGCTACCCACTCCGTAACGATCCACGGCAAGTTTAAATGCGACTCTGACGGCAGGATGGTTAGCCAAGCCAAGATAATCGTTGCTGCAAAAATTGATCAGTTGACGACCGTCGGCATTGACCAAAACACCTTGCGCACCATCGATAACCCTTCTCCGCCGATATAGGCTTTGCTGTTCGATCTTCTCCAGCTCAGCCGCGAAAGTGTAGAATTCGTTCGGCATCAGTTGTAACTTGAACCACCCATTCGCAACCCCAAGCGTTTGAACAACTGCTTATCATGATCAGTCATCGGATTCTCGGTGGTTAACAACTTATCGCCATAAAAAACCGAATTGGCACCCGCAAAAAAACACAATGCCTGCATTTCATCGCTCATGGTGTTTCGCCCGGCCGACAGGCGCACCCGCGATTTCGGCATCAGAATGCGGGCCACCGCGATAGTTCTGATAAATATCAGCGGATCCAGCGCCTCTATGCCATGAAGCGGCGTTCCCTCGACTTGTACCAGCATATTGATTGGTACGCTCTCAGGGTGCTTAGGCAAATTAGCCAGTTCCAGCAACAATTTGGCGCGATCGGTAGCCGATTCGCCCATGCCGACGATCCCGCCGCAACAGACATTGATACCGGCATCACGGACACGGGCCAGAGTTTCAAGCCTATCTTGATAAGTACGCGTCGTAATCACTTCCGAATAGTAATCTTCGGATGTATCAAGATTGTGATTGTAATAATCCAGTCCACCGTCTTTTAAGGCTTTGGTTTGAGTTTCGGTCAACATGCCCAAGGTGACACAGGTTTCCATGCCCAAGGCTTTTACACCCTGTACCATTTCGACAACGCGCTGGATGTCTCGATCTTTGGGACTACGCCAGGCCGCCCCCATGCAAAATCGGGAGGCACCTTGTAGTTTCGCCTGTTGAGCTGCTTTTAACACAGCATCGACCGGCATTAAGGCTTCAGGATTTAAATCGGCATCATAACGGGCGCTTTGCGGACAATACCCGCAATCTTCGGAACAGGAACCGGTCTTGATACTTAATAGACTGCTGATCTGAATTTCGTTAGGATCGAAATTAACTCGATGTACAGTTTGTGCTTTGTATAACAAATCGTTAAACGGCAATGCAAACAGGGCTTCAACCTCAATCAGCCGCCAATCCTGACGTAACTGGGCATTGATTGCTTTCTGTTCCGGGTTAGCATACATTCTGGTAATCTCCAAGCAAGGGCAAAACAACAGTATTAGACACTTATCAACCCATTAAAATAAATACAGTGAACAACTGGCTAAATATTATACAGAAGAAACTACTGCCATCGCGATGCATTTTCTGCGGACATCCCGGTCAGGATGATTTGGATTTGTGCCCGGACTGCTTTGCCGATTTGCCTAGAAACACACATTGTTGTTATCGTTGTGGCGAAAACTTTGCAATCGCGATTAATTCACCGCAATTATGCGGGCGTTGCCTGATTAAATCGCCGCATTTCGATGACACCCATGCGCCATTTCTGTATCAGGGCAATATCCGCTATCTGATTTCCCAGCTTAAATTCGCTCATCAATATAAAAACGCTCGATTAATTGGCACCTTAATGGCCCAACATATCATCAAGACCGCCGAGTTACCGGATTGCATCGTGCCTATCCCTCTACACATCAATCGATACCGGCAACGCGGCTTTAATCAGTCAATCGAAATTGCCAGACATTTGTCAAAACAACTGACAATTCCTGTCGATTTTAACAGTTGCATCCGCAACCGGGATACCGCGCATCAAACCAGCCTGCCTGCCAAACAGCGCCGCAAAAATATGCTTTCAGCCTTTAGTATCGAAAAAAAACTGGATTTTCAACATGCCGCCATTATTGACGATGTCATGACTACCGGCGCCACCACCTCAGCACTGGCTTTTGCACTTAAACAACAGGGTGTAAGCCGTGTTGATGTCTGGGTTTGCGCCCGTGCCTGAGTAACTCTTGGCGAATTGATTGATAAAGACAACAAACTTGCATCCCACCGGCATCAAAATTTGATGCGAGGGAAACATGGTTACTGCTTCTAACCGTTGACCGAGGTTCTGGTTTTAATCTGCACATTTTGAGTCTGGCCTGCTTTAATTGCAGCCAGAAGCGAATCCCGATGCGATGTTAAAAGTTGAAAGCTTTGTGCCAACAAATTAATTTCATCCTGTAGATTTTTTTCCTCCACAGCCATAGTCTCAAGCGCATCGGCTGTCGATTCCAGTAGCAACTCGCTTTGACCCTGATAAGGTTTATTAAAACGGGTTTGATAGCCATCCAGAAGCAGATGTAAAAGCGCTTCAAAGCGTTCCTCCGTAAAATCCTCTTGCTGAAAGGACTCGAGGATTTCCTTTTCAGCGTCGAAAACATCTTGCTGAAATGATTGGCGATAGGCGGAACGCAACTGATTCACCAACTCACGCAATTTTACTTCGGTCCCCCTGGTTTGAGCTACCAGCCTTGCGGCACTATCTTCAAGATTAAAAAGCGGTTGTTGATAACGAGTGGTATATAAAGCTTCAAGCGTGGTAATCAGTTCCGAAAGACGAGGTGCGGCATAATTTTCCGATTCCAGCCAACGAAAAATCAATTGCCTAAAGTTTTGCGGAAAGCTACCGTACTGTTCCACAAAAACCTGAGCAAACTCGGTGATAAAGCTCTCCAAAACATTCCGTTCCAGACGTTGAGTTTTCATCTCAGCCAACAGTTTGTTCGGTAGATCGCCAACCATGACCGCTGTGATGAGAGCCGGCATATAGGCACGCCGGTCTTTCTGAACACGCCGCTCCTGCAAAACCCGGCCTTCTTCCTTAACGGGCATTAATGCGGAATGGCCGGCCAAAAGCGTACTTTGAACATTGCCGGCATTGTCTGACGTGCCCATTTCCGCCAGCAGATTACTCCAGTAATCAGCCAGACCGGACTCGGGCTCTTCGGAACCAATGTATTTCAGCACATTATCGGCCAAAGCATATAGACAGCGGCTAGCCGGGGAATTAGGAATCAGATCGACTACCGGCAGATGCATTGCCATTGCTTTTGGTACATTTTCATCGCGAGCAATGAACCCACCGTACTCGACATTCAATTTCAAATATTTTTCAGCGGCCGAAGCGAAACGCCGATAGGTTTCGGTAGCTTCCGGATAATCGCTGGCCTGATTAACAACTGCCCTGAGACGTCCGCTATATTGATTGGCAATCAGCAATTTCAGCAAGGAAAAAGCATCGGTTAAAGAAGTCGGCTCTGAAGTGATGATCAGAAATGCACAGGCAGCAGATTCGACAAACTGCAAGACGCTATCGGCAATGCCTGCTGCTGTGTCAATTAGAATATAGTCATATTCCTTTTCCATATCTATAAAGGCATCGATCAGTCTACTGGCTTCCGGTCCTATAATATTGGCGCATTTGGCAATCCCGGATGCGCCCGGCACAACAGCTATGCCCTCGCTGGTTTTGAGGACGACTTCATGAATGGATTTTTCACCACTTAAAACCTGCTCAAGCGTAAATTCCGGCGTAAGCCCAAGAACGGTATTGATATTGGTAGAACCGGTATCGGCATCAAAAATACAAACCCGTGCCCCTTTTTGTATCATTGCCGAAGCAACGCTAGTTGTAATGCAGGTTTTGCCAACCCCGCCTTTACCACTAGTAAAAACCAAAACATGAGCATTACTTACTTGCGAGGGCCTATGCTGTTCAGAGAATTGAAGGCTTTCCATTATTTCAGATGTTATCGATGTTAAATTATATCAAACATGGTAATAGACTGATCATAAAGGGTCTATTGTACCGTGGTATCATTATCGGACAGGAAATTGCACAAATACCGGAATCCGAACACAACCGTTAGCCATTCCGATATCCGTAAATCGGATTTTTACCTGCTTATTAACATCAGGTGTAAATTCAAGGCAGAAATATTGCTGTATTTAATGCAATGCTACTTAGAGTATTAATAACTATCAATCCCTATCGATATTGGTCTTTATCGACATCATCCAATGAAATTAAAGGTCATATGCGGCTTGCAAAATTATCACCCCCGTAAAACACATCAAATTTCAACCTAAGAAGTTTCGTCAGAGGACGTCTGAACACTAACCTGTAGGCTTGAGCCACAGAGATGTGGTTAATCATGAGCAAAAACCCGCTAATGACTCATAAATCCTTACCGAAATTCGCATGCGCAAAATCGCACCAATCAAAAATTGAAGTATGTTTGGTATCCTCGCCAAGCTCTGTTAGCTAAAGCCGCCTTTTCAATTAACCCTGGTGCACCAAATGACCTCTTAATCTTAAACGATCTTAATAGCTGCGCATATAAGGGCCAATCCTTAGTCCGTAATCATTACTTACACATTTCCGAAAGCGGAATCCTAGCCTTCAAATGATACAATGGAAAACCGTAATTTTATTCACTGCCATTAAGCGCGCACAAGCATGCCAACTCCACGTCTCGCCTGGGCCATCACCGGTTCAGGGCACTACATTGAAGAATGCCTTGAATTTATGCTTAAGTTGAACAATGTTGACTTGTATCTTAGTCAGGCGGGTGAAGAAGTCTTAAAAATGTACGGTATACGCCTTAACGATATCAAAGACAAATTACCCGTTTACCGCGACAAAGCCGCCTCAGCACCGCCGGTCGGCCTTTTTTATAAGGGTTATTATCATACCTTCGTGATGGCGCCAACCACATCTAATACCGTTGCAAAGTGCGTGGTTGGCATATCCGACTCGCTGGTCACTAATCTATATTCGCAAGCGGGAAAATGCAGAATACCGAGCATCGTTTATCCGTGCGACATTGCCCCGGAAATTGAAACCACTGCACCAGGCAACAAAAAAGTCATGGTTTATCCTCGCCCTATCGATCTGGAAACCACCGAGAAACTTCGTAGTTTTCCTTACACGCTAGTTGTAGACAGCGTAGATGCTTTGAAAATTGCGGTAATGAACCGTTTGTCTTCATTATCATGAGCGAACGCATCCTGTTTTTAACCGGCAAACTCGCGGAAAAGCAGTTACGGTTGGTTCTTGAAGCCATGCAGCCTGAATTCAGCTACAAAGTTCTGGAATTAGGGGTTAAGGTTGCTGCGCTTATGACTGCCGAAATGATAGGCCGACGCCTGAAAGACACCTTCGGCGCCGACCGGATTGTTATTCCCGGCCGCTGCCGCGGCGATCTTCTGGCATTGTCTGAACAACTTGGCATACCTGTGGAACGTGGCCCGGAAGAAGTTAAAGACTTACCGCTGCATTTCGGCAAAAATGCACATCAATACGATTTAAGCCAATACCGGACGAAAATTTTCGCGGAAATTGTCGATGCGCCCGGCATGACCATCGATAAGGTTATCGAACGAGCCTATTATTACAAGTCCAACGGTGCTGACGTGATCGATATCGGCTGCCTGCCCGGCGTTCCCTTTCCGCATTTGACAGACTGTATCCGCACCTTAAAGCAGGAAGGTTTTACAGTGAGCATAGACTCGCTGGAAAACAGCGATTTGATCGCAGGCGGCAAGGCCGGCGCTGACTATATGTTAAGCCTGACAAGTAAAAGCCTGTGGATTGCTGATGAAGTTGCCGCCACCCCCATCCTGATTCCGGAACACCATGGCGACTTAAGTTCTCTCGATGCGGCAATCGACCACTTCCAAGGCAAAAACCGGGCTTTCATTGTTGACCCCATTCTGGACCCGATACATTTTGGTTTCACCGAATCCATCGTCCGCAACCACACATTCAGACAGCGTTATCCCGATGTGGAAATGATGCTCGGCGTCGGTAACATCACGGAATTGACTCACGCAGATACTTCCGGAATGAACGCATTATTGCTGGGCATCTGTTCCGAACTGAATATCAACCATATTTTAGCCACTGAAGTCAGCAGACACGCATGCCGAGCAATACGCGAAGCCGATAGAGCCCGCCGTATCATGTATGCCGCCAAATGCCACGACAGCTTACCGAAACATATCGCCGCCGATTTGCTGACTGTTCACGATACAGCGCCCTTCCCTTACAGCCGCAAAGAAATCGAGGCAATTGCTGCGGAAATCAAAGACCCAAGTTACCGAATCCAAACCAGCACTGAGGGACTGCACATTTTTAATCGCGACGGCATGCATACCGCTCTGGACCCGTTCGACCTTTATCCAAAATTACAGGTAGAAAAAGATGGCGGACACGCATTTTATTTAGGCGTGGAGTTGGCTCGCGCCGAAATCGCCTGGCAACTGGGAAAACGCTTTACTCAGGATCAGCGCCTGACATGGGGGTGCGCGGAGCAAGGGCCGGAATCGACAGTGGATTTACATACCTTTAAACCGGCGGGGAGTACTTTAAAAAAGCACGAAGATATCGGCTAATTCCCAAAGCAAGGTTTAGCTGGAAACCAGCATGGACTCCCGCTTGCGAGCGGGAACCAGCTTGCGGTTAATTAATCGATAGTCAAACGTTGACCGCTTTGTTTCTGCTTTTTCGGCAAATTAAGTGTCAATACACCGTTATCGTAACGGGCTTTACTGGCAGCATCGTCAATATCCGAAGACAACTGAAAACTGCGTGTCACTTCGCCGTAATAACGTTCGCTACGCAACAATTTTTCGTCACTATTTTCAGTGTCTACCTGATTGATCTGGGCGCGAATGCTGACGACATTTCCCTCAATGTTGACGTGAATATTTTCCTTGCCGGCACCGGGAATCTCTGCATGCACAACAAATTCACTAGGATTTTCCTTAACATCAACCTTAATTTGCGATGGTAAAGGATCACCATGTAAAGGCTTGATGAAATAACCGGGGCTGACCTCGCGAAATAGTTCGTCAATTAAGCTGCGACTTACAAATGGACTCAAGTTACTCATGTCGTTTCTCCTGTTCATTGATTGTAATTTTGCTTTACATTTTAAATATGGAGTCGGCAAAAAAAAATTCAAGGCATGTTGCAAAACATCGAACCAAAAAATCAGTGATATCGTTCCCACGCTCCAAGTTACTGCCATTACGATAAATGCAGGGCAAATTTTGACAGGTTGGGCTAAGCGCGATAGCGCAGCCCAACATAACACCCTTTTGGTTGGTCAGCTTCGATTTGTTGAGCTTCATTCCATTCAGCCCAACCTTAACCTCATTTGACGACCCGCAGTATATGTGCTGAACTGACTGAGTGAAGCGCCTCCTAACGTCAACAGCCTACCTACTTGTCTAATTTTCGCTTCCTAGTTACGAAAAATACAGCCCGGCAAAACAAAGCTGTTAACGAATCAGGCTTAACAACACCCCGGCCGCCACAGCCGAACCAATCACTCCGGCCACATTCGGCCCCATGGCGTGCATCAAAAGAAAGTTGTGGGGATTACTTTCCAAGCCCAGTTTGTTGGCTACCCGTGCAGCCATCGGCACCGCCGATACGCCCGCAGCGCCAATCAGCGGGTTGATAGGCGTACTACTGAAGCGATTCATTATCTTAGCCATAATAACACCGCTGGCTGTGCCGATAGAAAATGCTACCGCACCCAGACCTAAAATACCCAACGTTTCGACTTTCAAAAAGGCTTCGGCGCTCAGTTTTGAACCAACAGACAAGCCCAGGAAAATAGTCACTATGTTAATCAGTTCGTTTTGCGCAGTTTTACTGAGACGATCGACCACTCCGCAAGCACTCATCAAATTACCGAGACAAAACATGCCTATCAGCGGTGCTGCCGACGGCAAAAGCAAGGCAGTCAAAACAACCAACATCAGCGGAAATACAATTTTTTCGGTATGGCTCACGGCTCTTAATTGTTGCATTTCAATGCTACGTTCCTGTTCCGTGGTAAGAGCGCGCATAATCGGCGGTTGTATAAGCGGCACTAAAGCCATATAGGAATAGGCAGCGACGGCAATAGCGCCAAGTAATTCCGGCGCCAGTTTAGAAGCAACGTAAATTGCGGTCGGACCGTCCGCCCCGCCTATAATCGCGATTGCCGCGGCCTGTTTTAAGCTGTAATCCATACCGGGTATGGCGTTAAGTGCCAAGGCGCCGAATAAAGTTGCAAAAATACCGAATTGCGCAGCCGCACCCAGCAATAAGGTTTTTGGATTGGCCAGCATCGGACCGAAATCCGTCATTGCTCCGACGCCCATAAAGATTAGCAGCGGAAAAACCCCTGTCTTAATCCCAACATACAAATAATAGAGAATACCGCCTTCGTCTATCATGCCGGCCACCGGAATGTTGCTGAGAATGGCCCCGAAACCGATCGGTAACAACAGCAAGGGTTCGAAGCCTTTTTTAATCGCGAGATAGAGCAATAAAAAGCCTACCAGCATCATGATGACCTGCGGCCCCGTAAAGTTGTAAAGGCCGGTGCTTTCCCACAACTGTCTTAGATTTTCCATTGATTGTCTTTGTTTGTTTCAGTATCTATGGCCGGGTTAACTCGCGCTACCCCGGCTTACGTTTATAGCGTTACCAACACATCGCCAACCGTCACGGAGTCGCCTTGCCTGACATTGACTGCACTGACAATACCGGCCACTTTCGCGCGGATCTCGGTTTCCATTTTCATGGCTTCCATGACAAGCACCACATCGCCTTCTGCGATGTGGGAACCAACATTGACGTTAACCTTGAGAATAACACCGGCTAACGGCGATATTACAACACCGCTGCCGCTGACAATGGGCGGCGTGACGACCAAATCCGGCCCGATTGGCGCAGCCGGAGTAGCCGATTGAATTGCGAAATTCGTACCGGCCGGACCGACCGCCACATTATAATTTCTGCCATCGACATTAACGGTATACATTTCAGTTGGACCGGCAGTAGTTGATACAGTTTTTACAGCTGGTGCAGGGCCGGCTGCGGATATATTCGATTCGACACCGGGCATCGGCTCGAAAGCGGCCGGATTACCACGGTTTTGTAAAAACTTCCATCCCACTTGCGCAAACATGCCATCAATCAACGCATCTTCTTCAATATATTCGGACAACTTAACGTCTTCCGCAGCAGCTTTACGTTTAACGTCAGCCAGTATTTTATCCATTTCCGGCGCGAGCAAATCGGCAGGACGACAGGTAATCGGCTCAGCGCCATCCAGAACCCGAAGTTGAAGCTCTTTATTGACTGCTGCCGGTGTAGCGCCGTATTCGCCCTTCAGAACGCCCGCTGTTTCCTTGCTGATAGTTTTATAGCGTTCGCCTGCCAGCACATTCAAAACCGCCTGGGTGCCGACAATTTGCGAAGTTGGCGTTACCAGCGGGATATACCCCAAATCTCTTCGTACTTCCGGAATCTCGAACAAAACCTGGTCGAACTTATCAGCCGCCCCCTGTTCTTTTAATTGGCTTTCCATATTGGTCAGCATGCCGCCTGGAACTTGCGAGACCAGAATCCGGGCGTCGACGCCTTTCAGGCTGCCTTCGAACTGCGCGTATTTTTTACGCACTTCACGAAAATAGGCGGCTATTTTTTCCAGCTTTATCAGATCCAGGCCGGTATCGTAAGGCTGGCCCTGGAAACTGGCGACTATGCTTTCAGTGGGGCTATGGCCGTAAGTCATGCTCAACGAAGAAATGGCGGTATCGGCATTATCCAGACCCGCTTCCACAGCCTTGATGTAAGTACCGACGCTGAGGCCTGTGGTTGCATGGCATTGCATGTGAATAGGAATAGCTACCGCTTTTTTCAGTTTGCTGACCAGTTCAAAGGCATCATAAGGCGTCAGCAAACCAGCCATATCCTTGATACAAATCGAGTGGGCACCCATATCTTCAATAATCCGGCCTAACTCAACCCATTTCGTAATGGTATGCACCGGACTGGTAGTATAGGAAATAGTGCCTTGCGCATGGGCATCGGTATTCAATACTGCCTTAACAGCCCGATCCAGATTGCGCATATCGTTCATCGCATCGAAAATTCGGAATACATCAATACCGTTGACCACGCAACGTTCGACGAATTTATCCACCACATCGTCGGCATAGTGGCGATAACCCAATATATTTTGGCCGCGAAACAGCATTTGCTGCGGTGTATTGGGCATGGCTTTTTTTAACAAACGCAGACGTTCCCAGGGATCTTCTCCAAGGTATCGTACGCAGGCATCAAAAGTCGCGCCGCCCCAGGATTCGATAGACCAGTAGCCGATTTGATCCAATTGCCCGCAAATAGGCAGCATGTCCTCAATACGCAAGCGGGTTGCCAATATAGACTGATGCGCATCTCGCAATACAACTTCTGTTATTCCTAAAGGTTTTTTTACCTTTGCCACTCCCGTTTCTCCTTATGACGCTTTTGGGTCAATTGATTGTTACCTTATGGGTAAATTAAGTGCTGAAACCTTGATAATAATTTTAAATCCTTGGGTGTTTCTTCCGGTACTGATGTATAGCCGCAGTGATCGCAGCCACAACGCCGGGATCGTCAACCTGATGACCGGATAGATAGTTGCCGGGCATATCCGGGAAAAACCGCTGTACCAAAGACGACATAACGCCGATAGCGAGCACCAGCATCGCCAAAAAACCATAGACTATGCCCATGCCAAGCAGCATCAGCTCAATTCCTGCAGACAACATCTCGTTCATGGTACCTGACCGTAAATCAAAAAACACATGGCATTATCACCAAAACATCCGGATTAAACAATCTTACAAATCCGGCAACCTAAATTTATTCAGGATATTTGTTTCCCGGTACAAGATGGAAACTGAAAATTTTACAGGAGGAAACAGCCGAAGGATTTTATTTAAAGTTTGGACTCTGGTTTACCATTTACTTGACAACAATAATCGCTAAGCTGCCTGCAAAAAAGCCAGTACCTCTGCTACATGGCCTTTTACTGACACTTTTCGCCATTCTTTGATCAATACGCCGTTTTCGTCGATCAAAAAAGTGCTACGCTCAATACCGCGTACCTGCTTTCCATACATGTTTTTCATTTTAATGACATCGAACAATTGACAGAGAACCTCATCTTGATCGGATAAAAGCTCAAAAGAGAAGCATTGCTTGCTTTTGAAGCCCTGATGGGACTTTACGCTGTCTCTTGAAACCCCAAAAATTACCGCGCCAAGTTGCTCGAATTGCTGAATATTATCCCTGAAATCAATGCCCTCCTGAGTACACCCCCGCGTGCTGTCTTTCGGATAAAAATACAAAACAACTTTTTTGCCCCTGTAATCGGCTAGATGGAAGCTATTATCGCCGGTAACCGGCACCTGAAAATCTTGAACGGGTTGACCGATAAGAACTGTAGTCATAGTATTAACGTTTGATGGGTTCGAGAATGGCATCGATATTCAAATTATCGCAAAAATCCAGAAATTCCTCGCGAAGGGACAAAATACGGACATGATCGGGAACGAGCAAAATATACTTGCTTGAAAACACGGTGTTGTTAAAAAAAGCGGCCTGATGTCGGCTGGCGGTAATTTCTTCAATGACAATACCGCGTTCCGCCAGAAACGAAGTAACGGCAAACAGCAGATCTTTCTTGTCCATCGAAATAGTTTCCAGCGTATAGGGAACGCCGGCCGGCACTCGGGTATTCGTTTCCGGACGTAGAAAACTGATTTGCAAAGCAAGACGTTTGGCAAGCGCATCCAGCAAACCTTCCAGTTTGGCAATGTGATTCCAGTTACCGTCCATCAACAAATACATGGCAGTTTCATGCGTCAAATTGGAAGTGCGCAGCTCTAAAACGCCACATTGGCATAGACTGGCCGCTGAAAGGGTTTCAACAATAAAGTCGTTGGTTTTGTTACCTAAAACCGTGATAGCGAGTTGCATAAGCAAAAATCCTTAAGTTGTCTATAGCAGTGTAACACCAATATCGGCAAATTCCAGCCTCCAAAAAATCAACAACTGACACTTAAACTGCGATTATTGTTGATTCAAGACGGCTTAAAACCAAGTTTTTGATTGGTGTGCAGCCCCATCTTCAACAACGACAGAGATACAAGCGGATATTTAAACATAACCGGGTTGAGCGGGCTGTGTAGCGATGCGGCGACAGAACGCTATCGAGCAACAAACAAAGCTCAGCTATTCACATCGATTCCGGTAATCGTCGCTTTCTCATCGAAATGCACGGTCAATTTCCGGCCTGCCTTCGCTTTAAGCAATTGTTCATGATCAACCTTGAACGTATCGCATAATTGCTTCTCGTTAACCTGCGCGACCGTTTCCGGTAAAACAAAGGCTTGCAACCATGACAAACAAAAGCTCCAAATCATCCAGAAAACGGCAATAACGACAATAATCTCACCATATAACTCTAACAGTTCCAGCAAGGTTTTATAGCCGCCAAACCAGCGTATTTCATCGGAAAGATTTTTAACGCCCATTAACCAGCCACCCAACGTAAATAAGGGCAATAAAAAATACAGCCACAACAGCCAGCTAAGCAGAGACAAAAATGCAGATCCGCACTTTTGCTGAAAACTCTGTAAATTCGGCTGGTTGATAATAATATCTTTCATTTTTGCCTTAATCCCCTATCCACAGTGACCCATACCGCGCGTTGCCCGCGCTTTTTACGCAAGGCCTTGATGCACCCGTTTACAGTGGTGCCGACATTGATTAACCAATAGACAATCGGATACCAGATCATCCAGTAATAATGCTGAGCAGAACCACCGTTTTGCCGCTCGTAACGGGAATCGATACTCAAACTGACCGCAAACTGCATCAGACAGGTTACGCACAGTATCATACTGGTCCAGCGCGGCGACAAATCTTCCAGTGCTTCCTGGGCTTGGTCGGCCCCTATCCATTGCAAGGGGGTAGCAAACAATATGGCGACAACTAAAAATGCCCAGCACAAACTAACACAGCATTCCAGGTACAAAGGCCACATTCCCCGGGAGCGCCAACGCCACAAAGGCCGAAAATAACGCAGTAATACCTCGACACCGCCCTGAGCCCAACGACTGCGTTGCTTCCACAAACCAACCAGGGTTTCCGGCATTAATACCCAGCACAGTGCATTAGGCTCGAAACGTATCACCCACCCCGCAAGTTGCAGTTTCCAACTGATATCAATGTCTTCTGTCACCATGTCAGGGCTCCAATAGCCGACATCGTGCAGAGCCGTCTTACGAAAACCGGCAATCACGCCGGATATGGTAAAAACATGGCCATAGGCACGTTGAGCGCGCTTGATCATGCCGACAATGGCTGAAAACTCGCCGACCTGAATTTTACCGAGCAGGGTAGAACGATTACGAATCCTTGGATTACCGGTAACGGCGCCAACCCGCGGATTATCCAGAAAATGCCTAACGATCCAGGCAGTAGCATTGGGTGCCAGCAACGCATCGCCATCTATACCGATGAGGATTTCGCTGTTAGCCAATAACGCGGCAGTCCGCAAACCGACCGCCTTACCCTGATTACTGGCCAGATTCACCACTCGAACTTTCGGATGCCGAGCGGCCAACTCGTGCAAAAGTTCCAAGGTATTGTCCTTGCTGCCGTCATTTACTGCGATTATTTCGTAATTCGGGTATTGCTGATGCAATAGATACTCTATAGTTTCCCGAACGTTCTCACCTTCGTTATAGCAAGGAATTAGAATCGACACCGGCGGGTATTCGGACAATTCGGGCAAATCGGAAAGGACATTACCGCGGTTGCGTTCCCAACGAATGTAATAAATGATACCGCCCAGCATCCAGACATAAGCCATCAACAAGGGATAATAGAAAATGAAACGGGACAATAATTCGTTGAATTGCTGCCAAGGCATTTCTTCCAGGCGCTCCTGAATCATCAGCCGCCAATCTATCAGTTGCTGAAACCAAGGTTGCGCGATGAGTTTGTCCATTGCTTATTTAATCCTTTTTAATAACCGGAAAAAACTTTCTCAACTCTGCCAATTTGGGTTGGTCATGATAAACATTATCCGGATAGTAGCCAATATGTTTGACGCCGTGTTTTTTTAACAGCTGAAACTGCTCGCTAAAGACCTGCATCGGTATATCCTGCTTTTTTTCCCAATCGACTGCTTGCAATTCAAATATCATTTTATCCAGTCCTTTTGGATATTCCGCTGTCTTTTCCACCAAATCGATCAACCATTTTTTCGGGTCTTCGGCTTTTTCCATGAAGGGCATCGCTTCCACTGCCACATAATCGTAGTGTTTTAGAAACGCCGGGAAAGATTGTGCGTACCACTCCTCACTATATGGTTTTAGCAAGGGCAAAGAATAAAGATTCCGGACCGTTTTAATATAAGGCCGATAATACCTTACCTTATCGGCCAGATAATCGGTAAATTGTCCGATTAGTTCGGTTTTGTGTTGTGCCCAACGCAACCGCGATTCTGGCGATGCATGAATTTTATCGAATTCTGCCGGCATGCCCCAAACAATATGACTATACTCCATAGCCAACTGCGACACGTCTTCAAAATCGGAAAGGATACCGTCATCGTGAAACAACACGCCGTTGATATCGCATTGCTTAGCCAGATCCTCAAAAATTTCCCCGACAAATTGCCGCGCATCCGGATTGAACGGCGACAGGCGGGTATAGACATGCCGGGATAACTGCGGCTCGCCGTCGTGCCATTCCTTAACATACCACTTCAAGGGGACATCGGCCTTGTAAGCCATAATGGGCATCCAGGCATACACTTTTACAGCGGCTTTGTTTCGTAACAATAAAGCGACATGATTAAATAAATCCCGTCTAACGGGGAGATGCCGATTGGGAAAATACAATTGATCGGCATTGCCGTCGCCATCGGGGTCCGAGTAAGCCTGCAAAAAAACCGTGTTGGCGCCGCTGGCCTTGATACGATCCAGCAATGCCGATAAATTGCGCTCGGTCTGGTCATCGTCTTCATCGTAGATATAATCCATATCGACATGGACAACCCGCAATTCCAAGCCTTTACGCTGGTTTTTGACGATACCGGCAAACTTTTCGACATTCGGGTCGTCTGCGATCATCATTCGCTTCATGACACTCAGATCAGTCAGGCTATTGATGCCGTCAGTCAAACCCATCGTTAAACTCATTCCCGCCAGCTTTGCGGCTTCCAGGGCAATGGCATTGTATTCGCCATAGGGCCAGACCATCACGCGCGGCCGCTTCCCGGTTTGCTGGAACAATTGTTCCGAGCTTTTATCGATTTCATGAAAAATCCGCTTGCGGTAACTTTCGTCATTTTCATATTCGTCGTATTCCGCACTATACAAGCGCGAAGTCACAGCACTTTCCTGATTGCCTTGCGGATTAGCCGGAATACTGTGATGCAGATCGTAAGTGTGGGAGGCAATCTCAACCAGGCCGCTGTTCATCACTTCGCGAATCTGCGCGGCTGTCATCAACGGTTTCATGCCGGTATTTTCCGACTGTTCGAGCCAACTTCCGACCACCGCCAGCGTTGCCGGATAATTATATTTTTTTAGTAACGGCATCACCCGGGTATAAAAACTCTGATAGCCGTCATCGAAACTCAATATCACCGATTTGTCCGGCAAAGTTTTCTCGTCTTTCTGCACATCCAGCAAATCCTGAATGCTGATAACGTGATAATGGTTCTTTTTTAACCATGCAAAGTGTTCGTCAAGATGATGCTTGTTGACCCCAAGACGATCAAAAGGCGGCACTCGCTCTTCGTTTTCCAGTATGTCGTGATAATTCAGTACCAGAAAACCCGGGCTTGCCGTTTCCGCTACCGCAAGCGACGAACAAAGCAGGAAGGCAAATGCAAAGATTAAACGGGCAAAAATGCGGATCATATGGACTTATGTAATCGAGAAAAAACGGGGAACTGCTGGTTATCAGTTTGGTAAGAAGACCAGAATTGGGTTATTGATTTTACCCGAATCGCTGATTTTAGGCGGTTTTATTTGCTGGATTATTTCACAGAAAAGCGGCTGATCCCATGCACCAGGCATAAATAGGTTATTGAAATCATCATGAACTTCCAAGTATAATTTTATAAAAAACAATAATATATGCCATTTTCAGAAACCGCAAAGACAAGCTTTGCCGGAAATTATCACTATAGAGTCTATATTAAGACATTTCATGTAATGCGTCAGATTATTTAGCTGTCTATAGGTATACGATTCACAGTAAACAATCATTTTTGGTCAGATAGTAAACCCGCACGCCAAAATCCTGCGTATTCAACCGTGCCGTCAAAACCGGACATTACTCCGTAGCCATTTTTTTCGTTGTCTAACCATTCCCCCTCATAGCGTTCGCCGTTTGCATAGATCATCACCCCGTAACCCCGTCTGAAATTATGATGCAATTCGCCCTCATAACGATTGCCGTCTATATAAACATACCTTCCATAGCCCTCAACTTCGCCGGCATGAAACTCGCCCTGATAACTATCGCCATTTCCCCCGGTAAACACACCATAACCGTGTTTATGGCCTTTAAGAAATTCGCCGGCGTAACGGTTGCCATTTGGCCATGAAAGCACCCCATAACCGTTATAGCCCCTATCATTCGACGGTTTGTCCAGCCAACCGCCCTCATAATGATAGCCCTGGTTATCGGTGGTGACCGCGTAGTAACCTCTTTTAACAGGATTACCCGAAGTAGTGGCGTTACGAGCATTTTCCCCGGCTTTCGTCGCCTTACGAACCGCCATGACGACAAGTCTCTGAGCATCGCGCGCTTTGTTGCGTGCTTGTTCGGCTTTTGGCGGAATAGTTTCCGGTGCTTTGATTACCTTGCTATCGAGCTTTTGTTGAGGTATAGCCGGCAAAACCGCTAAACCGCATCGGCTATAGAATAAGCCGAGGATCACGACCGATAACAACATTATTCGCATACGCATAACTATATCCGGGTGAGGATTTGAGTTGTTCTATTCTGACTCCGATGCCCGCTTGAATCAGCAAGTTAAGTCAAAAAGCGCAGGTCATCCCTATTCCGGTAAAACCTTCTCTAAATGGTCATAATTTAATTCAGCGCCAATCTCTCATTTCAATATTGTGTAAGCCAATAAACCAAAGCGCCAATAACTGCTGCACACGGTAACGTAACCAACCAGGAAAGCAAAATGTTCCGGATCACTCGAAAGTCGGCTTGCCGGCTCGTCAATCCGATGCCAAAGAGCGCTCCGACCGATACGTGCGTTGTGGACACAGGCAGGCCGAACAGGCTTGCCGCCATGACCAGCAACCCAGTGGCGAAATTGGCCGAAAAACCTTGACCGTGGTTCATGCCGGTGATTTTGTGGCTCATCGTCTCAGCCACCCGCCGCGCGCTCAACAAGCCGCCCACCGCTATGGCGACAGCCACAGCCAACAAACTCGACCATGCACCCAATTCCGGGAATATCAACAGCAACGCAGCAATCTTCGGCGTGTCGTTCAGTCCGCGAGCAAAACTCACAACACCTGCACTAAGAAAATGTGCCGCGTCCATTGTTTGTTGGCAACCGATGCCGAAAAAATCCCCTGCGTAACGCTGCGCACAATGGCTTTGCTCCGCCACGCACACCGACATCACCGGAGCCACGGCTTGCAAGACTAGAACTGATGACGGCTGGGGCATCGGCACGACCTGCCGCTCTTCCCCAATGCAAATACACCACTCCTTCGTGATACCTAGCCGCAGACGCGACCAACGAAATGTCAGATACGGAACTGCTCCCAATGCCACCGCTAGCACAGGACTCAGCAAAAGCGGCAGAAAGAATGCCTTGCCCAGTATGCCCAAATTGATTTGCGGCCCCACAGCCAGCCAACCGCTGCCAACCATCGCACCCGTCAGGGCATGGGTAGTGGAAATAGGAAACCCCGTGAACGTAGCCAGGATCACTGTAACTCCGGCACCCGCCGCTACCGCCAAAAGAAAATACTCAGAACCAACCAAGGAGTCAGGCACTAAACCCTTGCCTGAAAACTTCATGAACAGCGATTGCGCAAGAAAGATGGCCGCCACGGAACCGGCAAAAGTGCTGACCGTAGCCCAGCCAATAGCCATGCGGTAGTTGGTGGTCTTGCTGCCGAACAGCGAGGCAACACCCTTGAAATTGTCGTTTGCGCCATTGGAATAGGCAAGGAAGCACACGGCAAGCAATAATAAGATAGTCATAGTGATCTCGATCTGTGAATGTATAAACCGGCACGCAGTATCGGTTAAGACGGCTAATAGCCGTCCCACCTAAAGACCGGCAATTTGCAAATCTGCTTTTTGATTGACGGTCAAAAACCGCACAACGTTATTTATAGCGTATATTTTTAGACAAAAACAACCTATGTGTTAAACGGCTTCGAAAAGTTTCCAGTTCTTTCATAGGATTGTGTTACGACGGATAGCCAAGTCGTAACACATAGAGCCGCTTAATAACCCGATCCAAATGTATTGAGGCGACTTGTTCAAGCGCCCTTTGCCGTATACAAAAGCCAAATTAGGGAACTTGTCTGCAACTTCCCGATAAACAAAATGGCGTGGAACTCTTTTCTAGGTTTAGCCTATTGTTCAGTCTCACCGTCACGCCAAGCCTCGATAGCAAATAACGCAAGTTCTTTAATAACCACTTGCAATAAACGTACTAAGCCATAAGCCAGACCGATTAATATTACTGCGGTAAACACTCCCATATCTCCCCCTTAAAGCTATTCAGCAAATTTGCATAACTACTTTTTTAACAATGAATTACCATAAATTATTCAAGTAAAATAATTACTTAAGTCGAAATTAGATAAAGTAAATTGATATGAGTTCCATTTAAAATAAGTCGAGCTCGCCATGCAGATTGAAATGCTTCCAGGTGGCGTCTTTCATCATCAATAAAGTTGATATCCTGTATAATCCGTAGCCTTTTTTACAGCATTGCCGGAGTGCTGCATACAACAGAATGATGAGCTATCTACAATCGCTGTTGGTTGGGTACGTTTACTCGCCTGCCTGATCATGCTGCTGGGTATCGCCGTTCTTTGTGGCTGGCTGCTGGATATCCAGGTGCTCAAAAGCCTAGCGCCAAACATGGTCAATATGATGGCAAATGCCGCAGTGTGCTTTGTGCTGAGCGGCATGGTTTTGTTTATGCAGACTTTTCAGAAGGTAAGCCACTCTGCTTCCCGGATCAGACTGGCAAGTATTGCGCTGGTGCTACTAATAGCACTGGCGACGCTTAGCGAATATCTTTTCGGCTGGAACGCCGGTATCGATCAACTATTGTTTCAGGTTTCCCCAAGCGAACAGACTGACACTATTTTCCCGGGGCGCTTTTCAACACCTCGGCGATCAGCATCGTGGTCATCGACTATCAAGGCTGTATCGAAGAGTTCAATCAGGCCAGCGTAAAGTTGTTTTGCCGGCCCTACGAAGAAATCATCGGAAAAAACATCAAAGCACTGATGCCTGAGCCTTACCACAGCGCGTATGATGGCTACTTTAAAATTACCTGTCAGACAACCCAAGCACAATCATCAGCGAGGGTTGTGAGTTGGTCGGCCTGCGCAAGGATTTAGCGACTTTTCCCATGGAACTATATGGGCAAAGCCGATTTCGGCCAGAATCAAATTTTCATCGGCTCCATTCAGGAATATCTCCAAGCGAAAGCAGATGGAAGAAAATCTTAAAAAATATAGCGACCGCGATCCGGCTGACTTATCCAACTTGTTCTACCAAGCGGAGCGCAGCCTTGACCGCTCCCAAGGCGGCTTAGGCATCGGTTTGTCTCTGGTTCACAGACTGGTTGAGAAGCATGGCGGGGAAGTTCAGGCATACAGCGCAGGTCCGGGCCAAGGCAGCGAATTCACGGTCCGGCTGCCTCGACTTATCTTCCCTAAACCCTCGACCGCTTGCACCCCGACGCTTCCGGCTCCGAACCTAGAGAAGCTCCGCATTCTGGTCGTGGACGATAATCGCAATGCAGCCGAAAGTATCGCCTTGCTCCTCAAAATTGAAGGGCACAGTGTGGAGACAGCCTGCGACGGCCCGGCCGCACTGGAAATAGCGCGGACCGAGCCACTGGATACCATCTTGCTGAATATAGGGCTGCCCGGTATGGACGGCTATATGCTGGCGCAAGAGTTACAACGAAGTGACGAACTTAAACAAACCTTGTTGGTTGCCATGACCGGCTATGGACGGCCTGAGGATAGGGAAAAGTCCCGCGCAGCCGGATTTAATGAACATCTGGTTAAACCTATCAATTATGAAACGCTACGGAAATTGCTGGACAACTTTCTGGCCGAAAAATGCAAGCCGTTAAAAATTGGAAATCTATAGGGAGGATGTCCTGAGTTTTGTGTTAACGGATTTAAATTATCGGCTAGGAGCCTGTCTGAGAATACAGAAATCTCAAAAATTGTGCGTATAGATTAATATTGACAAGGACGCTGACAAAGTAAGACTTATTCCTTACATTGTTGAAATATAGTTAGAGGAGCATAATGATGCCGCACATTCATGAAACTGCTACAGTCACATCAAAAGGCCAGATCACCCTACCTAAACCAATCCGCCAGGCACTCGGAATTTCAGTCGGCGAAAAGATTGCGTTTGATCTAAGAGGTTCTGAGATCATAGTTACTAAGGCAGAAGAGTCCGAACACTTAGACCCGGCCATCATGGCTTTTTTGTCCTTGCTGGAGCAAGACATTCAATCAGGAAACAACCTAAGCTCGCTGCCGGATGATTTGAAACTAGCGCTGATTAGTCATCATCAAGATCACAGCATCAATCTTGATGAGGATATTTTGGGCGATGTCGCACTATAATGCAGAAACATGGATGGACACTGCTGTTTCACACCTGTTTGATCGAGCAATTACAAAAGCTGAAGGTTGCGGCTAATCGGGCTACAGAATCCGATCCCGCAGGATTTGAAGGTAATGCCAACGTCAAGCTGTTTCGCGCTTTGAGCCATCTTATTTTAGAAACAATACCCAGCGACCCGGCCCGCGAGGAATATCGCCAAGGCAATACGATGGGACCTAATTACCGTCACTGGCGGCGTACAAAAATCGGTCGGCGATTCAGATTGTTTTTTCGATACGACTCAAAAGCGAAATTGCTTATTTATGCTTGGGTGAATGATGAACAAACCCTGCGCTCAGCCGGTAGTAAAACTGATCCCTATTCTGTGTTTCAAAAAATGCTGGCACGGGGTAATCCGCCGAATGACTGAGTTGCTCTGGTTGCCACATGTCGGGATGATTTGTTCGATAAATCGAGCGGCTAAAAGTACTTTATATAGTGGTTTTGTCAACAATGCATAATTTTGCAATGTTGCCTCTTGCAATCCCAAGGCGTTAATCAGTATGCTCTGATTAGGAATGGAGGATGCAATCCTTTTTAGCTCTGCTAACTTTCGGCTGCTACCGTCAGCTTTTTCAAGATAGCGGGCGTATCGAAACGCTGGACATCTAATTTATCAAGCGCTACTAATGTTACCATTTCAAGTTCCTTTTGGCCCTCTCATGTATAGAAAATCAGTTTTTATATACAATATCACCAGTGATGAGTATATAAATTCGATTTTTTTATCGATAGAACCGCGCCCAACTGAAAGCGTCAAAACGGGCAAAAATAAATGATCTGATGGCTTTACAGACAGTGCCAACGTTAAGCTGTTTCTGGCCTTAAGTCATTTGATTTTCGAAACAATCCCAAGTAATCCCGGCCGCCCTGTACATCCCCAAACAATAAAAAACCCGCTAAACTTTACAGCTTGCGGGTTTTTGTACTTCGTCGGGTTTCTTAAAACCCTTATTTGGTACCGATGGCCGGATTTGAACCGGCACGACTTGCGTCACCACCCCCTCAAGATGGCGTGTCTACCAATTTCACCACATCGGCTTAAATCATTGTTTATTTAGCTTTAGGTTGAGTTTCCTCTGCCTTTTCAACTTCTTTTATCGCAGGTGCTTCCGGCAGTTTTTCCATTGGAATGGTTTCAGCCGGTGCAACTGTTGCAGGCAACTCGGCAGCGGCTTTATTTTGGGTTAAAGGCACATCTAAAGGTACGTCGGATTTTACTTGTTCGACGCTGATTGTATTCGATGAAATCTGCTTTTTTTCCGTGTCATAGCCGCTTAATACCGCCAGACCGAGGCTGGTGGTAAAAAACAGGGCTGCAAATATGGCTGTGGTTCTGGATAGAAAGGATGCCGAACCTTGCGCGCCGAAAACAGAGCCCGATGCACCGCTGCCGAAGGCAGCACCTGCGTCAGCGCCTTTGCCATGCTGCATCAGAACCAGACCGATAATGCCTATGCCCAGCAGAATGTGAATAACAATAATAACTTGGTACAACATATAAATTTTAAACCTTTAAAACTAAACTGAATGGCAAATCTGTAAAAAACCTTTTGCATCCAGCGAGGCGCCGCCTACCAGACCGCCATCGATATCGGGCTTGCAAACAAGGCTTTGGCATTGTCGGCTTTGACACTGCCGCCGTACAAAATTTGTAGATTTTCCGCGATAGCCTGACTTAGCCGGCGATGCGCTGACGAATGTAATGATGAACTTCCTGCGCCTGTTCGTCGCTGGCGGTTTTACCGGTGCCGATAGCCCAAACAGGTTCGTAGGCGATAACCGCGTTAGCAAAGGCCTCGATGCCGGCTTCGATGACCGCGTCAAGTTGCTCGTCAATGACTTGAAATGTTTTATTTTGCTCGCGCTCTTCCAAGGTTTCGCCGACACATAACACCGGTACGATGTTTTGTTTAAGCGCCTGAGAAAAACGTTTGGCCACCGAAGCATTGGTATCGCCGTAGTAAGAACGTCTTTCGGAATGGCCTACCAGTGCATATTTACAGGCGCAATCCGCTAGCATGGCGGCAGATACTTCCCCTGTGTAGGCACCGGAAGCCTGATCGGCGACATTTTGCGCACCAACGGCGATTGGGGACGATGCCAATACATTGCGTATATCGGATAAATAGACAAACGGAACACAAACTGCTACTTCTTGCTCAACATCGCCCAAACCTTCCGCAAGTGCGCCTAGCAAGTTGCTGACCCTCTTGACGAGAGCCATTCATTTTCCAGTTCCCCATTATCAAAGACCGCCGCATTGTATACTCCGAGCTGAATAAAGCCGTGTATGATATACGTTGAAAGGCATGAGTTCAAGAAGCGATTAATTTCTTCACGTCGTTGGCGAGTTGTTGCGCGTATTTGTTGACATCGTCTTCGTCCACTCCTTCAACCATGACTCTGACCAGAGGCTCGGTTCCTGACGATCTTAACAACACTCTGCCTTTATCGCCTAGTTTTTTCTCCACGGCTTCGACAGCTTTTGCAATGCTTTCTACTTCGTCGATTTTGACCTTTTTGTCGGTTTTAACATTAATTAACACCTGCGGGTATTTTTTCATACCGGATTTCAGATCGTGCAGGCTTTTCCCGGTCCGCAGCATTTCCGCCAGTACTTGCAAGGCCGAAACAATGCCGTCACCGGTTGTGGTTTTATCCAGGCAAATGATATGCCCGGAACCTTCGCCACCCAGCATGCCTTTTTTCTCGGTCAGCAATTCCATGACATAGCGGTCGCCGACATTGGCACGGAACAACGGGACGCCAATGGCTTTTAATGCATGCTCCATACCCAGATTCGACATTAAGGTACCCATAACCGGCCCGAACAGTTTTCCTTCCTCTTTCCGGGATTTGGCAATGATATAGATCAGTTCGTCGCCATCGACTATTTCGCCTTTATGATCGACCATGATGATTCTATCGCCATCGCCATCCAGGGCTATGCCGAGATCGGCACGGAACTCCAGCACTTTGGTGACCAGACTATCCGGTTTTGTGGCCCCGCATTCATCATTGATGTTAAGACCGTCGGGGTCGGCACCAATAGCGACCACTTCTGCGCCGACTTCCTGAAGACATGTGGCGCAATGTGGTAGGTAGCGCCATTGGCGCAATCAATGACGATACGCATGCCTTTAAAATCGAGTTGCGGCGGCACGGTTGCCTTGCAAAATTCGATATAGCGTCCGGCAGCATCGTTGACACGCTTGGCTTTACCCAGTCTGGACGATTCGATGGTCGTCATCGGCGTGTCTATGTAATGCTCGATTTGGTGTTCTAATTCATCGGGCAATTTGGTGCCGCTGACTGAAAAGAATTTGATGCCATTATCGTAATAAGGGTTGTGCGACGCGCTGATAACTATACCGGCCTTGGCCCTTAGCGTACGGGTAAGATAAGCGATACCCGGCGTGGGCATGGGGCCAAGCATTCGAGTATCGACACCGGCTGCCGACAAACCGGCTTCCAGTGCGGACTCGAACATATAACCTGAAATGCGCGTGTCTTTACCGACTATGACAAAGCCGCTGCCTTCTTTTGCAAACACACGGCCGGTTGCCCAACCGAGCTTTAACATAAAATCTGCTGTTATCGGATATTCTCCGACTTTGCCGCGAATACCGTCGGTACCGAAATATTTTTTTGCCATATTCAAAAAACTCCTTAAATTTAGGTTCCAAAAAATCAATACTCAGCTAAAGAATAGCTGATCCGGGCAATAGTGTAGCGCATCATTCGCCAATACTTTGACTTGTTTACTAAAATCCTTGTCCTTCCGGTAGGCATCAAGCGGTTAAATAGCCGACTGACGCGGGTTCTCTATTCAGTTACTTAGGAGCCTGTTTCGCTGAATAGTGACAAATTCTTATGAAATAAACTCATTAAAACCGCTAGGTTTGGCCTTAGTATTTGTATCCACGCAGGACGTTTTGCCGGTAAACGTATCGACTAACAGTTTGATGGTCGCGTTAAACGGGCCAACCTCCGAAGCAAGCTACGCTCCATCCGGGCGCCCCTGAAAAGTTATCGAAACCATTCATGCAATATACCTTAGAAAAAAAAAGAGAGGCCGTAGCCTCTCTATATTTTGCAGTAAAATATTTAACCTTGTTCGGCTGCACCGTCCAGTGAATGGCCGCTATCGCCTTTGCTCCAATGGTCAACTTCTATGCCATCGTTAGGCGAAGGCGTGTCATCCCAGCCTTTTGGCTCTCTGACCGGCTTTCTGGACATCAAATCGTCGATCTGATACTTATCGATGGTTTCGTATTTCATTAATGCATCGGCCATTGCATGAAGAATATCTTTGTTTTCCTTGAGCATTTTTTCTGCTCTTTCGTAATTTCTGTCGATAATAGAACGGATTTCTTCATCGATAGTATGCGAGGTTTCTTCGGCTACCGATTTATGTTGGGTAACAGAGCGGCCCAGGAAAATTTCACCTTCTTCTTCGCTATAAGCCAATGGCCCCAAACGTTGCGACAAGCCCCATTTGGTTACCATGTTTCGTGCCAGTTCGGTCGCTCTCTCGATATCGTTCGAAGCACCGGTCGAGACCTGTTCCCAGCCGAAAATCAGCTCTTCGGCAATCCGTCCGCCGTACAGGCTGGAAATCATGCTGTCGAGTTTGCATTTGCTGGCGCTATACTGATCCCGTTCGGGCAGGAACATGGTGACGCCCAAAGCGCGTCCACGCGGCATGATGCTGACTTTGTAAACCGGATCGTGCTCAGGAACCAAACGACCGACTATGGCGTGACCGGCTTCATGGTAAGCAGTCATTTTTTTCTCTTTTTCATCCATGACCATAGAGCGTCTTTCCGCACCCATGATCAACTTGTCTTTGGCTTTTTCCAGGTCAACCATACTGACCAGCCGTTTGTTAAAACGGGCGGCCAGCAAGGCAGCCTCGTTTACAAGATTTGCCAAATCGGCACCGGAAAATCCGGGAGTACCTTGCGCTATGTATTTGACTTTGACGTCATCGGCTGCCGGGACTTTTTTCAGATGGACATTGATGATCTGTTCTCGGCCTCTGACATCCGGCAAACCGACTACAACCTGCCGGTCGAAGCGGCCAGGACGCAGCAAGGCTTTATCCAATACGTCTGCACGGTTGGTTGCGGCAATGACGATAATGCCTTCATGGCCTTCAAACCCATCCATTTCCACCAGCAACTGATTCAGGGTCTGTTCCCGTTCGTCGTTACCGCCGCCCAACCCTGCACCGCGCGAACGGCCCACAGCGTCAATCTCGTCGATAAATATGATGCAGGGTGCGTGTTTTTTAGCTTGCTCAAACATGTCCCGAACTCTGGATGCGCCGACACCGACAAACATTTCCACAAAATCGGAACCTGAAATCGTGAAGAACGGCACTTTTGCTTCGCCGGCAATTGCTCTGGCCAACAGGGTTTTACCTGTACCGGGCGGTCCGACCATCAAAGCGCCGCGCGGCACTTTACCGCCGAGCTTTTGATATTTGGCAGGATCTTTCAAAAAATCGACCATCTCTTCGACTTCTTCTTTGGCTTCATCGCAACCCGCAACATCGGCAAAAGTGACCTTGTTCTGATCTTGCTCAAGCATCCGCGCTTTACTTTTTCCGAAGCCCATCGCACCGCCCCGGCCACCGACGCCACCGCCCTGCATCTGCCGCATGAAGAATACCCAAACAGCAATCAATAGAAGAATAGGACCGAATGAGACGAATATCTGCATCAGCATAGAAGGCTCTTCAGGCGGCTGAACGGTAATTTCCACGCCATTCGCCAACAAATCGTCGATTAGATGCGGATCGTTCGGCATATAAGTCTTAAACTTATCGCCAGTCTGCATTTTACCTTTGATAGTATTGTCGGCAATTTGAACCTGTTGCACCTGTCCGGCTTTGACAGCATCAATCAGCTGCGAATAGGACAAAGTGGAATCGCTCCGGACGGTTCTCGAGCCGAAATTATTGAATACGGCCATCAACACCAATACGATGACACCCCACAAAACTACATTCTTTATCATATCGCTCAAGTTACGCACTCCGGCCTCGGACGGCCCTAGTATTTTAAAAAACCGAGTAATTGTATCAGGAATACTCGCATCCTTACCGCCCATCATAGACTGATGTTATGCAACTGTCGCTAAAAAGCTGCTTAAAATAGCTTATGACATTAAATATAGCGCATTAAATCTACTTAAAACCTTTTGCCAAAATATAAACTTCGTTGCTTCTGGATCTTGAAGCCTTGGGTTTTCTGATCACTACACTGGCAAAATGTTGTTTTAATTGATTGTGGTAGCTGTCGAAACCGGCACCTTGGAACATTTTAATTAAAAAAACGCCGCCTTTGCTTAAAATCGCTTTTGCTGCATCCAGCGCCAATTCACCCAGATAAATTGCTTTGGGCTGGTCAACTTCCTTGTTACCACTTATATTGGGTGCCATGTCTGACAATAACAAGTGCACGGGTTCCCCATCAAGTAATTTATGGAGCTTTTCCAGCACTTCGTCATCCCTGAAATCGCCCTGGATAAAATCGACCCCTTCAATCGGTTCGATATCCAGCAAGTCCAAAGCGATCAGCTTGTTTTTTTTTCCGGCGATTTTACTGGCGTACTCGGACCAGCCTCCCGGCGCGGCGCCTAAATCGACAATGTTCATGCCGGGCCGGATTATCTTGTCTTTTTCCTGAATTTCAATCAATTTGAAGACTGCCCGCGACCGATAGCCAAGCGCTTGTGCTTTTTTGACATATTCATCCTGAAAATGTTCCTGCATCCATTGCTGGCTACTTTTGCTACGTGCCATATTTTCTTTTGGTGTAAAATGTCCGGTTTATTAAAATTTAAGGTTGCAGAGTGAATTCCATTGAAAAGAAAAAGCTAAAAGCTCAAGCACATCCGCTAAATCCGGTTGTAATTATAGGTCAAGCCGGATTGACCGCTGCCGTTATTAAGGAAATAAATCTGGCGCTGGACTTTCACGAACTGATCAAGGTCAAGATTCGGGCGGAAAGAGATGAACGTGTCGCCATTCAACAGCGGATATGCACCGAAACTCAAGCGGAACTGATACAATCTATCGGCCAAATCGCGGTGCTTTACAGAAAAAATCCAAAGAAATAAATTATCTGACACGTTCAAACGTACTGAATCGAAATTATTTCGTATTCGACATTCCCCCCGGGCGCCTTGACGACAACTGTATCGCCAACTTCCTTGCCGATCAAGGCTCTGGCTATCGGCGAACCGACTGATATCCTGCCATCCTTGATACTGGCTTCGTCCTCGCCGACGATCTGATAAGTCACGAGTTTGCCTGACTCAACATCCTCGATTTCGACCGTGGCGCCGAACACCACCTTGCCGTTGGCATCAGTCCTGGTCACGTCGATAATATTGGCATTCGACAACTTGCTTTCAATTTCAGCAATTCGGCCTTCGGCAAAGCTTTGCTGCTCCCGAGCTGCGTGATATTCGGCATTTTCCTTTAAATCACCGTGCGCACGCGCCTCGGAAATCGCTTGAATTATCCGCGGTCTGACTACTGATTTTAATTCTTCCAGTTCTGCGCGCAATTTATTGGCACCGACCACGGTAAGCGGCACTTTACTCATAGACTCCCCCTTAATAACATTACGAACACTCGTCCCTTAAAAAGTTTTATGTAAATCCTGCAAGCAATTGACATCGCCTGCGGATAGTTCGCCCAAGGCATAACAAGCCGCTTTGGCACCGGCCATAGTGGTGTAATAAGTGACTCCGCGCTGCAAAGCCTCCCGGCGCATAGTAAACGAATCCGCCACGGCTTTTATGCCTTCGGTAGTATTCACTATCAACTGGATTTCACCGTTTTTAATCATATCCACAGTATGCGGTCTGCCTTCATTGACTTTGAAAACTTCCTGGCAAGGAATGCCGGCTTCTTTAAGAACTTTAGCCGTACCCTGCGTGGCGACAATTTCATAATCCTTGTCTATCAGCATTTTAGCCAGTTCCGGCAATTTAGGCTTGTCGGCATCGCGAATACTGATCAACACTTTTCCGCTATGATTCAAATCGATACCGGCGGCACGTTGCGATTTTGCAAATGCTTCGCCAAAGGTTTTACCTATACCCATCACTTCACCGGTCGATTTCATTTCCGGCCCCAGCAGCGGGTCTACACCCGGAAATTTGATGAACGGAAACACTGCTTCCTTCACCGAAAAATAACTCGGAATGCGTTCTTTGGTTATGCCTTGTTCTTTGAGCGATTTACCGACCATGCATCGTGCGGCGATTTTTGCAAGCGGATAGCCGGTTGCCTTGGAGACAAACGGCGCCGTCCTTGAGGCTCGCGGATTAACCTCCAGTACATAAATGGTCTCGCCCTGAATCGCAAACTGGGTATTCATTAAACCACAAACACCCAAGGCTTCTGCCATTTTTGCAACCTGGGCGCGCAGTTGATCCTGAATCGCCGCCGGTAAATCGTAAGGCGGAATGGAGCATGCCGAGTCGCCGGAATGCACGCCGGCCTGTTCGATATGCTCCATCAGCCCGCCAATCAACACGGTTTCGCCATCGTAAATCGCGTCCACATCCATTTCCACCGCGTCATCAAGGAAGCGGTCCAGCAACACCGGCGAGTCGTTGGAAACACTGACAGCTTCTTTCATATAACGCCGTAGAGCTTCCTCGTTACAGACTATTTCCATTGCTCGTCCGCCTAATACATAGGAAGGACGCACCACCAGCGGATAGCCGAGTTCCTTCGCGGAATGGACCGCCTGTTCAACCGAACGGGCGGTGGCATTGGGCGGTTGCAACAAATTTAAGCGTTCCAGCAATTTCTGGAAGCGCTCCCGGTCTTCAGCTAGATCGATGGAATCCGGTGACGTGCCAATAATCGGCGCACCGGCGGCTTCCAGAGCGCGCGCCAGTTTCAGCGGCGTTTGTCCGCCGTACTGTACAATCACACCCTTCGGTTTTTCCAACTGAATGATCTCCAACACATCTTCCAGCGTCAAAGGTTCGAAATACAGCCTGTCCGAGGTATCGAAATCGGTAGAAACAGTCTCGGGGTTACAGTTGACCATAATGGTTTCATAACCGTCTTCACGCAATGCCAGAGCGGCGTGAACGCAGCAATAATCGAATTCGATGCCTTGGCCGATCCGATTAGGACCGCCGCCAAGAATGACGATTTTTTCCCTGTCGCTAGGTTTAGCTTCGCATTCCTGCTCATAAGTGGAATACAGATAAGCGGTATCGGAAGCGAATTCGGCCGCACAGGAATCGATGCGTTTGTAAACTGGGCGAACACCTTGCTTATGCCGAATATTACGAACTTCCGATTCCTTGGTGTCCAGTAATTTCGCTAGACGCGCGTCGGAAAATCCCTTGCGCTTTAAGGACAATAATTCGCCCGGCTCCAATGTTGCCAAGGTTTTGCTGGCGAGGGTTTTTTCGGTGAAAATCAAGTCCTGCACCTGCGCCAAAAACCATGGATCGATTTTTGAAGCCTGATGAATCTCGGCAAAGCTGAGGGCGCTACGAAAAGCATCACCGAGATACCATAGGCGTTCCGGGCCGGGGTAACGCAGTTCTCTGAGGATAATGTCTACGCTATTGGCATCCTCAAGATCGGCGATCTCGTTGAAACCGTCAACGCCGATCTCAAGACCGCGTATGGCTTTATGCAAGGACTCCTGAAAAGTTCGGCCTATCGCCATCACCTCGCCGACAGACTTCATTTGCGTAGTCAGCCTGTCATTAGCCTGCGGGAATTTTTCAAAAGCAAAACGCGGTACCTTGGTTACTACGTAATCGATGCTTGGCTCGAACGATGCCGGTGTGGCGCCGCCGGTGATTTCGTTGCGCAACTCGTCCAAAGTGTAACCCACAGCAAGTTTGGCAGCGACTTTGGCAATCGGAAAACCGGTGGCTTTGGAAGCCAGGGCCGATGAGCGCGAGACTCTGGGATTCATTTCGATAACGATCAGACGGCCATCGTCGGGATTGATGGCAAACTGCACGTTGGAGCCGCCGGTATCGACGCCGATTTCCCGTAATACCGCCAACGAGGCGTTACGCAAGATCTGATATTCCTTATCGGTCAGGGTTTGCGCCGGTGCAACGGTAATCGAGTCGCCGGTATGCACCCCCATCGGATCGAAGTTTTCAATCGAACAGATGATAATGCAATTATCTTTGGAATCGCGCACGACCTCCATTTCAAATTCCTTCCAGCCCAATACCGATTCTTCGATCAACAGTTCGCTGGTGGGCGATAGATTCAGGCCGCGTTCGCAAATTTCTATAAATTCCTCGCGGTTATAGGCAATACCGCCACCGCTACCACCCATAGTGAATGAAGGCCGGATAACAGTCGGATAGCCGACTTCTTCCTGGGCAGCAAAGGCTTCCTCCATGCTATGCGCTACTTTGGATCTGGCAACGCTCAACCCTATCTTGCGCATTGCCTGATTGAACAGGTCGCGGTCTTCGGCTTTGTTAATGGCTTCCTTGCTTGCGCCTATCATTTCCACGCCGTATTTTTCCAGCACGCCATGCTTATCCAGAGCTAATGCACAGTTCAGCGCGGTTTGTCCGCCCATGGTCGGCAGTATTGCTTCGGGACGCTCTTTTTCGATAATTTTTTCGACGGTCTGCCAATCGATAGGCTCGATATAAATCGCGTCGGCCATATCGGGGTCGGTCATGATAGTTGCCGGATTGGAATTGACCAGTATGACCCGGTAGCCTTCCTCTCGCAGGGCTTTGCAGGCCTGAGTGCCTGAGTAGTCGAATTCGCAGGCCTGACCGATAACAATCGGTCCGGCGCCCAGTAATAAAATCGATTTAATGTCGGTTCTTTTTGGCATATGACTCTGTATGGATACTAGGCGGAACGCGATTGGTTCATCAACGTAATGAAATCATCGAACAAGGATTCGACATCATGCGGACCGGGGCTGGCTTCCGGGTGACCCTGAAAACTGAATGCAGGCGTATCGGTGCGTTCTAGACCCTGTAAGCTGCCGTCGAACAGGGAATAATAGCTGGCCCTTAGATTGTCGGGTAGAGAATCTACATTTACCGAAAAACCATGATTCTGGCTGCTGATCGTTACCTTGCCCGAAGCAACATGTTGCACCGGATGGTTGGCGCCATGATGCCCGAACTTCATTTTCCCGGTTTTCGCGCCACTGGCCAGGGCTAGAAGTTGATGCCCCAAACAAATACCGAATAGCGGAATTTTTTCTGCCAGTATGGTTTTAATCGCCTCAATCGCATAAATGCAGGGTTCCGGATCGCCAGGGCCATTGGACAAAAACACCCCATCCGGCTTCATCGCCAAAACCTCTGCTGCAGGCGTGGTGGCCGGTACCACCGTCACCCGACAACCGCGATTAACCAGCAAACGCAGAATATTACGTTTGATACCAAAATCGTAAGCCACCACATGCTTATTCAAATTTTTAGCTTGGGCGTGGCCTTCACCAAGTTGCCAGACATTTTCCGTCCAGACATAGGATTCGGCTGTCGTGACTTCCTTAGCGAGATCCATGCCTTGCAGCCCTGGAAATCCGTCTATCGCCCGTAGCGCCACTTCGACATCCACCGAGTCGCCGGCCATGATACATCCACGTTGCGCGCCTTTATCGCGCAATAAGCGCGTCAATTTCCGGGTGTCGATATCGGCTATCGCCACCACATTGTGCTCGCGAAGATAGTCAGGCAGGTTTTTTTCGCTACGCCAGTTGCAGGCAAGGTTCGGCAAATCGCGAATCACCAAACCGCTTGCAAAAACTTTTCCCGATTCGTCATCTTCCGCATTGGTGCCGACATTGCCGATATGCGGATAAGTCAGCGTGACGATTTGTCTTGCATAGGATGGATCGCTAAGGATTTCCTGATAGCCGGTCAGTGCAGTGTTAAATACCACTTCCCCTACTGAACAGCCTTCGGCGCCTATCGATTTGCCGCGAAACGCTGTCCCGTCTTCCAATACCAGTAATGCAGGTTTATTCAAGATTGGTCACCTTTAGATGTAGAAAACGGGATAAGCCTGACGACTGATCCCGTTCCGAAAAGATAAAAACAAATACAATTTTACGAAATTATGGCAATCAGGTCATTAACAATTTTATCTGTTTCCATGATTAGGCTTAAAAGATTACCATTAGCAGTACTTTCCAACATCCACAGAATTCATTATGCCCAAACCTATTACACCTTTACTGGCGGCCGACACGCTGATTGAATTGATTGATGACCCGCAACGCCCATTTGTATTAATTGAACGTGCCTACCCGCCTTTCGGCTGGGCGTTACCCGGCGGATTTGTCAACGTCGGAGAAACGCTGGAGCAGGCGGCAATCCGTGAAGCTCATGAAGAAACCGGCCTGGAAGTCAAATTAACGGTTTTGCTGGGCATGTATTCCAACCCCAAACGCGACCCGCGTAATCACACCGTAACCGCCGTTTATCTGGCCGAAGCTCACGGTATGCCGCTAGCGGCGGACGATGCTAAAAATTGCGGCTTGTTCAATTTCGACAATATGCCTCCGCAATTGGCCTTCGATCATGACCTGGTTTTGTCCGATTATCGGCATTATCGCAACACCGGACAGGTAGCGCTTTTAAGGCTTTAGCAACATGCCTGAAATGGACTAGGCTACCCCAGGGTGACCACTGTTATCGAGTGCAGCGTGTTTCAAAATGCTCAATACTGTTTTGTAGTCGTTATGCGTTCAATTTAAAGCCAATTCTTTGACGCGGCCATTGTGATAATACAGCGCAATTTTGGCATCGAAACGGTGCAAATGTCATTTTTTGCACGTTTTTGGTGCTATTTTCATAATACCAATGATAAAAGATTATAGAATTCCAAGAGATCTGTATTTTGGCACCAACCTTGCATATAGTTTATCTGAGTCTCCTGGTAGTACCTTACCCACTGTCCGTATCACTGGACAACCGCGTTCTGATTGAATGGATCACCCAATTCAATCAGAACGTTTTTTTTCAGTCAAAATCCATAAAATTATTAGACTATAATGATTTTTGTTTCGATTCGCTTGCCCTGAATGAGCCGATTATCTCTCGGATTATTCCAAACACAACAACCCGTTCCATTTGACATTACTTTTTTAAGGCAGTCGCTTCACTAGCCCGGCGGGTAATTTCCGCCCAATTACCTGCATCAACCAATTCGGCCGGCGCCATCCAGGAGCCGCCTACACAAGCGACATTGTTAAGCGCCAGATAATCGGGGGCGTTTTTAGGTGTTACACCGCCGGTAGGGCAAAAAGTCACTTGCGGGAGAGGGCCGCCAATCGATTTCAACATCGGGATACCACCGGCAGCTTCGGCTGGAAAAAATTTCATGGCGGTTATACCTTTTTCCAGCAACCGCATCACTTCGCTGGGTGTAACCACGCCGGGCAGTATAGGCACACCGGATGCCAGTGCTGCCTCAAGCATTTCGTCCGTAACGCCGGGGCTAACGATAAATTCGGCGCCGGCATTCAATGCCTGTTGCAGGGTTTGGGTATTGATGATGGTGCCGGCGCCGACGATGGCATCGGGCACCTCAGCCTTGATACTTCGAATCGCTTCAAGCGCCACCGGTGTGCGCAGGGTGATCTCCAGTACTTTCAACCCCCCGGCAACCAGCGCTCTTGCCAATGGTACAGCTTGTTCCAACTGATTGATCACCATAACCGGTATGACCGGTGAGGTGGTCATTATTTTTTTTATAGTCGCAGACATTTCTAATTCCCGATATAGTTATAATTATTTTAATCGACAAAAAACAGATTGGTGGCGCCGGTTTCGGCCGAGGAAGCATGGGCACGGAAGGCGCCGAAAATTTCCCGGCCCATGCCGTAATGATGGCCTTTGGCGCTATTCTCGTCCGGAATACGGGCATCGAATTCGGCCTGATCGACCTGAACATTGACTTCGCCGGTTTGGGTATTCAGAACAATGATGTCGCCGTCACGAACTTTTGCCAGCGGTCCGCCATCCATACATTCCGGGCACATGTGGATTGCCGACGGCACCTTACCGGAAGCACCCGACATGCGGCCATCGGTAATCAGTGCTACTTTGAAGCCTCTATCCTGCAATACACCCAATGGCGGAGTCAGTTTATGCAATTCCGGCATGCCGTTGGCTTTCGGACCCTGGAAACGCAGAACAACGATGCAATCCTTCTCCAGCTCTCCACGTTTGAAGGCTGCTACCACATCGTCCTGGTCGTCGAAAACTGTGGCGGGTGCCGTCACCACTTGATGTTGTTCGGCAACAGCGGAGATTTTCGAGACGCCACGCCCCAGATTACCATGCATGACATGCAGGCCGCCGCCAGCCGCAAACGGTTTGACGAAGCTGCCGATCACAGATTCGTCTAGCGAGGTTTCCGGACCTGCCAGCCATTGCAGCCGGCCATCCAACAATTTCGGTTCCTGGCTGTACTGGCTCATACCGCGCTGGTCACCGATAGTCAAAATATCGCCGTGCAATAGGCCATTGCGCAATAATTCGGCTATGAGAACTCCCATGCCGCCGGCGGCCTGGAAGTGGTTGACATCGGCCGAGCCATTAGGATAAATTTTCGCCAGTAATGGGATGATTTTAGATAATTTGTCAAAATCGTCCCAGTTCAGAATAATACCGGCGGCGCGGGCAATGGCAATCAGATGCAAGGTGTGGTTGGTGGAACCACCGGTTGCCAGCAGGCCGATCACCGCATTTAGAATGGCTTTTTCGTCGATGACGTGGGCAATGGGCCGGAAGTCGTTTCCGAGCGAGGTAAATTTCATAACCTGCCGGGCAGCGGCTTTGGTCAATTCGTCTCTTAGCTCGGTATAGGGATTGATGAACGAGCTACCGGGCAGATGCAACCCCATAATCTCGACCATCATCTGATTGCTGTTGGCGGTGCCGTAAAAAGTGCAGGTGCCGGGGCTATGATAGGATTGCGATTCCGATTCCAGCAATTCCTTGCGTCCGACCTTGCCTTCGGCGTATAGCTGGCGGATACGGACCTTTTCCTTATTGGGCAGACCGCTGGGCATAGGGCCGGCAGGCACGAATACTGCGGGCAAATGACCGAAGCTGAGGGCACCGATCAACAATCCGGGGACGATTTTATCGCAAACGCCTAAATAAAGCGCAGCATCAAACATATTATGGCTAAGGCCGATGGCAGTGGACAGTGCAATGACATCACGGCTGAACAACGATAATTCCATGCCGGGCTGGCCTTGGGTAACACCATCGCACATTGCCGGCACGCCGCCGGCGAATTGAGCGACACCGCCAACTTCGCGCACTGCCTGCTTGATTAATGCCGGATAATCCTTATACGGTTCGTGGGCCGACAGCATGTCGTTATAAGCGGAAATGATACCGACATTGGCTTTTTGAGCATTAGACAAATCTTCTTTTTCAGCACCGGCGCAGGCGGCAAAACCATGCGCCAAATTGCCGCAAGCCAGTTTGGCCCGGTGCGGACCTTGTTCGATACTGGCAGCAACGCGCGATAAATAGGCAGTCCGGCTTTCCCGGCTACGTTCCACCACTTCGGCGGTGATTTTTTCTAATATGGGATGCATGGGACTCCTGAACGTTGCGGATAATGAATGACGTTTGCCGGGTACTTCTCGCCGAGTTGCCCATTGGCATTAAGAGCATATACATAGCACATCCCGTTACGGCACATCATTCCATTTCTAGGTTTTATATAAATGGGTTTTCTTCGTTGAAAATGATCTTAAATTCCTAAGCAGGTAAATACCTAGATGAAATATCTTGTCGGGAGTCCATGCCCCGCGTAGGTTGGGTTAGCGATAGCGTAACCCAACAATCGAAGCTGACAACCATCGATCAGCCGACTCGTGGGTTACGCTATCGCTAACCAAACCTACGCCGTGAGCCTATTCGGCCCGGATTTGCCTGTCAATTTTAAGGGAAGTGATTTTTTATCATATCCTAAGGTGCCCAATACAGTTCTACAGGCACTTTTTCCTGATTCAGCAATGCACGGACCGGCATCTCTTCCGCTGGACCGGGTTTCATGGCTTGATCGAATACTTCCAATTTGTCTTCGCCGGTCATTAGAATAATCAGGCGTTCGCATTTCAACAAACCTGCTATCGTCAAAGTTAGCCGTTCGGTATTCGGGCCTGTGACCGCGCTCTGTTTTGCTTTAATTGCCGCAGTAAGCTGATCGCTGTCTGATTTTAATGCCTCGCTCAAACCTTCGGCATGAGGAAAAAGCGACGCGGTGTGACCATCGTTTCCCATGCCGACAATAGCCACTGTAAACGGCTGAGGCAAGGCACGATAGCGATTTTCAGTCTCGATCCGGCCTTTTCTGGCAAGTTCGTCTGCGGTTTTCATGCCGGTGAAAGTGGCGGCCTTGGCATTGTTAATCAGCAAAGTACGTTTGACCAAGGCTTCGTTGCTGGCGCTGTTTTGTTGATCGACCCAGCGTTCGTCAACCAGGGCCACCTTAATTTTTTTCCAGGCCAGATCCGCTTTCGACAAGGCCTCATAAAGCGGTGCCGGGGTGCTGCCGCCGGAAACAAATAAGGTGGCGCTGGCGTGCTTGCTGAGCGATTCGGACAGTATATCCTGACATTCAGCGGTCAGCGCGGTAAATAAGTGAGTACGATTCTCGAAGTGAAATTCTCTAAGCATGGCAGTATTCTCAAGTATCAATGCGGAATTATTCTTCCCAGGCCCTATCGTCTCTAGCCAGTAAGGCAACAGAGGCGAGTGGCCCCCAGCTTCCGGCCGGATATGCCTTTGGAGTAGTCTGATTCGTTGCCCAGGCCGATTGTATGGAATCGATCCAGGTCCAGGCCTGCTCAATTTCATGGCGGCTCAAAAATAAAGTCGGGTTGCCGCGCAAGGCTTCCAGAATCAACTTTTCATAACCGCCGAAAATGCGGTTTTTCTTGAATGTTTCCGAAAAGCTCAAATCCAGTTTGGTTTGCTGTAATTTAATATTGCCGTCTATCCCAGGAACCTTGTTCAGCATCATGATTTCCACGCCTTCATTGGGTTGTAAATGGATGACCAGCTTGTTGGCAGGCAAGCTGCGGAAACTATCCTTAAAAATATTGTGTGGCAATTGTTTAAAATTGACAACGATTTCCGTACGCTTGTTGGGCATGCGTTTGCCGGTACGCATGTAAAAAGGTACCCCTGCCCAGCGCCAATTGTCGATGTCGACTCGAATGGCAACGAAAGTTTCTGTGGAACTGCTTGTATTCGCACCCTCTTCTTCCAAGTAACCCGGTACGGCCTGGCCATTGATAAAACCTTTACTATATTGGCCGCGAACGGTTTTTGCCTCAATATTTCTGGAGGTTATCGGCCTAAGCGATTTCAGTACTTTGATTTTTTCGCTGTGTATGCTTTCAGCCGATAAGTCGGGTGGCGGTTCCATCGCCACAAAAGTCAAAATCTGCAATAAATGGTTTTGCAGCATGTCGCGTAACTGACCGGTTTTGTCGAAATAATCCCAACGGCCTTCGATACCGATATCTTCGCCAACGGTTATCTGGATGTGGTCTATGGTGTTATGGTTCCAGTTGGTGGTAAAAATCGAGTTGGCAAAGCGCAAAGCCAACAGGTTAAGCACGGTTTCTTTGCCAAGATAATGGTCAATACGGTAGACCTGTTCTTCTTTGAAGACATCGGCAACCACATCGTTAATTTCTTTAGAAGACTGCAGATCGTGGCCGATGGGTTTTTCCATGACCATACGGGTTTCGGCATTGATGACACCGCAACTTTGCAAACCATGGCAGATGTTCTTAAATAGCATCGGCGCGACAGCGAAGTAATTAACCATCACCCGTTGACCGGGGTCAACCGCTGCATTCAACTGCTTATATTGTTCGGGTTAAGTAAGGTCTATTTTTAAATATGATAAGCGCTTGCTGAACTGCTGCCAGATTTCTTCGTCGATCGAATTATTTAAGAAGGCCTGCAAGCTTTTATAAGCGATTTCTATAAAGCTCTGGCAGGTTTCATCCAGCCGGTCCACGCCTATGATGCGGGTGTCCGGTTCAACAAGGTTGTGTTTTTCCAGACGATATAAGGAAATCAGTAATTTGCGTTTCGATAAATCGCCCAATGCGCCGTATATGACAAGATCGCAGGGTTTGAATGTATTGTTTTTCATTATGTTTAAAAAATATCTAATCGGCGCTGATTGAATGTCAAAAATTAAACAAAGTAATCGGCGAACATCCTGCCTTAAATTGTTAAGTTCAGCATTATAATGTTCGTAACAGGCTGGGAACAAGCACAGAACCAGTCTTCAACATAGAAAGGCGCTGTTTTGCTGCTAAAGCACCCTTTACCACTGACCGGAAAATATCCGTAAAGTCCACCCATTTCCGCCGTAAAACCGGATCGTTTCATCTTGCATAGACAGGATGCCGTAAGCAGAATTAAAATTTATAGTAACTGTTTCAATCGATACAGCGTATCCAGTGCTTGACGCGGACTTAAATTATCCGGATTGATGTCCTCAAGCAGACACACCGCCGGGTGACACTCCTTTGATGTGAATAGATCGAACTGGTTGACGCCGCTTTTGTCTTGCTGCTCAATGTAAGCGATGTTTTCCAATTGATGCAATTTGCTTTTAGCGTTGGCTATCACCACTTGCGGTACGCCGGCCAGTGCCGCTACCTGTAAGCCGTAGCTCTGATTGGCCGGGCCGTCTTTTACGGCATGTAAAAACACAATTTTATCGCCGTGTTCCATGGCATCCAGATGAATATTGCGGATGCCGGTTTGTTCTTCAGCCAGGGTAGTCAGTTCGAAATAGTGAGTGGCGAATAAAGTAAAAGCCTGGGTATGGCGGGCCAGATAATCGGCGCAAGCCCAGGCCAGCGACAGGCCGTCGAAGGTACTGGTGCCACGGCCGATTTCGTCCATCAAAATCAAGCTGTTGCTGGTGGCGTTATGCAATATGTTGGCAGTTTCCGACATCTCAACCATAAAGGTCAGAGCGTCCGCTGGCCAAATCGTCCGAAGCGCCGATACGGGTAAAAATCTTGTCTATCGGCCCGCAGCGAAAGGACTGGGCAGGCACATAACAACCGATATGCGCCAACAGTACAATCAATGCAGCCTGGCGCATATAAGTTGATTTACCGCCCATGTTCGGACCTGTAATCACCAGCATGCGTCTATCGCTGGCAAAACTCAGATCGTTGGCAACGAACGGAATGCTGGACAACTGTTCCACCACCAAATGACGGCCTGCAATAACCTCTATGCCCGGCTCCGGTTCCAGAATCGGCTGCGACAAATTCAGGGTATCGGCGCGTTCGGCAAAATTGACCAGCACATCCAATTCGGCTAAAGCTGAAGCGCATTGCTGCAAGTCTCTTAAGGATGCAGCCAAAGTGCTCAGCAGTTCCTCGTATAAGGCTTTTTCGAAAGCCAGCGATTTTTCACGGGCGCTGAGAACTTTATCCTCAAAACGCTTCAGTTCCGGGGTGATATAGCGTTCCGCTCCCTTTAAGGTTTGTTTGCGCGAGTAATGTACCGGCACCTTATCGGCCTGAGCATTGGATATTTCAATGTAATAACCGTGTACCCGGTTGTAATTGACTTTGAGATTGGCGATGCCGGTGGCTTGGCGTTCGCGCAGTTCCATATCGATCAGATACTGGTCGGCATTCTGGCTAATATTTCGCAGTTCATCGAGTTCGGGGTGATAGCCGCTTGCGATCACGCCGCCGTCACGGATCAGCACCGGCGGATTATCGATAATCGCTGTTTGCAGAAGATTAAGTATTGCCGGCTGTTCGCGGAACTGTAGACGCAGATTTTCCAGATGGGAATTGTCGGTATCCGCTAACCGGGTTTGCAATTGCGGCAAAATAGTCAAGGTGTGGCGCAATACCAAAAGATCGCGAGGACGTGCGGATTTTAAGGCAATACGGGAACTAATACGTTCGATGTCGCCAATTTGCCGCAAACTGCTTTGCAAACCCTCATAAAGGTGGTTATCAAGCAGGCTGGCTATACTGGCATAACGGCCTTTGATAATCGCATGGTCGCGAAGCGGACGGTGTATCCAGCGGCGCAGGCAACGGCTGCCCATC